>NZ_FNSD01000001.1:4065220-4742757 GCF_900105625.1 Terriglobus roseus
GAAGGAAGGTCCGACGGACACGATTAAAAAACCGATGAAGGTGGCGCAGACAATGCTGGCTCGGGTCCCGAGCAAAGTATTCCGGCGCAGCCCTTCATGGTCCCCGGCACCGAACTGTCGCGCGAGAAGCGGGCTTAGGACACCAACCACCGCTGTGACGCCGTCGAGGTAATACATGGCAAGTGTGCTCGCGACATTATAGTGTGCAACCGCCTCAAGGCCAAGAGCGAAGGATACAACAAGCGCATCACTCTGTAGCCGCAAGCGGTCTGCGACCTGCCCGAGGAGCACGGGGCCCGCGAAGTGAAACAGAGATTTAGCTGTCGAAGCGTGCCAGGCGCTCTTCAGGCGAACCGTCATGAATGGATAGCGCAAGCGAACCGCCATCAATACCGCGATAAATCCCGGGATAGCGGCAAGCAGCTGGGCAAATGCCAAGCCAACCACGTGATAACCCGAACGTAGACAGAAAACCATGGCGATGACGCGAAGCACTGCGGCGCCAATGTTGATCGCATTGGTAAGGTCGAAGTGCGAGCCGGCATTAAGCACGCCATAGGGTGCTCTCATCGGAAAGCCTATCGCGACGTGGAATCCGGTCAAGAGTATGAGGGGAACAACGGCAGCATCGGCGCTTGGCCACGCCAGATGAATGACGAAAGCACAACCGGCGGCCACCGACATGATGAGTACGGCGATCCAGCAGTAGAGAGCCAAGCCGGTCGAATAAATACGATTGGCACTGATGTGGTCTCGCGCGCCAAGTGCGTGCGACATCTGCGTAAATAGCGAGCCCGATAGTCCCAGGTCCAGGATGCTGTAATAGCCCACGACGGTGCTGGTCAGTGCCCACAGGCCGAAGTACCGATCGCCCAGGCTATGCAGGATGTACGGCGTCATGAGAAGGCCGATGACGGTGTTCACTGCGAGAAAGGCGACACGGCTTCCCGAGCCAAGCAATAACTTGCGTAGCGTCCCTTCCGAGGCTTGCGGGACCGCTGCAGCGTGCGCCGTTGTGACGGGAGGCTCTAAGGTTGGCGCGTCATTTGCATATAAAGACATTCGGTCAACTCGTTTCGGAGGGTAACTCCTTCTCCGAAGAGCAACTGACCGACCAAAGGCGAAGCTGCACTGCAAGAGCGCCGCCTGCTGGCACCGGAGGAATCCTTATGTGGGTCGTTCTACTCTTCCTAACGCTGGGCATCATGGTGGCTGCCCTCCGAGATCCACGATGGGGCATGGTTGGCTTTTTGCTGATCTTCGTCGTTCAACCGGGAGAGCTCTATCCCGCGTTGGGAGTCTTTCATCTGGAACGACTGATGGGAGCCGTGATCCTGATCTCCATGGTGGTCCACCATCTGCCGTTGCGTTTTCCGGTTCCCACAAAGTGTTACCTGGGATTCTTTCTGGCCATGCTCGTAGCAGTTCCCTTTGCGTTCTGGCCCAGCAACTCACTGCAGATGTGCATCAACTATTTCGAAGTAGTGTTCTTCCATCTGGTGATGGTGGCCACACTCACTTCAGAAGCGCTCGTGACACGGTTCGTGACAGCGTACGTAGCGGCCACCGGATGGCTTGCGGGAACGTCGTTGTTTCTGTACATGACGGGGGTTCGCGAGTTTCACATGAACGTGGAGCGCGCCACTGGGCTGACCAGCTCTGGTGGCGATGCAAATACACTCGGCATCTCTCTGGTGCTGGGGCTGCCGTTCTGCGCTCTTCTCATGAGAGCCGGAAATCCAAGGAATATGCGACTGCTAGGACTCGTCGTTTTTCTTCTGAGTGCGACGACGATTCTCATCACCGGGTCACGAACTTCCGCTATGACCATGGCTTTCGTATGGCTTTTGCTTGCGCTCACTACCCGCCACCGGGTTGCGGTGGTGGTTGCCTTGGCGATTTCGCTGCCGATCATCTGGATTGCACTCCCGCAGCAATATAAGGACAGATACGCCACAGTGCAGGACCTTTCCGGTGATGAGTCTTTTCAGAACCGCGTCTACTCCTGGAAGGGCGGCGTGAGGATGTTTGAGGACAACCCGCTTACAGGAGTGGGATCAGCGAACTACGCCATTGCCAATGGGACGAAGTTCTGGCCGGGACCAGGTCGTCGTCATTGGCTGGACGCGCATTCGCTGTATTTCAAGCTGCTTGGGGAACTGGGGGCGATTGGCGTATTGAGCTTCAGTGTGTTCATTGTGTCCCTGGTCATCTCGACCGTCCGGGCGCGACGACGGTGTATGTCCAGCACCCTGCCTGCCGTGCAATTTTTACCGGTCACGACGCTGATCGTGCTTACGGCTCTTTTCATCACCGGTTATTCCGCCCATAACCTCTACCGCGTGACATGGGGAATCCTTGGCGCTCTCGCATCTTCGATGATCACGCTTCCATCAGCTGCCGCTAGCGTGGAACCGACGCGGCAGATCCAGAAGAAGAAACCTCTCTGGTCGTATCCCGTAGAAACGGCTTCCCCGGTGGCCTGAGGCAGCTTTGAGCCAAATATTCGCAAGATAAATACGCAAGGCTGCAGAAGTTTGCACAAATCACCTGTACTTCGCGGGCTGGGACGGATATTTGTGAGTCATCCCCCGTGTAGGCGGTCGCTACTTCTAGCGCTCCGCTTGCGGCTGTGCGTATGGCTCGCACGGCAAACCTAACTATTTTTCATCGGCCGCTTCGCACCCACGCTCAACACGTTCAAGCGCGATTGTGCCGACCTGCGTCAAGGAGTCCTTGCATGACCATTTGGCTTGAGCCAACTTCCCCCCCGCCTACCCGGCCACGGAAATTAGAAACCACGAGGAACCCCGCCCTCATAGCTGTTCTCGGACTTTGCGTCTATCTTGCTGGTTGCGGCCAGCGAGCAACAACAGTCCAGGGCATCGGCAGCGTAACTCCGGCTGCCGCGCCGCTCGACGGAGGCAGCTCCGTTACCATCGAAGGAAGTGGTTTCCAGCCTGACTCCAAGATCTCTTTTGGCGGTGCTGCAGCAACTACGACCTTTGTCGACCAGGGAAAGATATCGGCCGTCGTGCCGCCGGGACAAGATGAAGGTGTGGTTGACGTGGTTGTGCAAAGCGCCGCCACGGGAAGCGCTCAGGCTCTATCGCGGTCGTTCACGTTCACCGGAAGCCGAGCCCAGGAGACACTGCAAAGTCTGAACCCTTCCAACCTGACGGTGGGACAGTCCAACACCGTCATGGTGTACGGAACGAACCTCAGCCGCTCCGGCACCACGATCCGCGTCAACGGCGACGCAGTTCCTACGACGTTGATCGACAGAACCCATCTCTCGTTCACAGCACCGAAGCTGGGCGCCGGAACCTATTCCGTGACCGCTTATGCGACGGACAACGGAGTCAGTGGTGCATTGTCGCTTGTGTACGCTGCGCCTCCCGCCTCAGAGAAGATCACTTCCATCGCGCCTACAAGTGCGACCGCCGGCACGACCTTCACGCTTGACGTTACCGGGACGGGCTTTCCAACGGACGGCAAGCTGCTGATCGGTGGCATCGCGGCAACGACCACAATCGTGAGCTCGACCGAAGCGAAGGCCTCGGTGGGTCCGCTGACGGCCGGCTCCTACTCCGTGGTACTGCAGAGTGCATCGACCGGGTCCACGCAATACGCTGGATCGCTACTGGTCACCGGGTCTTCGACTGCCGAGAGCATCACTGCTGTTTCGACCACGACCATTCCGCTCAACCGCACGGTGACGGTAACAGTTACCGGAGCAGGGTTCCCCAATGGCGCCGTTGTTACCCTGAACGGGCAACTGGTCGGCACAACTGCGGTGCAGGACTCCAGCCATCTGCTCGCGACAATGATTGCAAGCAGCCCTGGTCCGTACACCCTTGCTGTTCGCAATCCAGACGGCACATCCGTGACCTACGGGGCACCCTTTGTCGTCGAAAGTGCGCTAAGCATTTCATCGACGGCACTGAGCAGCGTACAGTCAGGCGTGGCATTTTCGATTCCATTGACGGCGACGGGTGGATTGGCACCGTACGCATGGTCGTCCTCAGCTCTGCCTCAAGGCATCGCCCTATCTGCAGGCGGCGTGCTATCAGGCACCGTTTCGGTTAGTGCGGCGTCCGTCCTGAGTGTGCCGCTCACGGTAACGGATTCGCTGCAATCTTCTGCACAGGCGACAGCCCGTATGCCCGTGACGGTGGTTGCCGTAACTGCGCCGGTGAGCCCGATTACGACAACATCAGCCTCCGGCACGTCGCTGACTGCATGCGGCGCACTATCGTCGGCGAACACCACTTACGTGCTCCAGAATGATGTTCAGTCGGCAGGCACGTGCTTCGGCATCACCGCGGATAATGTGACGTTGAACCTGAACGGACACGTCATCAAGTACGCCAACAGCGATTCTTCACGCGCCAACTATGGCGTTCTTGTGGCGGACTGCTGGGACACGCAGCTCTCGGGTATCCCTTCCAATCTCTGCGGTGGATCGCATAAGAATCCCACGATCCTGAACGGCACGATTACGCAGGGTAGCGCAGCGGCTCCACAGTCCCACGCGATCCGCCTGGGGCAGGCCACGACGCAGGCCTCCCAGACGATGCATGATCTCACCATCAACATCGCGGCGCAGGATACATCCGCGATCTACGATCAGTACCCTCCCGGCAACACCAGCATCTACAACATCGTTATCAATGACGCCGTAACAGCGGTCTCGAATCGCGACCAGCTACTCGGATATCCAATTCGTCTCGACTACGGTGGCAGCACCGTGGGCACCAACGCCCAGGATGTGGTTCACGATGTCACTTGCAATGGATCGCCCCAGGGATGCATCGTCTCCGGTGGTGCGTTGCTGGCGTACAACAACAAAGGCAAGCTTGGCCCAAGTCAGTATGTTGGCGGTTACGGGATCTTCCTTGGGGGCAATAATTCGGAGGCGTATGGAAACTCCTTCACGGGGGCGACCCGCGGCTTCGAAATTGAAGGCTCCAATGTGAAGTTGCATGACAACACGCTGGCGATCCAGGACTCGGCAACGGTGCATGACCCCGGTCACAATCCTGATGGTTGCGAAATCGACGGAACCTATGGCATTCGCGTGAAAGCCTATGCCCCGGGCATTGTTCCGACGAACGTGAGCATCACGAACAACAACATCACGGTAACTGCGGGCCCTTGCCAGGCACAGGGACTGCGATTCACGGACCTCACTGGCAGCGAATCCATCACGGTGGCGAACAACACGTTCTCCGTCGTTCAGGCTGGCAGCACCACAATGAACTCGGGTGTCTCGCTGGATAACACCGATGGAAAGAGCATCGTGTTTAACGGCAATACGTTCAACAATGCCCCGTCCTTGTTCGTGTTCTATGGCGGTTATGACGGTGCGACAAACCTCAATCTGAACGGCACATTCACTGGCTCAAGCACAATCTACGCGCGCTGCGGTGGGGCGGCCTGCACCAACCTGAATGTAACCGGATTGCCGAGTACACCCGTCCTGCAGTGCGAGTCGGACCATCTGGCAGTGACGGTAACTGCAAATGGAAAGGCGTTGTCCTGCCCGTAGTCCGTAGTTCTTGTCCTTGAACCGAAACAGCAGTCCTTACGGGAAGGCTGCGCTCACCTCAGAGATGGTGAAGCGCAGCTTTCCCGATTTTTCGCGGAGGATCTTTGGCACCCGAACATACTCCCAGTTCATGCCGCTTGGGAAGAGGCCGTTGACGCATTCTGTGATGTTCTGTAATTCCGTTCGGATATGTTCTGGAGCACCTTCCGCTGCGTAGCGAATCTGTGTCAGATCGAAGCGCTTCTGGATGAACTGCAATCCGTTGATCAGGCGCAGTGGTTTCCTGATGCGAAGGAGTTGCGTGGTGAAGCAGACTCCCGGGACCGTAGTTCCGTCGCCTAGGACAAAGTTGTCAATGGCTCGACCGACGATCCTGCGTACTGCGGGATACCACGATCCGCATGGGCATGGATCGTCAGCAAGCAGAACGCAGTCTTCCGTGTCATACCGGATCATTGGAAAAGATTGGTTCAGCAGGTCTGTGATGTAGAGCCGGTAGAGCATGCCTTCTGAAGAGTCGGTCTCTGGTACAAACTCGACATGACAGGCGGACGGATGGAAATGAAGACGGCCATGGGAGCATTCCACTGCCACCATGCCAATGTCACGACTGCCATAAAACTCGCGGACCGGTGCTCGGAAGACGCGCTGAATTAGCTCGCGGTCCTGCGGCGTCAATGGCTCCGCGGTGACCAACACACGTCGCGGTGCTTTGAACTTCAACTTCTGCCGCTCCACATACTCCGCGAATCTGGCGATGCAACTGGAGTAGCCGTAGACGATTTGAGGTGAGGACGCCTGGAGGAGCTTACCGAAGCGTCGAAACACCTGATCATTTAACATACCGACCGGCGCGCTGTACTGATGCATCAGCCTTTGCTGGTACAGCTTCCACTTCCAGCTTGGGTTCAATTCCAGGTCGCGATCCGCACCCCAGATCATCAACACCGAGTCGCCGGGGGCGTAACCGACTTGGCTCTCCAGATGGATCTGCATCGCAACCTTTTGTCGAAGGTCTTCAACCGTTCTCCAGATGCGTGCGGGCGCACCCGTTGTCCCACCGGTGCTTGCCGCCCGAAGTTGCTCGTTGGATACGGAACGGCAGAGGATCGCATCTCCCGCGACACGGAGATCCGTTTTGGTCAATGGTTCGAGCGGAATCGTGGAGTTGATGTCCCATGCGCTCGGGTTGACCCCGGATGCATCCATCCGGAATCGATAGAACGGACTGCTCTGATGGGCATGATGCAGCAGCCGTGAGACGCGTGCAAGATTTTCAGATCGCTGCTCCGCCTCTGGAAGCTGTTCAAAGTCGCGGAAAGACTTGAGCGATGCCGTCAGGTTGGCATATCGCTCCGGCTCCGCAAACGGTAAAACCCAGCGCGTATGGAACCAGCTCATGCAGAGAACCCCGAGTTGAAAGGATGAGCCGAGGTCTGTTTTACGAATCGGTACTTTCCCGAGGCTTCCCGTGGAATGTGATCGACGACTTTCACCGCAAGACGGATCGACGTGGGGAAGTAGGGAACCAATCGTCTTCGGATCTCATTCACCGTGCCATCGCTGAAGCCTGTGCCCGTCACGACGTTGAGGGTCACGTCGCTGTCGGAGGTTTGGACGTATTGCAGTTGTCGCACTTCACGCATGTCGGAGTGGACAAGGGTGAGCGAGGGACCAGAGACTCGCTTGCCGCACGGGAAGCTGAGGAAGTCTGTCATGCGGCCTTCAATGCGGCGTAGGCGCGGGAAGGATCGGCCGCATGCACAGGCGGAATCAGTAGCCCAGGATCCCAGATCTCCTATCTCATAACGAATGAGTGGCATGCTCAGGTTGTAGAGGTCCGTGATGAGAATGCGACCACAGCCTTCCGGATCTTCCCGTCGACGATCGATCTCGACGATCAAGGCGTCAGCATTGACGTGCAGACCACTGTGCTCCCTACACTCGCTGGCGATGACGGAAACTTCGCGACAGCCATAGCGATTGAAGACCTTCCCTCCGAACGTCGCCTCGATCTTCTCGCGCTGCGTATCCACCAGCATCTCTGCGGTGGTGATGATGGATTCGAAGTGGATGTCTTGAATGGAGTTCGCTGCGCAGAACTCTGCGAACATGTATGCCGATTGCGCGTAGGCAACCAGGTGGCGTGGGCGGTACTTTCGGACGAGCTCAATGAAAGCGTGCAGGCCAGCTTCGTCAGTCTGCGCAGTATTCAACATGATCTGACGATGCAGGGCACGTTGCTTCCATGACACCGAGAGAACCTGCTGAGCCGGAACGTCCATCACCGCCCCCCACAGCAGCGCACAGTAGTCCCCTGGACGCACACCAGCCCATGCGTTATGGCGGTCCGTGCTGGCTCGGCGTAGATCGTACCGAGCCTTGTCGACCCAGAACTGAATCGGAGATCCCGTTGATCCACCGGTGCGATTTAAAGAGCGCATCTCTGGCTCAATGTTGTCTGCCAACAGGTGCTCGGAGGAGACCTGAAGATCACGTTTCTGCAGAACCGGGAGCTTACGCAGGTCGTCAGTTGTGCGTATATCCATGGGGGAAAGACCCAAAGCATCAAACGTGGACCGGTAGTACGGAACATGTCTTGCAGCATGCCCAATCATTCGTTGCAGCAGGCCTTGCTGCAGGTCCTGAAGCAAGGCCGGAGACAGATGTTCATGCTGCTCGAATCGAGCTCGAGCGCGTCGGTAATGCGGATGATCGCGCATCGTCCAGAGTGGGTAGACGACGTTGCGGATGATGCCTGACTCGGTCCAGTTGATGGCATCGCGGACCTGCGCGCGTGCGCTGCTGAGGAGTGTCATAGGGTCGCCACTTCGTATTGTTCGACGTCAAGCTTGATGAGCGACCCTTGGGAACGCCAGGGCTGCCACCTTGGAATCGCGTTTCGATAGACATCGCTGATCGATGCGAAGCGGTACGCGGTGAGCAGATCTTCCAGCTTGGAGCTCATGCGGTCTGTCAGGCCACGCTGGCGGATGCTTGAAAGAAGTCCCAACGACATCCGTGGCTGATTCGGGTCAATCTCCCACGGGTGCAGGTAGATCACAGCAGGCTCACCCTCGCGATCATTCAGGCTCCTGATTCCTGCTTGTGCATAAGATTGCGGCAGGAGTCGCAGGTAAGCGCCACCTCCGATGGGCAGGTTGATGCCCCCAACGCGCCGTGTAGCTATCGGGATTTCGAGCAGATGTCCACCCGCGACGTAGTACGGGAAGCGGGGGGAATCAGGATTCGCATAGGTTGGGTGATAGATCGGATTCATGCTGGAGTCATAGGCAAAACCCAGCTCTGCGAGAATCTCGTATGCCCAGTCGGCAGATTGGTTGATGGAGAAGCACGGTGCACGGTACCCGATGACGTGCGTTCCGGCTGACTGCTGGATTGCCTGCAGCGCGGCATAGGTATCCGCACGGAATTCGTCAGGTGTGAGGCGGTAGACCAGCTGATGTAGATCGCTATGGCAGCCGATCTCATGACCGCGCGCGTGAATTTCGCGGATGAGTCCGGGATGCTTACGTGCAACCCATCCGAGTACGAAGAACGTGGACTTTGCTTCATGATGATCGAGCAAGTCCAGCAGGAGATTTGTGTTGTACTCCACCCGCGAGGGAAGGTACTCCCAGTCTTCACGTTGGATGCAGCTGGCTGCGACTTCCGTGTGGAAGTAGTCTTCCAGGTCTACGCTGAGCGCATTACTGATCACTGAGGAAGACTCGTCGTCAACGCTACGAACCGCGTGCGGCAGAGGTCGAGGTGCAGCGTTCTCCGTCACGCTTACCTGGGACACGGCAGGGACGTCTCCATCCACAAAGCGTCTTCCGAAGAAGCAGAGAAGTAATCCGGTCGCCAAAAAAGTCCACGCGGCGTGAAGGCGGGCTTCATACGCGATCGTACCGAAGAGCAATGGAACGATAAAGAGAGACAAAAGCTTAGACCAGATCAACTTGACCTCCCGGCGCTTCAGACACTCACAGGAGAAAGCAAGTAAGTGGCCAATCAGATGCCGGCTCGATCCAAACTTGAATAAGAGTCCAGGCCGCACCGCTTCATCTTCCCCAGGAAGTCGCGGTACCGCATGTTGAGTTGCTCCGCCGCCACCCGCCGATTCCAGTGAGTTCGGTTCAGCAGCAGTCGCAACTCTTCCGCTTCCATCGTCCTATCTACGGGAATGTCGTGCACCTCTGCAGCGTAGGTCGCTGGGCCGGGCAGGGCTGGGAAGATAACCATTGGATCTTGCACGCTGGCGCAACCGGGAACAATAAGGTCCGTCATCGCCTGTCCCTCATCACGGAGAATCAGATAGCGTTTGATAAAGTTTGCGAACTCCCGCACATTTCCTGGCCAGCGATAGTTCATCATTTTCTCCATGAGTGACGGAGAATAATCTATTGGATCGACCTTATATGCGCGAGCAATGTCAGCAGTGATGTATTGGGCTAGATATGGGATCTCCATCCGACGCTCTCTAAGCGGAGGGATATGAAACGAGAAGACATTGAGACGGTAATACAAGTCTTCACGGAAGCGATTTCCTTTGATTGCTTCCGCAATATCGATATTGGTGGCGGCAATGATACGGACATCTACCTTTGACTCGCCGCGCGACCCTAATCGGGAAAATGTCCCATCTTGCAACACATGAAGCAGCTTCGCTTGCAGTGCCGGACTCATCTCTCCCAGTTCATCAAGTAGCAGCGTCCCCCCGTCGCACTGTTCAAACTTTCCGGGCTTTGATTTCGTCGCGCCGGAGAAAGCGCCTGCCTCATAGCCGAAGAGCTCGCTCTCAAGAAGGTCATGCGGAAGTGCAGCGCAATTCACCTTCATGAACGGGTGTGCAGATCGATGCGATAGGTGGTGCACAAGCTTCGCAACCATCTCTTTCCCTACGCCGCTTTCGCCTGTAATCAGAACCGGAACATCGTGCGGGGCGATTGTCTCCAGCTGTCGCGTCACTTTAAACATGGCGGGACTTGCGGCCAGCATGAAGCCGCCACCAGCGAAGTGAACGACGTGCGGCATGGAACTGGCGAGCGCGTTCGCGGGCGACGGAGAAGTAGCGGGCGTTGCCGGCGCGTTACGCGGTCTGTTAATCCTTGCCACAATCTCCTGGAGAAGTTTCGCCCGGGAAACATTGCAAACATTGGACTGTGCAGATACTTGCACCAAGGAAACATCATCCGAAACAACAAGGATGGTTGCGTCAGTCGCTAGTTGCGAAAGCGCTTCAATCTTCTTGGCTTGAGTCTCTGCGGTTGAGCTGCTTTCGCAGATGATTAGACCAGGCGGCACACGGCTGTTCTCACAGATAGACACGGCTTCCTGGAAGTAGGAAGCGGAAGCCACGACTAAGTTGGGTAGACGTGATGCGCGATGCAGAATGTCGCTGATCTCGCGGTGGACACCAAGGGCTAGAATGAAAAAATGTGCAGTCATATGGCTGGAACATAGTTGAACCAGCACAGTTACCTATGTCAAGACTTGTTTCGAGTTAGTCGTCGTTCTTAGGCCGCGCCAGAAGTTACAAGCGATAAATACGACGATATGACTTCTTAAAACTTAAGTAACGTTCCTAAAGACATGCCTCTGGTGTAAGGTTCCCGACATGCCGAGGCGTAGTTCCAAGGTAACGGTGCTTATGTGAATCGGATAAGTCGAAGGCTATGGCGTCAGCCATAATGCGCGAACCCTCCTCGTCAAACATGCCGGCATGATCACCGGGCACACGGACGAGCGCGAAGCCACTCGGCAGGAGCGAACTCCAAGCCATGTCCTGAGGAAGCGTGCCGCCCACGGGCTGTTCGTCACTCTTGAAGATGACGACCGTGTCGCAGGCAAGGGGAGCCGGGCGATAGGTACTGACCGCCTCGCTCATCATCTGTTCGAAGCGTTCTTCGGAGGGCGGTATTGCCGGTGCGCTCTGCATGGAACCTTTCAAGGTGTGTAAGACCATGCGGAACGTATCCATGGCGGATTTACGAAGACCACTTGCGCTGGTAAAGCTTCGCAGAAGCTTGCGCGCATGCCAGTAGAGCCGGTGAGCGTAGTACGAGCTTCGTGCGGCGAACCTGCGTAAACCCTGAAGGTCTCGCCAGAATCGCGGAGCCCAGGCATCAAGGACGAGGAGAATATCTACCTCTTCCCCGTCTTCCAGTAGCTTCCTGGCCACTTCCAGGGCGACCCATCCTGAGACACACCACCCGGCCAGACGGTAGGGGCCATTAGGCTGGGCCTTGCGTATATACGTGAGATAGCAGTTAGCGATCGAGATCATCGACACTTGCGTGCCCAGGGATAAGACTTCGGCTTCTCCGAGTTGAATGGTGTATACGGGCATCATAGGCCGTAGCGCGGCCGCCAACTTCCGGATGATCATGCTCTGGGAGATGACGAACAAGGGGGGTGCATCTCCTTCTGGCTGCACAGGAACCACCTGATAGGGCATAGCGGGTGAATCGGACGGCCTGAGTACCCGCCGGGCAAGGGCGCCGCACGTGGGGGCGAGGAAGATGTCAGCGGAGGTGATGCGCTGGCCGAAGGCCTTGAGGATATGCTTCTGCATTTCTGCAAGAAGCAGGGAGTGACCACCCAGAGCGAAGAAGTCGTCATCGATAGAGATCGCCTGACGCCGAAAGACGGACTGCCAGATGCCGAGCATCGATTGCTCGGCATCGCGGATCGCTCTTGGTTGCTCTTCGTTCGTCACGACCGCTTCGCCGGTCAGGCTTTCCGGATGCCGCGACGCTTCGCCGAGCGCGATGACGCGCTGGGAGCTTCCATGCAGGCTGCTGAGTGGAGTATGGCGCGAGAAAAGAAACTCAGACAGTGACACCTCAAAGTCGTCGAGCAAGGCTTCCGCAAAGGCCGCAGTGAAATGCCGCTGCGACGATGCAATCTGTGCGGTGACGACCTGGTCCCGCCGAACAATTGAAAGGTTCCAGAAGAAAGAGGAGGTCACTGTTTCGGTGCCAGTGGCGCGCAGGGTGACGGGCCCGGCTTCGAGCGAATGCACGAATGCATCCTGATACAGGAAGCCGACGACGTTGGCGTGAGGTCCTGAAAGCACTATGGGAACGGCGCTCTCTACCAAGGTCTGCAGGGAGATCATATGCTCCGCGCCGCTAAGCAGTTCCTCCTGCGTCGCGATCAGTGCGCTTGCGTACGTCGTGCCAATCTCACCCGCTACAAACATGACCTCAGAGAACGGCCCTAAGACACCGTCCGCCTCCGCAGGCCGATTCGCAGTCGGCACGGCCACAACACAATCGCCATTCGTATAGCGCCGCAGGAGGCAACGGTAAGCGGCGCAAAATATGCTGGCTACCGTGACGTCACTCTCTTCTGCCACGGTTTGAATTGCGAGTACAAGCGTAGGATCCAGGACTCGACTCGACACGACACATCCCTGACCTACAGGTGCATCGTGTGGCAGTGCGCTGGGCCTTTGCAGCTTCGACAGACGCTTGCTCCAGAAGTCGAGTGCTATCGTGTTGGTCTGCGCGGCCTCGCACTCGCGTGCCGCAACGCATTGTCCGTAGGTGATCTCGAGGGCAGGGAGAGAAGCTGCGCGTCCCTCCGCCAGTACGCGATAAAGCTCGGCGAATTCCTTCAGGAAGACGCCACAGGACCAACCATCCATCAGGGCGTGAGGAAACTCGAAGGCGAGTTCTGTGGCCGCTGATTCCTTCTTGATCAGTGCGCGCCAGCACGGCGCATTCGCGAGTCGCGACGGAATCGACGCGATCTCAGAGGACCCGTCAGGCTGCCACGTCAGGTCCCCGTGAGCGTTCGAAACATCGATCAGCGGCACGTCGCAGTGCTGCCGCACATGCTGTACAAGATTTCCGGAAGCATCTTCAACCAGTTCGGTCCGCAGGATTTCATGACGGGCTTGGAGATAGTCCAAAGCGTCCAGCACGACCTGCGTGTCCAGCGTGCCCTCGATGTTAAAGCTCATTCGCAACCAGACACTGTCCGCATCTGGAGCGACGCTGTACATCGCGGCATATCTCTGCTGTGCGGGGGAAGCCGGGTAAGTGCGCTCGGACGGGGAAGCCGCGTCACTCGCTGCTGGGTGGCTTACGTATTTGAGATCTTCTACCGAGAGGTGTGGATTGGCTGCCACCCTTTCCAAAGCCCGTACCAGTTGATGCAGACGCTGTTCCCGTGCAGCCGGCTCTTCCGCTACAGATGCAAGTTCCATCGATAGTCGCCATCCATCTTGGCGCTCTACAAGGAATGTGGTGGAAGCGTGAAGGGCTCCGGGTGTAACGGATGGAAGGGGCGTCAAGCTCAATCCTGCGGCTACTCTCGGTTGGACAAAGTCCCGCTGCACGATGAACACTGCGTTGTAGAGCGCTGCCTCAGGGGTATCGTACGAGGAGAGCATATCCTCGATGCGATAGTTCCGTAGATCCAGGGCCTCTGCCCAACGGTCTGCAAGCGCCGCGGCGAAGTCCGCTACCGTCTCCCCGCCGGGACGAGGTATGACGACGGGGATATAGTTTACGAGCGGGCCCACGATGTTCTGCGTCGTTGCATCCTCACGCGAGAGCACGGGCGTACCCACAACACTTCCGAGGTGATCCTGGCTGATGCAATAAACGGCGAATGCAAGTTGAGCAAAGGTAATACCCCAATCCGCTGCGATGTTACGCAGTGTGTGGGTGAGAGGCAGCGGAAGCAGGTGCGAGTGGATCGTTGCCGGCAGCGCCCTCAGGCATCCCGTGTCTGCAAGGGGGACGGGCTTGGTACCCGTCAACAGCGTCTTCCACGCTCTTGCGAGTTCTGCATAATCACTGCGACTTCGGAGCAGCTGCAACGAAGCGGCATAATCCGCAAAGCCCGGTGTAACAGCTATTGACTGACTGCCAGTTCCGTCGTCCCCATAGCGCTCCATCAAACGGTCCACAAGAAGGCCGACCGAATAGCCGTCAAAGATCGAGTGATGCACCGTGATGAGAAGGAAGTGCTGCGTCGCGCTCTGGCTCACCACCGTAACTCGGAGCAGCGGTGCCTCCTCCATGCGGAACGGGGTCTTCGCCTGCGCATAGGAATATGCCGTCAACGCGTCTTCGAACGTCTCTTCTGACCACGCATCGACCCACTTGACGGGCACTGCGCATCCCTCACTGTACTCACCCAACAGGATGCCTTCCTCCTCTCGGAAGTGGCAGCGTAGCAGGCCATCCTGCCGTATGACCTCATCGAGGGCAGCCTGGAACCGATCGCGGTCTACGTGGCCCATGAGTTGGAAGCGGACTGCAATATTCCATGCAGGATTTGCTGCGGCCTGCTTCTCCAGAGCCCAGAGCCTCTGTTGAAACGGGACCGCAGGGAATATAGCGGTTTCGGTGGGGGAAAGCACGAAGGTAGTCGCCACAGAGATCTCCAACTTAAAGCAGAACAATCAGAACTGACCGCCAAAATGCATGCCGCTGCCCGGTTGCGCGGCCAGAACTTCTGCGGGAACATGATGACTCGAAGAGGCCGTATCTGCGGCTGCGACAGAAAGTGCAGCGCAAACATTGCGGATGCTCTTCAGCTTCATTAAGTGGCGCGCCGTGATCGGCAGTCCCGCCTTACTGCCCTTGGAGGCGATCTGGAAGATATGTAGCGAATCTGCTCCAACCGCGAAGAGGGAGCGGTCAATGTCGACATCATCCAGGCCCAACGTCTCAGCACAGATCTTGGCCAGTACGGCCTCATCTTTGCTCCGCGGTGGCGGCGGGACGGTGAAGACATCCGGCTTTGGAACGATTTCAAGTCCGGGCAGAGATTTCCGGTCAATCTTGCCGTTCGCGGTCAGCGGCAGGCGGGCCAGAGTTACGAAAAAGGCCGGGACCATGTAGTCGGGCAGTAGTTGCGATAGCCGCTCCTGCAATACTTCTTCGGACAAGAGGTGTTCACTTTCCCGAACCTTCAGGAAGGCCACGAGGCGATCGTTCCCCAGGGTATCGGCTCGGAGGACCACGACGGCCTGTTCCACAGCGGGCATTGTTCGGAGCGCAGCCTCAATCTCTCCAGGCTCAATCCGGAAACCCCGCAGCTTGAACTGGTCATCCATGCGGCCAGCGAACTGGATGCAACCCTCGGCCGTCAGGGTCGCTCGATCTCCCGTGCGGTAAAGGTGCGCCGCGGATGACGGTGCGAAATGGTCTGGTACGAAGCGATCTTTTGTTCGCGCTGGGTCGCCGAAATAGCCCAACCCAACACTTAGCCCGCCGATGCAGAGTTCCCCCGGTAAGCCGACAGGTAATGGGCGCAAATGCTGATCGAGGACATACAGGCTTTGCCGCGGAAGAGCGTGGCTGATGCTGACGGGTCTGTCACCGGGCAGGACCTCCTGGTATCCAGACCAGATCGTCGTCTCCGTAGGACCGTAAAAATTCCACAGCCTGCCGCCAAGTACGTGGAGCCGATCAGCGAGCGCCCTGTCCCAGGCTTCACCGCCGCAGATCATCGATAGCGTTGGCTGTGGAATGTTCGCATCGGCAAGCATCCGCCAAGTGGAAGGGGTAGCCTGCATCATGTTGATCTTCGCGGCGTGCAGCATGCGGCTGAGTCGAGCGCCATCAGCAGCGTCCGCCCTCGAAGCGATGACAACGGTTCCCCCATACATCAGCGGCATCAGCAGTTCCATCGCTGCGATGTCAAAACTGATCGTTGTGACAGCCATCAGTCGAGTGTCTGCCGTGCAATGGACCACCTCGGCAATCCCCGCGATTGAATTCAGCAGGTTGCCGTGCGTGATGGAGACACCCTTCGGCTTACCCGTCGAACCGGAAGTGAAGATCACATAGGCAACATCCGCTGCGCCTGGAAGCGCGGTGGGATTGGGGGCGTCGCTGTCCGTGATGCTTGAGATCAGGAGCTTGGGCAAAGCGAGTTCCTGCGGCACCTGTGCGTGTTCCTCGGACGTGATGACACACGATATCGGCAAGCTCTGAGTGATTGCCTTCGTCCTGTCCATCGGCATGGACGGGTCAAGGGGAATGTAGGTGGCACCGCTCCGCATGACGCCCAGAAGCGCCGAGATCATGTCCGGCGAGCGATCGAGGAGAAGTGCGACATAGTCTCCGGAGCCGATGCCCGCTTCGCGCAGTCGAGTTGCGATCGCCATCGATCGCCGCTTGAGCTCCGCATAGGTGAGCTTGCGCCCATAAAACTCAATGGCAGGAACACCCGGCGTAGCGCCGGTCTGGCGGTCGATCCACTCAAGAACAGATTGCCCCGCAATCCCGGCGCCGTTGCTGCGCAGAGCCAACGGGAATGCTTCAGTCGTTGCGAGTGACGTGTCAGCGACGACGCCATCGGAATGCTCCAGGAAGGACTGGAGCAGATGCTGATACGCCTGCATCCAGTTACCAACCTGGTCTTCCGTATAGCGGTCCGAGTTGTAGTCGCACTCCAACCGGAGTCCTTCCGGTGCTTCCACGATGTTCAGGAAGAGGTCAAAGTTTACAAACGCTTTCGCATTGGCTCGCGCGCTGGCCTGCAATGTCTTGAAGGACGAGAGGGAGCCCATCTTCTCGAGATTGAATTGCAACTCTGAAATAGGCAGCCGGCCTGCTTGTCGGGGAATGCCAAGCTCGTGCACCATGGTGCCGTAAGTGACCTCTTGATGGTCGTATGCATTCAGGATCTGCCGTTTGGTGCCTACCATGTAAGAGGACAGCTTCTCCTCGCTGCTGGTCCTCGTGATAATCGGCAGCAGATGAACGCAATGGCCAATCATCTCGCCGTTCGGGAGCGATGCCTGTTGCGCTGCAGGGATCAGCACCGCCAGTTCATCCTGCCCGGACAATTTCATCAGCACAAGAGCCCATGCACTGAAGAGCGTCGAGAACAGCGTGCATCCCACGGCTGCGCCCATCCGGCGTAGCTGCTGGGTTAGTTGCGATGGGCATTGAACAAACAGCGTGTTGCCACGGTAGGTCCTTTCTGCAAGCGGCATCTTCTGCTGTGGCAGGTTCGGCAGCTCCGGGATGCTTGTAAGCTGCTCGCGCCAGAAGGTCAAATCCTTCTTGTCTGAAGGTGCTTGGGCTGCTTTCTCCTGGGCATAGTCCAAGAACGATGCCGCAACAGGCAAGTCAGGCGCGCGCATCTCCACGGCCGCTGTATAGAGTTCCCCCAGGTCTGAAAGCATCACGTTGGTGGACCATCCATCACAAACGATGTGGTGTGCTGTTAGTACCAGTGTGGAGGCATCCTTGTCTGTCCGAAGTAGGCAGGCGCGCACCAAGGGACCGTTATAAAGATCGAACGGTGTCTCCGCGTCCGTTGCGATGAAGCGTGCGACGGCTTCATTCGGATTCGAGACATCTTGCAGATCGATGACAGCGAGGTCTGCCGATGTAGCCCCCAGCACCTCCATCATGGGCTGGTTGCGTTGAAGAACGGCGCGCATCGCTGGATGCCGTAGACAAAGCTGCTTCCAGGCAGCTTTGAGCTTTTCTTCGTCGCACACCCCTGCCAGTGTCACGCGGCACGATTCATTGAAGACGCAGTTGGCCGCGTCGCTCGCCTGGGCGGCCATCAGTACTTCCATCTGAGCGTCTGTAAGTGGAGCAATGTCCGGCCCCTGAGGCAGGGTCGAATGAGAAGACGGCAACAGACCAACACGCTGCAGGTCCACGATGCTGTCGCGGAGAGCATCCAGAAAGAGTTGCAAATCCTGGCTCGAATGCTCGGTCGTGAGATACAGAGGGAAGTGTTCGAGCGCATAGATTCCCCGGTGGCGCAGCAAGACGAACAGCAGGCCCGAACTCCGGATTTCGGCTGGTATCGCCAGATACATCACACTGCCAAGATGCTCCATCGTGAATGGCACATCTAGGTCGTGGAAGAGCTGCGCGGCCTGCTGCACAAACCAGTCGGCATTCGCATTGATCGTGGAATACAGCTCATCGCCACCATCACGGATGTGCTCCAGGGTAGCCTTCGTCGCGGCAATGGCGAGCGGATGCCGTACAAAGGTTCCCGCGAAGAATGTCATGCCTGCTTCTGGCAAAGAGTCATCGCCGAAGGTCCATGCGCCACCGTCCAATGCGTCCATGAAGCGCGGGGACCCTGCGAGTATGCCGATCGGCATCCCTCCTCCGGCGACCTTGCCGTAGCTGGCCATATCGGCGCGAATGCCAAAGTGAGCCTGCGCTCCGCCCGCATGTAGCCGGAATCCCGTAACGACTTCATCGAACACCAGCGCGATCTTGGTGCGCTTGGTGATCGCGCGAAGATTATGCAGGAACTCAAACGGTTGCAGGTCGGGATGACGACTCTGCACCGGTTCAACGATCACCGCAGCCATCTCATCGGCATGCTCCTTCAAATAAAGGAGGGCCTCCGGGTCGCCATAGTCGAAGACAACAATGTTGCTGAGGTTATTCGTTGGAATACCCGGTGCACTGGGAAGCGTGACGGGCTGACCATTGCGGATGAGGCCGCGCACCAGCACTTCGTCGAACTGCCCATGGTAATCGCCGGCAAAGAACATCACCTTGTCGCGCCCGGTCACAGTACGGGCCAGGCGCATTGCCGCCATCACGGCTTCCGATCCGGTATTGCAGAACGTGACGCGCTCCATGCCTGTCAGCTCAGAGACCAGTTCCGCCGTTGGACCCGCCAGGGGCGTCTGTGGACCAATGGCAATGCTGTCCGCCAGTTGTTCCTGGACGGCTTTCAGAACGAAGTCTGGACTGTGGCCAAACATCGTCGGACCGAAGCCGTTCACGAAGTCAATGTATTCGTTCCCATCCACATCCCAAAGGCGGGAACCCTTGGCGTGCCCCACCACGAGCGGATAAGAGATCTCCTTCCACTCCTTGCGAAAACCGGTCATATTGCGAGGGTCTGCGTGGACGGTGCGGAACTGCTGTGTGTGTTGTTTCGAGCCGGCGGTCTTGGTCGAATAACCTGCGATCAGGCTCGCCACAAAAGCCTTTTGCTCTGGTGTCTCCTCGGGACCGGCGTCCGTAGGAGGCGTTTTCCGGAAACGTGGTGAACTGCGCAGCGCAATATCCACGATGGGAGTGTCAGCCGTGTTGATTGCTGCTGTGTCTGGAGCGTTCGCCGGGGCCGGCGCAGCGTCCCCATCCATCTGCGAGAGAGCGCTCAACTGTTGCTGGAAGAGCGCGTTCATCGCCAGTAACTGCTGCTGCACGAGGTCCTTCAGGGATGCTCCCGATCCGCTTCCTGCGCTTACTGCGACTTCGGCAGGCGGACGCGTCGGTGCAGGGGTGGGCTCCGCGGGGAGAGTGGCATCCAGGTGCTGAGCCAGCGCAGCAATACTCGACAGATCGTTCAGCAGGTCCCGGAAGGAAATGTCGACCGCAAACGTCCGTTGCAATTTCGTTGCAAGCTGTGTCAGGAAGAGAGAGTCAAGCCCCAGCTCCAGAAAGCTGGTGTCTTCGTTGTCTTCACTCAGATCTACACCGGCCAGCTCTGTGAGGATGTCAGCGATCTGACGAGAGAGTTTTTCAGCACGTGCGTTGGTGCGTGGCAGGCAGGCAGGTGTAGACATGTTGACGGTCTCCTGAAGTGGAATAGGAACTTGCAGTATTGGCGTGATGGCAGGTGTCGCTTGTGATGTCGCGATGAATTGCCGGCGTTGAAAGCTGTATCCGGGAAGCGGGATGCGTGTGGGGTTGTCGTTTTCATAGAAGCGTGGCCAATCGATCTCCACGCCTGCCGACCACACCGCGCCAACCGTGGTCGCGATCGCCTGATCGTCCTGCGTTGTGGAGAGCGGCGACGGAAGCGATGGAAAGATGCTGGCGCTGGATGGCATCTGTCGACGCATGAGCGATGTGAGAATGTTCCCGGCGCCACACTCGATGAAGACCATCTCCGGTTCGGTCTCACGCAGGGTGCGGACGGCACCCGCGAAGTCAACGGTATGCCGGCAGTGCTCTGCCCAGTACCGTGGTGACATCGCCTGCGCGGCCGTGAGCTGCTGACCCGTCACAGTTGAGATGATGGGGACTTCCGGAGCCCTGAGAGTGAATACCGCGAACAAGGTCTCCAGCGGTTCCATGACCGCATCCATCGCTCGCGAATGGAAGGCGTGGGATGTCTTCAGCGACTGGCTTTGAATGTCGAGATTGGAGAACTGTAAGCGGGCCGCAGCAATGTCGTCCGGGCTTCCTGCAATGACGATGGCGTTCGGTGCGTTGATCGCTGCAATGTCGAGGCCCGCAAGCGTCGCAATGACGTCCTGCACCTGTTCAAGACGAGCCATCACTGCAAGCATCTCTCCAGTTGGCCGCGAGTCCATCAGCGCTCCACGCTGCGCCACGGCGTAGAGTGCATCCTGGAGTGGGATCACGCCGGCAAGACATGCAGCAACCAGTTCCCCTAAGCTATGGCCGACCATGCGCGCCGGGAGAACCCCCCAATGAATCCAGAGGCGAGCCATCGCATACGCAACGATGAAGAGTGCCGGCTGCGAATACTTTGTCATGCGCAGTTGTTCTGCTAATGCCTCATCGGTGCGCTCACCCAAGAGAAACTTCCGCATATCCACACCGACGATCGGCTCGAGAAACTCAGCGCATTCATTCACGATGTTGCGATAGAGCGGTTGAGAACGATACAGGCCGGATCCCATGCCCGGGTGCTGCGCACCCTGCCCCGGAAAGAGGAACGCAACCTTCGGCGGATGTGATGAGGAGGAAGCCTTGATGGCACTCTCTGCGAAGGTCCAACCGCCCTCATCTGCCCAGGAAGCGGTGACAGCCAGACGCTTCGACAGCCGCTCTCGTCCACAAGCCAGCGTGAAAGCGGCATGCGGCATCGTGCAACGCTCACTTGTCGCAATGGCTTGTTGCACGGCCAGCCAAGTCTCTCTTGCCGCCTTCTCCGTCGCGCCGGAGATCACCAGGACCTCCGAGGTCCGCAGGGAAGGAGTGTCGGTTACAGGCAGCGCCTCACGAAGCACCAAGTGAACATTTGTGCCGCCGAGCCCAAAGGCACTGACCCCGGCGTACCGCGGTGTTCCGTTCCGCTTCCACGTCCTCGGTTGACCATCGAAGACGAATTGCCGTGGATTGAGCGGAAGGTTGGCGTTTGGCTTGGAGAAATACTTCGTGCCGGGGATTGCCTCGCGCTCAAGGGTGAGCGCGGCCTTGATCAATCCCGTGACGCCGGCAGCTACGTCCAGATGTCCGACGTTGCCCTTGACCGACCCGAGGACGCAGGGCTCTCCTTGCCGCTCTGCACCTTCGAAGGCCGCGTTCAGACCGCTGATTTCAATGGGATCACCCAGCGGCGTGCCTGTTCCGTGACATTCGATGTAGCCAACCTGGCTCGCAGTCACTTCCGCATCGCGCAGAGCCATGGAGATGGCGGCGCTTTGACCTGTGGCGCAGGGCGCGGCAAAGCCCATCCGCTCCGATCCATCATTCGAAATGCCGACGCCGCGTATGACTGCGACGATGTGATCGCCATCACGGATGGCGTTGAGCGCCTTCTTCAACACCACTACGGCAGCACCCGATCCGAAGACCGTACCAGAGGCTTCGGCATCGAATGGCCGGCAGTGACCGTCGCTCGAGACGATGCCGCCTGGGTCATGAGCATATCCACGCCGCTCAGGAAAGGTAACGGAAACGCCTCCCGCGACTGCCATGTCGGCTTGGTCAGCCCGCAGGATGTCGCATGCCTGTGCTACCGCGAGCAGTGACGTGGAGCATGCTGATTGCACTGTCATCACCGGACCGGTGAAGCCAAGTTTGTAGCCGATACGCGTGGCAAGAAAGTCCTGACCGTTCCCAACCAATTCCGAGAACGAGCCCACTTGGTAACGATGAACCATGTTGGTGAGAAACGTCGGGTCGTTCGACAGGACGCCGAGCATGTACGTGTTGATGCTGCAGCCGACGCAGAGCCCAATCCTTTGCGAGTGGGTGCGCGGTGCGTAACCAGAGTTTTCAAGAGCTGACCAAACAACCTCCATCAGCACTCGCTGCTGGGGATCGGTGACCTCTGCTTCTCGGGGAAGAAATCGGAATAGGTCGGCATCAAAGTCTATTGCGTGATCGATCAAACCACGGCTGCGAACGTAGTTCGACGCTGTACGATCTGCAAGCGGAATGGATGAATCGATCTCTTCGGCACTCAGTCGGGTAACCGTGTCGATTCCGTCCATCAGGTTTTGCCAGAACGACTCAACATCGTTCGCGCCGGGAAAGCGGCCGCCCATGCCAATGATGGCGATGTCATTCTCAGTGAAGGTGTGTCTCATGCCGCGCCTCCGAATTGCTTCATCGACGCAGTCACAGGCTGCCGGACTGCGTGCGCCGACATCACTTCTCGCTTTTGTATGTACTCAGTGATCTTTGCAATCGTTGGCAGGGAGAAGAGTTCCGGAAGCGCGGGTGCGTAGCCGGATAGTTTTCGCAGTTCCGCATGCATCCTCAGCAGGCTCAGCGAATCTCCGCCGAGTTCGAAAAACGGGGCGTGCTCATCGCTGACGGGATGCCCGAGAACCATCGACCACACGGTCTGGATCTGCTCGGGCAAGCTGTCATTAGTCAAAACAACCGCTTGTTGTAATGACTCAAACGCAACTTGCTTCAATTGTTCCCGATCGATTTTTCCGTTGTCATTCAAGGGCAGGTCCGGCATGGCAATGAAGATGTTGGGAAGGGCTGCGGGCATGAGTGTCGACGACAGCGCACGACGAAGTTCTGCTTCTCTGTCCGGTCCGTCCCAGACGATGAATGCAACCAGCTTTTTGTCGCCCTCTCCCAGCTCAACGACAACAGGAACGCAGTCCCGTACGCCCTGCACCTGCTTGATCGCTTGCGTCACATCGTCCAATTGCACGCGTTGTCCAAGGAGTTTGACCTCGGAATCCAGCCGGCCCAGGAACAGGAGGTTGCCGTCAGCGTCTCGGCGTACCAGGTCGTTGGTGCGATAGCTTGACCAAACGGTGGTGCCACTCTTTTGCGAACTGAAACGCCGTGCCGTCAGTTCGGGATCATGTAGGTAGCCGAGCGCAACGCCGTCGCCTGAAACGATCAACTCTCCCGGCTGTCCTTCGTCCACGTCTTCGCCGTCGGAACCAACGATCCGTATCGTCGTTCCGTGGATGGGTCTACCAATTGGCAGCGAATCTTCGCCGTCGTCTGCAACCCCTGCATAGCAGCAGGTGAATACCGTGTTTTCAGTTGGGCCGTAACCGTTCACCAGGCGCAGCCGCGGGAAGCTCCGCTTGACCGCGCGGAAGAGGCCGGGATGGATCACATCACCGCCAACGAGCAGTTGTTGCAAAGTGTCGAAGATCTGCTGATGTTCTCTGGCCGCGGCATGAAAAAGTCCGGATGTCATCCAGAGCGTGCTGACGCCATCGCGGCGAACGATTTCCCCAAAGTCATCGAACGACAGGGGACGATCCGGCGCGATCATAAGCGAACCTCCGGTCAGCAATGGGCCCCAGAGTTCGAACGTGGATGCGTCGAATGTTAGTGGTGAGTGCAGCAGGGTGCGGTGCCTGGGACCAAACGCAAAAGCTTCCTGTGGCTGGACCAGACGCAGGACGCCTCTCTGCGGAACGACCACGCCCTTGCGGTCGCCGGTGGATCCGGAGGTGAAGAGCACGTAGAGCGGCGCGTCACGACTGATGGCTGGGAGCTGGATCGTCTTCTCCGACTCTTCCCAGTTGTAGGGAAGAACCAAGACCTCTTTGCCCTGGAGAACATCCAGGCCGCTGCGTATTGTCGCAATGAAGCGAATGCTGTGCTGATCGAACAGAGCGCCTGTTGCAGGATCTTCAAGGGCGACTGGGACGTACACAGCGCCAAGGTACGCAAGGCCCATGATGCAGGCCACTATCTCCCACGAGCGGCGAGCGTCCACTGCAACCAGATCACCGGCTTTCACGCCTCGTGTGCGGCAGTGGCACGCGAAGCCCAGCGCAGCCAGACGCAGGGTACGGTAAGACATCTGGCCAGTCTCGTGCACAACGGCGACATCATGGCAGAAGGCCGCGGCGATACGTTCAAATCGAGCCGCAACGCTGTCCTCATCGGCCAGGCGAGTTAAAACGAAGTCGTTACGCATGGATAGCAACTCCGGGTATCACTTGAGGCACAAGAATTTCAGCGGATATTTGTTGGCGGTACCACTCGACCGTTCGTTCCAACCCATCGAAAAGCTTGACGCTAGGACGATATCCAAGATCCTGAGCAGCAGCGCGGATGTCTGCAAGGGAATCGCGCACATCTCCAACGCGCGCTTCCAGGAAGCGTGGCGCTCCCTGAAACCCAGTGATACGTTGCAACATCGCGTAGACGTCGAGCAACGATGCACTGTTCCCGCAGGCAACGTTGTAGACCTTGCCGGATACAGCGTTGGCGGGGGCGCGGCCGGCAAGAAGATTCGCTTCGACCACGTTGTCAATGAAAGTGAAGTCGCGTGATTGCGTCCCGTCGCCAAAGATTGACGGCGACCGCCCCGCAAGCATTTCAGTGATGAACTTGGCGAGCACACCCGAGTACGGCGAATTCGCAGCCTGGTGCGGACCGAAGACATTGAAGTATCGGAGGCAAATCGTTTCCAATCCGTACACCGCGTGAAAGCTCTGCATGTAATGCTCGCCGCAAAGCTTCTGCACGGCATAGGGCGAGATGGGAGCCGCCCGCATCGTCTCCTGCTTCGCGCTACCTGTGACGTCGCCGTACGCGGATGATGATGCGGCATACACAACGCGCTTCACTCCACAACGGCGGGCGGCCAGCAACAGGTTGAGCGTGCCGTCTACGTTGGAGCGATGGCTTGTCAGTGGATCACGGACGGACTTCGGGACTGAAGGGATCGCCGCCTCGTGAAAGACAACATCGACACCGTCGCAAAGCCGTAAGAGTGACCTCTCGTCCAGCAGATCGGCCTCGGTGAATTCGACATAGTCCTCGAGCCCCGAAAGGTTCGCGAGAGACCCCGTCGAGAGGTTATCCATGCCACGCGTGTGTATTCCCTGTTTTGCAAGCTCTCTCGCAATGGATGACCCGATAAAGCCAGCGGCGCCGGTGATCAAAATACGATGGGACGTCATACCAGTACTCTCCCTATGCCTGCCATACGTTGTTTCGAGCAAGACCTGCGGTGGCGTTGCGCGTGTCCACGACGAGGGCCGCGTGTTCCACGATCCATGCGTAGTCGTAGGAGGAATGATTGGTCGCAATCAGTACACAGTCATACGACGAGATGTCATCCAGAGAAACACTCGCAAGATTCAGTGCATAGTGCCGGCCCTGCGAAACTTCCGGGAAGTATGGGTCGTTGTAGGCCACCTCGGCGCCTAGCTTCCGCAGCAGCTCAATCAGCGTGAGCGACGGGCTCTCCCGAAGGTCGTCGATATCCTTCTTGTAGGCAAGGCCAAGGACCAACACCTTGCTGCCGTTTACGGTCTTATGCTGCTGGTTCAGCGCGCGCGTTACGACGTCAATCACGCGGTACGGCATCTCCGTATTGATCTCGCCTGCGAGCTCGATGAACCGCGTGGAGAAATCCACTTCGCGGGCCTTCCAGGAGAGATAGAAGGGATCAATGGGAATACAGTGGCCACCCAGTCCCGGCCCGGGATAAAACGGCTGGAAACCAAAAGGCTTGGTTGCGGCAGCCGCAATAATTTCCCAGATATCAAGGTTGATCCGCTGGCACAGTAACTTGAGTTCATTGACGAGCGCGATGTTGACACACCGATAGATGTTCTCCAGTAACTTCGTCATCTCGGCTGCGCCGGTGCTTGAGACCTTGACGGTGCGAGTGAAGATTGTGCTGTAAAGGTCCGACGCAATCTGCTGGCTCAACGTGCACGGTGCTCCCACTACCTTCGGAACATCCTTTCGCGCAACCAGGTCATTGCCAGGATCTTCCCGTTCGGGAGAATAAGCCACGTGGAAGCAAAGCTCTTCCTGCGAATGGTCGCGGAAGCAATTCAGCTTTGAGCCTCTCTCCAGCAGCGGAATCAAAACCTCTTCCGTCGTTCCTGGATAAGTGGTGCTTTCAAGAACGATCAACTGCCCGGGTTGAAGGTACGGTGCGATCGCGCGTGCGGTCTCTTCAATAAAGCTTAGGTCTGGCTCGCGATGCTCGTTCAGCGGTGTTGGCACACAAATGATGACGGCGTCCATCTCGCGGATAGCGGAAAAATCGGCGGTGGCGCGCATGCCGCTGTTGACCATGGCTGCGATTTCTTCGGAGGTGATTCTTTGGATATAGGACCGGCCCTCGTTCAGCGCGGCCACCTTGCGGGTGTCAACGTCGAATCCTGTCATGGTGAATCCGGCGTCGGCGAGCAGCATGGTGAGTGGCAGGCCAACGTAGCCCAGACCGACGATGCCTATCGATGCAGTGCGACCGATGAGCTTTCCAGTTAATTCCGTTGCTGACAGAAAGCGCTGATCGTGTTCGGCGGTGAGCAGGTTCATTGGTCTCGTTCCTTTTCGTGTCAATGCGTAAACTTACGGCCGGCTTGCGTGTTCAAGTGCCGGATCTGCGGTCGGTGCAACTGGAGAGGTGGAGTCGGCGGGACGATTTCGCTGTAAAAGCCGCAACTGTATGTCGACGAAGCGACTGTCACTGCAGCGCATCTCGAATTTGCCGACCGTTCGCTTCGCTTCACAACCAAGAGCCTCGCGCAGATGCGGATCGCGAAGACTGAGGATGGCGGAAGCCAACGCAGAAGGATCGCCCGGCGGGATCAGCAAGCCGGCTCCACCGAGTGCCTCACGGTTCCCACCCACATCCGTGGCAACGATCGGAAGGCCGAAGGACATGTACTCCAACAGGGAATTGGAGAAGCCTTCCGCCCGGGAACTCAGCACTCCAATATCCATCCCGGACAGCGGGGCACGAACATCCATTGCCGGATCGCAGATGGTGAAAACATCCTCCAGGCCAGCGGAGCGTATGCGCTCAAGCAGGGCATCTTTTTGATCGCCTTCGCCCACCACTACGAAGCGCATCAGGGAGGTGTGGATGCGCAGATGAATGGCAGCATCGATGAAGGTGTCGATCCCTTTCACCAGACGGAGCCCGGATAGATTTCCCACCAGCAGATGATGGGGACCCAAGCCGAGTGCGCGGCGGAACCTGCTGCGCTCTTGCGCAGAGGGCTGCATCGCCCGCAGGTCTATGCCGTTGTAGACCAGGTGCAGTTTGCGCGAGGGGACTCTTTCAAGCGCCAGGACACGTTTCCGTACTGCCTCGGAGTTCACGACAACCGCATCCACCGCCAGGTTGCTGAGGCGTTGCAACAGGATGAGTGGTGCCATGGGGGTACGAAACTCGCTGCGCAGGTTTCTGCGATGCCCGACGACGACACTCACGCCCGCGATTCGGGACAATACTGGAACAATCAGGTTCGACTCGGGAAAGAGCGCATGAACAATCGAGAATTTACGATGCTGGAGATAACGCAGAAATTCCAACGCACGGACGACGGAACTGATGGAAAAGAGCGAGGCCCATTGAAAATGCTGTACGGGGCAGCCAGCAAGGTCGGCCGTTAACCACTTTGTTCCTCGCAACACGGCGACATACGGCCGCATCCCAGCCGCCTTGCACACCTTGATCAGGTGCAGCAGCTGGCGTTCTGTGCCACCTGCCGTAATACTCTCCATCTCGTCGATGACAAAGAGAATGCGTGTCTTTGGAATCGCAGTCCTTACTTCGTTCATGCCGTGTGAAGCCTTTCGTATTCAGACATTCAGGAAGCAAGCGCTCGGCCATTGTGCGCCAATGAGCCGGCCGACGTGGTTGGTCATTGTCGACAGCATCTGCTGCCTGTCGAGGCGGCTGGTTGGCAGGTTGCGTGCGTAAACACCAATATGGATTTGGCCATCAAGACAACAGGCGCGACCCTGCTCTACAACAGCGGGGCCTTCGCGCTGGCGGATCACCTGGGTCCGCGCAATGGTGGCATGATCCTGAATCTGCATCGTGTGTTGCCGGCCGGGAAAGCTGAGCTGGCTTACGATGCACACACGGTCATGTCGGCCGAGTCCTTCCGCGCCTTATTGGAATTCCTGGGACGTCGATACAAAGTCGTCGACATGGAAACTTTGCTGCATGACCGTGAGGAAAGTAAGTCGCAAAAGATTGCACTTACCTTTGACGATGGTTGGATTGATACCTTCGAGGTCGTGCGTCCCTTACTGCTGCGTTTCGGCATGGCGGCTACCGTCTTTGTTTGCACAGACCTCGCTGGCACAGTGGCAATGCTCCCGGAGGAGCGACTGACAAGGATCTATGACCTATGCCGGAAGGGCGGCGTTTATGATGTGTTCGTCAATACCTTGCAGACCTGGGCGGGCAGGCATGACTGTATCCCGCTGGAAAACTGGTCGGCCTTCGCGAAGGGCATGACCTTGTCGACCAAGCTCTCATTTGCTGCGCACATGGAAGAACGACTCGGCATCTGTTGTGGACGGAAAGCAAGCTTTATGAACTGGAATCAGATCCGCAGCATGGCTTCAGCAGGCTTTGAGATCGGCTCTCACACGGCATGTCATGCCACGCTCGGTGCCGAGGACCGAGAGGTCGTTCGCCTGGAGATGACTCGCTCCCTTCGGAGAATCAAGTTCGAGACGGGGGAGAAGCCGAAGTATTTCGCATATCCCAATGGTTCCCTCAATGCGGTGACGGAGCAGATCGCGATGGAGGTTGGATACCAACAGACCTTCAGCACCGTTCCTCGCGCGATCTCCAATCGCTATCGGGGCGGCGCCCGTCCTCGCATTCCGATGGACGATACCCTTATGCTCGACGCCAATGGCAGGTTCAGCGCAGCACGTGCTGCGTTTCATCTGCTGCGATGGCGACGTTGATCTGACCGACGTCGAGGGCTGCATCTTTGAATGTCTGCGGGCCTGCTCCTGATATTGTTTCCATCAACATGCCGGTGCCGAGCCCAAGATGTATGACTGGCAAAATAACGGCGGCAGCAAAAGCTGACCTTCGGCGATCGTTCCACGTAGTCACCGTTGCAAGCAGGACGATCACCGCCACGTAAGCGACGAGTGGCAGCGCGCATACCCAACTAAACCAGACGCCAGTAGCAGTCATCAGCAGGATGACAAGCATTGCAGGGGCCAGGCTGCGAATGCTGCGTTCGGATCGGTGCTTTCTGGCGAGACGAACGCGGCCCTGGCCGTAGCGCACCATCTGCCTCCACAAACCCCTGATCGTGGACCTCGCCTGGTAGTCGATCGCAAGGTCGGGATGCGCGTACGCAAGTTTGCCACTGAGCCAAAGGCGCGTATTGAATTCCACGTCTTCACACGCGTCAAAGCTTTCGTCATAAAGGCCCAGCGCTTTGAAGACTTCTCGTCGGTAGACAGCGCCTGAGCTACGCGGATCGCACGGCCCGATGAAGTTGCGATCGTAAATCAATGAAGCTGAGCCGTGGCCGAAGCGGGATGCCCGCGTAGCCGCGATGTTCTCGCTCCAGCGGTTGCCAGGGAGACCAACTAAAGGTTGAGCTCTGCAGAGGCAATGGGCCCCTGTCGTTTCAAACAGCTCTGCGGTACGAAGGAGCAGTTGGGGATTCTGGACGCGAGTATGGCCGTCGATGAACGCAACAATCTCTCCGCGAGCGGCTTTCACCCCGGCGTTCCGACCCGCGCTGCTGCGTCTTCTTAAGTTCGGTACGAGCGATAGTGCGACCGGATAATCTCCGGATTGAGAGCGGACAAAATCAACAGTGCCGTCCACGGAGCCACCGTCCGCGACGATGATCTCCCATCGGTCTCGCGGGTACTGCTGCAATGCCAAGTCCTTCAGGAGAAGTGGCAGGCAAAGCCGTTCATTCAGCACCGGGATGATCACGGAGAGAAAGGGGTAATGCACCATCAGCGTTCTGTCCGAGTCCATACGCGTTGTCTCAGATGAACAAGCGCCTGCCATTGGGCGCTCGCGATTCGAGTCGCATACTTCATTTCTTCCAAGGCGCTGTGATCTCGCGAGGACCGTGTCGCTATCAGAATGGCGGCCTGCGCTGCGGCTGAAAGGCCGATCAAGCTTACGATAGCCGCTCGGAATGCGGGCGGCGCAAGGATCAGACCGCCGAACGTGAATATCAGGGCATACGCAGTTGTGACTCTGCTGTTGCAAAGCAGAAGCAGTGCGCCGTGCATCGCGAAGGTGTCGCGGAAGCGTAGAGCCCGATAGGCGAGAGGGCTGAGACGCGTGAAGAGCAGGTGCAGATTACCCTTCGCCCAACGAATGCGCTGTGAACTGCAATGGGCCGCTAGCGCCGGAAGGCGGGCGCTGATGCTGACCCGATCGATATATCGGACCGCGATCCGATGCATCATCAGGTCCAGTGTGTATTCCATGTCTTCTGCGATCGAGTCCGCACGCCATGGGACGGCTTTCAAGACGCTCTTTGGAAGACAGAAGCCATTTCCCTGAAGGACAACGGGAAGACCCAGGGCCATTCGCGGATGGTGAACGCTCCGGTGTTCCAAATCCTTTGCATTTATGCTCGCGTTGGAAGCCCACGCATGACCCTCGGCATGAAACCGATATCGAACCTGGTAGGCCACGGTTCGCTTCGCTTCCTCATCCTTGCGAAGCTCATCATCCAAAACTCTTAACAGGTTCGGGTCGGCGATGGTGTCCGCATCCAGAACCACCACTGCGTCATGCTGCGTACGTGTCACGCTCTCCAGCGCCCAGGCGAGCGCGAACCCTTTACCAAGCCTTTCAGAGTCCACACGAACCCATACCTCTGCGCCAGCCCTGCGAGCAAAGAGACCGGTTGAGTCGGTGCAGTTATCGGCAACGACGATCGTCCGGACGAGAGACGGGGGATAGTCCAGCGACCGAAGATTTCCCACCGTGTCCGCAATATCAGCGCCCTCATCATGTGCCGGCACAAGCAAAATGAAGCGCGACAGAGGCGTTTCACGGAATGGCGGACAGCGCGTATCTGCATCGTCGATCCGTTCGCCCAGTATGGTCAGGCAAAGCTGAATCGTGGACGTAAGAAGTACTACGGTCGCCAATCCGATCAACAACGTGCCGACAAGGATCACTGTGCACCCCGACCAATCAGGCACATCTTGACTGTCTTCAAAAGGATGAACAAATTGAACGAAAGGGTACGATGCTTCAGGTAATAGAGGTCGTACTCGTGCTTGGTATACGCGTCGGCAATCGATTCGCCATATCGGGAACAGACCTGTGCCCATCCGGTCACACCCGGTGTGACGGTATGCCGAAGTGCGTAGAACGGCACCTGATCGCGCAGCACTTCGGTGAAGTGCTTTCTCTCGGGCCGCGGGCCGACCATCGACATCTCACGCCGAAGCACATTCCATAACTGCGGCAACTCATCCAGATGATATTTGCGCAGCGACCGACCGATGCGTGTGACGCGTGGATCGTCTTTGCAGGCCCAGATAGGACCGGTGGAAGTCTCTGCGTCGATGCGCATGGTCCTGAGCTTGATGATGTTGAATAAGCGTCCGTCGCGGCCCACGCGCTCCTGCCGATAGAGGCAGGGGCCCCGTGACTCGAGCTTGATCAGGATCATGCAAATCAAGATGGCTGGAGCAGCCGCCATGAGCATCAGCGATGCGACAATCAAGTCCATTGCGGTGGTGGCCAGGGCAACCCAGCCGCTTGCATTCAGTGCCGGTCCATGGGCTACGTCGGCCTCGGTAAGGCTACGGATGGGAAGCCGGCCGGTGATGGCTTCATAGACGTCCGTCGCATCTTCCACACGGACTCCGCGCTGGCGTAGACCGATAAGTTGCGTGGCGAGGTCCGGACGAAAGCGCGCTGGCTGGTCGACCGCGATCCACGTCGGATGAAAGCTCCTCTCCAACGCCCCCAGGGTGCTCCGGAGCGGGGAAGACAGTCGCATGACCGAGGTGATACTGACCGGTAAGCTTCGTTGTGTGCGGACGTGGCGCGCCATCTCGTCGATCAAGGGACTGTCTCCGATCAGCAACAGCTTCTCGCGCGACGCCGGATGCGAGTAACGCTCGTAGACCAGGTGAAGACAGAGCAGGAACGAGACGATGCCCACGAAGCCTGCGCACAGCCAGGTGGCGGAGCGTGATGGTGCCAAGGCTATCGCGCTGAGTGGCGCGGCGGCCAGGGTGGCGACGCCGACCGTCAGAAAGACAGTGCGCGCCAGTCCTTTCAACCCGTGGCGAAGATCAAGGTCATAGAAGTCGAAGACATAGAAGACGAAGAGACACAGGCACGCTGTCGCCGCGACCCAGGCTCCCTCGGCAGGAAGAAGGTTTGATCCGGGTGTATGGAATCGCATCAGTTGCAGCAGACATGCCGACGCGATGATGCCGTCGAGTGCAATCATCAGGAACAGTCGGCGTGGATAGTAATGGCTGAAAATACGGACCATCGAATAACTCCAAGCTATTGATAGCTGTAGTAATGTTGTTCGTGCTTCAGGTGTTTCACCTTGTTCAGGACCACCCCAATGGTCTTGTCTCCCAATTGCTCGAGGGCGTCCTGTATGTCGCTGATCCGTGTGTGTTCAGCCTTGACGACAAACAGAACATTCGCAACGTGCGGCAGGATACTTTGGGTGTCGACTGTCGCCAGCAACGGTGCAGTATCGATGACGACCATGTCGTATTGAGCGCTTGCTTCCCGCAACATACTGGCCAGTCGTGGGGACTGAAGAGCTTCGTTTGCCCGCGGAACACTGTCAAACACCAGCAGGGCATCCAGGTTTTCGCGGAGATGAATCACTGCGTTTTTCCAGGGCTCCGTTGATTCAAGACTCAGGCGGCGAGACCCGCCCTTCAGACCGAGCATCTTTGCGATATTGGGACGCCGAAGGTCCAGTTCGATCAGAAGCGTGCGAATGGACTTGACCCGCGCAAGGCTGAACGCAATGTTCAGTGCGGTGACAGTTTTCCCATCGCCTGACAGGGAGCTGGCCACAGCAAATGTATTGCCACGCCCTCCGCGCGCTACGGCGAGCAGCCGCGTTCGGAGGAGGTGGTACTGCTCGGCACCCAGCAAAACGCGCTGGTGCCCGGGAGTATGGGAGATATCGTCCACCAGAATCATCGGGCTCGCCTTACGAAGATCCGCGTGCGTTTCGTTCATCGAGACGGGTGGTGGACCCGCCGCGGGTCGTGGGATCACGGGAATCACTCGTGCGGGGGCTGCATCGCGTAAACCTAATGTCGTCATGTCGTCTTCCCATTTCCAGTGAGGGATGGAATGCTGGCGATAAGCGGGGCGCTCAGGTAAAGAGCGACATCACCCTCGTCGTGCAATGTGTCGTCGAGCAGATGCGAAAGGAGAGAAAGGGCGAGTCCCAGGGCAATGCCAAGTCCCGAGCCGGCCACAATCAACATGCGTGTATTCGGAGAGAAGGGCGCCGTGGGGAACGATGCGTTATCCAGGACAGAGATCGTGTCGTCGGCGTTGCTGCTCTCCAGCGTTTGAACCAGCGTGGAGTTAGCCTGGCGAGTCTCCAGTGCATCGAGTCTCTTCCGTGCGCTCTCGTATTGTTCCTGCAACTCGACCAGGTTGGAAGACAACAGGCCACTGGCTTGCAGGGAGGCCTTGATCCGCTGGATTTCGCCAGTGATCTCTCTCTGTCTGCGCCGTCGATCTTCCAGGTCCTGTGAAAGATTCCGCACCGGTGGTAGTCGGGTCTCTGCACGCTCCGATGATGGCGGCTTATCTTTGCCTCTCTGACTGCGAGTAGCCATCTCCAGGTCGTTGATCTGCCCCTTCAGGCGAACCATATCCGGATGCTCGAGCGTGTAGGTCTGCCGCTTTGTCTGGTACTCCTCCTGCAGCGCCGCGAGCTGGCGTTCCTCTGGACTCATCATGGCGGTGGCATCCAGAGAGCTCCGGGCGCTCGCGGACTGTGGCCGTCCAGTGTCCTCTGTCATGCGATCAATGGCGGCATTGTTCGCCATCAGCAGCGCTTCCATACTGTTTAGGGACTGAAGATTTGCCATGCTCTGTTCCGGCAACGAACCGTTGTGCTGCATGCGGAAGCGCTGCAGTAACTGCTGCTTCTCGTTTACTTCCTGACGAGCCCGTTGGACTTCGCTGTCGAGAAAAACAATCGACTGGCCGGCTTCTTCCGAACGTTTATTCTGGTGGTGAAGGACGGCGGCATCGGCCACATGCTGGGTTACGTCATGCGCCTGCTGCGCGCTGCCTGCCGTATACGTTATCCGGACGATCGCCGAATCCTGGCGCTCCGATCGCTCGTTGTCCATCGCCAGGGACAGGTGCAGTCGCAGCGCCTCAGCAGCAGCTTCACGCGTCGTCGTACCGTCGCTCCCTAACTGAAGTTCATTCACCATTTTCAAAAGCGACGCGTTGCTGAGCAGAGTGTTCGTGAGGTTCGAGAACTCGTTCTTGACGTCTTTATCGCTGGAGGATTTCACCAGGTCGGAGGTCAAGGAGTGTGCCTGCACGAGCAGCGTCGCTTCTGATCGGTACTGTCGGGGAAGCGTCCGCGCGAGGTAGATGGATGCACCCGGAAACAGGATGAGGCAGATGACGAATGGGAGCCAACGCCGCTGGAACAGGCGAAGATAGGCAGGGAGCGAGCTCGGAAGTTTCTTCATAAGATCAATCCTTTGAAGGTGGTGGTGTCAGCCAGAGCCGGATGCCGCTCGTAAGGTCAGTCCGGTGCATCGTCGCCGGCTGATTGCTGGAAAGAACCTGAGTCAGGAGGGATTGACTTACATCGAAAAACAAACCGATGCGCTCGCTGAATCGATAATCCCAGCGGGAGGTGGCTCCCAGCGTGTTTTGTGGCAGGGACGTGACGGCATCCACCGAGTGGAAGTATCGGACATCGACGTTCATGGACAATGTTCTGGTCAACGTTCGTCCAAACGATCCGCTGACCATGTGTCCCAGGGAAATGGTGTTGTTTGCATTCACCTGCAAGGACCGTGCGTACGCCGCATCCAGCGTCGTGCGCGGCGTCTGGTGTCTCAGGTCAGCAGACAAGGCATAGGTCGGGCTGTTATCGATCGGGATGTTTGAAAGCACCGCAGTATGGCGAAACATCGGCCCTGCGCGTAGCAACAGACGATCGTTTTGCGCCAGAGCGACACGGGTTCCTACCAGCACTGTCTCGAAGCTGAGGCGTTGCTGACTAGTAAGACCGCCGATCGTCGCGAACGATCCATCCACACTGAACGCCACGGAGGGTGCAACCAGTCGCTCCCAAAAGAGGTCAGCCCCTGCAGGTATGCTTCGCACGGTCTGCAGTGGCTGGTTGGTCCCTGCGGCCTGGGAGAGTTCGTGCCAGGAGCCGACCCCGGTCAGCCGGATATGTTGCCGCTCTGAGGTCGCATGATCGAAGGTCAGCGACGTCGATACGTCCTGCACAGACGTCGAGGATGCCGTCTGCTGCGCCGCACCTGCCGGCGGCTGAACGACGCTCGTACCTCCGATCGACAACACAGAAGGCAACAGTTGCCCGATATCGCGGAGTCGAGCGGCGGAGAGTTGCCAGGTGAAATTGCTTCTGCCACTCAGCTGAACGGCATATCCCTGCTGGTAGGACTGCGAAAACACTGCATCCGAAACTGCCCCGGAATAGTGAGTGAGCGTCGGCTTATAGGTCGCCTCGAAGTGATGCGTGGTGCCGCCGAAGGAGAGGGTGACAGGCAACGAGCTTCTCTGTACGGCGCCGCCCTGTGACGATATCGCAGAGAGCAGATTTGTTGAGTATCCGGCGGAACCATCGAAATAGAAGGACAGCTTCGTTCCTCGGCCGGAGGTGGTGGCGCTCGATCCCGACGCATTCAGACCAAAGACGGAGCCGGGTCCGGTCTGAGATTCGAGCAACTCATAAACGTCAATATCAGAGGCGGCCACCCGGCTCTCGACCTGCGGCGCGTTCGCAGTCCCAGCGGGATTCTGTGCCTCTGCGGTGGGGGGCGCCGCCAGCATCGCGAGAAAGCCGCAGCACGCTCCCGCACTTATGAGCGGAGGGGAATGCCTTACGGTGATCATGGGATCACCACGGTATCGCCCGGCTCCAGCATCAGATCCTTCGCCATGGTCTTCGAGCGCAGAATCTCGCTGTACCGGTATGGAATGTGACTCTTGACTCCATCGTTGTTCGAACGCAGAACGTAGATACCGTTCTTCTTTGCGAACTCCCGAAGGCCACCCGCCAGCGACAGAGCATCGAGTACACCCATCGATGAGGAGAGCGCGTAGGATCCCGGTCGTGTGACCTGCCCGAGTACGTTGACATGCAGGCTGTGAATCTCGGTAACGATGACCGTCACCTGAGGCGCAGTAAGGTAGCGGCTGATCGATGTGCGGATGTCTTCCTGCAGCTCCATGGGGGTCTTGCCGGACGCCTGTAACTCGCCGATCAACGGAAGCGAAATCTTGCCGTCCGGCCGAACAGAAACGTTCCGCGAAAGCTCCGCTTCATGCCATATGTTGATGTTGAGTACGTCATCGATGCCGATCGTGAAAGGTTTCGCTTGCGTCGACGGGTGCGCGGACGTGGATGCAGCAGCTGCGGTGACGCTGTTCACAGACTGTGCGCCGCAGGGAGCGGTGCGCACAGCGACACCACTCAGCGACACGGCTGCCAGGGCAATCATCGATTGTGATCGCAGTGTTTTCATGATTTGCCTTTCTGTGTGAGGCCGCTGGAGTGCCTACGAATCGGCGGGATGTTCGCAGCCTTGATCTTGTACAGCAGCGCGCGATAACTGATATCCAGCGTGCGTGCGGCCTTCTTGCGATTCCAGTTATTGGCTTGCAGTACCGTCAGGATGATGCGTCGTTCCAGATTGCGCATGACACGCTGCGTCTGTAACCGCAGGGGCGTGTGTGTGTCGATGATGGAATCAAAGGGGCCCGGGTCATCTTCGTGCTGGGCGCGCAGGTGGTCGATGATGAAGCGCTCATCGCCGAACGTCGCGTACTGACTCACCAGATTTTCCAGCTCGCGGATGTTACCCGGCCATGAATACCGTTCCATCAGGGTCATTGCTGACGGCGAGACAGGGTGCGTATGCACACCGTGGTAGTGAGCGAAGCCCTTCAGGAAATGTGTGACCAGCGGAGCGATATCTTCTGGCCGGTTCCGCAAGGGCGGCATGCTGATACATAGTGTGCTGATGCGAAACATAAGATCGGCCTGGAAGCGGCCGGCCGCCACTTCGTGGGCCAGGTCGCATTCCGTCGAAGAGATGAGGCGCAGATCGAGCGGGTGCCACTTCGTTCCGCCTAGTCGCGTGGAGCCGCTGTCGTGCAGGACATTGAGCAATACCGATTGAATGCGGAGATCAAGATCTTCGATCTTGTCCAGGAAAAGTGATCCATTGTCGGACAGCTCAAACAGGCCCTGCTTCCCGCGAGGATGCGCGCGGGAGTATCCCTCTTCAATCCCCAGCAGTTCTTCTTCGAAGTCCGTCGCAAATGTTTTCAGGCACAGGCGGTGCAGGAAGGGGCGACCGTGTCGCTTACTCATCTCGTGGAGCAGCTGTGCTGCAGTGTGCTTGCCTGTTCCAGTCTCGCCAACTAGCAGGACCGGCATGTTGACGGTAGCTGCCTGGGCAATGTGCTCCCGCACATCACGTATGACCTGTGATTCTCCGACCAGGCGTTGTCGAAGCGTCGCTGAAGTCAACTGGGTCACGCCTGCGGATAACTGCAATTGCCTGGCCGCAAATCTGTCGGGATGTCTTTAGGCGACAGCCTTAGAAATCGGGGAATTACGCGAAACGGGACCGCGTTGCTGGACTTGGCCAGGGCATCGGACGCACTTTCGGATGTGTAATGTTTTGCGTACTTAAAGTTGGCGTCGAGCTCATCGGCAGATCGCGTCGCAGTCAAACACGTGCGTAAGACCGGTTTTCCGTTATGAGACGCAGAACGCGTTGGCTGTTCGCAGCTCACTGTGCCGCAGTGCGCGAAAGATGGGAACGAAGACGCTGGTAGGCGTCGGTCGCGATCACGGATCGCACACCGTGTCTCAGGTAGTAGGCGGCCTGGAGTAAATGAACGGCCGTGCTTCTTCCTTCAGCATAGGTGGCGATGGTCCTGAGATTGGTGCCACTCCGAACGACACATCGACCGATGATCGTTGGAGTCATCAGGTCTCCTGAGAGAGCTGGTGGTCGGTAAAATCCCGGTTCCGAGGTGTACACCACCTCGTAGCCCGCAGCGGCGCACGCTCTTATGACGCTCTCATTCCATCGCCCATCGGGCATCGAGATTGTTTTGACCTGCCGTCCGATGTGATCTTCCAAACGCTTCCGGGAACTGACGAGTTCCTGCGCAAGCTTTGCATGGGGGCACCGGGGGAGTACGGGGTGGGAAGCGCTATGAGAACCAATCGTGTGCGCTGACTTGGCAAGGCTCCGGATGTCGTTCCAAGTCATGCATTCAGGTCGGGTTGAGATCCAGTCTGTGGTGATGAAGAAGTGCGCCTTCAGCGAAAATCCCTCAAGGATGGGTGCGGCCATCGCGATGTTCGACGCGTGCCCATCGTCGAACGTGATGGCGACGGGGCCGCGCGGGCGTCGAGAGGGGCCACACAGTGTTGCCAGTTGCTGAAAGAAGTTCTCCGGAGAGACGTTGGTGTCGCGGCCAGAGGCATTACAGATCTCGTGGTACGCGAACGCCCTCATGTTCGATAGTTCCAGGTAATCGGTGTCAACGGACTGCATCATGCTCTGCATCCCTCCGGGTGCTGAACAGCAATTGCCGTGTCCAAATCACCTGTCTGAACCATCACGCCGCTCTCCGGCGACAGGGCCAACGTAAGTGACGACTGCGTAACTACAGTCGGGTTCTCCCACGCAACGGAAGAGGACTGCGAGTGTAATCCGATCAGACCGATCCTGGACAGGCTTATTGTTCTGCGAGCAATCGTCATGCCAAGTCCGTCCGTCATGGACTGGACTGGCGTTAAGAAACTGCTGCAAGAGATCCCAATGGATAAGGCTTGGATGGAGTCAGAATCCACCGATCGATGCGAGATCGAAAGCCGGACTCTGAAGCCTCTGGCCGGAGAACGAACCATCGAAGCGTTTCGGTGTGGCTTCCAAATGCAAACTCGGACTCTGGAGGGAAGAGCTCCCATTGTTCTTATCCAGGCGAGGAATCGTCGCCTAAGCGGTTTCGGAAGCGTTTCCTGCGTTCTATGAAAACGTTTCGAACGACGATTGACCATCGTTGTCGCGGACCTCTATAGTGCAACCGGGCGTTCGTCCAAGTTCCCGTCTGAGGTATCAGCTGTGCGTCGTGAGTCTTCCGTAGTTCTTGGAGCCGGTCTCCTTGCCCTGAGTGCGTTCGCACAGGACACCCGACACGTGACCGAGCCGACCGTCCCTCGTGCCTGCACCGTGCTCAAGGCGCAACTCCATGCTGAGAACAACAATCTCCGCGAACAGGATGAGCAGCGTCTGGACACCGAGCGCATCCAGAGGGCAATGGACACCTGCGCGAAGGGCAGCGCGGTAGAGCTCCATTTGGACGGTGCCTCGAATGCCTTCCTCAGTGGCCCTCTCGAACTGCGTGACGGAGTCACCCTGCTCATCGACAAGGGCGTGACGCTGTATGCATCGCGCGACCCGAAGGTGTTCGATACCGTACCCGGCGGCTGTGGTACCACCGGTCCGGAGAATAAGCCCTGCAAGCCGCTGATCACGGTGAAGGATGTGAAGAATGCGGCCATCATGGGCGACGGCGTGATCGATGGTCGCGGCGGTAGCAAGCTGATTGGCAAGACCTACTCCTGGTGGGAGCAGTCGCGCGCGGCAGAGCCGACGAATGCTCGCTATTCCGCATTCCGCCTGGTGGTTGCGAATCACGCGGATGGCTTGATCCTGTATCGGATTCGCCTGCACAACTCTCCGAACTTTCACGTCACCGTTAGTAATACGGACGGCTTCACTGCGTGGGGTGTCCATCTGCTGACACCGACCGTGCGCGGGACTGACGCGCGCAATACCGACGGCATCGATCCCGGGTCGTCGACGAATATCACCGTCGCCAAGAGCTGGATTGATAACGGCGATGACAACATCGCCATCAAGGCCAGCGTTCATCACATGAGCGTTCTCGATAACCACTTCTACACGGGCCATGGCATGTCGATGGGCTCTGAAGCGCGCGATGAGGCGGACATTCTCGTCGATACGCTGACGCTGGATCACACGACCAGCGGCGTCCGCATCAAGAGCAACGTGCAGCGCGGAGGCCTGGTGCGAAATGTGGTCTATCGCAACCTTTGCATGCGCGACGTGCAGGTGCCGATCTCGGTGAGCCCGTTCTACAACGGACAGACGACCGATGGCATTGACGACCTTGGAATGACGGGGACATTCACACCGGACTACAAGGGAATCCGACTTGAGAATGTGTTGAGCCTGACTCCAGGCGTCGTGCAGGTCGCCGGCCTCAACGCGGAGCATGCGACGGAACTTACGCTGGACGGTGTGGAAGTACGCGGCATCAAACCCGATTCGGCAAAGGCTCGCTTCAGTTCAATCACCTACGGACCGAAGGGGGCGAATTTCACCTTCACAGGGACGGCCGTAACCAACTCACCGGCGGCGCCGACGCTGAAGACGAGTTTCTCGTGCGATGGAAAGTTTCTGCCTTACCAGGATTAGAGCACTCGCGTGACGAGCACCACCAACATCGGAAGAGAGTTCAATGCGCCTATCGCGGATCACCTTCGGCATCGCTGCAACCGCACTCCTTATCAGCCTTGCCGCGCAAGCTGAGGACGCCTACGTGCCGCAGCCACCCGAGCACCGGCGACCCGGCACGACGCTCCGCATCGACCTCATTGGCGATTCCACACAGACCGATAATGCGGGCTATGGTCGTGGCTTCTGTGCCCACCTTTCGCCGAAGGTGGACTGCCTGAACATGGCAAAGGGCGGGGCCAGCACCAAGACCTATCGCGAAGATGGCCTTTGGGATCGCGCACTGAGTACGAAGCCGGATTACATGCTGATCCAGTTTGGTCACAACGACATTGAGTCATCCGAACATCTGGCGCGACAGGTGACCATCGAGGTCTACGAGCAAAACCTGCGACGTTTTGTCGATGAGGCGCGTTCGCATGGCATCAAGCCGGTCCTGGTAACGCCTTTGACCCGTCGCTACTTCCAGAAAGATGGCAAGGTCCATAGCGACCTGCTGCAGCACGCCGCGGTCATGAAGCGTGTTGCTGCGGACATGCACGTGCCTGTCATCGATCTGCAGACCGAGAGCATCGCGTACCTCGATCGCATCGGCGAAGTTGCAGGTACAAAGCTCGGCATTACCAAGAAGGATGCAGAAGGGAAGCTGGCACCGGACAAGACGCACTTGAACTGGGCCGGGAGCTTCGTCTTTGGGCGTATGGTCGCGGTCGATCTTGGCAAGGCCGTACCAACGTTACATCCTTATCTTCTGAGGACGCCCGCCGCACTCCCGCCTGAGGGCGAGCTTGCCATGCGCGTCTTCGAGGGTAAGCCTTTCAAGATCGTCCTTGTTGGTGATTCCACGACAGCGACTGAAGGTGGTTGGGGTCCGGGCTTCTGCGCGACGCTTACCTCGAACGTCACATGTGTGGACCTGGGCGCGAACGGCCGCAGTACCAAGTCCTACCTCGACGAGGGACTTTGGACGAAGGCTCTGGCAGAAAACGGGAATTACTACACCTTCCAGTTCGGCCACAATGATCAGAAGGACGATCCGAAGCGTCACACCGATCCTGCGACGACCTACAGCGATAACCTGCGGCGCTTCATCCGTGAAACGCGCGCTATGGGTGGCATTCCGATCGTGCTTAGTCCACTGTCGCGCCGCACTTACAAAGACGGCAAGCTGGTCGAAACAGATGGTCTGAAGGAATATGGTGCTGCGGCGCGGCAGGTTGCGGCGGAGGAGAGGGTCAACTTCGTCGATCTGCTGGGCCTGTCGCAAAAGTTCCTGTCGACCATGACGCAGGAAGAAGCGGACGCCTTTGACATGGTCGGGCACCCGGACGCTAAGGCTGAGAACGCAGCACCTGCAAAGCCCGATCGGACGCATCTGAACGACAAGGGTAAGGCGGTCTTTGGCCGCATGGTTGCCGACAACATCATCCGTTCGCAGGTCGAACTGGGCCCTAACGTAAACGGACTGCCTGCAGGCGCCACGCCGATGCTGCAGCCTGCTTCCACCGACGGCCATTAAGACCACCAACAACCGAAAGGGAATTACCGTGCCACGCGTTTCCTTACTCCACGTGCTTGCCCTTGCCGGCATCTGCGCCGCCTCGCTTCCTGGCCAATCGATTAAACCCATCACCGTTGCGCCGGTCGGCAAGGCTGACTTTCACACCGTGCAGGACGCCGTCGACCACGCGCCCGACACCGGCGCCGTGATCCGTATCGCACCTGGCAAGTATCGCGAGAAGGTCCACATCTCCAAGCCGAACATCCACTTCATCGGCATGGGGAAGCAGCCACAGGATGTGGTGCTCAGCTGGAACGACTCTGCGAAGAGCGCGGGTGGCACGGGCAAGAGCGGCAGCGTCAGTGTTGATGCAGACGGCTTCGAGGCAGAGAACCTGACCATTGAGAACACCTGGGAGCTTGAGCACACACGCAGCGAAGAAGGCTCGCAGGCGGTGGCACTGCTGATGAGCAGCGATCGCGCCGTGCTGGACCATGTGCGCCTGATCGCCGCACAGGACACGCTCTATGCGAACAGCCGCACCTGTCATGAGAACCTGCCGAAGGATGGCACGCCTCCTCCGCCGGGACGGGCCGCGTGCGCGGCGTCGCGTCAGTACTTCCGTGACTGTTACATCGAGGGCCATGTCGACTACATCTTCGGCGATGCCAAGGCGGTCTTCGATCACGGCGAACTGCATGCTCGCCACAACAACAACGTGATGTTCACGGCCCAGAGCCGCCAGTACCCCGAGGAGGACTCGGGGTACTACTTCCTGCATAACCGCATCACTGGCGACACGCAGCCGGGCGACAAGCTGGTGCTGGGCCGGCCCTGGCGCGCGTACTCCACCGTGCTGTTCTATGACACGGAGATCCAGCCCATGCTGAATCCTGATGGCTGGTCAGAGTGGGCAGGCAAGTTGAAAACCAGCACTTATCGCGAGTACCGATCTCATGGCCCGGGTGTGAACGGCGGGCACCGCATCGTGGAGTATGCGCCTCTGACTGCCACCGAGGAAAAGAGACTGACCCCTCAAGCACTCCTCTCCGGCAACGATGGGTGGGATCCTGTATCCGAAGCAGATCGTCTTCGTAAGCTTCGATAGCATAGCCGTTCAGGACGCCCCGGGTCCGCGATTCCACCGCGGCCGAGGGGCCATTTCTTGTGCCCGTATTCGTCTCTCCAGAGCCTGAATCCGATGGAAATCCTGCGATTGAGACGATTCAATGATGAGCGAAGAAAAAGGGAACAGTATGTAACGATCGCCGAAACGCTTCGATGGCTTACTTCCTTCCATTTTCGAAATAAATGCACCAAGAGGCTGAGTCCATCAAATCGTTTCGATTATTTTTCACGAAACCTTGACTAGTCTCTTTTTCGCCAGCTACTATCCGCCCCGTCCTCATAAATTTCGGACACAACTGCCAAGAGCGAAATTACCCGCCGATGACCTTGGCCGAGATGGCCCGCAACACCTTTAGGAGTAACCAATGACTTTACGCAAACCATTCCGTTCGATCGTGTTCGGCGCCAGCTTCTCGTCGCCTATGCGGATCGCGGCACCGCTGGCCATCGCGGCAACCATGATGCTTTCGGCGGGCGCGCAGCTCTCCGGCAAGGGAACCATCAACGGCCGCGTGCTCGATACCGAAGGCGCCGCAGTCCCCGACGCCACCGTGACCATCACCGATAACGGCACGAACAAGAAGATCTCGATCAAGACCAGCGCATCGGGCGAGTACACCTTTTCACTCGATCCGGGTAAGTACACCATCAACGTCTCACACGAGGGTTTCAAGACCGTCGTGCAGGAGAACGTGAACGTCAATGCGCTCCAGAGCTTCTCGGTTGACGTCTCCTTGCCCATCGGCGGCACGACGGAAGAGATCACCGTATCGGACGCGCCGCCTACGATCGAGACCTCCAACGCCACCCTCGGCGTGACCATCGAGCAGGAGCAATACGCAGCCCTGCCGCTGATCCAGGATGGTGGAAGCCAGCGCCGCGCGACGGACTTCGCATCGTTGCTGCCGGGCGTGAGCGCACAAACGACCAACGGCAACCAGACCACGAACGCCGGTACGGTAAACGGTGGCGGCAGCCGCGGTGCGGTCTCCGCGATCTACATCAATGGCGTGCCCATCACCTCGGTAGCCGGTGAAGGCGACCCGCGTTTTGTTTGGTCTTCCATGGCCGTGGATGCGATCGAGCAGTTCCAGGTGCAGACGGTCGGTTACCCGGCCATCTATGAGGGGCAGGGCGTTCAGAACTACATCGTGAAGCGCGGTACCAACAAAGTTCACGGCGCCATCTACGACTACTTCCGCGACACCGGCCTGGATACCTGGGGCTTCCAGAAGAGCACAAACCCCATCACAGGCAAGCTGCAGAAGCCGACCGAACACCAGCACGAGTACGGCATGTTCCTGGGGTTCCCTATCATCAAGGACAAGGCATTTATCTTCGGTGGCTATGAGGGCTATCACTACACCCGTCAGGTGCCGTTCCAGCTCGAAACGGTTCCGACGGCGCGTATGCGGCGTGGAGACTTTGGCGAGTTGCTGACCAATCCCGCAGCTTGCGGAACAGCCCGTACCACTGTCGGCGTGGCCGGCTGTATCTATGATCCGAGCTCAACACAGCTCACCACGGCAAATGGCAGCGCGACGACCCAGGCCTATAGCCGTATCCCATACGCGAACAACATCATTCCGACGGCCGCGCAGTCTGCTGTTGCGCAGCGGTTGCAGTCCTACTTGCCGGCACCAACGAACGGCAACATCAACAACAACTACCTGGTGAACTACAAGACGGGGCTCGACAACTGGACCACGACGAACCGTGTTGACTGGACCATCAACGAGAAGCAGACGTTCTCCGCAGTGATTGCGTTCGGCCGTCAGGCCAGCGCGGGTCCGGCGGCTGTGACGGTCTCTTCCACGTCGAACGGTCTGCCGGCGCCTTACATCTCGGCACAGGCATTCACGCCGAAGACGAAGGTCTTCCTCTTCGAACACACCTATGCCATCACGCCGCACATCACCAACCAGTTGAAGTACGGCTATGGCCGCTATGACGGACCTGGCTACAACCAGGACATTGGCGGCACGTTTGGCGCTGCTGCGAACGGCATCACGGGGCTGCCCGCGGGCCAGGCTTCCGACTCGTTCCCCACCGTCACGTTCACGGGCAACACCAACATCAACCGTTGGGCTGGTTACTCCAGCAACCGTCCGGTGGCCTCGGGCTACGTTGCCCTGGATAATCTGCAGTGGGTCAAGGGCAGTCACAGCATGACCTTTGGCTTCCAGGTCGCGTGGATGCAGTACAACTACCTCGTCAACGCAACCGGTGTGAACCCCCTGCAGTTGGCATTCAACAGCACGGCCACCGCGGGCTTCAGCAACAACACGACAGCCCTGGCCACGTCTGGACAGGCTTATGCGAGCTTCCTGACCGGCGCAACCAACAGCGGTTCGTTCACACAGTCGGCCGTTCCTGAAACCGGTGCACGCTTCCGTCCGATGTCGCCTTACTTCCAGGACAACTGGAAGGTGAACAGCAGGCTGACGCTGGACTATGGTCTGCGCTGGGACTTCTTCCCGGCCTACACGGAAGTTAAGGATCGTTTTGCTTACTTCGATCCGAACGCAACGAATCCGCTGACCGGGTCCAAGGGCGCCGTGGCGTTCGGCGGTCAGGGCAACGGTCATTGCAACTGCAGCAGCCCGGTCAACAACTACTTTAAGAACTTTGGCCCACGCGTTGGCTTTGCCTTCCAGGCGGATCCGAAGACGGTCTTCCGTGGCAGCTACGGCATCGTCTACACGCACGGCAACGCCAATGGTGGTTCCGCTACCTCGCGTCAGGGCACGGGGCTCGAAGGTTACAGCGTTACGCCAACCACCACGTTTGTGCAGCCGGTTGCAGGTCAGACTGGATCGCAATACTGGAAGCTGGATAACCCCTACCCGGCCTATACCGCTCCGCCAAACCTCGATCCTTCGATCGGCACGTCTTACACCACGCTGACGTCCGCTTCGTCGCAGACGCCCACGTACGCCGACCCTTACTACGGCGGTCGTGCTCCTCAGTTCATCAACTGGAGCTTCGGCATGCAGCGGGAGCTGTCGCCCAGCACCACGCTCACTATCAGCTACGTTGGCTCGCAGGGTCACTTCCTGCAGCCGGACAGTCTGAACGCACGCGGTCTGTACAGCAACCAGCTGGATCCGAAGTACCTCGGTCTCGGTTCGCAGCTGTCCAACTCGGCTACTGCCGCAAACCGTGCTGCGGCCGGCATCACCACGCTGCCGTACGCAAGTTTCGGCGGATCGCAGAACCCGTCCATCGCCCAACTCCTCAAGCCCTACGCGCAATACAGCAGCATCAGCGACGCGTATGGTTTCGTGGGTAACACCCGCTTCCATGCGTTGCAGATCTACGCGACCAAGCGCCTGACGCATGGCTTGACCGCCATGATCAATTACCAGTGGGCACGTTCGATCGACAACAACGGGACCTTCCGGTCGGGCTATGACATCCCTGCTGCTTATTCGACGGACGGCCAGTTCCATGCGGCTCGCTCACTCGACAAGAGCTTGTCGCTCGGTGATCAGCGTCACAAGTTCGTCGTGACTGGCGCCTACAACCTGCCCTTCGGTACGGGCGAACTCGGTGGCGGCAACCCGTTTACGCGTGCGCTCTTCGGCGGTTTCCGTCTTTCGAGCATCTTCACCGCATACTCCGGCGCACCGCTGTCCATTACGCAGAACAGCTGCAATACGAATCCCTCGCAGAACGTCTGCTACCCCACCCTGAACCCGAACTACGTGGGCAACGGCCGGGTGCAGAACCTGTCACGGCCGCACACGCAGTCTGACCTGGGTTCTGTGAAGTACCTGGACCCCAGCGCGTTTGTTGCCACGCCGGACTATCGTTTTGCTACGACGGCACGTACGGCTGCTTACTCGGGTCTCTTTCAGCCTGGAAACTACAAACTGGATATGAGCCTGCGACGCGCCTTCGGCATCCCGATGGGCAATCTGCACGAGGGCACCAAGCTGGTGTTCGAGGCGGATTACTTCAACGTCACAAATCACACGCACTTCGTCTACAGCCAGTCGAACGCAGCACTGGCCACCTGGCAGCCGGCGACCTCCACCACTTCGTCCTACGGACAGATGGTCGTCGACACCAATGCTCCCACGAACCGCGCCCTGCAGCTTGCTGCTCGCATCGAGTTCTAAGAGTCACCATCAATAGGCGAGGCCGCCGGCAAACTGCCGGCGGCTTCGTCGTTCGGCTCCACATTACGATAGGAAGCTCCCTCATGCGCCGTTCGCTATCCCGCCTCGTTCTTGCTTTTGCATGGCCCATCGCAGCGGCAGGCGTCAGTGCCCAGGTGGCTGCGGGTGGCGGTGGCAACGCGACACCGCAACAGTTCTTTTCGGTGCAACCGCCTTTCAACGCTGGAGATTTCGTTCGTCCCGGCAGGGAATTGTCAACGACGCAACGCCGGAATCGAAATGCCGCGTGGCGCGCAGAGATTCGGAAACAGCTCTACGTGCCCAACAAACTGCCGGCTCTGGAGGCGAAGGTATGGTCGACATTCTCTCCCATGCCGGGCGTCATTGCGGACCGTGTGACCTACGCCACGGCGGACGGTATGCGTGTTCCGGCGATCGTCTACCGGCCCGATCCAAAACTGGTGCATGGCAAACTGCCTGGCGTCGTCATCGTCAACGGTCATGGAGGCGACAAGTTCAGTTGGTATTCCTTCTACAGCGGCATGCTCTTTGCCAAGGCGGGAGCGGTTGCCGTGACATACGATCCCATCGGGGAGGGCGAGCGCAACCACCAGCGTCTCAGCGCCGTCTCGCCCTCGGAGCATGACGCTGCTGTTGATCTGCCGCATTGGGGCCAACGCCTGGCAGGTCTTATGCAGGTCGATGTGATGCAGGGTGTCAGCTATCTGCGGTCGCTGCCGCAGGTTGACCCGGCTCGGATCGGCACCGTGGGATATTCCATGGGCGCGTTTATCACCGGCATCACCGGAGCCATCGACCCGCGGATACACGCGGTTCTGCTCAGCGGTGGCGGCACCTTCGACGGTCCCAACGACTACTTTGATACGGGCAAGTTGCCATGCCAGGCGGCGCCCTACCGCGCGCTTGGTGTACTGGGTGACCGTGGCCCAATTCTCTACACACTCAATGCGGAACGCGGCCCGATGTTTGTGATGAATGGCGACGCCGATACCGTAATGAAGATGGCAGACCATCCGCCCTCATGGTTCGCGGCGGTTCGCGAACGGACCATTGCGATGGCCGGCACGGACACGAATCTGTTCACGACGGTGCTGTACCCGGGCATCAGCCATAGAACCAGCTGGGTCGATCTGGACGGCATGCTCTGGCTCAACCACCAATTGCACTTCGCCTTCTGGGATGACGCGGCGATCCGCGCGGCCGGCACGACGCATGTGTCTACGTGGATCCATGCGAACAACGTCACCATCTCGCCCAACTACATTCGCGAGGATCGCGAAGGCGGTCTGGACGCTGTAGGAACGAGCTTTCCCGGGATCCCACGACAGGACTTGATGGTGCTGCCGGATGCGGAGTGGCAGAAGCAAAAGGATGTCCTGCTGTACGACGCATGGGCGGCAAAGACCCGACGTACCGAGCAACCGGAGGCTCGGGCGGCGGTCAACAACGGGGAGTCCGCAGTACGCGCGTTGTCTCCGCGGGAAGTTCTGTGACTGTCTGCATTCTTCCCTGTATCCTTGCGAGGATCGCGACGTGGATGAGTTTTGTGTTGTCTGATTCCACCTGTTCTTACGCTTGAAATCCCAGGAGATCGTTACGTGGCAGTCAGCCCAAAACCGCACGACAAGAAGGGTAAGCAGTCCGAACGGATCAAGATCCAGGACGTGGCGCGGCTTGCGCAAGTATCACTGAGCACCGTATCCGGCGTGCTGAATGAGAAGGAAAACGTGCGGCCCGAAACGCGGCAGCGTGTGCTGGAGGTGATCGCACAGCTCGGGTACACTCCCAATCTGTTCGCGAGCAATCTTGCGCGACGCCGCACCAAGATCATTGGCATCATCGTCAGCGACCTGTTGAATCCCTTTTTCGCCGAAATCGCGCGCGCCCTCGACAAGCAGGCACGCCAGCATGGCTACGAGACATTCCTTACGTCTACGAACTTCCTTCCCGAGCAGCAGTGTGCTGCAGTTCGCCAGATGCTGTCGTTGCGTGTAGCAGGCATCGCCATGATGACGTCTGAGAATGATCCGGAGGCCTTCATCATCCTGAAGGCCTCCGGCACACCGACTGTCTACCTGGATAACAACCACTCCGCGCAGCACATTGGTACTGTGCGCGTGGACAAGCGGCATGGCATGTACCTGGCGGTGCAGCATCTGCTGCAACTGGGTCACCGCCAGATTTTGCTGGTGAAGAATTCGCAGCAGGATGCAGCTGTGCCGCCGATGCATTCACATATGGAGCGGCAGATCGGTTTTGAGGAAGCCTTGCGTGAGTTCAACTCGCGCGACACCGACGTACACATCATCGATGAACCGGGAGAGCCCGCCGCGGCAGGTCTACGCGCGGTGGAGACGGCTTTGAAGCAGAACTATCACTTCACCGCAGTGGTCGCCATCAATGACCTGGTTGCGTTGGGCGTACTGCGTGGATTACAGGCTGCTGGTAAGACCATCCCGCAGGACGTCTCAGTTGTCGGCTTTGACGACACCTATCTCTGTCGCTTTCTTCATCCGCCGTTGACCTCCGTCGCAACGCCGCGTGAGGATCTGGCGAAGAGCGTTCTGCAGATGCTCTTCGCCTATATCGACGGCGCCGATCATCTTCCGGAACCCATGCTCGCCGCTCGCATCGTCGTGCGTGAATCAACCTCCAGGCCAACCAGGGAAGCGTTGCTGCAATAGATTTCGGCCCTGCCTTTGAATCGATTCAAAGGCAGGGCGTCGATGAGCGGCAACTGCCCTAAAATATGACTCCAGCGGCAGTGTCGGGCAGGCTAACGCCCGTTTCTTCCTCCAGGCGCGCCCGCTCCCAGGCCTCGACCAGCGCGCTTCGGACGAACTGGATGTGAGAGCTTGTCCTCTCCTTTGCAAGCAGGCGATCTCCTGAGGCGATGGCTTCCGTGATGTTCCGGTGGGCGGATGGTGTGTCTGATGAAGTCAGTTGATAGGTCTGGCATCGACACAGCCATAGCTTGTCTTGCAGATTGCTGTGCACGCGCGACAGCTCCAGGTTGCCGGTAGCGCCAACGATCATGCGGTGGAAGAAGATATCTTCCTCGATGTACTCGTCCTTCTTCCGAGAGCGGAGAAGCTCCTCCGTGCGATCCACGCTGCTTCGGAGCTCGGCGATCAACTCCGGAGTGATAGGAACGATCTCGGCTGCGAAGGTCTCGAGGGCTTCGCGGAGATTGTAGAGGTCGGAGATCTCTTTCCCGGTGAACTGATGGACATAAGCGCCGCGACGAGGCTCGATGCGCACCAGGCCCTCGCTTTGCAAGGAATTGAGCGCCTCGCGCACCGGCGACTTGCTGATACCTAACTGCTCGGCGAAAAAGGTCTCGGTCAGGCGAACATCTGCGCCTGGATTCTCTGCCAGGATGTAACGCCGGATGCTCTTGTGAGCTTGTTCCGTAAGGCTGAGCGAGGTGTGCAGTTTTTTCAAAGGAGACATGGGGCGCTTTCTCGTTCGTGACGATCGATAGAACGGACTTCGGATCAGCCAGTAACTACCACTCCTTCGCCAGGGCAGTGACGATGTCAGTGAGCGCGACCACATCGCGCATGTCAACGACCTCGGCGGGAGAGTGTGCGTAGCGCAGGGGCCAGCTCAGGGCGACATCGGTTGTGCCATAGCGAACGAAGGCTGCGCCGTCGTTGCCGCCTCCGGTAACACCGTACTGAACCGGGATGCTGTGTTTGCCAGCGATGATCCGTACGCGCTGCACTGCGCTGAGCGGAACAATGTTCGAGTTGTCGATGGCACGGATGACGAAGCCCTCGCCAAGCTTGCCATCAGCAAAGCGGTGCGATTCCAGCGGCGTGTCAGAAGACACAAAGGTATCGATGGCAAAGACGGTCTCCGGCACCTTCTTCGTTTCATTTGCCTTTCCTGCGAAGGCGGTTGCCCCCAACAGACCGAGCTCTTCCTGCGTGGACCAGACGAAGGTCACGTCGCGATTGAAGTCTTTCCCGAGAGCCCACACAGCCTCGATCATCGCCGTGCATCCGACCCTGTCATCCAGGCTGCGGACCGAGACGCGGCCATCCTGCAGCGTGCGCAGACGCTTGGGAATTGTGACAAAGTCGCCGACCTTAATGCCGAGCGAGGCGGCTTCCGCAGAGCTGGATGCGCCCACGTTTAACTTCGCAGCGATGCGAAAGTCTGATGGAAAGTGGAACTGGCTTGTGTCGAAGCTATCGGGCAGAGTCACGACAGCGCCAAGCATGCCGGCGCTTGTGTGTACCAGCGCTGGATGTCCCCAGAAGAACGCCGGTGAGCCGCCACCCTTGTTGTCGAGCTCGAGGGTGCCGTCTGCGCTAATACTCTTGATGCGGAAGCCCAGCTCGTCCGTGTGCGCCATGAAGACCGCCGCGGGCTTTTCACCCTTGCCGAAGCGAACGATCAAGTTGCCGGCCGCATCCGTCTCGGTCTTCACCCACGGCGGCAGTAGACGCTCCACAGCCTCCCGCGGCATACGCTCCACCTCACTCACGCCGTATGTCTCTGTGAGCGTTTTCAACACGGCACCTATCTCTGGCTTCACCGACAGCTTTGCAGCGGCTTGAGGGTAGGCGGTAGCCGTGGGCGCCATCGACGGAGGTGCGGAGAAGCTGGCCCCGGCGTAGCGGAACAGGTCAGTCTGCAGCGCATACAGATCGCGTTCGTCCAACATCTCGCCTGCGGTCAGCGGGTACTGCAAGGGGAGGCCAAGATGCAGCGTGTGCGCGGGAAGCGGGAAAGCCGGGCCGTAGCCCTTGATGAGGAACGAGGCCGCTCCGGTGTGCTGCAGGGGAGCGCTACCGAACCAATTGGACGCAGTGGCGTCAACATTGCTCGTGAAAGCGATCGCGCCTGATCCCAGAATTGCGGGTGTCAGGACAGATTTGGGTTCCGGGCGTCCTCGGCCGACGTAGATCAGTTCATCCGGTTGCGTGGTTTGAAGCACCCGTGTGAGTCCGCGTGAGCCGGCGTACTGCTGCGTGACAAAGGCGATTGTGGTCGTGCCCGTTCCTGGCTTTGCGGCCAGTGCCCTGGCAAGCTGCAGCAGGAGGGCTGCGCCAAAGCGGTCTCCAATAGCCGTGCCCACCCAGTCATGGGGTCCAACACGCATGACCGTCCTGTCTGCTGCCAGAGGACTCAGAACCTCGACGCCACTGCGCAGGACATCGGCGGAAGACTTCGCCCCTATGTCGACATACATGTTGTCGATGTCATCGGGATCCGGGACGTTCGCGCGGCCGGGTGTCAGGTGGATGGACAGCGCTGCCACCACGACAGGTAGGGAAGTTCCATTCGAAGTGGTGACCAGCATCTGCTGAGCGTTCTGCATCTCGTTGTAGTGGGGAGGCATGCCGGCCTGGGGCAGGCGTTGCACCCGCAGATAGCCATCCGGCTCAATATGGCTGACGACGTAGCCGGGCTCATCGATCGGAGCCGCGATCAGGCGATGGGGTGATCCGCTGCCAAAGGTGACGGAGACGTTTCCCATGGCATCCCGTTGCGGACGCATGTCTTTCAGAACGTCGGCGATGCGCGCTGACAGCGCGGACTCGTAGCCGGAGACGGCGGCAGTATTCGTCAGCCAGGTGAGATCGTCTGTCGTGGAGCGCACCTGGGCGACAGCGTGGTTGATTCCGGCCAAGGCAATCAGGAGCGAGACGAACCGAATCGGGAGAGCGTGCATGATGCCTCTATGTGAATCCACGATGAATGACGTGTTGGTATCTGATATATTACGCACCAATCGACTTATTAACCGGCGGTTCGCTGCATCCCGCCGATCCTGCGAAACTGCCGGACCCCACGGTGGCGCTGCACCTGAATTGCGTGCCAAGCCACCTACGAAAACTACGAAATGCATCGTGTACGCGGTGATGCAAGAGCTGCTCTGGAAGCAGCCATGGAGCATCCCCAGGGGTGCCCCTCACCCGCAGAAGACGTGTTCACCATTTAGGAGGCATCATGAACAAGCGCACTTCCTTCCTCGCTCTCGCGGCATTTTCTGTCGTTCCAGCGATCGTTTTCGCGCAGTCTACTGCGACCCTTTCAGGTACCGTCAAGGATCCGTCGGGCGCCGTTCTGCCCGGTGCGCAGGTGATGATTCACAATCTTGGCACCGGGGCAGAGCGCTCGCTGGTGAGCGATAGCGCCGGGCAGTACGTTGCGCCGTCGCTCGCTCCGGGCGATTACTCGGTGCGCGTCACGGCGAATGGCTTTGGCACCTACACCGTGCCGCGCCTCACGCTTCTGGTCGATGCGCACGCAAGCCTTGATGTCCCCATGTCTCCGGCCTCCGCAGGTGAGACCGTCCAGGTGGAAAGCACGGCCTCGCTGATCGAGGCGGACACTATCACCGTTGGTGAGGTCATCGATCGCCGCACCGTCCAGGAGGTGCCGCTGAACGGCCGCCACTTCCTCGACCTCACCGTACTCACCCCGGGTGGTGTGACTGCGCCTGCGAACGGCAACCTGACAACGCCGAGCCGTGGCCTTGGTGCAAACTCGTTTATCACCGCCGGCAACCGCGACGACTCCGTGAACTTTCAAATCAACGGTGTGAACCTGAACGATCTGACACAGAACCAGATCACCTTCCAGCCGTCGATCAACACCACGTCCGAGTTCAAGATCAACAACCAGACCTTCTCCGCGGAGTACGGCCGCTCCTCGGGTTCGGTAGTCAATGTCAGCACGCGCTCCGGCACCAATAGCTTCCATGGCGAAGGCTTCGACTACATCCGTAACGAAGCTCTCGATGCACGCAACTACTTCACTCCGGCGGGCACGCGCATGCCTGCACTGAAGCGCCACAACTTCGGCGGCGCCGTGGGTGGCCCCATCTGGAAGGACCACACGTTCTTCTTCGCCAGCTACGAGGGTCTGCGGCAGTCGCAGGGGCTTTCGCTGAATACTGTCGTCCTTACGGCTGCGCAACGCGCCGGAGTTACAAATCCAGTCGCGCAACGGCTGCTGGCATTGATTCCAGTTGCGAATGACAGCACGGGCACACGCCGTTTGGACACTGCGCCTGGACCGGTCCAAACCGATCAGGGCACGATCGACATCAGCCAGACTTTCGGGAAGGCCGACACGCTTCACGGCTTCTACGCGATTCAGAAGGACAAGCGCACCGAGCCGAACCTGCAGGGCAACACCATCCTTGGCTTTGGAGATAACCGCGCCGCGAGCCGCCAGATCCTCACCCTGAATGAGACCCATGTCTTCTCGCCGCGCTTCGTGAACGAGTTTCGTCTCGGTTTCAACCGGATCGCCATCAGCTTCAACCCGAATGTAACGACCGATCCGACATCGCTGGGTCTCGGTACCGGGACGACCGGACCGAACGGCATCCCGCAGTTCACCATTACCGGCACGGGCATCAACGCCGGTGGCCCGTCCGGATTCCCGCAGGGACGCTTCGATACCCTGGGAATCGCTTCGGACACGGCGAGCTACACCGTCGGAAAGCACTCGCTCAAGATCGGTGGCGAATTCCGCCGCTTCCTGAATGTGAACTTCTCCCAGGACACGGGCACCATCGGCTTTAACTCGGTAGCTCTCTTCCAGCAGGGGCAGGCAAACAGCTTCTCCATTACACCCACACGCACTTCCAACCGCCTGTATGTGAATGCCCTGGGGGCATTTGTGCAGGATAGCTGGAAGCTGACGCCGAATCTGACGGCCGAACTTGGTTTCCGCTTCGAATGGAACGGATCGCCCATGGACGGTGCAAACCGCCTGGTGGTCTTTGATACCGACACCCGTTCGTTGTTCCGGGTAGGTACGAACGGCTATGGAAACAGCCCATACAAGCAGAACTACAACTACGAGCCACGCGTGGGCTTCGCGTATGACGTCTTTGGCACCAACAAGACCGTCCTGCGCGCCGCGTATGGCTACATGGCGGATCAGCCTGAGACAAATGCCATCAGCGCGCTCAACGGAAACCCGCCGTTTGCGAGCCGCGTAACCTACAGCAGCTCCACGACGACCATTCCATTGTCGAATCTCTATGGCGGTGCCGCTGCCTCCGGTATCGGCATCAGCGGTGTCCAGCGCAATCTGAAGAATGGCTACATTGAGACATTCAATGCGAACATCCAGCAGGCACTGCCGTTCGGTGTGGTTTCGTCGATTGGCTACTACGGTTCTGTCGGCAAGCACCTGCGTACGCCGTTGAACATCAACCAGCCCAACGCGGTCGGCGTTCGGCCGTTCCAGAGCGTATCGGCGACCAGTCCTATCTCGGCCAACGCCAATATCAGCGGTGTGAATATCACGCAGGTGTCCAGCATCGGCATGTCGAACTACAACGCCATGTGGCTCACGTTGCGGAAGGAGTTCCGCAACGGCCTGAACTTCAACTTCAACTACAACTACTCGAAGTCGTTGGACACCGGCTCGCTGAGCAGCACGGTGTTGCAGGATGCAACGCGGCCCTATCTGAACTACGGTCCGTCAGACTTCGACACTGCGAATCGCATTGCCTTCAACGCGGTTTATACGCTGCCGTTCAAGGGAAACCGATTTGTAGAAGGTTGGCAGCTTTCCGGCATTTCGCAGTGGCAGACAGGGAACCCGCTGAATGTCACAACCTCGTCGACGTTTACCGGCACCGCGAACGTGCTGCATCCGAACCTGTTGCAGCCCGTGCAGTATCAGAAGTTGAAGACGTCGGCGCTGGCTGTGCAGTGGTTCAACCCAACCGTGTGCACCGCGCCTGCGACGGCAAACTGCACCTTCCAGCTTCCAACCACCGGCTTCGGAAACCTTAGCCGCAACGCTCTGCGCGGACCGGGCTTCGCGGATACCGACTTCTCGATCGAGAAGAACACGGCCATCACGGAGAGCGTGAAGTTCCAACTGCGTGCTGATGCATTCGATATCTTCAACCACGCGAGCTTCGGCAATCCCGGAACCTCGGCGTCGGTCGGATCCTCGACCTTCGGCGTCATCTCTGCAACGCGTTTTGCGATCGGTGACCTTGGCTCATCACGGCAGTTGCAGATCGTGGGCAAGATCATCTTTTAGTGAAAGACTGACTCGTAACGTGCGGCACTCGTCACCGGGTGCCGCATACTCTTTGTACTGAACGCACCTTACACATGCCGGGAGTTCGCGATGAAATTCGTTCGTTCCGCAGCGATTGCTGCGATGGGTCTGTCCGCAGGTTTGTTTGCATCAGCACAAAAGCCACATGCCACAGCCGACAAGGTAGACTTCACTGCGGTTGGCACGCCCCTCGCAAAGGCACCTGCTGATCCGGAGATCCGTGCTGCGCTGAAACAGGTATCTGTCGAACGCATCAAGGCGAACATCTCGCACCTGGTGGACTTCAACAACCGAACGACGATCTCGTCCACTGACACAGACTTGAAGCCGGGCACCGGCGTGCTGGCTGCGGCGGAGTGGATCAAGTCACAGTTTGAGGCGTACAGCAAGGAGTGCGGCGGCTGCCTGCAGGTGCAGTACGACGAGTTTGTGGAGCAGCCCCAAGCCGGCTTCAACAACAGCAAGCCACGCATCATCAAGCCCACGCCACTGCGCAACGTCTATGCCATCCTGAAGGGCACGGATCCCGTGGCCAGCAAGCGTATCTACCTCGTGACGGGGCACTACGACACGCGCGAGACCGATGTGATGAACACCCACGATCCGGCGCCCGGCGCGAACGACGATTCGAGCGGCACCGCGGTCTCAATGGAGGCTGCACGCATCCTGAGCAAGTACAAATTCCCCGCAACGATCATCTTCGTTACTGTCGCGGGTGAGGAGCAGGGACTCAACGGCTCGGGCCATCTTGCGAAGCTTGCCAAGGAAAAGGGATGGCAGCTGGAGGGCGTGCTCAACAACGACATCGTTGGCGGCGACACCACGCCGGGCGACACGCTGCAGAGCAAGACACGCATCCGCGTCTTCTCGCAGGGCCTGCTGCCCTCCGCACCCATTGAGCAGATTCGTGCCGCGTTAAACATCGGTGCAGAGAACGAGACACCCTCGCGTCAGCTCGCCCGCGAGGTGATGGATGTCGATCGGACTTACCTCGCCACGGCTGCACCGCAGCCTCTGCGCACGACCATGGAGCTACGATTGGATCGCTTCCTGCGTGGCGGCGATCATCGCTCGTTCAGCGAGCAGGGCTTCCCATCCATTCGCTTCACAGAATGGCGCGAGAACTTCGACCATCAGCATCAGCACGTTCGCACCGAGAACGGTAAGGAGTATGGCGACCTGCTGAAGTTCGACGACTTCAACTACATCGGACAGGTTGCGCGCCTGAATATGGCCGTCCTGGGTACGCTGGCGAAGACGCCGGGTGTTCCGCAGAACGTGCATGTCGTGACCTCGAACCTGGACAACGATACGATCCTGAACTGGGAGCCGCCCGTAAGCCCGGTTGGCACACCGACGTATCAGATCGTCTGGCGTGAGACGAGCGCGACCGACTGGCAGTACAGCGTGGATGCGTCCAAGTTCCCGGGCACCACGCCTAACTCTGTACGGCTGCCCGTATCGAAGGACAACGTTTTCTTCGGCGTGCGTGCGTGTGCTGGCACGTACTGCAGCCAGGCCGTTGCACCAGTACCCGCTCGCTAGCTGATCTTCATCAGCCGACAGTAACAGGGAGTTAGAGATGGACTTTCAAACTCGTCGAGCCTTTCTGGTGCAGGGCGCTGCCGCAGCTCTCTCTGTCGCAGCGTCCGCACAGACACCGGCATCGCAGGCACCGCCAACGGCCGGTGCGCCGCCGGCCTTCGGCACAGCGCCCGCGGTTGGTCCGAAGGTTACACCGGACGACTTTGCCCCCGCTGAGAGGCTGATGCAGATCTCCATGACCCCGGCCAAGCGTGCCGAGGCTGCGGGTAACTGGCAGAACAGCATGGCTGCACTGCTCGAGCGGCGCACCGGCCCACGCAAGGTAGCGCTCGACGAGGGACTGGCGCCCGCGACGACGTGGAACCCTGTGCTGTCGGGCAGCGACACGCATCGGTCGGCTGCATCGCGGCAGGAGTCAACGCAGGTCTTCAGCGAGGTCACGTTGTCAATGCCAGCCGACGAAGAGTCGATTGCCTTTGCACCCGTAGCCTCGCTCTCCCACTGGATTCAGTCGAAGCAGATCTCGTCCGAGCGTCTGACGAAGATCTACCTGTCGCGGCTGAAGCGGTACGATCCGCAATTGCGTTGTGTCATCACGCTCACGGAAGATCACGCGCTGCAACAGGCGCGTGCTGCCGACGCTGAGATTGCGTCAGGGAAGTATCGCGGTGTGCTGCATGGCATTCCCTATGGCTTGAAGGATCTGCTGGACACCGCCGGCATCGCCACGACCTACGGTGCGGAACCCTATCGCAACCGCGTGCCGAAAACGGACGGTGCGGTCGTTCGCAAACTGAATGACGCTGGTGCCGTTCTTGTCGCGAAGCTATCGCTTGGCGCCCTTGCATTGAATGACATCTGGTTCGGCGGTCAGACGATGAATCCCTGGTTGCTGGAAGAGGGTGCGTCCGGTTCGAGTGCGGGCCCCGGCGCTGCGGTGGGTGCGGGCCTGGTTGGCTTCGCCATCGGCAGCGAGACGGAAGGTTCCATCACCTCGCCATCCATGCGATGTGGTGTGACAGGTCTGCGGCCCACCTATGGTCGAGTGCCGCGCAGCGGCGCGATGGCACTGGCATGGTCGCTGGATAAGCTGGGCCCGATGACGCGCTCTGTCGAAGACACCATGATGGTTTTGCAGGCGATCTCCGGAGCCGATGCAGGCGATGTCGCAAGCGTTGGTGCGGCGATGCCCTTCGACGCTTCCGCGGGGGCCAAGGGCCTGCGCGTCGGCTATTTCCCAAAGTGGATGGCCGAGGCGCCGGCGACGGACGTGGATCGTCATGCGCTGGAGACAGCGAAACAGCTTGGCATGGTCCCCGTGGAAGTCAGCCTGCCGGACTGGCCTTATGGCAGCCTCAATACGATTCTCTTCGCAGAAGCTGCGGCGTCCTTCGAAGAACTCACACTCTCCAACGCCGACGACCAGTTGAAGATGCAGGTGCCGGACGCATGGCCTAACTCGTTCCGGCAGGCGCGCTTCCTGTCCGCCGTGGACTTCGTGCAGGCGGACCGTATGCGCCGTCGCGTTGCGATGGAGATGGAACGCGTCATGAGCCAGGTTGATCTTCTGCTGGTGCCGTCATTGCGAGATGAGATTCTGACCATCACCAACTTCACAGGCCATCCATCCCTCACGTTTCGCGCAGGTTTCGTGAACGTCAGCGAAGCGCGCAGCGACTGGGCTCCCGATCCGAAACATCCACTGCCGAAGTTCAATCCAGCCCGGCGCGTGCCGCACGGTGTCACGCTCATTGGCAGGCTCTTCGACGAGGGGACCATCGCGCAGGCAGGCATTGCGATGGAGAAGTCGTTCGGTGTATCGGGTGAGCGCCCCCGTATCTAGGAGGACGCTGTGTCTAGGCCAGGAAGGCGTATTTGGCACGCTGCGGACGCGACAGCATCGCATTCGCAGCGTCGTCATTCTTGAAGCGTTCGGCCTGCGGATCCCAGTGGAGATGCCGGTTCGTGTGCATCGCAATCTGGTGGATCAGGCAGGTCGAGCAGGCGCGGTGTCCCATCTCCACGGGTGAGATGGGCGCCTGGCGCGACCGGATGGAATCCAGCCAGTTGCCGTGCTGATCGGTGCTCTTGTAGAGATGAATCTCATCCGGCCCGATCACGGACTTGAGGATGCGTGGATCGCTCGCCTCGAGCCCGGATGCTTTCACGCTGCCGCCCGGATCGCTCGGCGTTGTCTGCTCCGTGCGCGTGACGAAAACCCAGCCCTTGGTCCCGATGAACTTGATACCGTTCGGGAAGTCGCCCGAGATGTCCATCGTGACGCCATTCGCATAGACGGCATGGGTCAGGAACTTGCCGTGGACATTCCAAAGGCCGCTCTTCGGGAACTCTGCAGATCCCCAGACCTCAACTGGCCCGGTGTACTCCGTATTCATGCCCCAGTGCGCGCTGTCCACGTGATGCGCGCCCCAGCCGGTGATCATGCCTGCACCAAACTGTTCGCAACGCAGCCATCCCGGCCGGTCAAAGCCAACCTGCGGATGCACACGCATTTCGGTGTAATAGACCTCGGGCGTCGTGCCCAGCCATGCGTCGTATTGGAAGCCCTTGGGAACCGGCATTGGGGCGGCCTCAGGTCCGGCAGGATCACCCGGCAGACCGACCTCAACATGTTTCAGATCGCCGATGCGGCCGTTGCGTACGAGCTCTGCGGCGTATCGGAACTGGGACCACGACCTCTGCTGGCTGCCCACCTGCAGGATGCGTCCGGACGCCTGCACCGCGTTGGAAAGATAGCGGCCCTCCGCGATCGTCAGTGACGCAGGCTTTTGCAGGTAGACATCTTTACCGGCGCGCACGGCTGCTACGGCGATCGCCGCGTGCTGGTGGTCTGGTGTGCTGATGACGACAGCGTCAATGTCGGGGTTCGCGAGGAGTTGGTGGTAGTCGCTGTAGCCGGTGACGCCGCTATAGGGCTTACCCGACTTATTTGCGTAATAGTCGTTGATGAGCTGCTTGCCGGACTCGACGCGATTGTCATCCAGGTCACACGCAGCCATCACGCGCGCTCCATCGAACTGCCATATGCCCGGGAGATCATGCCCACGCGAGATGCGGCCGACACCAATGGCGCCAACATTGATGCGCTTCGAAGGCGAGCTTTGTCCCAGCGCGGACCACGGCACAATGGTGGGAAAACCGGCGGCTGCAGCGGTCACTGCTGAGCCCTTCAGGAAGGTTCTGCGGGTCGCGATCATGGCCAGACTCTCGGCGTCTCATGTGGTGACAACGGCTTCAAGTGTCCCCGGTCAGGGGATAATTCAACACGCGAACTATACCGGGCAGACATGCAACTGTCCACGGCGGCTCCCTCAGCACTGAGGGACTGTTCTATTCTGAAGGGGTCACGATCAGGCGCCAACATTGCCGGTCAGTTGCCGTCAGGTGCTTGGGACTAGTTCGATTTCGCGAACAGCCGGCGCCACCACGGGGATTCCGGCTTCCCAAACTTCTGTGCCGCGAAGTCGGCGGCTTCCTGCCGCGACTTCAGAACCTGCTCGCGCTGGGTCTGCGTGATCTCCGTAGCGGAGGGGTACCAACTCGGCACTTTGGAACGTAGTTCAGTCTGCTTTTTCAAAGCTCTTCCTTCGTCGGTCTGGACGGTTCTGCGCTTGCGGAGTAACGTTCAATCTTCGCTGTTTGTTCTCTGATAGTGACACATTCGCAGCCGCGCCGCTACAACTCACTCCAGGACTGGCAGCTTTACGCTCCTGTGCGATACGGGTTGCGGGCATCGACATTCAATGCTTCAATCGTGACGGATGCGACTTCTTGCCATTCTTCTGCTGATCGTCATGGGACTGCCCATGACGTCGCCGTTGCTGGCGCTGCAGGCAAACAGTGAGGGCCATCTGCCGGCGTGCTGCCGTCGCAACGGCAAGCACCAGTGTACCGGCATCGCCGGCACGGATGGCCGCATGGACGCTGCCAAAGGTGCGCACATACACGCCCTGGCAGAGAAATGCCCCATGTACCCCCAGGCATCGGTTGCCGCACCGCATGATTTGGCAACACCGCCCGCATCCCGTGTGATCTTCGCTTCGATCGTCAGCCATCCCACCGGGACGGCGCAGACGGAATCCAAGTGGCGCGTCTCGCGCTTCCGCAGCCGCCAGAAGCGCGGCCCTCCAGCAAGCCTCTTCGTGTAGTTCCTCACCACTGCATGCTGCTGCCTGTAGCGCCTCAAGGGATTCGTCCCTTGAAGGCCGTACAGAGGAGGAGCAGCGCTGCTGTGGCGTGCATACCCATCTGGAAGCTGCACACGATCGCGTCGAACAGGACCGGTCGCTGGAGAGTACCGTGTTTCGATCAAGACCTGCTTTGCTGGCGCTCTGCTGCCCGTTTGCCATACCTGCCATCGCTTCTTCACAAGAGGGCCTGACCACGGCGTCTGTTACCGGACGCGTCATTGATCCCAGTGGCGCTGCGATCCCGCATGTTGTCGTCAAGGCGCTGGACCGTGCCACGGGACAGTCAAGAATGGCCGAGACGGATGCGCTGGGGCGCTTTCGCATGCCGCTGTTGCCGGTCGGCGCCTACCGGTTTACGGCGAATCCCGCGGGCTTTTCGGAGGCTGCGCGCGATGTTCCGCTCACCGTTGGAGCCGCGTTCGACGTGGTTCTTCAGGCCTCCATCGGAGAGGAGAAGACATCCGTCACGGTTGCGGCGGATGCTCCGCTGCTGGAACAGGATCGCAGCCAGATCTCAGAGACGGTCCGGCTGACGGAGGTAAACGACCTCCCGTTCAACGGTCGCAACTTCCTGGACCTGGCGCTGCTTGCGCCGGGTGTTTCGCCCACAAATACCGCCAGCGTGCAGACCTTCGCGGAGACGTCCCCGGTGGTTGGGCAGGGTTATTCCGTGAACAGCCAGCGCAATTTCTCGAACAGCTTTATCGTCGACGGTCTTTCTGCAAATGACGACGCGGCAGGGCTCGCCGGCAACTCCTACAGCATGGACGTGGTGCGTGAGTTTCAGATCGTCACATCGGGTGGGCAGGCCGAGTTCGGCAGGGCGATGGGCGGCTACTTCAATGTCATCACCCGCAGCGGATCGAACGACCTTCACGGCACGGCCTACGGCTTTCTTCGCAACCAGCGGCTCAACGCTCAGAATGCCCTCTCACGCAACAAGTTGCCGCTTACGCAGGGGCAGTATGGAGTGAGTCTCTCCGGGCCCATTCGGAAGGACAAGACGTTTCTGTTCGGCAACTACGAGGGACGGCGGCTCAACACCAACGGCATCATCACCATCACGCCGGCAAATGCTCAGGCGGTCAATCAGCGTTTGAATGCCGTTGGATTCGCAGGACCGCGTCTCACCGTTGGCACCGGTCCCACCACACTCTATGGAACGACTGTTCACACGGATACGGCGTTCCTGCGTGCGGACCATCGCTTCAGCGAGCGCGATCAGCTGAACGTGCGCTACAGCTACTACCGCATGAACAGCATCAATGCCCGTGGCGTGGGCAGCCTTGCCGACGTGAGTTATGGCACGGCGGTTCGCGATGAAAATCACACGGTCGCAGTGAGCAACGTCGCTCTTCTCTCGCCGCGTACCTTCAACGAGACGCGCGGACAGTTCACGTACGACGGTCTGAACGCGCCACCGAATACGGATGCGAGTCCTGCCGTGACCATCAGTGGCGTCGCGACGTTCGGGCGGTTCTCATCCTCTCCAACAGCACGCGTGAACTATCTCTACGAGGTAGTCGATAACCTCGTCCTGCAGCGGGGGGCACACACCTTCAAGATGGGCGCGGACTTCCTCGACAACCGCGACACCATCACCTTTCCGCAGACGATTCGAGGCTCCTATACCTTCGCATCGCTTGCCGCGTTTCAAATCGGCACTTACAACACAGGCGGCTTTTCTCAAAGCTTCGGCACGCCTTTTGTCCAGCAGAACAACCCGAACATCGGCTTCTATGCTCAGGACCAGTGGAAGCCAGCGCAATCGTTCACACTGAATCTTGGTGTTCGTTACGACCTGCAGTTCCTGCGGACGATCAAGACCGACATGAGCAATGTCTCGCCCCGTGTCGGCTTCGCGTGGTCGCCCTATGCTTCCAGGACAACAGTGGTGCGCGGCGGCTTCGGACTCTTTTACGACCGTGTTCCCCTACGAGCACTGGCGAATGCGTTGCTGTCCGCAAACAACACTACGGACCCCACGCAAGGACGTTTGCTGAGCTATACCTACTCACCGACAACGGCAGGGGCACCGGTGTTTCCAAACACTGCCTCCACGCCGCCAGCCGGCGCATTGCTCAACTACGCGACGATGAATCCGAATGTGCAGAACGCCTACTCGGAACAGGCAAACATTGGTTTGGAGCAGCAGATCTTTGGAGGAGGATCACTTGGCATCAGCTACCAGCATGTTCGCGGCCTGCATCTGCTGTCTTCCTACAATACGAATATCAACCTGAATGGGACGCGCCCCGATCCCACGCGCGGCAATGTCAAGCCATATGACTCGCGCTTCGATTCCAGCTACGACGGCCTCGCGGTGTCGTTGCTGGATCGGCCAGCGAAGTGGGCCAGCATGCGTATCTCGTACACATGGTCGAAGGCGATGGACAATGTTGGCGAGTTTTTCTTCAGCTCTCCGACGAACAATTTCGACTTCAGTGTGGACCGCGCGCGCTCCGACGATGATCAACGTCATCGCGTGGTCTTTGACGCCACGGTGAACTCGCCGACAACCCATGCCGCCACAGCCGCTGCGCACCTGACACACGGCTGGCGGCTTGGCGGCATTCTGCAGTATTACTCGCGACTGCCGCTCAACCTGGTCACCGGTGCGAACACACTGCAGCAGACCACGGCACGGCCGTGCACCGTGGCGTCGTTTGGAACGCTCGCATGTTCCGAAGGCATCAGGGGCGCAGTGATCGGCCGTAACACGGGCGCAGGGTTTGACTTCTTCAGTCTGAATGCACGTCTCAGCCGCACCTTTGCTCTCTCGGAACGGCTGAAGCTAGAGACCATGGCCGAGGCATTCAACGCGCTGAATCATCGCAATGACGCCGTGCCAAACGGAACGTTTGGGACTGGTCGCATCGACCTCGCTCCCACCAACGCAAGCTTTGGTCTGGCGACCGCCGTCAACGATCCACGCAGCGTTCAACTCGCAGCACGATTCAACTTCTAAGGTAAGGGGACACCGTGAACGAGACTGTATTGGCTGACGCGTCTTCCAAAGGGCTCGACCATCGCACCGTATGGCGCTGGCACTTTTATGCTGGCCTCTTCTGCATTCCATTCGTGCTGTGGCTGTCTGTTACGGGCACGGTTTTTCTCTTCCACCCACAGATTCAGCGCATGCTTGATCGCCCTTACCATCACTTGTCGATCCAGCAGCGGAACTCCGCGAATGATCAGGTGCAGGCAGCATTGGCTGCAGTGCCGGGCAGCACGCTGGATGCCTATGAATTACCGCACTCTCCAACGTCAGCCGCGCAGGTTCTGGTGGACAGGGGCACGCAGCAATTTCGTGTCTATGTTCATCCGCAGTCGCTCGCGATTTTGAAGGTTGATAACGAAGACTATCGAGTCGATGTCTTCACCTCGCGACTCCATGGTGAGTTGCTCCTGGGTAAGTATGGCTCGTGGATCGTGGAGCTTGCCGGCAGCTGGGCAGTGGTGATGATCCTGACGGGCCTGTTCCTGTGGTGGCCGCGCAACTCAAGAGGAGTGGGGGGCGTGCTTTATCCACGCACTGGTCTTGGCAGCCGCGCTTTCTGGAAAGATATCCATGCCGTAACTGGCATCTACGTCTCCTTCTTTGCACTCTTTCTTTTGCTCACGGGCTTGCCATGGGCAAAGAGCTGGGGCGGATACCTGAAGGCAGTTCGTCATTTTAGTGCAGGCCACGATGTCAGCCAGGATTGGACGACCGGCAGCGCTGATCGACTCGCTGCGCGCAGTGCTCGAAGCACCTCCGCGATGCATGACATGTCGAGTATGCCGGGTCACGACATGTCGCACATGCAAAGCGGGGAATCCATGGAAGGCATGCCAGGCGTGGGTGTAGCGCCGCATGCGGATCATGCGAGCGTCTTCGGCCGGCACGCCACCATGTTGCGTGGTCCCGATGCCTTTACTGCCATCGATGCGATAGTCACCAGCGTTGCACCACTGAACCTCCCCAGCCCTGTCCTCATCTCGCCACCCATGCACGCTGGAGGCAATTGGAGCGCGAAGTCGGATACGCGGGATCGTCCGCTGCGCGTTGACCTGGTGCTTGACGGCAGATCCGGCGCCATCCTGAAGCGGACGGACTTTCGATCAAAGCCCTGGCTGGATCGCGTGATCAACACCGGCATCGCTGCGCACGAAGGACAACTCTTCGGATTGGCCAATCAGCTTGTCAGCCTTTTTACGACGGTGGGACTCGTCCTGTTGAGCATCAGTGGCTTGGTCATGTGGTGGCGAAGGAAGCCGGACGCAACGCTGGGAGCACCGCATGCCGTTCGTCCCGTTCGCTTCTCAGCGGGTCTCATAGCGCTCATGGTCGCCCTTGGAATGTACTTCCCATTCCTTGGTGCGTCGATGATCGTGGTGGGACTTGCAGAGCGCTTCGTTTTGCGGGCCTTGCCATCAACGCGACGCTGGCTTGGGCTTCGTCCCGTGAGCGCGTGACACGACGCTGGTACGTGACGATCTTTGTCGCGCTACAATCTGCCTCATTGGCCCATGATCTATAGCCACACAGTGCGGGGTGTGCGGCACAGCTTCGCAGACCTGCGGACACTGCTGGCGCGCGCCTCGCCACTGCGATCAGGGGATGAACTGGCAGGCATTGCCGCGTCCAATGCGCAGGAGCGGGCCATCGCGCAGATGACACTCGCGGAAGTGCCCTTGCGTGCCTTTTTGGAGGAGCCGTTGATCCCGTACGAAAGCGATGCGGTTACGCGGCTCATCTTCGACACGCAGAGCAGTACGGGGCACCAAGTGGCCTTCGCGCCTTTCGCATCGCTCACCGTTGGCGACTTTCGCGACTGGTTACTCTCCGATGACGCGACGGGCGAGCGGCTTTCAGCGCTTTCCGGCGCGTGGATGCCGGAGATGATAGCGGCCGTCAGTAAGCTGATGCGTGCGCAGGACCTGATTTATGTGGCAAGCAAGATCAGCGTGGTCACTCGCTTCCGCACCACGTTGGGCCTGCCGGGGAGGCTTTCCACTCGGCTGCAGCCAAACCACCCGACGGATGATCCGCTGGGCATCGCAGCCAGCATCCTCGATGGGCTGCTGCTCGGCTCCGGCGATGCCGTCATCGGGATTAACCCGGTTTCGGACAATGTATCGACTGTGACCCGCCTGCTGCGGCTGATTGACCATGTGCGTGTGCGGTATGCCATCCCCACGCAGAACTGCGTGCTGGCGCACATCACAACACAGATGCAGGCGATGGAGCAGGGAGCACCGCTCGATCTACTCTTCCAATCAATCGCCGGGACAGAGGGAACGAATACCTCTTTCGGCATCAGCATTCCTCTCTTGGAAGAGGCGCACGCGATGGCTCGCGCGCGGAAGCGCGGTGGCCTGGACGGTAAGACAGGCGCAGACAACGTCTTCTACTTCGAGACAGGGCAGGGCAGCGCACTCTCTGCCAATGCGCATCACGGTGTCGACCAGCAGACGCTGGAGGGGCGTGCTTACGCGGTGGCGCGGCATTTCAATCCCATGCTGGTGAATACCGTGGTCGGCTTCATCGGCCCCGAGTACCTCTACGACGGCAAACAGATTCTGCGCGCGGGACTGGAAGATCACTTCTGCGGCAAGCTGCTTGGACTGCCCATGGGCTGCGACATCTGTTACACGAACCATGCTGAAGCCGATGGCGATGACATGGACGCACTACTGACGATGCTTGGCGCAGCAGGCGTCAACTACATCATGGGCGTGCCCGGCGCAGACGACATCATGCTGGGCTACCAGAGCACCTCCTTCCACGACGCGCTGTATCTGCGCCGACTGCTGGGACTGCGGCCCGCCCCGGAGTTCGAAAACTGGCTGGCCGGCGATGACTTCCATCGCCTGCAGCATGCTGGACAGGCTGCGGCCTTATTGCCTGCGGGAGCGCGGCCATGAGCGAAGATCTAAGTGCTTCAGCGCAGAGCAGCCTGGCCGTGCTTTCAGCAGCACGCATTGCACTCGGCCTGACGGGCCCATCGATTCCGACGCGCGAGCAATTGCGCTTTCAACTGGATCATGCGCTGGCCCGTGATGCGGTGCACGCTGCGATGGACGCCGGTGGTCTGCTGCAGCAACTGCAGCAACGAGGTCTTGAGGGGATGCAGCTTCGCAGTGCCGCATGCCAGGACGCATGGCCACGCGACCGCAGTGTCTACCTGCGACGGCCGGACCTTGGGCGCAGCTTGCATGAGAGTTCGCGTAGAGAGCTGGAGGTCACAGCGGAGAACAGGGTTGAGCGTCGAATCGTCTTCGCCATCGTTGACGGTCTGTCGGCACTTGCAGTGGAGCGCCATGCTCTGCCCTTGCTGGATGCGACGCTGCCACTGCTGCAGCCGGAGGACGTGGGAGAACCGATCTGCCTGGTGCGCCAGGGCCGCGTTGCCGTGGGCGATGAGATCGGTGAGTTGCTGCGTGCGGAGTTGATGGTGCTGTTGATTGGTGAGCGACCGGGACTCAGTGCCTCGGATTCGCTGGGCGTGTATCTCACGTGGCAGCCGCGGCGCGGTCGCACGGATGCGGAGCGCAACTGCATCTCGAATGTGCGGCTTGAGGGTCTGAGCTATGAGATCGCAGCACAGCGCATCGCCTTCTATGTGCGTGAGGCCCGGTGGTTGCAGACCACCGGCATTGCATTGAAAGAGACAGCGGCAGATCCTGCCACGCTGGCGCTGGAATAGTGCGATCTACTTCGCGCGGGTACCGGGGATGACGCTCACGGGAATCTCAATGGCGCCCACCTTGCCGCTGAGATCATCCTTCAGGCCGATGCGCAGGAAGTAGTCTCCCTTGAGGGGAACACTGATCTGTTCCTGGAGCTTCACGCCCGTCTCCAGCATCTGCTTGTATTCCGCAGGACTGATCGCAGCCTGCTTGTCCTGTGAGAGCAGGGTCATCGGCTGCCCGTCCGGGGCGTACACCACCGTTGCCAGGTGCACCCTTGAGGAGCGGTTGCCATCGGGTTGCAGGGCAAACTGGAAGTCATCGGCACTGGCCGCAAGGAAGACGTTGAAGGTACGGTAGGGTGGTTTCGCCTTTGCTGCCGCCACGCTCCCTACGGTCAGTTTGTCTGCTGTGCCCTCCACCGGAACGATCTTCGCCTTGAACAGGATCTGCGTTGGATCGGGCGCTCCGCGCTGCATCGCCGCACTCATGGGATCGATGGTCGCCGCAGCGGACTTGGTGGCGGCCGTGCTGTCATGGTCCAGCGTCTTGCGCGAAGGATCATCCGCATAGTATCCGTGGCGATAGCTCAGCGTGTACTTCGTGCCGGATGTGGTTCGTACGACGATCTTGCGATAGCCACCATTCCAGTTGTGATTCGTCGGGCTGTAGACGAGCGTGTAGTAATTCGAGCCGGCGCGCAGCGCGGAGTCGGCAGCACCAGCGAGGTCATTCGTATTGATGTATGCCTTGCCACCGGTGGCATCCGCCATGGCCTGCATGGTGCTGTGTTCTTCAAAGGTGCTGGTCGAGAACTTCTGCATGTCCTTGCTCATGCGTGTGGGGTCGCGGGCATACTTACCTCCGGCGATCGAGGCATCGAACATAGGCGGCGCGAACAGGCCGCGGGCATCGACCGGATAGACCGCCACCTGCGATCGTGTGAGCAGGTTCGTCGTCTCGCGGAAGCTGTCTTCCATGGAGAGTGCCGCGGCAAACGGGTTTGGCAGGTCGCCATCGGGCAGCACATTCAAAGGAAACGAGCCGGACATCCAGATCAGGTTTTTACGGCCGGGCAGACCGTTCAGATAACGTGCCAGTTGATTGATCGCCGTCAGCGTCAGCAGCACGCGATTGCGGATCTGTTCTGTCGCTACGATGGCCTCGAACTGTTGCACATTCGCGATCACGGACGCGGCCCCGGGATTATTTCCGAACGAGTCTGCCATCTGGTCAGAGACGGTGTCCGTTCCAAGCGGCTCCGCGAGCAGTGGCGAGGTCTGCCCATCGTGGCTCTTTCTGCCCAGGGCGGCCTGTAGCAACGCAGGGTTCGATGTAAATCCCTGCAGGAGATACAGCCTCGTGGACAGCCCGAAGATGGCGACATGGCGGTTCGGCGGTGAATTCTTCAGGAATGAGATCATCAACTGCCGAACTCTCATCTGGTCGGTCGTGGGCGTATTGAGCGTGTCGAGTAATAACACGTTCAGCGGGCCGTCCTCCGGCACCACGGAGTAGTTGGTGTACGTACCCGGTGGCAGTCGGGGCATCTTCGGCATCGGAGTGCCGGCCGCGGTGTCCCCGTGCTCCTCGAAGTGCTGTACCTGCTGCGCTGCGCCATTCTCCAGCACGGTGAAGTCGCCGGCCTTCAAGTGCCGCACGGGCGCCCCATCCGGCCCGTTCACATTCACATCCAGGATGACGATCTGGGCTCCCGTGCGGATCGTGTCGGCAGGCCCTGTTGCCTTCGGCGCCGGGGTCTGCGCGGCGAGCGCGGCCGTGAACGCGAGGGCACAGAGCAACGTAAGGCAAAGACGCACGAGAGTCTCCGGGTGGGTTCCGGACCATGCTCCCATAAGCCCGGCCCCCGTCCAAGTGATTTCTTGCAAGTCTCGGGCGGAATCCGGGCCGCATTCCTGGATAGGTACTGCGCGAACGCAGAAGAGCGCGCCTGTCGGCGCGCTCTTTGCTGTTTCGGGTTGCGCGATCGATGTTAGAAGCTGAAGTTCATCTGCAGCGTAACGGTGCGCACTGCGGAGGAACTGCCGCCGGGGCCAAAGGCGCTGAGCGAGGTGGACCGACCGAAGAGGTTCTTCGAAGGATCGGCGTTGTAGCTCGACAGCGAACCGTTGGGTGTTGCGTACGGCACGTAGTTGAACAGGTTCTGGATCTGTGCCCCGATGTTCAGCGTGTACTTGTTGCGCGAGGCAATGCCGCCACCGAAGCCGCCAGGTCCGCCGCCACCGGGGCCTCCACGTCCGCCGCCACCTCCAGGGCCACCGCCGGGACCACCACCGCCAGGAGGCGGTCCGCCTGCGCCAGGTCCACCGGCCTGTGCGCCGCCGCCGGGAGCAGCAGCCTTCTTGCCGAAGCCGAAGACCTTCACGATGCGGATATTACCCTGCACGTTCGATGGGCCGGTGCAGTAACCGGGTGCAACCCGGTTCGCTGCCGTCACCGCAGTGGTAAAGTCGGTTGCTGTTTTGCAGTTGCCAGATACGCCGTTCGCAAAGCCCGCGCGATCGTTGATGATCGTATCGCCGTTCACGTCGGTACCGGTGGTGATGTTGTAAAAGTTACCCGAGTTGACGGAGAGGAACGGGCTCAGGTTGATCCCATACTTGGCCTGGATGTTGCCGAAGAGGAAGACGCGGTGACGCTGCGCGAAGAGCGAGCGGCCGTAGTCCGTCTTGGGGTTCAGGCTGTCCGTGGGGAAGTTGTCCGGACCGTTCGCGTTGGAGTTGGCATACTGCAGGCTGTAGAAGCCGAAGAGGGAAAGGCGGCTGGACACCTGCGTGCGGAAGTTCGCGATGAACTGGTTCTGACGGAAGACGCCGCCCGATTGGTACTGGTAGATGTAGTTGTTGCCGCTGGGAATGGAGCGCGACATGTACTGGTGATCGCCAATGCTGTTGATGTAGTTGAATGATACGGTCGTCCGCTTGCCAACCTGCTGATCCAGGCCGATGGTGGTCTGCATGGTGTAGGCACTGCGGAGTCCAGCGCCGAGCTGGTACACCGTCTGCGATGCTGCGGTGCTGCTGCCGCAGGCCGCAATGTTCGTGGGGCTGCAGCCCGGCAGGGTGCCGGTGGGGGTGGCGGCGCGGTAGATCTGAGTGACCTGGTTGATGCCGTTCTGCCGCAGCGTTTGAATCGTGTCGCCGATCACGAAGCGGTCGTAGAAGATACCCCAGCCAGCACGTACCACGGTGAGCGGATTGCCCGTCTTGCGCGGAATGCCGTACGAGAGCGAGAAGCGTGGCGCAAAGTCTGCGTTGCTGTTGATCTTGTTCTGCATTTCATAGCGAATGCCATAGCTGAGCGATAGATTCGGCTTAATGCGCCAATCGTCTTCCGCATACAGACCCAGGTCGGCTACGCTCTGCTCCGCCTTGGGATTGTTGATGGTGGTGACGCGGTACTGGAACGGGTTGTTGCTGGCATAGTTTGCGGCGCTCTGGTAGGTGAAGGATCCATTGGAACCCGCCGTCGAGAACAGCGCCTCCCGATCGATGCGCAGACGTGCACCGGCGCGGATGAAGTTCTTCTGCAGTGCGATAGATGTGTAGTTCTGCAACTCGAAGTGATCGATGGTGCTGCTCTGCGTGCCCGTTGCCGAGCCGCCACTGGAGAAATATCCGGTCAGCGTCAGGGTCGGTGCCGTGCTCTGGGGATTCTGTGTATTGTTCTGGCGTTCAATCGCCATGCGGGTTTCGTTGATGATCTTCGAGTTGAAGATCTGCGTGTCGCTGATCTGCAACTGGCTTTCGCGCTGTCCGGTGTTGTACGCCGTGGTGTTCAGGGAGGTAGAACCCAGGCCACCGTTCGTCTGTACGTTGTGCTCAAACTGGTAGCGAATCGTCAGCGTGTTGCTTGGGCTCAGCGCCAGATCGATACGCGGCGTGATCTCGTAGCGCGTCTGCGGATGGAAGGTCGCGCGCAATGAGTCAGGAAAGGAATTCAGAGAGCAGGTCAGGTCGCCAGGAGCGCACAGCACGCCGGGAGCTGCGGGATTGCTGATGATCTGGCCGGCGAAGATGCTGTTGTCCTGAATGACGCGGTAGTTGCCACCCAGGGAGTAGGAGCTGCTCTTCGTCATCGGTCCGGTCACCGAGCCCAGGAAGAAGATGCGATGGTAGTCCGGCTGCTGATTGGTCGACCCAAGAAACGGGCTCGACGTATTGAAGGACTTGTCGTTGCCCTGCAGGCTCATCTGGCCGTGGATCTTATCGGTGCCGGGCTTGGTGAAGACTTCCACGCGGCCGAAGCCCTGCTTGTCGAACTGTGCTGAGAAGGGGTTCTGGTTGACGCGAATTTCGCGAATGGACGACTTCGGCGGCAACGTACCGCCCGTGAACCCGTCCACGTAGATCTGTCCGCCGCTGGGACCCGCCGAGGGACCGGCGAGCGCGGAGAGCTGGTCGGCGAGTTCATCGGGATCGTCCGAGAGCGCCTCCAGATCCTTGTCCTTGATGACCACGGCGCTGCCGTTGGCGTCAGCGTCGACTGACACCTTGGTGTTGTCCGTCGTGACATTGACTTCGGTATTTTCCGACTGAATAGCCATGCCGGCGTTGATGGTCAGATTCGTGGAACCGACGCGCACACCCTGACGCACGAAGGACGCAAAGCCGGGCATGGACACGGTCAGCGAGTATGTTCCTGCAGGCACGCCACGGAAGGTGTATCCGCCATCGGCGCCCGAGGTAACGGAGCGCGGCGCGCCGCTTGCGGGCGTCAGCGTTACGGTCGCACCGGGGATCGCAGCCGAATCCGGATCCAGAACAAAGCCGGTCACGGAGCTGCCTGCAGTCGCCTGCGACCACGCGGGCGGCGCTTGCAGCGTCGTCGCAACGGCCGCAAGGGGGATGGCAGCGAGCAGAAGCGAGCGTGCGAAAGAGGGAATGGGGTTCTTCATGTGTGACCTCAAAGTAAAACAAAACTGTGCCGAAACAAACTGGCCCATGAACAGGAAACCGTGTTTCCACCACGCCGAAAGTCACGGAGTGTAAAGGTTTGTAACAAACGCGAAAAACATGCGGTCCTGAGTGACAAACTATGGCTGTAAGCGAGGGGCGTTGACGGCTTTGGCACCGGATCAGGAGAGCGTTCTATTGGTCGACGACGACCTGGAGCTATGCACCATGCTGGACAGCTACCTGTCCCGGCATGGTTGGAAGGTCACGTCGACCCACAACGGCCAGGACGGTATCCGGGCCGCGCAGACGCTGTCACCCGGCCTCATCATCCTGGACGGCATGCTGCCGGATATGGACGGCTTTGACGTTCTGCGCCGGATCCGCGCCACCGATAATGTCCCGGTCCTGCTCCTGACGGCTCGTGGAGAAGAGATCGACCGCATCGTCGGCCTTGAGATGGGCGCGGACGATTACCTGGGCAAACCCTTCAACCCACGGGAGCTGCTGGCGCGCATGCGTGCAATCCATCGCCGCGCAGCGCCGCGTGAAGAGGCGGAATCCGCAGTGCCGGCGTTTGTGATCAATGAAGCCAAACGAGAGATCAGCTACCGTGATCAGCCCATCGTTCTTACCGACATTGAGTACCGGTTGCTTGCCACGCTGCTGCGTCGTGGAGCCGAGGTCGTCGACCGCGAAGACCTGACCCGGCAGGCCTTCGATCGTGAGTCGCGTCCCTTTGATCGCAGCCTCGACATGCATGTTTCGCGGCTTCGAAGAAAGCTTGAACAGTTACAAGGTTTCAAAGGTACTGTGAAGTCGATAAGAAACAGCGGCTACCTGCTGGTGCAGGACGAAGGGGACGGAGGCGTGCGCGCATGAAGACGTTTTTTCTGCAGTTGTTTCTGTCCTTCTGGCTGGCGGCAATCGGTATTCTCATTGGCTCGACTGTGCTGTTCCCTGGATCCAATCCCGGGCCCGTCGAGAACTTTCGAGCCGCGGGCCAGGCCAGCAGCACACGCATCGTCGACGACTCACTCCGCGAATTCGCCGAAGATGGCTGCCCCGGCCTGACACAGATGGAAGGCGCCTTCATCGTTCTGCAAACAGATGGCACACCGTTGTGCAATGAGAAGCTGAGCGCGGAAGAGCAGAGCCTCATCAAACGCACGCTGGGCGACCTGCACGGCTGGGGACTGAACACGCGTTCCGGTGAGTCGTGGATCCAGATGCATCCCGCAACCAGTTCGGACGGACGCCACTGGCTGCTCTTCGGCCGTACGAAGTACGTGCACGGGCTCGGGATCCCGCCGCTGCCGCGCAGCGCGTTTCCCGCCTCCATCATCGTCACATTTATTCTTGCGCTGATCCTCACACGTCCTGTGCGTCGCCTTTCCGCAGCATTTCGTGCGTTCGCAGCGGGTGACCTCTCGGTTCGCCTGCCGGTCGCACGAAACTGGTGGAGCAGTGTTGGCGGCGCCGACATTCGCGAGCTGATGCTCGACTTCAATCACATGGCCGAACGTGTCAACGAACTCATCGAGGCGCAAAAGGTGCTTGTGCGTGACATCTCGCATGAACTGCGATCGCCGCTTGCGCGCCTGCGCCTGGCGCTTGAGATGACGCGCGAAGAGACACAGGAGCACCTTCCATCGCTGGATCGCATGGAGGCCGAGGCGGAGCGAGTGAACGAACTGATCGGCCAGATGCTGACCCTGTCGTTGATGGAGAGCACGCGTCAGTCGGCGCTGAAAGAGACTGTTTCCGCGGAAGAGGTCGTGCGTTCGTTGCTGCCAAACATGGAGTTCGAAGCCGCCGGCCGTGGCTGCAACATCCTCTTCCACGCCCGCGGACCCGTGCCGCAGACGTTTGGGAATCGGGAGTTGCTGCGTCGCGCGCTGGAGAACGTCATCCGTAACGCCATCCGGTTTACGGAGGTGGGCACTACGGTTGAGGTTGAAGTCTACGCCGAGCAGCATGCCATGCTTTTCGGACCCGCCGTGCACGTCATCGTCAGCGATCGCGGTCCGGGAGTTCCCGAGCAGAACCTGGGGATGATCTTCCGTGCCTTCTATCGGACCGATTCTGCGCGGCGCGATGCCACGGGCGGCTTCGGCGTCGGCCTTTCGATCGCCGAGAGGTCCGTCGCGCTGCATGGTGGCCGCATCAGCGCGCATAACCGCAGCGGTGGCGGACTCAGCGTGGAAATCCTTCTACCGGTCGCGGTGAGGGAGAGAACAACTCCAGAGCTCGTCGGAGCGACCACGTAGCACGAACCTCATACTCAGTCTCCGGGTGCTCCGTTCTCTTAAAGTAAAGGGCGGGCTATCGCGCGAAGCGCAACCTCTAAACCTCTCAAGACAACACTGATGTCAATGCCCGCCACGAAAGACCCCCGGCCTACGGCCCGAGAGGAGTGGTCATCCCCGCATCGCATCTCTATCGTTTAGAGTGGGTCCGAAGGGTCCCGACACGATGTCCGCATCACCATTTCCCATCCTTACGAATCCTGCAACGAACCACTCGCACCCGCACGAAAACTTCTCTGCGGCTTCGGGGCTTGAGGCCTTGCTGAGGCAGACTGTGCGCGGGGAAGTGCGCTTCGATGCTGCATCGCGCGCGTTGTATGCGACGGACGCTTCGAACTACCGGCAGGTTCCCATTGGTCTCGTCGTGCCGAAATCCGTCGAGGATGTCATCGCAACGGTGGCTGCTTGTCGGCAGTTCGACGCACCCGTGCTTTCACGAGGCGGAGGCACAAGCCTTGCCGGTCAGTGTTGCAACGTGGCTGTCGTCATGGACTTTTCAAAGTACCTGCGCAAGATTGTTGCGCTGGATCCCACGACGCAAATGGCCCGCGTGGAACCCGGCATCGTGCTGGATGCTCTGCGCCTCGAAGCAGAGAAGCATGATCTGACCTTCGCACCCGATCCTGCAACGCATAGCCGTTGCACGCTTGGCGGCATGATTGGCAACAACTCCTGCGGTGTGCACGCACTGATGGGTGGCAAGACCGTCGACAACATCGAAGAGCTCGACATCCTGCTCTATGACGGCACACGCATGCGCGTCGGGAAGACAAGCGAGACGGAGCTTGAGGCGATCATCCAGGCTGGCGGGCGCAAAGGCGCGATCTATGCGGGACTGAAGTCGCTACGGGATCGTTACGCGGTCCTGGTGCGTGAACGCTTCCCGGATATTCCGCGTCGCGTCTCTGGCTACAACCTGGATCAACTGCTGCCGGAGAATGGTTTCAACGTAGCGCGTGCTCTCGTTGGCACCGAAGGTACATGCGTCACGATCCTGGAAGCCACGTGTGAGCTGAAGCCGAGCCCGCAGCATCGACGCCTTGTCGTACTCGGCTTTGCGGACGCGTTTATCGCGGCAGACCATGTGCCTGCGGTCTTGGAGCATAAGCCCATCGGTCTGGAAGGCTTCGATGGTCTGCTGGTTGACTTCATGCTGCGCAAGAATCTTGTCGTTGACGATGTGCGCCTGCTGCCTGCGGGTCGTGGCTTCCTGCTTTGTGAGTTCGGAGCGGACTCCGATCCGGCAGTTGATGCGCAGGTGCAGCGTTTCGTTGATGCTGCCGAGGCCTATCCGGAGCAGCCCATCATCGCTCGCTACACCGAAGAGGAAGCTGCAAGGGTGTGGAAGGTGCGTGAGTCCGCGCTTGGGGCCAGCGTGTTTGTGCCTGGCGAGAAGAGCGGATGGGAGGGCTGGGAAGACTCTGCCGTGCCACCGGAAAAGCTTGGTGCCTATCTGCGGGAACTCTTTGACCTGCTGACGGCCTATGGCTACCGCACGCCGATGTATGGGCACTTCGGCCAGGGCTGTGTGCATCTGCGGATAAGCTTCGATCTCAAGACGTCGGAAGGCGCAGCGAAGTATCGCGACTTCATCGACAAGGCCGCGGACATTGTTCTGAAGTATGGCGGCTCGTTCTCCGGTGAGCATGGGGATGGACAGGCGCGCGCGTGCCTGTTGCCCAAAATGTTCGGCCCGGAACTGATGTCTGCCTTCGCAGAGTTCAAGGCGCTGTGGGATCCGACGAACTGCATGAATCCCGGGAAGCTCATCGATCCCGTCGCCGTCTATGACGCGATCGACAACCTGCGCGTCGGGCCGGGCTACCAGTCCACACCCGCAAAGACGTGGTTCCAGTATCCGAATGACAACGGCATGTTTGCGGAAGCGACCGAGCGCTGCGTGGGCGTGGGTGCGTGCCGCCGTCAGGATCATGGCACCATGTGCCCAAGCTACATGGCAACGCGGGAAGAGAAGCACAGCACACGTGGTCGCGCGCGATTGCTGTGGGAGATGATGCAGGGCGATACCATCCCGGGCAAGTGGGATAACGAGGAGATCCACGAAGCGCTGGATCTTTGCCTCTCCTGCAAGGCATGCAAGACGGAGTGCCCGGTCAACGTGGACATGGCGACGTGGAAGGCGGAGTTTCTTGCGCACCACTACGAGCACAAACGCCATCCGATGTATCACTACGCTTTTGGCTACATGGATCGCTTCGCGCATGCAGCGTCGGTAGCACCAGCGCTCGCGAATTTTCCCATGAAGTTTGCGCCGGTGGCCGCGGTGGTGAAGTCTGTACTCGGCATCGCGCCGCAACGGTCTCTGCCTGCGTTCGCGAGCGAGAATTTTCGTGATAATTATCAGCGTACCCATGGCTGGCGGCCTCAGGCGCAACGCGCGGATGTTTTGCTGTGGGCCGACACATGGAATAACTACTTCCATCCGCAGGCGCTGCACGCAGCGTCCAGCGTGCTCGGCGATGCTGGCTATTCGATCCAGGTACCGAAGCAACATGTGTGTTGCGGTCGTCCCCTGTACGACTTCGGCTTTCTTGACGAAGCGAAGCGTTACCTGCGAAAGATCCTGACGATGTTCGCAACGGAGATCGACGCGGGCATGCCCGTGGTGATGCTTGAGCCGAGCTGTGCAACTGTCTTTCGCGACGAGCTGATCAATTTCTTCCCGCACGACGAGCGCGCGCAGAAGCTTGCCCGGCAGACCATCATGCTCAGTGAAGCTCTGGCCAACAGTCCTGAATCATGGCAGCCACCAAACCTTGCAGGTCGCCGGATCGTGGTGCATGGACACTGCCATCAGAAGACGCAGATGACCATGAAGGACGAGATGAGATTGCTGTCGGCGACGGGCGCCTCCGTCGAACTACTTGACTCCGGCTGCTGCGGCATGGCGGGGCCGTTCGGATTTGAGAAAGACAAGTTCGAGGTGTCGCAGACGCTGGCTGAGCGTGTGCTGCTGCCTGCAGTTCGAGCGGCTTCCTCGGACGACATACTCGTGACCAACGGCTTCAGCTGCCGTGAACAGATCAGTCAGAATTCTAGCCGGCGTGCGGTGCATCTTTCGGAGGTTCTTGCCGGGCGGTACTGACCCGCCGCTTCTTTGGCGCTGCAGTCGGCGCAGGTGTTTCATCGGCCGGTCGCGCTGCCAAGTGGTAACGATTGCTCTGAAGCTTCTCTACGATGTGGCAGGTGGACATCGTGTAGAGCAGACGGAAGACCATTGACTTCGGCAGACCGCACCGACGCACGATCTCTTTCAGCGGCAGAACTTCGCTGGTGTCGTGGAAGGCGGCCAGGATCTGGGAGGCATGGACGACCGACTTCACCAGATAGGGATCACGTTGCTGGTGCTCCGCACCAGCACTCAAATGGGCCTGCAGCCCTGCATCTCCTGCCAAATCGTGCGACCCCTGCATCTCTTCCATCACGTGTCCTTCCAAGGGAATTTGGCGGCGCAAAACGGCCGCCTTCCCGAAACGCCGAGGAGTGTATGGCGTGAAGATGCAAAAGTGCAAGTGGCTTTTTTGCAGCGAATTATGAAGAAATCCTGAAGGTGATGAATCGTCTCAGATTCGAGGGCTTAGGGGGCGAAGAGGGCATCGCGGACTCACCTATGATGAAAGGGGTACGGCCAGAGCCGTACCCCCTTCACATCTTCAGTAGCGATTTCAACTACGGTTTCGGCAGTTGTGCCTGGTTCCATCCGCCACCCAGCGCCTTGATCAGCAGGACGGTGTCGTCCAGCCGGCGGCGCTCGATGTCGATGTCATTACGCTGGTTCTGCAGCAGCGCTGTCTGCCACGTAATGACCTGCAGATAGTTGTCCACGCCACCTTCATACCGGATGTTGAACAGATCGAGCGACTGCTGCGCGGAGGCGGTTGCGTCCTTCTGCTGTTGTGCTTCGATCTCCAGCTGGTGCAGTGCAGCCAGATTGTCTTCCACCTGCTTGAAAGCGTCGAGCGTCGTCTGCTGGTAGTCGGCTACGGTGCTGTCATAGTTGGCACGCGCAACATCCGTCAGAGAGCGGCGACGGCCATGATCGTACAGCGTCTGGGAAAGCGTTGGTCCAACTGCGAAGAAGCGCGAGGGCCACGTGAACCAGTTGACCGCGGAGGTGCCGACGAAGCCTGCTGCCGCCGAGATCGACAGCGTGGGATAAAACGCTGCTTCGGCGATGCCGATCTGCTCGTTGGCTGCGGCCATGTGACGCTCTGCCGAAGCGATGTCTGGCCGGCGTTCCAGCAGTACCGATGGCAGCATGCCGGGTACGTCCGGGAGTGCGGGCGGCGCGACCGTAACCGGCGTGCGCGGCAGTGTAAGGTCTGCCGGAGCTTTACCGATCAGAACAGCAATGGCATGTTCCAGTTGTGCGCGCTGTACGTCGACATCGGTCTCCTGGACCTGTGCGGACTGAAGCTGCGTGCGTGCCTGGGACACATCGCTGAGGGGGGATGCGCCGCCGTCGTAGCGGTCCTGCGTCAGTTGCAGTGCGCGCTGAAAGGCTCCCACGGTGTCATGCAGAAGTTTCTTCTGCGCATCGGCTGCTCGCAGATCGAGATAGTCATTCGCCAGCTCAGCGTGCAGCGACAGCCGGACGTTTTCGCGGTCGGCCGCTGACGCCTGCGCCTGGTCGCCGGCCTGTTGAATGGAGCGGCGGACGCGGCCCCATAGATCCACTTCGTAGTTCAGCGAGAAGGGTAGCGACAGGTTCCCAACGCCGTTGGCGCCGGCGGCCGCACTGTTCTGGTTGAAGTACGGCTGGTTTGACGAGGTACGTACCGTTGAGACTGCAGGTGCGACACCCACGGTAGGGGCGCGGTTTGCGCGGTAGAACGCTACATCCGCGGCCGCCGCACGATAGTTCGCTTCGGCAGCGCGCAGGCTCTGGTTCGCACCGTCAACCTGCGACTCCAACGCGTTCAACTGCGGATCGCCGAACATCGTCCACCAATCGCCCTTGATCTGCATGTCGGCGGGCTGCGCCACCTTCCAGCCTTCGGCGAAGGTGGAGGGTGGCTGCTCCTTGAAGGACGGTGGTGTGGCTACTGCGGCGGGCCGCACGTAGTTTGGACCAACGCGGCAGCCCGTGACCGTCAGCGCGACAAGGCTGATGCCAATGAGTGCAAGCCGTTTCATCGTGTGCCTTTCGTTGTGGTCGCAGCCTGCGTATGAACCTGCGCACCATCGACCAGCGAGTCAGAAGGATCGAGGACGATGGCATCACTTGCATTGACGCCGCTCACAACCTCGATCGAGTCGCCATAGTCATGACCGACCCTGACAGGCACCAGGTGCACGCGGTCTCCGCGAACCACAGCCACCCGCGGGCCCTCCGCACGGAACAGCAGGGTATTCGATGGGATGGTGAAGGCCGAACCGGATCCGGGGAGGTTGAAGTGCGCGAAGACGTAGGAACCCGGGCGCAATCTGCCATCGGGATTATTTAGATCGACCTCGACATTCAGCGTTCGCGTGGTGCGATCGATCGCGTCAGCGTTTCGTGTCACAAAGCCATGCATCGCATCGCCTGGTGAAGCGTCTTGTGAGATGGTTGCTTCGGTGCCGTTGTGCACGCGATTCGCATAGAGTTCGGGGACGGATGCGAAGACACGCATCTTGTCCGTCTGTGCCAGTTGGAAGAGAGCGCGTGGCGACGCCGAACCTGAGCCTGCATTAATGAGGTCACCGATATCGGTGTTGCGAGCGGTAATGGTGCCGTCGAAGGGCGCCACAATGCGCTCATAGCCCTGCAGTTCCTGCAGACGCTTCACGCCGGCGCGGCTTGCATCGGATGCAGCCTGCGCGGCGATGTAGTTGCTTTTGGCCTGGTCGGCTTCCTGCTGCGAGACGGCGTGCTTGGCCAGCAGTGACTGCCAGCGATCGCTGGTGGTCTTTGCAAGCTGCTCGTTCGCTTCCTGCCGTTCGAGTTCGGCCTTCGACTGCAGCAATTGCTGATCGGTCTCAGGCGTCTCGATGATGGCGAGGAGCTGCCCCTTCTTCACGCGCGATCCGATGTCGAAGAACCACTTGCGCAGATAGCCGTTGGTACGCGAATAGATGGGTGTCTCAACAAACGCCTGCACGGTGCCGGGTAACACCAGCTGGTCGGCCTTGGAGCCGCTGACAGGGTGCGTGACCGAGACGGTCGGGATGGCATCGACGTCTGTCTTCTCCACCAGGCTGCGCTCCGTCTGGTGGCGGTGATAGATGCCGTAGGCCACTGCAGCCAACACGACCAAAGCGAAGAGGAGTCCGATGGTCTTGCCGCCACCCGGGTTGTCGATGTGCCGGTCGGAGGGGGCCTGGTCGTGCGGCTTCACGATGTCCGTGTGAATGTTGTGCACGTCTGTGCGTGCATCGTTGGCGGTCTCTGGATCAACGGCCGGTGTGATTGTCTGTTCGCTCATGCGTGCACCTCTGTCAGCTGCTGCGTGTTGCTGGTTGCTTCATTCTTTTTGCCGCGTCCATGGATCAGCGCGAATACCGTTGGCACAAAGATCAGCGTTGCTACGGTTGCGCAGGCCAGACCGCCGATAACGGCTCGGCCCAACGGTGCATTCTGTTCGCCGCCATCGCCCGCACCCAGTGCCATGGGCACCATGCCGATGATCATGGCGATTGCCGTCATCAGCACGGGCCGGAAGCGTGTAGCGCCGGCTTCAATGGCAGCCCGCAGCGCGTCGCCATGTTCTTCGTATTGCTGCTTCGCGAAGGAGACGACAAGGATGCTGTTCGCAGTCGCAACGCCCATGCACATGATGGCGCCCATCAGTGCGGGAACGCTGAGCCGCGTGCCGGTCAGGAAGAGGAAGAGGATGATGCCTGCCAATGCTGCGGGCAGAGCCGTGATGATAATGAAGGGATCGACCCAGCTCTGGAAGTTGACCACGATCAGCAGGTAGACCAGCACGATGGCGAAGGCGAGGCCGCCGATGAGACCGATGTAAGAGGCCTTCATCGTTTCAACCTGGCCCTTCAATGTGATGAAGGTGCCTCGTGCCGCAGACTTCTGGCCGTTGTCGATGACCTTCTGGATGTCGCGGCTTACCGCACCTAGATCTCGTCCCTGCACGCTGCCGTAGATATCGACGACGCGACGGATGTTGAAGTGATTGATGACCGTGATTTCATGCCCACGCTCGACCTTCGCGATATCGCCCAGGATCTCAGGCTGCTGCGGGTTGGCCGGAGCGGCACCCGCAACGCTGCGATTGATGGGGATGTTCTGCAGGTCCTGCATGCTGTCCATCTTGTACTGGGGCGTCTGCGCGACCATGTTGTAGTTCACGCCGTTCTTCCAGTTCAGAAAGAACATGGGTGTTACCTGGAAGCTGCCGCTCAAAGTATTCAACACACTCTGTGATACATCGCGAGCGCTGAACCCGCCCTGCAATGCTTTGGTGCGATCGACGTTGACTTCCAGCGAAGGTCCGTCGAAGGGCTGCTGAATGCGAACATCCACAAGTCCGGGGATGTTGCGCAATTGCTGAAGCATCTTGTCTGCAGATGCCTTGCTGGCCTGCACGTTATTGCCTTCGATCTGAATGTCAATCGGGGCCGGGATACCGAAGTTCAGAATCTGCGTTGTGATGTCCGCAGGCAGCATATAGAACGTAGCCTTTGGGAACATGCGTGGCAGCTCTGAGCGCAGTTGCTCAACATAGTGTGCCGTCGGCTTGTGATCTTCCTTCAGCGTAACGAAGATATCGCCGTCCGCTGCGCTGATGGTGCCGTTGGTAAGGTGCTGCGTGTTGAGCGAGCTGTACGGCATGCCGATGTTATCGAGCTGTCCGGACAGTTCGTCCGCGGGAATGGTCTTGCGGATGTGTTGTTCCACCAGGTCGAACAACTTCGCCGTCTCTTCAATACGTGTGCCGGTTGGGGCGCGTACGTGGAGCACAAACTGACCGCTATCCGTGTCCGGGAAGAAGTCCTGTCCAAGGAACGGGATCAGCACGGTCGTCAGCAGGCAGAGGCCGAGGAAGATCGGAACGAAGGCGCTGCGCGCCGCGATCAGGCGCCGCAGCATGCGATCGTAAGCCTGGCGAACCTTCTCAAAGCGAGCGTTGAAGGCACGCGTGAAGCGCGCGAACAGGCCGTTCTCATGCGAGTTGGGATCATGCGCCTTCAACAGGTACATGGCCAGCGTGGGCACCAGCGTACGGCTCAGGATGTAGCTGGCAAGCATGGCGAACACAACTGCCTCAGCCAACGGAACAAAGAGGAATCGTGAGACGCCACTGAGGAAGAACATCGGCAGGAAGACGATGCAGATACAAAGGGTAGATACAAGTGCAGGCACAGAGATCTGCGCTGCGCCCTGCTCGATGGCTTCAAGAAGCGGGAAGCCATCTTCCAGGAAGCGTTCGATGTTCTCGATGGTCACCGTCGCATCATCCACCAGGATGCCAACGGCAAGTGCGAGGCCGCCGAGCGTCATAGTGTTGATCGTCTCGCCAATGAGGCCGAGGATGATGACCGAGGTCAGAATCGACAGAGGGATGGAAATCGCGATAATGATCGTCGACCTCCAACTGCCAAGGAACACCAGGATCATGATGGCTGTCAGTGCTGCGGCGATGATCGCTTCGCGGATAACGCCCTCGACGGCGGCGCGCACAAAGACACTCTGATCGCCAAGCGGTGTCAGCTTCAACTGAGGCGGCAGCGTGGATTGAACGCGCGGCAGCAGGGTGCGGATGCCCTTCACAACGTCGAGTGTTGACGAGTTGCCGTTCTTGAGAACGCTGATGAGTACGCCACGCTTGCCGTCCTGACGCACGACGTTCGTCTGGAAGCTGAAGCCGTCGGCGACGGTGGCGACGTCACGCAGGAAGATGGTGGTGCCGTTGACCTGCTTGATCGGGACACCGGCGAGATCGTCCAGGGTTCGTGGTGTGCCGTTGGGGCGTACGTCGTACTCGGTTGGCCCGATCTTGATGGTGCCGGACGGTGTCACGATGTTTTGCTGTGCGAGTGCTGCGAGCAGGTCGCCGGGGGCGATGCCCTTGGACTGCATGGCACTCTGATCCATTGAGATGGATACCTGCCGCTGCTTACCACCGTAGGGCAGCGGAACCACTGATCCGGGTACGGTGACCAGCTGGGCGCGAACGAAGTTCGTGGCGTAGTCATTCAGCGTGGCTTCGGAGAGACCGTCACCCGATACGCCAAGCTGAAGGATGGGCACGCTCGAAGCGGAGAAGTTAATGATCTGCGGGGGCAAGACGCCTGGCGGCAATTGGCGTAGCAGGTACTGCGACGCCGCCGTTACCTGGGCGTTGGCCGTATCCAGCGACGCGCCGGGCTGCAGGTAGACTCGGATGACCGAAAAGCCGTTGTAGCTGGTGGACTCGACGTGCTGAATGTTGTCGACCAGCGTGGTCAGCGCCTTCTCATACGGCGTGGTCAGACGGCCTTCCACCTCTTCCGGGTTGAGTCCTGTGTAGGTGAAACCTACGGAAACAACAGGGATATTGATGTTCGGGAAGATGTCCGTTGGCGTCCGGAGAATCATGATCGGCGCAGCAATCAGGATCAACAGCGCCAGAACGATGAAGGTATACGGTCGCGTCAGAGCGACCTTGACGATCCACATGCGGCAATCCTTTAGCTCGCTGGGAGCGGGCCTGTATCTATCTGACTACGGAGTTGGCAAGTACGACTGTGGTTTCTTCCGGCGTCTTCTATCGGAAAAACCGATACCACGGGAAAACCGATAGTATCGAGACATGGAGCTACGACACCTCCGCTATTTCGTCGCCGTTGCTGAACAGCAGAGCTTTAGCCGAGCGGCCGGCCTGCTGCATGTCTCGCAATCCGCGATCAGCGAACAGATGGCTGACCTGGAGGGCGAGATCGGTGTGCGCCTGCTCGACCGTGGATCACGCAGAACCCTGCTGACCGATACCGGCAAGGTCTTTCTGCAGCATGCGCAACGCGTTCTGGAAGAGAGCAAGAGCGCCGTGCAGGAGGCGCAGCGTGCGGAACGTGGCGAGGTTGGATCGTTGCGCATCGGTTTCTTTGCAGGCGGTTTAGGCGATGGGTTTCCACGGTTGATTCGGAGCTTCCGAGAGAAGCATCCGCAGGTGGAGCTATCGCTTGTGGAGATGAGTGTTTCGGAACAGTGGCCCGCATTGCTGGAAGGGCGCCTAGACATCGCATTCACACGTGTGCCGGAACCGCAGTTTCAACGGGACATCCGCTTCGAGATCATTCAGCACGATCCGATGGTTGCGATTCTGCCGAGAACACATGCGCGCGCTGAGGCAAAGCGGATTGACGTAAAGGACCTGGCGAAGGATCGCTTCGTGGTGTCCTCCCGGGCAACGTCACCATCTGTCTTCGACAAGCTGATCGAGCTTTGCTCGGATGCAGGTTTCGTGCCCAACATCGTGAGTACCAACACCGTCTGGAGCAGCGTGACGCTGATGGTGCAGTCGGGCGAGGGCGTATCGCTGCTGCCGGTAAATCATCAGCAGCCCAGTGCGACGGACCTTTCGTTTGTTCCGCTTAAAGCAAAGAATGCCTTTGTCGAACTGTGTGTATGCTGGGCTGCAAAACGTGACCGGCAACTGCTGCGGTCGTTTCGCGAATTGACGCGGCTGCATGTCCGCGGACATGAGCGTTTGTAGTTACTCCGCGGATTCCGCAATCAGCTTGTGAAATGGACCTGCGGGCTGCATTGAGTAGGCTTCTAGTGTGAGGACATCCCCATGGCCCTGAAGACTGTTCGTCGACTCTTTTCTACTCTCTGCATTGCCTCGTTGCCGTTGCTGGCGTACTCCACTGCAGCGCAGGCGCAGACCGGTATCTATGCACAGTTCACCGGCCAGTCCAACGACCTGAACAGCAGCAGCGGGTGGTTCTGGGGAGCGACTTTCGGTTTCTATCAGGACCGCCACAGTGTGGGTCCGGTGCATCTTGGAGTCGACTTCCGCGGGGCAATTTTGAAGCATGACCAGGCACAGTTCGACAGCGGTCTCGGCGGTCTGCGGCTGACGGTTGTGCCACACGTGGTTCCATTCAAGATCTACGCGGAAGCGTTGGGCGGCGTGGGGATCGTGTCGAACGGGCCCACGAATACGCATGCCCAGTACCAAGTGAATGGCGGGCTTGAGTACACCATCCTGCCGCGCATCGATTGGCGTGTTGCGGAGATTGCTTACAACGGGTACTCGGGGACCGGAACGGGCAATCCCGTGGGACTGTCCAGCGGACTCGTCTTCCGCCTGCCGTAGAGGCGCGGCCGGGTCCGTGCATGCTAGGCTTAAGTCTTACGGATTAAGCCAAAAAAACATGAGCACTGAGACCCAGAAGTACACGCGCAATAGCCCCTATCTGTCGACCATGCTGGTCAACACCGTCCTGACCGACAAGGACTCTGAAAAAGAGACACGCCACATTGAGCTGTCGTTGGAAGAGGGCATGCTGTACACGCCCGGCGACGCTGTGGGCATCCAGCCGACGAACCGCGATGCGGAAGTCGAGGCCGTTCTGAAGGCTCTGAACTTCAAGGGCGATGAGAAGGTGCTGGACTTCTTCAAGAAGGAAGACACGCTCGACAATGCTCTCCGCACGAAGCTGCACATCGGTAAGCTGACGCGCGGCAGTGTGAACAGCTACGCGAAAATTGCGCCGGAAGGCACACCAGGACTGGACTTCCTGAAGGGACTGGCCGGCCAGGACAACAAGTCGAAGGCCGAAGAGTATGTGTGGGGCCGCGAGTTTCTGGACCTGATCACGGAGCACCCCGGTGGCATCACTGATCCGCAGCAGTTGTTCACCGTGCTGCAGCGCCTGACGCCGCGTATGTACTCCATTGCGTCATCGCAGGCGAAGCACGCGGACGCGGTTCACACGACAGTGCGCGTGGTGCGTTATCACACGCATAATCGCGATCGTCAGGGCCTGTGCAGCGGCCACCTGGGCGAACGTGCCGATGAGGGCGCGAACATGCCTATCTTCCTGCATGCCAATGCGAACTTCCGTCTTCCCGAAGACACCTCGATGCCCGTCATCATGGTTGGTCCCGGCACCGGTGTCGCACCCTTCCGCGCGTTCCTGGAGCATCGCCAGGCGCATGGTCACAAGGGCGAGAACTGGCTCTTCTTCGGTGAGCAGCGCGCAGCCTCGGACTTCCTGTACAAGGATGAGTTCACGGCGATGCAGGCAGATGGCACGCTCACGCGGCTGGATACGGCCTTCTCACGCGACCAGCAGAAGAAGATCTACGTGCAGGACCGTATGAAGGAGAACTCCAAGGAGCTGTTCGCGTGGCTCGAGCGTGGCGCCTACTTCTACGTCTGCGGTGACGCATCGCGCATGGCGAAAGACGTGGAACAGACGCTGCTCGACACGATCGCTAACGGCAAGGATTGCAGCCCGGAGCATGCTCAGGAATATCTGAACGATCTGAAGAAGCAGAAGCGGTACCAGCTGGACGTTTACTAAACGACGTTCGCGGAACGCAAAGAGCGCGGCGAAAGCCGCGCTCTTTTTGCTGCTTACGTGAATCCCTATCGGTTAAATGAGCTATGGCTCGCGCGGGTTGGACTTCGTCCTTAGTCTCCGATGAACAGCTCTTTGAAGAAGAGCAGCGACGTGCCTGGCGGGAACTGCCCCTCGGCGATAGGCTTGTTTATATTCATGAGCTAAGTGTCATGGCGTACAGCGTGAAAGGCATTGGGCCCGAAGACGGTGAACGACTTTCGAGACTTGATACTCGCACTCAATAAGTTCCAGGTTCGTTACCTGATCATTGGCGGTTATGCCGTCGGTGTGCACCACGATCCCCGAACAACCAAAGATCTCGATCTCTTTGTCGCTACCAGCCCTGACGACAGCGAACGGATTTTTCGCTGCTCTTCAGGACTTCGGGGCTCCACTCTCGGGGATAGGACCTGAGTTCTTCGCCACACAGCAGAAGCAATGGTTTCAGATGGGCCGTCCGCCGTTCCGCGTCGACATCCTGCAGGCATCGAGGGTAAAGAGTTTGAGGTCGCCTGGGCGAACAAGGTCGAGGGATCACTTTTTGGCGTTCCGGTCTTTGTTATCTCTAATCAAGTTCTGATCGACAACAAGCTCGCAACCGGTCGTGCCATCGACCGGCGCGATGCGAAGAATTTGCGGAAGCCTTAGATTCGGTCGTTATCCGCGCGCCAGTTCGTGATGGCGGCCTTGATTGCCTTGGGCTCCATGTTTTCTGCGACGGCGCGGCGGGAGAGTGCCACGACTTCTTCATCAGAAGCAAAGCGAAGCGCAATGAACTGCGCTGGTTTGATGCCGGCTGCGCTGCCGCCGAGGGTCATGATGCGGAGCGACTCTTCTAGGCGGATGATGCGGTTCTGGTTCTGCAGCGCGTAGATGCGCGTCATCACAATGGCGCCCACGATGAGGAACGTCACCGGCACCAGGAGGACGTTCGCCCTTGAGTATTCGTGAAGCAGGTGCACGATGGACATAATGAAACAGAGGAGCGCGAGAGGTGCGAGGACCAGGTACTTCGGGTCGCGGCGTGTGTGATTGGTGAAGCTCTGTGGTTCTGCCATGATGCCTGCCATTCGTAAATCAGATTGTGGAGTCGCCCAAGTCTCGCACGACGAGCGCTTCCTCTAACATCGAAGTGATGGCACCTGCTAAGACCTCTCCCAAGCGCATCGGCATTCATCTCTCCACCAGCGGCGGCACATGGACGGCTGTGCAGCGCGCGGTGGATTGCGGCGCGAACTGTTTCCAGATCTTTTCGTCGTCGCCGCGGCAATGGAAGGCGAACGCTGTCGCTCCTGCCGATGCGGAGCAGATGCGTACGTTGCGCGCACAGCATGGCATCGCGCCGATGACTATCCACGCGTCCTATCTGATCAATCTTTGCTCGCAGAGCGAGGAGGTGCGCAGGAACTCGACCGCTGCCTTTCGTGGCGAGGTGGAGCGAGCGCTGGCGCTGGGTGCAGAGTTCCTTGTCTTCCATCCGGGATCATGGAAGGGCCTGACGCGTGCCGAGGCGCTGCAGCATGCAGCGGAGAATATCGAGCGCGCGATCGAGGGGCTCGGCTGCCAGGATTCACACCTTCGCATCCTGATCGAGAACACGGCCGGCAGTGAATTCAGCATGGGCGGCAAGCTCGACCAGGTGGCTGATCTGCTGCACATGCTCGACCGCTGCGCCCCGGTGGATGTCTGCCTGGACACCTGCCACACGCACGTCGCGGGTTATGACATCGTTACGTCCGAGGGCTATGAAGAGACGATTGCGCTCATTGGGGAATCATTCGGCAAGGAGCGTGTACGCGTGTGGCATTGCAACGATGCGAAGGCACCCATGGGTAGCAAACTGGACCGGCACGAGCACATTGGTGATGGCACCATTGGCCCGGATGCGTTTCGGCGCCTGCTACGCGATAAGCGCTTTGCGCACTGCGCGTTCATCGCAGAGACGCCGGTGGACGATCCCGGTGACATTCTGCGGAACGTGAGTGTGCTGCGGACGCTTGCGGCTCAATAACCTGCGAAGTTTTATTCTGCTGATTCGCCCAAGAGCCAGGAATCGCGGCAGCAGATTGCCCGTGGGCAGACTTCGTTCAGAGCACTGCATATTCTTCGCCGATCGAACTGCGTCGCGGCATTTGCCGGCCTATCGTTCGCGCAGGACGGGGGCAAGGCGCTCGCGGTATCGGGCTAGCATCCATTCATCGAGGGCACCCAGACAATCTCGCTGTGCCGCAGGCGAGTGCCTTGCGGTCGGCAGTCCAGAAATATTTATGCGCGCACCCGCAACTGTTTCCAGAAGAGGCCGTCTACTGGTGCAAGCTTAACTCTGAGGTGCTCTCTCATGAAGATTGGTCTCGTCTCTGCTGCTCTGTTGCTGGCCGTTGTGCCGGTGTTTGCGCAAGGTCCGGGTGGTCCGGGCGGCGGTCCTGGCTTCATGGGCCGTGGCTTTGGCCCCATGGAGGGCGGCTTCGGCATGATGCGCCAGCCGGTGACGAACGCGCCGTACTCCGCAACGTTCACCAGCACTTCCACGGAGAAGCTGCAGGATGGCACGGTTTTGACTCATACGACGACCCGCGTTGCTACGCGCGATGCGCTGGGCCGTACTCGTGAGGAAGTGACCTTGCCGGCGCGTCCGGATGGAGATGGTAAGCCGCACACGATGGTCGTCATCATGGATCCGATTGCGCATACGATCACGCGGCTGCAGGCGGAAAAGAAGATCGCTATCGTTCACCAGATTCCCGAGCCGCGTCCGCATGACGGACCGGGACGTCGCGGACCGGGCGGACCGCCGCAGGATGCGAGTGCGCCGCCGCCGCCCGACGGTGGACAGGGACCGCGTGGCCGCCATGAAGACAGGAATGTGGTGACCGCTGACCTGGGATCGAAGACGATCGACGGTGTGGTCGCGACGGGCAAGCGTGTGACGCGGACCATCCCGGTTAGTGGAACGGACAAGCCGGTCGTGGCGACGCATGAGGATTGGTTCTCGCCCGATCTAAAAATCGAACTGAGCCGCAGCGATGTGGATCCGTTCCGCGGCACGCACACCACGGTTGTCAGTGGTCTCTCCAAGGCTGCGCCCGATGCGACGCTCTTTCAGATTCCGCAGGGCTACACGGTAGAGCAGGCTCCGCAGCACGCCGGGCGGCGCGGTCCAGGTCGTGATGGCCAGGCGCCACCACCCCCACCGTCTGGTATGTAGTCAGTTGTGTGACATCAACGCGGCAGACGCAAAGGCAGCCAATCCGGCTGCCTTTGTTCGTTTTATGCACCTGCATGCGGGAGACTCACGATAACTGGGCTTCGTCTAACCCGCAATGAGGAAGACCTGGGGCATGGCCGCGTGGGCTGGTGCGCTGGCGGGCGCTGTGCTCGCAGTGGCTGCGGTGGCCGTTGCGCCCGGGGTGATCTTTGCAGCCGGAACGAATGCCGGTCCGCAGTGGCATGCGCCGTTCCGCGAGTATCCGTCCGTCGAGTACGGACGTTTCCCGGTTCCGCCGGACTATGAGCGGCAGGGTGAATGGACGTTCGCGCGGCTGATGTTTCCAGGCGGGCCGCTCGACGGCTATCGAGGACGCTTCGATGGGCCTTGGCAGGAGGGCATGACGCTGTGGACTCAGGATTATCCGCGGGCTGATCGTGCGCTTGCGAATGCTGTTCACCGGCTCACCCGAGCGGATGCGCGATCGGTGGAGCAGTCGGTCTCGCTGGATGATGGCGACGAGATTTACAACTGGCCTTGGCTGTACGCGGTGCAGGTAGGCGAGTGGGGGTTGACGGACAAGCAGGCTGCGAAGCTGCGGGACTACCTGCTGCGCGGCGGCTTCTTTATGGCCGACGACTGCCACGGGTCGCAGGAGGAGGCTTACTTCGTTCAGACGATGAAGCGGGTCTTCCCGGAGCGTGAGTTGGTCGACATCCCGGACGGCGATCCGATCTTTCACACGCTGTTCGATCTCGATGAGCGCTTCCAGGTGCCGGGGTCGGAACACCTGGCGACGGGGCACAAGAAGGACGGCTACGTGGCGCACTGGAAGGGAATCTACGACGACAAGGGGCGCATTATGGTGGCGTTCTCGCTGAACAGTGACCTCGGCGATTCGTGGGAGTTCCTGGACGATCCGCGGTACCCGGTGCGCTACTCGGCTCTGGGAACGAAGATCGGTGTGAACTATGTGCTGTATGCCATGACGCATTAGGCTGGAGTGCATGAACGCTCTCGTCTCGCCGCAGTGGGTGGCCAGCCGTCTTGGCTCGCCGGACCTCGTGATTGTTGATGCCACCATGCCGCCCGTGGGGGTCGCGCCAAAGGTGGATACTCATGCGATCTACCTGCAGAAGCACCTGCCAGGTGCGGTCTTCTTTGACATCGATGAACTGTCTGACCACAGCAGCGGCCTGCCCCATACCCTGCTGAGCGCCGAGGCCTTCGGAGCGGCGATGGGCGCACGGGGCATCACGGAGACGGCGACGATCGTGGTGTATGAGCAGGGCGATGTGTTTTCAGCCCCGCGGGCTCGGTGGACCTTCCGCACGATGGGCGCGAAGGAGGTATACCTGCTCGATGGCGGCCTGAAGGCATGGGAGGCTGCGGGATTGCCGGTGGAGTCGGGTGCAGTGACTCGCGAGCCCGCGGAGTTCCACGCCGTCCTGGATGCGGCTGCGGTGAAGGACTACGACAAGCTCCGCGCAACGCTCGCAGCAGGCGAGCAGGTGCTGGACGCTCGCAGCGCCGGACGGTTCAGCGGCGCAGATCCCGAGCCGCGCGCTGGTCTGAGCAGCGGCCACATGCCGGGCGCTACGAGCACGCCGTTCCCTCAGCTTGCCAATGGCGCCGCGATGAAGTCGCCGGAAGAGCTCCGCTCGGTCTTCCAGGCGAAGGGAGTCGACCTGCAGAAGCCCATCACGACGTCGTGCGGATCTGGCGTCACGGCGGCGGTCGTCGCCCTGGGACTGGAACTGGCGGGCGCGCCGCTCGTTACGCTCTACGACGGATCTTGGGCAGAGTATGCGTCGCGTTCCGAGTCGGTGATCGTGAAGGACGTTTAAAGGCGAACGGCTCAGAACAGGGAGGGCAGGACAGCGGCGGCGGTGCCGATCTCGATGCGGTGGAAGGAGGCGGCGTTCAGCGGCTCTTCCGGTCCGACGTAGATCGTCTGTATGCCGCGCTGCCTTGCGCTGTGCACGAATCCTGCTGCTGGATACACCGAGCCGGAAGTGCCGACGACCAGCAGGACCGTTGCCTGGTCGAGCTGCTCGTAGATCATGTCCATCGCCAGCGGCACCTCGCCAAACCAGACGATGTGTGGCCGAACGGGTGATCCGCAGGTGTCGCAGACGGGAAGCGTTTCCAGATACTCCCGGCGGTCCGGGAAGGGCTCGTTGCACTTCACGCAGCGCGACTCGAACAGCGACCCATGCATATGGTGCACGTTGCGCGAGCCGCCGCGCTCATGCAGATCGTCGACGTTCTGCGTGCAGAGGAAGAGTCGATCGCCCATCTTCTGTTCGAGCTTACCGAGCGAGAAGTGAGCGGCATTGGGCTCGGCGGCCTCTGCATCGCGCCGCCGCATGGAGTAGAAACGCCACACAAGCGCAGGATCCGTGTCCCATGCTTTGGGCGTCGCGACCTGCTCTACGCTGTGCCCTTCCCACAGGCCACCCGATCCACGAAAGGTAGCAAGCCCGCTCTCGGCGGATATTCCCGCTCCCGTAAGAGCAAAGACACGGTCAGATTTAGACAGCAGCATCGAAAAACATTATGCGCGACAGGCTCATCCGATGACCGCCCTGCGTCAGGCAAATTTCAGGTCTTTGATGGAGTTTAAATTTGTGACCACAGGGTGATTGCCAGGTCGTTGGGCAGGCCGCTTGTTGGCGGCATCCGTGGCAGACTTCGCCGGTGCCGGTGCCGTACCGTACACTCTCCCCATGCTCGAGTCGGCATTTTTCAAGCTGATGACGGTCGCGGTGCTGATCCTGGCTAACGCGTTTTTCGTCGCGGCGGAGTTTGCCATCGTCTCTGTTCGGGAGACGAGGCTGGAACAGATGTTGCGGTCCGGTCGCGTCGGAGCGACCACCGCGCTGCGGCTCAAGCGTGAGATCGACGACTTCCTGGCGGCCAACCAGCTTGGCGTGACGCTGTGCTCGCTGGCGCTCGGCTACCTGGGCGAAGGCACCGTTGCACAGCTTCTGGAACAGATCTTCGACAGCATGACCTTCGTGCAGCACGTTCCGTTTTTGCATGCGCATGCAGCTTCCGTCAGCCACATCATGGCGATCATTATTGCTTTCTCCCTTATCACCTATCTTGAAGTGTTGCTAGGAGAACAGGTTCCTAAGTCATTGGCTTTACAGCGCGGAGAGCGTATTGCTTTGGCGGTAGCGGGTCCGATGGATGTCTTCATCCGGATCACGCGGCCGGCGGTCCGACTCCTGAAGGGATCGACAGCCTTCGTTCTTAAACTGTTCCGCGTGCCTCTCCGTGGCGAGGGTGGCGAGGTCCACTCGCCCGAGGAATTGAAGATGGTGGCAACCGCGACCCGTCGCAGCGGACTGCTGCCGCCCTTCCAGGAGCAGATGATCCACCGCGCCATCGACCTGAACCATGTGACCGTCCGCGAGATCATGACGCCTCGCGGCCGCATCTTCGCGTTGCCCGCAGATATGCCGGTGGAACTCGCCTCGGCCCGCATCATCGAGGAGCAGCATTCGCGCGTGCCCGTCTATGACCCCGCGCTTGGCACTGAGCACATCATCGGTGTCGTTTACTCCAAGGACATCTCGCGGCTGATGCACTTTCGGCGCGATAGTCGGCTGCCGGCGGCGTTGCAGGCGCAGAGCGTTCCGCTGAGAACCGTGGCGCGCGAGGTTCTTGTGGTGCCCGAGACGAAGCTGGCGGTCGACGTTCTGCAGGAGTTCCAGGAACGCCGTCGGCAGATCGCGATTGTGGTCGACGAGTTCGGCTCGACCGTGGGTCTGGTCACCGCGGAAGATGCGCTGGAGCAACTGGTGGGCGAACTGGAGGACGAGTTCGACCTTTCCGGTCGAGCGCTGCCGACCCCGGACAGCCGTGGCTTCGTGGAATTCGATGGCACGGTAACGCTGCGCGACCTGGCCACGCAACTGCATTGGCAGTTCCCGCGCGAACCCGGCATTGAGACCCTCGCGGGCTTCCTGCTGGCGCAGCTTGGACATCTGCCAAAGCCCGGCGAGCGCGTCTGCCATGCAGGCCGCTGCTTCACCGTTACGGAGCTGGCGGGACGTCGTATCAGCCGTGTTCGCGTAGAGCCGGATGAACGGGCGAAGAGGGTTGCGGAGGCGGAAGGGCAGCGTGCTTCTGCATGAAAGCTTTGCTTCCGGTATTTCGTCGTATCCTGCTCATGCTGCCAGTGTTATGGATCATCGTTTCGCTGGTTTTTCTGCTGATCCATCTTGTCCCGGGCGATCCCATTGCTCAGATGATGGGTGAGGGCGCGAGTTCAACTGACCTGTCGGCGTTGCGGCATAGCTACGGCCTCGATCTGCCGCTGCACACACAGTATTACCGGTATTGGATTGGCATCTTCCACGGTGACCTGGGGCGGTCGCTTCGTCTGCGAGACTCTGTGACGAACCTGGTCCTGGCGCGTTACCCCTATACGTTGCTGATGAGTGTGGCCGCTCTGGTGCTGGCGCTGCTGCTTGCGGTGCCCGCCGGAGTCGCGAGCGCGTTACACCGCGGCCGGGCGGCTGACAGGCTGCTGGGCGGTGTGTCGCTGCTGGGGCTGTCGTTCCCAAACTTTGCGCTGGGGCCGATCCTGATCCTGATCTTCTCGATCAGTCTGGGATGGCTGCCGGTATCGGGCGCCGGGACCGGGCCTCTATTTGGTGGCAGCACACTGCTGCACCTGATCCTGCCGGCGGTCACGCTGGGGCTTTCACTGGCTGCGATCCTGACGCGGATGGTGCGGGCGTCCATGCTGGAAGAGCTGGGCCAGGACTATATACGGACGGCGCGGGCGAAGGGGCTGCCAGAGCGGACGGTGGTCTATCGCCATGCACTAAGGAATGCTCTGGTGCCGGTCCTCACCGTGGTGGGTCTTCAGTTCGGATCGCTGCTCGCCGGAGCCATCGTCACGGAGACGATCTTTAGCTGGCCGGGCCTGGGGCGGCTGACGCTATCCGCCATCTCAAACCGCGACTACGCGCTGGTGCAGGGTTGCACACTGACGATCGGGCTGACCTACCTGGCGGCCAACCTGCTTACGGACCTGGCGTACACGCTCGCGAATCCCCGGCTCCGTCGATCCTAGAGTGAGCGCTAGACTGAGCCCTGGAGAACTCATGCCTCGCATCCTGCTGACCCTTGCGTTACTGATGTCTCTGCCCGCAGCGGCGCAGACGGAGCGGCACCAGTTGCCCGTTCCCGGGATGGATCCACCGAAGCCGGTTCCCGGTGCACCGACGCCGAGGAAGCCGGGCGGCGTGAAGGGCATCACCGAGCCGGACGATCCGGAACATCCCATGCCTGCCGCGAGGGACTTTCACGATCCCAGGTATCACCTGTCACTGCATGTCCCGGCAGGCTGGAACTTTGAACGGCGGGACGGTGTCCTGTCGAACTTTGGTGTGGATGTGCGGACGACGAAGCGCACCCTGGACGTCCGTGGTGTCGCTTCGATCAACTTCAATCCGTACCCGGTTTCCACGTTTTCGGGCGCTACGATCTACTACTCGGTGATGCCGAAGGCCACGGCGGCAAGCTGCGCGGCACAGGCTACGACCGCGCCTCTTACACCGCAAAATGATGTGCGCATCGGCGGTCTACCGTTCAAGCATGGCCGCGACGAGCATGGCCACGTCTGCATCGAGTCTCGCGACGAAGTGTTTACCGCGCTGCAGGGTCGCAGCTGCCTGCGGTTCGACCTGGTGGTGAACACCTTTTGTTCCCAGACCAGCGGGGCAATGGAAATCTCGAAGGACCAACTTGCGGATGTGCAGGGGCGGCTGGGAAAGATACTGGGTTCGCTCACAGTCGAGGGACGCTAATCCACCGCTTCTGCTGGGTGCCCCATTCTTTCGCGGCTGCATCACGAAAGGGTGGGGTATTCGGACTTCTTACAAGTCGAACGTGACGGGTTCTGCGGTCAGTTTCCCATTTTCGATCTTTAGGAAGGCCATGGCGATGGGCAGCCGGAAGCGGCGCGGGCCTACGCTGCCGGGGTTCAGGTAGAGCACGCCATTGCGGGTTTCGTGTCCGGGCTTGTGGGAGTGACCGCTGACGACGACCTGCACGCGCGCGGCCGTCGGGCTGATGTCGAGATCCGCGATCGAATGCACCAGGTAGAAGGTTCTTCCACCGATTTCGACCATCTCGGTTGCGGGGAGGCTGCCGCAGCGGCCGGAAGTATCGACGTTACCGCGGATGGCTGTGAGCGGGGCGATGCTGCCGAGGGTATCGAGAATGGCAGGGTCGCCGACGTCGCCTGCGTGAAGGATGTGGTCGACGCCCTGGATGCGTTCCACGACCTCCGGACGGAGCAGGCCGTGTGTGTCGGAGAGAATCGCGATCCGGATATTGGTGTTCGCAGTTGTCATTCAGGATCTTCCCATTGGCAACGGCGTTCCGTTCGAGGATTCGTCTCGGCAATCAAAAGCATATCGAGTTAGATTCCGGCATCTACCCGATCAGACGCATGGCCGACATAATCGAATTGCGATGGACGCCCCGCAGCCTACAACCGGAAAGCCGCAGCCCAGCAGTAATTCGGTGCTGGTGCGCGAGTACGTGACCTGCCTGCGAGTGGAACGTGGCCTGCGACCGCTGACCTGCGAGGCTTACGTTCGTGACCTGCAGCAGTTTTCCGAACACCTGGAAGAGCATGCCGGCGTGCTGCACGCGGCGACGCGCGAAGATGTCGCGGCCTGGATGGAGCATCTGCGTACGCATGACCGGACGGATCGGTCCGTCGCGCGGAAGCTGAGCTGCCTGCGCGGCTTCTATAAGTGGATGCTGCTGGACAAGCGCATTGCGCATGATCCCACCGTGAACATTGAAGCTCCGTCCACTTGGAAGGTGCTGCCCAAGTCCCTGGCCGAGAGCGAAGTCAACGGCATGCTGGAACAGACTTCGATGGCCGCGAACCATCCACAGGCGGGCGGTCTGCAGTTACGCGATCACGCGTTGATGGAGTTGCTGTACGCAGGAGGGTTGCGTGCGGGCGAGATCGTTTCGCTGCGTGTGGAGGATCTGCACCTGGACCAGCAGCGGGCGCAGGTACGCGGCAAGGGGGACAAGGAACGGATTGTGCCTCTGGGGAATGCGGCTTGCGCCGCTCTCCAGGCCTATCTTGATCGAGGCCGTGCGGAGCTGGCTGGAAAGGGTTTGCAGCGTGCGCTGTTTCTCTCGGTTCGCGGGAAGCCGCTGACGACGCAGGTGGTGTGGTCGATTGTGAAGGGAACCAACGCCAATGCCAGCCCCCATAAGCTGCGGCATAGCTGCGCGACCCATATGGTGGAGCACGGCGCTGACCTGCGCAGCGTGCAGACGCTGCTGGGTCACGCCGACATTGCGACGACGCAGGTTTACACGCACCTGGCGCTGGGGCGGCTGAAGGAAGTCCATCGGATGCATCATCCGCGCGGACGCCGGCGGACGGAGGCAGCATGAGCGACCGCATGCAGGCACTTGCCGACCGATTCATCACCATGCTGGACGCGGAGCGTGGAGCGAGCGAACACACCGTTCGCGCTTACACGCGTGAGGTGCAGGCATTTGCGCTCTATCTTGCAGGAACGCTCGGCGAAGATGTCGAGCCGAAGGCCATTGAGCATACCCACATCCGTGGGTATCTTGCTGTCCTGTACGACCGCGGACTGACGCGCGCCTCGGCGGCGCGCGCGCTGGCGGCAGTTCGGTCATGGTTCAAGTGGATGGCGAAGGAAGGCATCGTCGACCAGAATCCGGCGACGCTGGTGTCGACGCCAAAGCTGCCGAAGCATCTGCCGCGTGTGCCGTCCGCCGAAGAGGTCAACCGCGTGCTCGATGCCATTGAGCTGGGAAGCCGCGAGCCTCGCATCGAGAAGCCGAAGCGGTCGGGCAAGCGAAAGGCCGCCGACAATGAAGCCTATACTGGCTGGCCGGAACGCGACCGCGTCATCTGGGAGTTGCTGTACGGCTGCGGCATCCGAAATTCTGAACTGGTCGGCATCGACATGGCGAGCCTGCACTGGGCAAACGATGCGATCCTGGTTCGCGGCAAGGGTCGCAAGGAGCGCTACGTCCCGCTCGGCGACGCGGCTGCCGAGGCGATTCGCAGCTATCTGCCGCATCGTGAGGCGAAGCTGCAGGCGGCGGGCAAAGGCGCCCTTGCTACCGCTGGGCCACTACTGATCAATCAGAGCGCGCGTGGCGTTGCTCGGCTGACGACCCGGTCTGTCGGCCGCATCGTGAAGTCCATCGCCATTGCACGCGGGCTCCCGGCAGACGTGCATCCGCACACGCTGCGCCATGCCTTTGGCACCCACATGCTGGAAGACGGAGCTGATTTGCGGGCTATTCAAGAACTGCTGGGACACGAGCGGCTGTCGACGACGCAGCGGTATACACAGCTGACCGTAAGCCAGGTGCAGCAGGTGTATGACGAGACGCATCCGCGGGCTTGAGCATTCGTGCATGCCGCACCTGAGCTAGACTAAGAAGGATGCGTTTCCGCGCCACACATTTGACGTGCCTTTTGTTGCTGCTTTCGAGCCTGGCGGTATCGGTTCATGCCAGCAACGTGGCGCCGACGCGGACGCCGGGTGGTGTGTTTGTCCGGAACCTGCTGCTGCAGGCCGCGGTGGAAGAGTCGGAGCCGGTTCGGTCTGACTTCTCGGATAAAAACCGCGATGCCTCGACGGTTCCCACGCCTCACCTGTGGAATGCTGCTCACGCGGTTGCGGGGCCGGTGGCACACACGGCGCATGTACACGCGGTGACCGGAAGCAGCCTGTAGCGCGCTGGCAATCCCTGCCAGTTCTCGCGGCCGTTCGACGTGCCGCGCCCTACTCTCGCGCTACTTTTCGCACCAGCAAGGAATCCACCCGTGATTAATTCAGTCTTTACCAAGGTTTTTGGTACCAGCAACGAACGCGCCGTGAAGCGCATGCAGCCTGTTCTGGATCAGATCAACGGCTTTGAGGCGTCGCTGCTGCCGCTGACGGATGAGCAGCTTCGAGGGAAGACGCTCGAGTTCAAGGAGCGCATCGCCGCTCGCACGGCCGATATCGCCGATCGCGATGAGCGTATTGCTGCGGAGAAGGTCGTCCTGGACGAGATTCTGCCGGAGGCTTTCGCTGTTGTGCGTGAGGCGGGCAAGCGTGCGGTTGGCATGCGTCACTTCGACGTGCAGATGATCGGCGGCATGGTGCTGCACCAGGGCAAAATCAGCGAAATGCGTACGGGTGAGGGTAAGACGCTGGTCGCCACGCTGCCTTGCTACCTGAACGCGCTCGCCGGCCGCGGCGTACACGTCATCACCGTAAACGACTATCTGGCCAAGCGTGATGCCGAGTGGATGGGCAAGATCTACGGCTTCCTCGGCCTAACCGTCGGCGTCATCGTGCATGACCTGGACGACCGTGAGCGCCGCGCAGCCTATGCTGCCGACATCACATACGGCACGAACAATGAGTTCGGCTTCGATTACCTGCGCGACAACATGAAGTTCGAGCTGACGGACCTGGTGCAGCGCGGGCATTATCACGCCATCGTCGACGAGGTTGACTCGATCCTCATTGACGAAGCGCGTACGCCGCTCATCATCAGCGGACCCACCGACCAGACGACGGACAAGTACGAGCGCGTAAACCTGATCATTCCGCATCTTGAGCTGGGTGAGTTCACGGAGACTCTGGAAGAGAAGACGTACACCGGCGACTACGTCGTCGATGAGAAGACCCGTTCCATCACCGTCACCGACGAGGGCTGGGAGAAGATCGAAGGTCTGCTCGGGATCGGTAACATTGCCGACCCTGAAAACTGGGATCTGAAGCACCACGTTGAGACCGCGATCAAGGCGCACAACCTGTACAAGCGCGACGTGGAGTACGTGGTGAAGGACGGCGAGATCATCATCGTCGACGAATTCACGGGCCGCCTGATGCCGGGCCGCCGCTGGTCCGATGGTCTGCACCAGGCTGTTGAGGCGAAGGAAGGCGTGGCCATCCGCAAGGAAGACCAGACGCTGGCGACCATCACCTTCCAGAACTACTTCCGCATGTACAAGAAGCTCTCCGGCATGACCGGTACAGCGGAGACGGAAGCCGCCGAGTTCGACAAGATCTACAAGCTTGAGATCACGGTGATCCCGACGAACCGCGTGATGCAGCGCATCGAATTTCCGGACGTGGTTTACCGCACGGCGAAGGAGAAGTACTTCGCGGTTGCCGATGAGATTGAGCGTCTGCACGAACTGAAGCAGCCGGTACTGGTGGGTACGACGTCCATCGAGAAGTCTGAGCTGCTGAGCGAGATCCTGAAAAAGAAGAACGTTCGGCACGTGGTGCTGAATGCGAAGTTTCACGAGCGCGAAGCAGAGATCGTCGCACAGGCGGGCCGGCTTGGCATGGTGACCATCGCCACCAATATGGCGGGTCGCGGTACCGATATTCTGCTGGGCGGCAATGCCGACTTCATGGCTCGCCAGGAGCTGGTCAAGGGTGGAACCGCTCGCGCGCTAAGCGCCGTCGAGGGTGAGATTGCACCGGTCGCGGGGCCGGGCATGTTCCGCTTCTACTACTCCAACCAGGAGTACGAGTGCACGCAGGCCCAGTGGGATGCGAGCACCGCGCACTTCCAGGACAACGTGAAGCGCGAGCATGAGCAGGTGCTGGCCGCGGGTGGTCTGTTCATCATCGGCACGGAGCGGCATGAGAGCCGCCGCGTCGACAACCAGCTGCGTGGACGTGCAGGCCGCCAGGGCGATCCCGGCGCAGCGCGCTTCTACCTGTCGCTGGAAGACGATCTGATGCGCATCTTCGCGCGGGAGTGGGTCGGCACGCTGCTGCAGCGACTGGGTATGGAAGAGGGTGTGCCGATTGAATCCGGCATGATCACCAACCGTATCGCCGCTGCACAGAAGGCCGTTGAAACGCAGAACTTTGAAAGCCGCAAGCACGTCCTGGAGTACGACGACGTGATGAACAAGCAGCGTGAGGCCGTGTATGGCCTGCGGCATAACCTGCTTGAGGGCATCGACCAGAAGGAACTGATCCTGGAGGACTACACGGCGACTGCGCTGTCGAACATCCTGGATGAGTTCGCACCGGCCAACGTTCATGCGGACCAGTGGAAGGTCGAGGAGATGAAGGCGAAGCTCGTCGACATCTTCGGCACGGACTTCCCGAACGTCGACTTCGGCGCGCTGAACCGTCATGAGCTGGGCGAGACGTTGTTCGAGCAGTTGGGCAAGCGCTTCGAGGTCAAGGAACAGATCCTGGGGGCGGAGACGCTGCGTTACCACGAGCGCGTTGTGCTGCTGACGGTGCTGGACGGCCTGTGGAAGGATCACCTGCTTGCAATGGACCACCTGAAGGAAGGCATCGGTCTGCGTGGTTATGCGCAGCAGGATCCCCTCGTGGCCTACAAGAAGGAATCGTTCGACATGTTCGAGGCGATGATGGCGCGCTTCCAGGAAGACACACTGCGGAACCTGTACCGCATGCAGATCCTGGGACCGGACGGCACGCCGATTGAGTCGCTGGAACAGCTTGCATCGCTGCAGGCTGCGGCTGCGGCGCCGATCGCACCGCCTCCACCGCAACTGCCCTCCACGCCGCAGCGCACTACGCTGAGTGGTGGTGGCAGCGAGCAGCAGGCGGCAGCGTCGCCGGTACCGCAGGAGCCGAGTTTCCCGACGTCGCAGGGACCGCAGCGCCAGCAGTACGCACCCGCCAAGGCGACCAGCGGACAGAAGCCGAAGCGCCGCCGGTAGCTGTTGGTTCAAGATCGAAAGGCCGCGAGCTTTGCTCGCGGCCTTTTGTATTTCCAGCGGTCCGGATCGGGATGATGATCCCTTAGCGGTGTTCTACTCCAACACTTCATCCAGCACCACCTTTGCCTTCGTGGCAAGGGTGCGAGCGCCTTCGATGTCCAGCTTGGTCCAGGCATCATTGGCCTGCTTCAGGAACAGGCGGGCCTGTTCGATCTGCTCGGTGTGCAAGGCGATTATCGAAGTCGGGATGGCATTCAAGCGGCGTGTCTGGGCCTTCAGCAAGTCATCGGTCTGCTGTCGCAGGGCAGTGTTGGTGGACTCGCCGCCCGTTGTCAGGCTCCCCAGATCCATGGGGGGAGGTGCGACCACAGCGGTCTGCGTTGGTGGCACGGGAGTGGGCCGGCGACGCGGTGGCTGTGGGCGCCTGACCGGTGGCACTGGCAGGGGCAGTGTCGGAGATGCGATCACCGGCTCTTCCGGCATCGGTTCACTCGGATGGGTGGGCGGCGGCACACTCACCATCTCAACGGGTGGCGGTGGCGGTGCGGCTACTACGACTACCTTGCGATGGCAGCCGGCCAGTGACACCAGGGCGCAGGCGGAAACGAAGATGCGCAGGCATTGCCGCCGAGCCTTACGGGCCGGGCGGACCTTGTTGCCGCGATGCGGGATCAACACTCTGTTTTGCATCCGCATCTCCCTAGATTAAATCCGCCGTCACGTTCATGCGGATGTCTTTAGCCCCGTCTGTGCGGGCGAACGTGCCGCCAGCGGCAGGCGCAGCGTGAAGCTGGTGCCCCGGCCGGGCGATGCCGGATCGGTCTCGGACGTGACCTCGATGACGCCGCCGTGCAATTGCACGATGCGATAGGTCATGGACAGACCGATACCGCTGCCGGTCGCCTTCGTCGTGAAGTAGAGATCAAAGATCTGATTCAGCATCTCCTTCGGGATACCCATACCGGTGTCCCGAAGCGACAGCACGGCGGAGTGCCGTGTGTGGGACAGGTTGATGTGGAGCACGCCGCCGTCCGGCATGGATTGCATGGCGTTCAGGGCGATGTTCAGCAGCGCCTGTCGCAGTAGTTCCGCATCGGCAACGACACGGACCGGCACGGAAGGAGATTCTTCCGTGACAGCGACGGCGATGTTGTGGCCTTCAGCCTCTGCGGCAATCAATTGCGTCACGGCCTGGATGATGGGCATCAGTGGCTGTTCCTGCAAACGCGGTTCCATCGGCCGCGAGAAGTCGGCAAGCGTCTGCACGACGCGGTCCAGACGACTCATCTCGCTGGCGAGCACTTCGACGTGTCGCTGGGCGTCGGCATTCGGTGTCTTGGACAGTTTGCCGCGCAGAAGTTCCAGATGAACAACCATGGCGTTGATCGGGTTCTTCACCTCGTGGCCCACGCCGGCGGTCAGTCGGCCGATGCTGGCCATGCGGCGTGCTACCTCGATCTCGCGTTCCAGCTCTTCTTGTGCTGCCACATCGTGCAGCGTCAGCAGTGCTCCCATCCCACTGCCGGGGAAGCAATTGAGTGTGAGTTCGATCGTGCGTCCACCGTAGAGCGATACCGGCACATCGCGCACGCTGCGGCGTTCGGAGATGATCTCGGAGAGTAGCGTGCCGATCTCGCTGGACTGGGGGAAGACCTCGGTGAGCGGTGTTCCTGCTGTGGGCGCGGTGCCGGATGGAAGGAAGTTGGCGCAGGATTCACTGGCCATGGCAATGCGCAGATCCGCAGTGAACAGCATCACGCCATCCTTCAAGGTCTGCAGCATGCTATCCAGGTTGGTGGCCATCTCCGTGCGGGTCTGTTCGCTGGTGCGGATCTGTTCATCGATGCGGCTGATGGTGGAAGAGACGCGCTGGACCGCATCGCGTGACGTCGTCTCTTCAACCGCTACCTGCTCCGCACCGCCGCGTGTTGAGATCACCTCAAGTTCTCGGCCAATCTGCTCAATGGGGCGCAGCGCGGCGGCCGAGATGGCGGCAGCAACCAGCAACGATCCTCCCAGCGCGAGCAGGCACACGATCACGGCATCACGCAGCCAAGGAGCGTACGCATTGCGCAGCAACGTCGACCGGATACCGAGGTGTGCGACAAGAAAGGGCTGACCGTTGCGCTCCAGAGGGAGGCTCACGTCCAGCGTCTCCGGCGCGCCAAACAGCAGCTTGCGCTTGCTCAGCAGGGAATTGCCGCTGGCATTTGAGAAAGGCCGGCGATGCGGCGGCGTGCCGTCCACCATAGATGGGTCCGTACTGACGAGTACGCGACCATTCGCTCCGGCAACATACGCATCCTGCAGGCTTGCCGAGTAACGAACGAAGCCGTCCAGCGTGTTCTGCAGCGTGTCATCGGTCTGCAGCGCGTGTTCAATGGCAACCTCGAAGGCTGCCTCGCCCGCTTCGGTTGGAGGCTTTTCCTTCAACCCGTGCTGCAAAGCTGTCCGCGTCGCCGCGAGAATCTGGTGCACCAGCACGTCGTTCGCGGCCTCAGTCTGTGCCACACGTTCGCGCAGCAATTCAGACAGGAAGACAAGCGACAGCACCACCGTCAGGACGAAGGTGAAGAGCAGCGTTGCAGCAATCAGTTGAGAGCGAAGGCGCATCCGCTTCACGCCTCCTTATCGTCGAGGGCGTATTCCTTCAACTTGTTCTGCAGAGTCTTCGAGCTGATGCCGAGTATCTCCGCCGCGCGTGTTTTGTTGTTGCGTGTGGATTGCAAAGTCTTCAGGATGAGCTGTTTTTCCGCCTCGTCAACGGTCGTGCCAACACTCAGGTGAACCATCTCTTCCCCGCCGGCAATGGGCGAGGCGGCTGCAGAAGGAAGCCCGCCCATCAGGTGCGCGCCATGCGCTGGCGGAGTATTTGCGAGTTCGCCAAATCCCGAAGTCAGGTGCGATACGTCAATCTGCTTGCTGTTAGAGAGGATGACGGCACGCTCGATGGTGTTGCGCAGTTCCCGCGCATTTCCCGGCCAGCTGTACGCAAGGAAGCGCTCCATAACCGACCGTGCAATGCCTGGGACGGTGGTGCCGTGGCGGGCATTCATCTCTTCCACCATAGCCGCGGCCATTGCAGGAATATCATCCCGATGCTCGCGCAGCGGCGGCATCTGGATGTTGAAGACGTTCAGTCGGTAGTACAGATCGCCGCGAAGCTCACCGGCGGCGACGGCCGTGTGCGGATCCTTGTTGGTGGCGGCAATCACGCGCACGTTGACAGGAATTTCATCGCGCGATCCCAGGCGGCGCAGCTTGCGGTCCTCCAGCACACGCAGCAGCTTGGTCTGCGTTGCGGCTGGCATCTCGCCAATCTCGTCGAGCAGCAGTGTGCCCTCCTCGGCCAATTCAAAGCAGCCGGCACGACGCTCCTGGGCACCGGTGAAGGCGCCGCGTTCATGCCCGAAGATCTCGCTTTCAATCAATGTCTCCGGAATCGCCGCGCAGTTCACGGCGACGAAGGGTTTGTTACGGCGGCCGCTCATCAGGTGCAGCGCACGCGCCGCGAGTTCCTTGCCTGTACCGCTCTCGCCCGTGATCAACACACTCACGTTGTTGGGCGCAATTCGTTCGATCATGGAAAAGATCTCACGCATCTGTGGTGAGGAGCCAACCAGCGGCCCAAGCCGACCAGCAGCCTCGGCCTCGGATTCAACCTGCGCAATCTCTTCGTTCGCCTCGGACTGTTGCCGCGCGTTTTGCAGAATCGTCTTCAGACGCTGCGGGTCCACGGGTTTCTGCAGGTAGTCATAGGCGCCCATGCGCATCGCGTCCACGGCAGAGTCGATGGAGCCCTGTGCCGTGAGCACAACGACGGCCACCTGCTGCGGCAGTTCGCTGATCCGGTCCAGTAGCTGCAGTCCGTCCATGCGCGGCATCATCATGTCCGTTACAACAACGTCCGGTGACCAGCGCACGACGGCATCAAGCCCTGCGGCGCCGTCTACGGCTGTTTCGGTACGGTAACCCCAGGATGCAATCAGCTCCGCCAGTCCAGCGCGTGCGTTCGGTTCGTCTTCGACGACCAGTACCTTGGTCTGTGCCAATCAAAATCCTCTCTCGTTCGGTCGGTCGTTGGATGCCACACAGACAAAAGAAGTTTGCGTATGCTAACTGTGTGTTGCCCTATGAGATCAGCGTCGCCGAGGTAGCGCAACTACGCGCGGCAGGAACCCCTTTCACCTTGCTGGATGTTCGCGAGCCGTGGGAGGTGGCTACGGCCAGTATCGCTGGAAGCCTGGACGTTCCCATGGGCGAAATTCCAGCGCGCGCCAACCAGGCACTGGATCCGGATGCACACATCGTCGTGGTCTGTCATCATGGCGCCCGATCCTTGTCCGTTACAGCCTGGTTACGCCGCGAAGGCTTTGATCGTGCCCAATCCATGGCTGGCGGTATTAACCAGTGGACGCGTGAGATCGATCCGAAAGTTCCTCTTTACTAGGAAGAGTCCTTCACGACAGGGACCGTTCCGATCCCTGTGTCGCCCATAACCATCGCCGCTGCTCCTTTGTACTCCGAGCTGCAGGCAAAGGTACTCCGAGCTGCAGGCAAAGGCGTTCGCCTGAGCGGGGCAAACCTGTGTGCGACGGTTCCGTGTCGCTGCCTGTGTCGCCGTGCAACATACGAGTCCCATCCATCAATCGATAGCAAACACCTGACATCCGCCTCATGGAGTCCTCCAGTACGCCGATATTGCTTTTGAGCGCCAGGGTATGGCGTAGAAGTTCAAATCTCAAAACGCTGAAAAGCAGGAGCGAATCCAAATGTCCCTTGGTGTACTCAATAACATCTCCGCCATCTACGCACAGAACAATTTGAGCGCAACGCAGAATAGCCTTTCGAAGACGCTGCAGCAGCTCTCCTCAGGTTCGCGCATCAACTCCGGCGCCGACGACGCAGCAGGTCTGGCAGTTGCCGATGGCCTTGCTGCAAATGTGACGGCCCTGTCGCAGTCCACCCGCAACGCCAGCGACGCCACCGGCCTGCTGCAGACGGCTGACGGCGCCCTGTCGCAGGTGAGCACGCTGCTGAATCGGGCAGTCACGCTTGCGACCCAGGCGGCGAACGGCACCCTGAGCGCCTCGCAGGTCTCTTCGGCCAACCAGGAGTATCAAAACATCCTGACGCAGGTGGCAAACATCGGTTCCACTACCAACTTCAATGGCACCTCGGTCTTCTCCGCAACGGCACGCAACTTCTTCGTGTCGGATGGCACGACGTCCGGTTCTTCCACCTATAGCGACACGGTCGGTACGCTGACGGCGTCGAGTGTGGGTACGACCAGCGGCGGCGGTGGCGTCGACTTCTCGGCCACCAGTGTTGCAACGCTTTCGGCATCGTCTGCGGTCAGCGTGCTGACAGCACTGACGAATGCCATCGGCGACGTAGCCTTTCAGCGTGGCAGCATCGGTGCGGACATCAACCAGTTGTCTTCCGCGTCCTCAGTCGCTGCCAGTGAAGAGACAAATCTGACCTCGGCAGAAGACAGCATCCGCGCTACGGATTACGGCCAGGCCGCTTCGAACCTGTCGAAGTTCCAGGTGCTTTCGCAGACAGGTATCAGCGCACTGGCGCAGGCGAACAGCGTGCAGCAGGAAGTCACGAAGCTGCTGCAGTAATCCACGTGAAGCAGGTAGGGGCGCGGAGGAAATTCGATCCGCGCCCCCCTGCTGTTTCTGAGCGCTTTCTTTGGCGCAACTAATGGTCAACAGGCTTTTGCGGCAGGATGCGTGCACGCCTATCCAGGCAAGGGAGTCGACATGGCGGTTGTGGGTCTCAGCTTTGGATCGGCGACGAGTGGCACGGGCTTCGACGTAACGACGACGGTCGCCAGCATCATGACGAACATGCGCGCACCCGAGACCCTGTGGACAACGCAGACGGCCGCGCTCACCGCTCAGGACGCGGTGCTGAGCACGCTTGGCACGGATCTGTCTGCTCTCTCGACGGCTTTGGCTGCGCTCACCAGCTTCGACGGATCGTTCTCACAGAAAGAGGGAGCGGTCAGCGACACGACAACGGTTGCCTTGACGGACGCAACAACCGACGCCTCCGCCGGGACACACACACTTACCGTGGAGAACCTCGCAACCAGCAGCCAGCAACACTCCAGTGCGGTCGCTGCCGGGGCAACGCTCAGCGGCAGCATCACGCTGCAGGTTGGCAGCAGCACAACGCAGACGATCGCGCTCGACTCCTCGAACAACACCGTGTCAGGACTGGCGGCAGCCATCAACAATTTGAACGCGGGCGTCAGCGCCACCGTCATCACAGACAGCACGGGTTCGCGACTGTCCCTCACCAGCAGCAATAGCGGTGCGGCCAATACGATGACCATCGACTCCAGTGGCATGGTGGACTCAGATGGAAACACGGTCGCCATGACAGTGACGCAGGTCGGCTCGGACGCGAACTTCACGTTGGACGGGATTCCGCTGACTTCCACCTCAAACACCATCTCAACCGCGCTGATTGGGGTTACGTTCCAGTTGCTGGGCGTTACCAGTAGCCCCGTGACCATGCAAATTGCGGAGGACACCAGCACCATCGCATCGGCGCTGGCCACCTTCGTTTCCGCTTACAACACGGTGGCAACCGCGCTCGCCGGACAGGAAGCCAAGGACTCGACCGGTGCAGCCGAGCCGCTCTTCGGCGACCAGACCCTCTCGCTGCTGCAATCGGAGCTCTCCAGTGCGCTCGCCTTTGCAACGGCGAACACCGGAAAGAGCAGCAACCTCGCGCAACTGGGCATCGCCGTTGGAACAACCGGGCTGCTAACGCTCGACACCAGCACGCTTTCCACCGCGCTCGCCGGCAACTTCACGGGCGCCACGAACTTCTTCCAAGACGTGGGTGACTTCGGCCAGAACCTGACCTCGGTGCTGAATAGCCTTGGCACCTCCGGCAATGGTGCACTGGCTCTGCGGGCCGCGCAGAATACAGCGCAGGAGAGGACACTGGCTGACAACAAGACCAACCTGGAGGCCAGGCTGGTGACCTATCAGGCGAACCTGACGACGGAGCTGAATGCTGCAAACCAGATATTGCAAAGCATCCCCTCCCAGTTGGACGAGATGAAGGAAATCTACGCGGCAATCACAGGCTACAACGGCAACTAAGCGACGCATCCAGAGAGAAGAAGGGAAGCAAGATGGATTATCGGGAGCATGCGCTGGCCGGCGCAACCGGTGTGGATTTGATCGTTGCGTTGTACGACGGATGGATCCGTTTCCTGCATCGGGCGGCCGATGCGGCGGAGAACGGTGACGTGACCGAGCGTCGCTATGCGGTAAAGCGTTCTCTCGACATCCTGATGTACCTGGAAGCGCGATTGCGGCCGGACATCGGCGGGTCGCCGGCTGGGGCACTCTCAGACTTTTATGCCGCCATGTTCACCATGACGCTTGAGGCCTCAAGAGAGGGCTCCGCCGAAGCGTTGCGTAAAGTCATCGACTGCGTACGCAACGTCAAGGAAGCCTGGGGGGTCGTGGCGCGCGATCCCGTGGCAAACCGCGTGCTGCCCCGTGAGTTGCGGACGGCAGCAGAACGACAGCCGCTCCCTGGGACCATGCCGAGGAGCCAGTCGAGCAGTCCGCCGCTGCCGATGCGATGGAGCGCGTAGCCTGTCCGTTCCACTCCGCAAAGACGTGCCTTTATTTTTTTTGAGGCACTTGTAGACCTTTTTGGTGGCCTTATTTTTGGGCGATCTGCGTGCTTGCCCTCTCACCCAAAGGTGGTAAGCTGCATGAAACCTTGGTTACAGTTAGCAAAGTTACCAATGCTATCTCATCCGAGGCGAGATTGCGGTGAAGCGATTTGGCCTGTTTCTCGTATGTGGCACATATCACTCACTAAATTAGGAAACCAAGGTGGGGGCTGGCGCATCTTTTCATGTATGGACTCTCTCCATGTCGTCGGCGTGTGCAGTGCATGCCCCCAAAATCCTGCAGCCGAGGTGAAGTTTGAGTAAAATGTTGAGTTCCTGGAAAGAAATCGCCCATTTTTTTGGTAAGGGCGTACGTACTGTGCAGCGTTGGGAAAAGACGCTCGACCTGCCCATCCATCGTCCGCCAGGTGCGCCGAGCAATGTTGTCTTGGCTCGCACCAGTGATTTGGAAGAGTGGATGCACCGCGGACCCGTTTCGCGTGCGGAGCTGGAGGGACCTGTCCTGACGGGCACCGCTGACTCCATCGCGTCGCTGGCTTCTCTCGAACGCGAGGTCACGTACCTTGCAGAGATCGCCGGCATCACGGTACCTGTTGTGGACGCTGCGTCTTCGTTTGAAGAACGCGTGAACGCCCTGACCGAGCTCGTGGCTGAGGCGAACAGCCGCCTGTCGAAGCGGTCCGGTATTCGCGCCGCGTAACAGCCCCTTCTTTCCGCAGTGTCGACGCACCCGCCTTTATGGCGGGTGTTGTTGCGTGTGGCCCATGCGCTTGTGCCTTTCGAGTGATGGTCAAGTCGTCAGGCGATACCATGAATCCTGCGGCTGCTTGCATGCGGCGCGCGGCTTGGAGCAATAGCATCATGGCGTATCGTGACCTGCGCGATTGGATTGCGCGACTGGATAAGAGCGGGGAACTGAAACGCATCAAGATCGAAGTCGATCCCGATCTGGAGATGGCCGAGATTGCCGACCGCGCGGCCAAGATGAATGGTGGCAAGGGTGGCCCGGCGCTGTTGTTTGAGAACGTCAAAGGTCATCCCGGCGCGCGTGTGCTGATGAACCAGTTCGGCAGCGAACGCAAGATGCGTATGGCGCTGGAGTGCAACTCACTCGACGAGATCGCCGGCCGCATTGACACGCTGCTGAAGCCGCAGATGCCTTCCACGCTGATGGACAAGCTGAAGATGCTGCCCATGCTCGCCGAGGTCGGTTCGTTCTTTCCGAAGGTCATCGATCGACGCCATGCGCCGTGCAAGGAAGTCGTTCACACTGGCGATGCTATCGATATCTTCGAACTGCCTGTGCTGAAGACATGGCCTGGTGACGCTGGCCGCTTCATCACGTTGCCACTGGTCATCACACGCGATCCCAAGTCCGGCAAGCGCAATACCGGCATGTACCGCATGCAGGTCTACGACGAGCGTACGACGGGGATGCACTGGCAGCGCCAGAAGAATGCTGCTGAACATCTCCGGGATCGCATCCGCGCCACCGCAAGCAGTGACGCGGAGCGTGTGAACCTGATGGCCATGACCGCCGGCGGTACGGTTGCGTCGGGCGCTGCAGCGGAGAGCTTGCCTGGCGTCACGTTATCCCGCATTCGCGGTGAGCGCATGGAAGTCGCCGTCGCCATTGGCGCAGATCCCGCGATGACCTTCAGCGCGATCGTGCCCGCACCACCGGAGATTGAGGAGTTCCTGATCGCCGGCTTCCTGCGGCAGTCGCCGGTCGAGCTGGTGAAGTGCGAAACCGTTGACCTGGAAGTGCCGGCACACGCCGAGTACATCCTGGAGGGCTACGTTGAACTCGGCGAACTCCGCATGGAAGGTCCCTTCGGAGACCACACCGGCTTCTACACCATGCCGGAGGAGTACCCGGTCTTCCACCTGACGGGGATCACGCACCGCAAGAACCCCATTTACGCGGCAACCGTCGTGGGCAAGCCGCCCATGGAAGACGCGTGGCTGGCCAAGGCGGTTGAGCGCATCTTCCTGCCACTGATCAAGCTGACCATGCCGGAGATCGTCGACATCAACCTGCCGCCTGAGGGTGTTGCACACAACCTGATGTTGGTCTCTATCCGCAAGAGTTATGCGGGGCACGCGCGTAAGGTGATGAGCGGTATCTGGGCGCTGGGGCAGGCGATGTTCACGAAGTGCATCGTCGTCGTGGACGAAGATTGCGATGTGCAGGACGTTGGAGAAGTCGTGCTGCGCGTCGCGAACAACATTGATCCGGAGCGTGACATTCAGTTCACGCTTGGGCCGGTGGATTCGCTCGATCACGCATCGCGCCTGCCCAACTACGGCAGCAAGATGGGCATCGACGCTACACGAAAGTGGGCCGCGGAAGGATTCACGCGACCCTGGCCACAGATGTTGGAGATGCCGAAGGACGTGAAGATGCGCGTCGATGCGATCTGGTCCAGGCTTGGCCTGTAAACAGGCGCTTTCGCGCTTGCTAGTTCTTGAGTGTGTTGCGCTTGCTGTTCGTGGTCAGTTTCTTGAGCACGAACTCCTGGAAGACGTTGTTCATCGCATCGCCGGCGATACCAAGCAGGCCGTTGACCAGCGTCACCTTCGCGCCCTGTCGATCTTCGGGCGCGTAATAAAGGTTTGAGAGCGCACCTGCAGACATGTCTCCAAGTACCGTGGAGTAGTTGAATTGGTGCCGGCCGTTGTCTCCGCGCGTTACAACCGTTCGAGTGACTGCGTACAGAAAGCGCTTTCGGACGGTGCCGGTACCTCGGTAAAAGTAGCGCGGGTCCTGGTGGAATATGGACGGATAAATCGCTCCCCCCAGGAATGTACCGGAGACAAGATTGCCCAGGTCCGCACCGTAACGGCGACCATACCCTTTGGCTCCCTGGCCGTAGCCGGGAAAGGCATTGTCGGCCTGTTGGACACCTGCAACCACTCCCACCAGCAGCAGGTTTCCAGGGTCACTCGCATTCTTGAATGCAAGGCGGAATTTCTGCCCGGAAGTAAGTGGGACCGCCCGGTACATATAACTCACAAAGAAATTCGGAAGTATTCCTGCAAGGCGCTGCTGTTCGGCCATGCGGACCTGCGCCTGTGCGATGTCTTTCGCCGATGCAGTCACACTGACGGAGTCACTGGCCGCTGGGTGCAAAGTGAAAGTTGCCGTGGCGGTATTTGCTTCGGGCGCCAGCTTCACGGATCCGGAGATCGGGCTGAAGCCGTCGCGCGAAACAGAGACCGTGAACATGCCCGGGGGTAACTCACCGATGAAGAAGTTTCCGTCGGCATCCGTTTCGGCCTCGCGCGCAGGCAATAGTGGCGCGCTCAGCTGCACCTTCGCACCGGGAAGAGGATCGCCCTCGGGCGATGTCACACGGCCATTCAAGCTGCAGTACGTTACGTTTTGCTGGCCGGGGTCAGCAGCGGCCATCAAGGGGCGAACAGGACCCACAGTGTTCCACTGCTGCGCGTGCATGGACAAAGCGGGCACAGCGGCGAGCATAAGAACTGCGCCGCGTGCGTATAAGTGGGGCAGCCGGGAACGGTCGAAATTACGGAATGACTTGGACATGAACACCTGTTGGATGCGTGTCTCTGTCATAACTCTGGCTAGGAAGTCCGAACATCGGCCATGACCGCTTTTGGCCGATCGCTGCCTGTCGTGTCATTCGCATCTATCTCTCTATCGCGGCGATCCTTCCGCCGTGGTTTTCGGAGAGTTTGTGAACGAGGTACCGTCGCGCCGCAGGTGGCGCGCACGCATCATGCTGCTGCTGACAATCGCCCTGCTGGGCGGTCGGTTCGCGCATGCCTCGCTTGCGGTGCTTGTGGGCGAACCATTCGGCAGCTTCGGCACCATGATGCCCCTGGGTCACACCGCCATCTATCTGAATCACGTTTGTGCAGACGGCCCACTCAAGGTTCGTCAGTGTCATGCGGGCGAGCCGCAGGGCGTTGTGCTGGCGCGCTATCACGCGATCGGTAGATACGACTGGCTTGCGACGCCCGTTATGGATTTCCTGTACGCCACGCAGGATGCTTCTGAAGTCCCTGCATACGCGACGCCGGAAGCGATCTGGGCCATGCGGGAACGGTATCGCGAGCGTTTTCTGCGTAACGTGGTGCCGGACGGCGTACAGGGCACGATGGACCGCGATGGAAGCGCGAAGAACGCGCGCGATCTTGAGGAGTGGTGGGAAACTGCGGGCATGGCCTACTATCGCCGGCTTTGGGCCTATGAGGTTGCGACAACGCCAGAGCAGGATGCAGCCCTGGTTGCCGTCATGAATGACCACGCGAACCGTCATCGCTATCACCTGAGCGGCGCGAACTGTGCGGATTTTGCAGCCGAACTCCTGAACCTGTACTTTCCCGGAGCGGTGCGACACGCCGATCGCGTTGCGGACTACGGTCTGATGACGCCGAAGCACGTGGTGCGCAGTCTGTCCGAATACGCGGGGAAGCACCCGGAACTGGACCTTCACGTGTGGGAGATCGCCCAGGTACCTGGATCTCTGCGACGCAGCAAGACGGTGTGGGGCGGTGTGGAATCGGCGTTAAAGACGAAGCGCTACCTGTTCACGCTGCTCGTCATTCAGCCGGAGGTGCCGTTGGTGCTGGAGGCGCTGTATCTGCGGCACGGCCGATGGAAACTGGGAGAAGGCGCTCAGCCCATGCCGCCACTTGTCCCGTCTGCGACCGAAGAGACGCTGGCCTCGGTGCCAGCCACGACAGAGCCGGACGGGTCGCAGTAGGAGTCTGATCTGGCACCTCTGGCCTTCGGAGCGGCATAGCGGCGGCGGTGGCACCTGAGTCCGGCTGTCGCGCCTAGCTGTGGCACCTAGCTCCGGCTGTGGCATCTGAGTCCGGCTGTGGCATCTGAGCCCGGCTGTGGCGCCTACCTCTAATTTCGGAAGGGCACAGCTTCAGCTGTGCCGTTTAGTCCAGAAAAGAAATGGGCTTCAGCCCCTGAGGCTCAGCTTCTCTGCCGCGAGCAGAGCCACACGTCAGCACCTAAAGCCGAACATTCCGGATGGAACGTTCCGGATGAGCTTGTTGGCACGACTGAGGCTGTGCCCTTCCGAGCGAAAGGCGTCCTAAGGCGCCACAGCCTTCACAGTCAAGGAAGACAGGTTCCGCGCCCAGCGTGCGGGCTTCTTGTCTTCTGTGAGCACCAGCTTAAAGGCACCGTCGGCTGCGATAGGCGTGCCATCCAGCGTGTCTGCGACGATCGCCTGGCCATTGCGACATTCGGGGTTCGTATCGCAAAGCGTGATGGCGACGTGAAAATTGTCCGTCGCGCTTGCGATGACAACCATCAGGTTCGCAGAGGTCCTCGGACCCTCACCTTTTGCCGGCTCCACCAGGGTAAGCAGCTCCTTGACGGGCACTCCGCTATAGCTCTCGTCCTTGTTGTTGTGCGCGTTGTGGACGCTGACGGTGACGTGCGGCATCGCCTTCAGATCCGCCGGTGTCAGTGCCTTTTTCTTGCCCGCGATGCCGGTCAGTACCAACTCCGTGGAAGGTGCTGACTTCTTCATGTCCATACCGGCCATTTGTGCGGGCGACTTGATCGCGGTCATCGCTGGGAGAAGAAGTGCAAGACAGAGGCTGATCGGACGGGTCATTGGGCTGCTCCAAAAAGAACGCCGTTCTGGTTGTTGCGGATGCACTTGGTGTAGTTGAACAGGAAGGTGTCGCGCATGCGAGCGTAATCTGCCGTGGACTTGATGGGTGCCTTTGCCGGGTTCAAGAGATAGACCGTCGTGACGACGTGCGTGTGATCGTCGATCAGCATGTAGATCCCGAGTGTCTTACCGTCGACCTTGTTGCGATCAAGACCAACGATGCCGAAGGCATTGAAGGGCGACTTGCGCGTCATGTTGCGGGCCACGTTCTTGTCGGACGCAATGATGTCATCGAAGTCATCCATCAGCAGCTTGCGATTCGCGACAAAATTCGCGTCCGGAAGCACTTCGATCTTGGCGCTGGCGTAGGGATCGGCACCGGGATAGGCAAAGTCCACACGACGGCCTCCAAGCAGTGGTACGGAGCCGGTCTTGCCATGCGACTGCACGGGGCGCTCCTTCACATCGTCCGGCATGGGCACAATGTTTGTGACCTGCAGGCCGTCCGGGAAAGAGCAGGATTCGTAAGGCTTTAGCTGCGGAAGGGACTTCGGCGCAACTGCCCGGGGCGCCTGTGCTCCCGTCGACGGGAAAAGAAGCGGCTTGGGCGAAACGGGTTTCACCGCAGGGGAAGCTGTGGTTTGAGCGTGCAGTGCAGCCATAGGCAGCAGGAAGAGGGCGACGATGGCGGAGGGTGCAAGACGCATCTCTGAACACTACCGGAACGGCCGTCGTATACTCAAGCCATGTCAGTCGTCAAGAATATCGCCGGCATCGCCAAGGGCATGGGCATCACCTTTAAGGAGATGCTGCAGCCGTCAGAGGTCGAAAACTACCCCGACGGCCCAGGGCCGATGCGTGGCGCCATCTTCCAGGAACGCTTTCGCGGCAAGCACCAGTTGCAGCGCGATGAGAACGGGCTGGAGAAGTGCGTCGCCTGCTTCCTGTGCGCGGCAGCGTGTCCGTCGAACTGCATCTACATCGAAGCTGCGGAGAACACGGAAGAGAAGCGCATCTCTTCCGCCGAGCGCTACGCGAAAGTCTACAACATCGACTACAACCGCTGCATCTTCTGCGGTTACTGCGTCGAAGCGTGCCCCACGGACGCCATCACACACGGTCATGGCTTTGAATTGGCCAGTTTGAACGCGACCAACCTGGTCATGCGTAAGGAAGACCTGTTGATGCCCACACCCGCGACACCGCTGAAGCCGGGCAGCAGCGAAGACCGCGTCGAGCTGCTCTCGTAGTCCGGCGTTGCACGCTATAGCGCTTCGAAAGATTGCCGGTCAGTGACCTCGGTCCTGGCCGGCGTTTCCATCTCCTGCATCTTCGCGATGACAGCCGTCATATCCACAAAGTTCCACGCTTCCACAATCTGACCGCTGGACCATCTGGCCGTCGCAAAGCCCGAAACGGCCGCCGGCTTATCCGTTGCGTCTTCGCGGCCGTGAAGCGTCGCGGTCCAGCGCACCGCGGACTTGTCTCCGTCCACGAAGACATCCTGCATCTTCAGCTGGATCTTCGGAAAAGCATTGTGAAATTGAACAACAGAGGCTTTGAAGCCTGCGGCATCCTGGACCGAATTGAATTCGGGGAAGCCGTGCGCCCGCACCTCGGGGGCCAGCAGCTCATCGACGGTTGCGAGCCGTTTCTGATTCCAGACCTCTTCAAACCACCGCTGCGTCAGTTCGCGTACATCCTGCATGGCTTCCCTCCAGTGCTGGGAGACTATGCAGCCGGGGAAAGCCGTTGCAAGAAAAATTACGGTGAGCAGCGCAATTTCTCTTAATCGGACGGTGCCGGGTTCTCAAAAGCCATGCGCGGTCGGAGAATAGAGGCATGACTGTTCTGAATGAAACGCCGGTAGTTGCGGGAACCGCTCCAGTTTTCGACGCAAGCAATCCGTTCTTTGCGCCCAGCTCGTTGCCTTACTCTGCGCCTCCATTCGACAAGATCCGCGAAGAGCACTACATGCCCGCGTTCGATGCCGGTATGGCTGAGGGGCGGGCCGAGGTGGATGCCATCATCGCGAACACCGATGCGCCAACGTTCGACAACACCCTGGTCGCTCTGGAGAAGAGCGGCGCCCTGCTGAACCGCGTTGCCACTGCCTTCTATGCGATCGCCGGCGCGAATACCAATGCTGCGATTCAGCAGATGCAGCAGGACGTTGCGCCCAAGCTGTCGGCGCATGGCGACAGCATCAACCTGGACGAGAAGTTGTTTGCACGCGTGAAGACCCTGTATGAGCAGCGCGAGTCGCTTGACCTGGATGCGGAGTCGCTGCGCCTGCTGGAAATCACGTATGACGGCTTCGTAAAGGCAGGCGCGCTGTTGAGCGAGCCGAGCAAGAACACCCTGCGCGCGCTGAATACCGAGCAGTCCACGCTGCAGGCGAAATTCATCAATCGCGTGCTGGCAGCCATGAAGGAAGGTGGCCTGCACGTTGTGACGCGCGAAGCGCTGGATGGCCTGTCGGATGCAGAGATTGCAGAGGCCGCCGAGGCAGCGAAGTCGCGCGAGTTGGATGGCTTCTATCTCTCACTGCAGAACACGACGCAGCAGCCTGCGCTTGCTTCACTGACCAATCGCGAGACCCGTAAGGCCCTGTGGGAGGCTTCGCTGACGCGTGCCGAACAGGGGAATGATCACGACACCCGCGAGATGATCTCGCGCCTGGCGCAGCTTCGCGCGCAACGTGCGCATCTGCTGGGTTACGAAAGCTATGCGGCCTGGAAGCTCTCCGACCAGATGGCCCGCACGCCCGAAGCCGCTGTGAAGTTTCTCGACAACCTGGTCCCCGCGGCGCTCGTCGGTGCCAAGGCCGAAGCGGCAGAAATGCAGGCACTGATCGGCGACTCCTTCACGCTGGAGCCGTGGGACTGGGCCTTCTATGCCGAAGCTGTTCGCAAGGCGAAGTACGACATCAATGAAGACGAGGTGAAGCAGTACTTCGAACTGAGCAGTGTCTTTGAAGATGGTGTGCTCTTTGCTGCAACGAAGCTCTATGGCATCACGTTCTCCAAGCGGGCGGACCTGCCGGTCTACCACCCGGACGTTGTGACCTATGAGGTTTTCAACGCGGACGGATCGCATCTTGCACTGCTGTACTGCGACTTCTACCGGCGCGATTCGAAGCGTGGCGGCGCGTGGATGAGTTCGCTGCTGACACAGTCAAAGCTGCTGGGCGATGCGCCCATCATCACCAATGTCTGCAACTACACGAAGCCGGTGGGCGATGAACCTTCGTTGATTGACAGCGATGAGGCGCAGACGCTCTTCCATGAGTTCGGGCACGCACTGCATGGCTTGTTCAGTGAAGCGACCTACCCATCGCTCAGCGGTACCGCGGTACCGCGTGACTTCGTCGAATTCCCATCGCAGTTCAATGAGCACTGGGCTTCGTACCCGGCCATCTTCAATAACTACGCGAAACACTGGAAGACGGGCGAAGTCATGCCCGCCGACCTACAGGCAAAGCTGAAGGCGACGAAGAATTTCAATGGCGGCCACGCGTTAACGGAAGTACTTGCAGCGGCCGAACTCGACATGCAATGGCACACGCTACCCTCGGACAGTGAAGCGCCGGATGCATCGGCCTTCGAAGCCGCTGCGCTGGAACGTGCCGGTGTGTCGGTGCCACTGGTGCCGCCACGCTATCGCTCGACGTACTTCTCGCACATCTTCGGCGGTGGCTATGCCGCGGGCTACTACGCGTACCTGTGGGCGGAGATGCTGGACAGCGATGCGTATCACTGGTTCGAAGAGCATGGCGGCCTGACACGCGCCAATGGCGATCGCCTGCGCAACATGGTGCTGTCACGCGGCAACACCGCCGATCCTGCTGAGCTCTATCGCGCGTGGGCGGGTCGTGATCCGGTCATTGGACCGATGCTGCAACAGCGTGGGATTCCTGACTCGGCGGTGACTGGATAGCAACAGACTTCGGGTGCCCCATTCTTTCGCGAAGCGAAAGGTGGGGTATCGCGCGGAAGCGCGACGCTGCTGCTGGAGTCGAACGGTCATGCTTCGCGTGATGCCCCACCCTTGCTGCGCAAGAATGGGGACCCACATGCGAGGGCGCGATCCTCTTCCTCTTAGCCTTCGGGATCGTAATTAAGGTTTGGTCCGAGCCAGCGTTCGACTTCCACCAGCGGCATGCCCTTACGCTTCGCGTAGTCCTGCGCCTGGTCACGGTCGATCTTTCCCAGTGAGAAGAAGCGCGACTCGGGATGGGCGAAGTAGATACCGCTCACGCTCGATCCGGGCCACATCGCGAAGGACTCGGTGATCTCGATGCCGGTGTTCGCCTGCGCGTCCAGCAGGCGCCAGATGGTGCCCTTCTCCGTGTGGTCCGGGCAGGCGGGATAGCCGGGCGCGGGACGGATGCCGCGATACTTCTCCGCGATGATCTGCTGCGTGGTCAGGCCCTCGTTGCGGCCAAACCCCCACTGATCACGCACACGCTTGTGCAGCGCTTCGGCGAACGCTTCGGCAAGACGATCCGCGATCGCCTCGGCCATGATGGCGCTGTAGTCATCGTGCTGTGCGCGGAAGCCATCGCAGAATTCCTTTAGGCCAATACCAGTCGTCACTGCGAAGGCACCGATGGTATCGGGCAGCCCGGTCTCCTTCGGTGCGATGAAGTCCGCGAGGGAGCGGCATGGTTCGTTGCCATCGCGATGCGCCTGCTGCCGCAGAAAGTGGAAGTGTTCGCGGACGTCGCTGCGCGCTGCGTCGCTGTAAAGCTCAACATCGTCACCGACTGCACTCGCGGGGAAGAAGCCGTACACACCACGGGCACGCAGCAGGTTCTCGTTCACAATGCGGTCGAGCATCTTGTTCGCATTCGTGTAGAGCTCGCGAGCCTCTTCGCCCTGCAGCTTGTCGTCGAGAATGCGCGGATAGATACCCTTCAGACCCCATGTGTGAAAGAAGGGAGACCAGTCGATGTACTCGCGCAGCTCCGCAAGAGGGAAGTGATCCAGCACGCGCACGCCGAGGAACTCCGGCTGTGCAATGTCTTCGCTGCGCCACTCAATGGGCGTGCGGCGAAGGCGCGCGGTAGCGATGGGAACCATGGGCTGCTTGGGCGCCAGGTGGGCTTTGCGAACAGCCTCATACTCCGCGGCATGCTGTGCGACGTACTGTGCGCGATTGTCCTCGCTCAGCAGGTTCGTGGTCACCGGCACGGCTCGGCTCGCGTCGGTGACATGCACGACGGGCTGACTGTAGTGTGGCGCGATCTTGATGGCTGTGTGTGCACGGCTGGTCGTTGCGCCGCCAATCAGCAGGGGGACGGTGAAGCCCTGCCGCTCCATCTCCTTCGCAACGTGCACCATCTCGTCGAGCGACGGCGTGATGAGGCCGCTGAGGCCGATGATGTCCGCGTTCACTTCCTTCGCGCGCGCAAGGATCTTCTCCGCAGGCACCATCACGCCCATGTCGAAGACCTCGTAGTTGTTGCAGGCAAGCACCACGCCGACGATGTTCTTGCCGATGTCGTGCACATCGCCCTTCACCGTCGCGAGCACGATCTTGCCCTGCGTGCGCATGACGATGCCGGCCGCGGCCATTTCGGCCTTCTCAGCCTCCATGAATGGGAAGAGGTAGGCGACGGCCTTCTTCATCACGCGAGCCGACTTCACCACCTGCGGCAGGAACATCTTGCCCGCACCGAAGAGATCGCCGACGACGCTCATGCCCTGCATGAGCGGGCCTTCGATGACGAGCAGTGGACGGCCCAGCTTTGCGCGGGCCTCTTCCGTGTCTTCATCAATATAGGTGTCGATGCCCTTGACCAGCGCATGCGACAGGCGCTCTTCCACCGTCCCGCTGCGCCACTCTTCGGCCTTCTTCGCAGCGGCCTCCGGGTTGCTGGTGCCGGCTGCTTTGAGCTGCTCGCCATAGTCGACCAGGCGCTCCGTCGCGTCCGGTCTACGGTTCAGCAGGACATCTTCGACCAGCACCTTTAGCTCAGGCTCGATGGCGTCGTACAGCTCCAGCATGCCGGCGTTGACGATGCCCATGTCCATACCCGCTGCGATCGCGTGATACAGGAACGCCGAGTGCATCGCCTCGCGGACCTTGTTGTTGCCACGGAAGCTGAACGAGATGTTGCTGACGCCGCCGCTGACCTTCGCATGCGGCAGGTTCGCCTTGATCCAGCGCGTCGCGTTGATGAAGTCGACGGCGTAGTTGTTGTGCTCCTCCATGCCGGTCGCAACGGTCAGGATGTTGGGATCGAAGATGATGTCTTCGGCAGGGAAGCCAACCTCATCGACGAGGATGCGATAGGCGCGCTCGCAGATGCGGATCTTGTCTTCGTAGGTCGCTGCCTGGCCCTGCTCGTCAAAGGCCATGACGACGACGGCCGCGCCATACTTCAACACGGTGCGTGCATTCTGGCGGAACTTGTCCTCGCCTTCCTTCAGCGAGATGGAGTTAACGATGCCCTTGCCCTGTAGGCACTTCAGCCCGGCCTCGATGACCTCCCACTTGGAGGAGTCGACCATGAAGGGCACCTTGGCCACCTCAGGCTCGCTGGCGAGCAGCTGCAGATAACGGGTCATGGCGGCGACGCCGTCGATCATGCCCTCGTCCATGCAGATGTCGATGACATTCGCGCCATTCTCCACCTGCTGGCGCGCGACGCTGACGGCCTCTTCGTACTTGCCCTCTTTGATCAGCTTCGCAAACTTCGGGGAGCCGGCCACGTTAGTGCGTTCGCCCAGCATGATGAAGACGCCGGCCTGCTGTGTGAAGGGCTGTGATCCGCTCAGGCGGAGGGGCTTACTGTCACCGGTCATGCGCGTGCACCTGCCAGTTCCAGTGCGTATTCGCGCGGATGCTTGCCTTCGAGCGCCTTTGCGATCGCGGCGATGTGGTCAGGCGTGTTGCCGCAGCAGCCGCCGGCAATGTTGATCAGGCCGTTCTTCGCAAAGTCACCGAGGAAGCGCGCCATGTCGTCCGGTTCAAGATCGAAACCGGTCGGCGACAACGGGTTCGGCAGACCTGCGTTCGGATAGCAGGAGATTGCGGTGTCCGCTTTCGCGGCGAGTTCCGTGAGAAACGGGTACATCAGATCGGGACCAATCGAGCAGTTCAAGCCCACGCTCAGCGGCTTCACATGTTTCACAGCGTTCCAGAAAGCCTCGACGGTCTGCGCGGAGATCATCGTCTCGCCGCCACGTCCCACAGCAGCGGAGATCATCACGGGCAGGTCCGTGCCTTTGGCAGTGTGGCCGTCTTCTTCGAAGACCTCGCGGATCGCGACGAGTGCTGCTTTCGCATTCAACGAATCGAAGATCGTCTCGACCAGCAGAACGTCCGAACCTCCGGCGATCAGCGCGCGTACCTGGTGCTTGTACGCGGTCAGCACCTGGTCAAAGGTGACCACGCGAAACCCTGGATCGTCGGCATCGGGTGAGTTTGAGAGTGAGACGGTTAGCGGGCCAATAGCGCCGGCAACAAAGCGCTGGCGGCCCGTGTCGTTCGACGTCCTGTCTGCAAGCTCGCGGCACTGCCTTGCGCTGACTTCGTTGATCTCCCAAGCCAGGTCGTTCAGCATCGTGTCGTCGATGATCTTCTGGTAAAACTCGGGATCCTTGCGGCCGCCGTGTTCGCGCGGATCGTCCACGAAGAACTCGCTCTGCGAGATGCCGGTCGCGCCGAAGGTGTTCGTCTCGATGATGTCGGCGCCCGCGTTTAGAAAACGCTGGTGGATGTCGCAGATCATCGCCGGCTGCGTCAGCGAAAAGATGTCGCCGTTGTTCAGCAGATCCTTCGGGGCGTCCTTGAAACGTTCGCCGCGCATGTCCGCTTCGGTCATGCCATAGGTGCGGATGGTCGTACCCATGGCGCCATCGATGATGGCGATGCGGTCTTCCAGAACTTTGCTGAGTGGGTGTTTGCTATCCGGCATGGCTGAGATTAGATGATATCGAACGCGGAAAGCACCAAGGGCCTGAGTCTGTAGCCACGGCGGGTTCGCCTCCGGTAAACTATCCCTACCGCGTGAAAGCAATCGGTCCCTGGCTCGCCTCCGTGCCCTGTGCCTGCTTGCGATAGCGCGCTACACAACCATGTCACCGCTACCCCCCGACCCCTCGGCCAAGAGCATCCTGCATATCTGTGCGCGCGAGATGCTGCGTCCCTTACGTGATCAGATCCTGCGCCTGTCGGGATTCTTCGTCGACTCGACGCTGTCCACTGCGGAAGGGCTTTCGCTCTTCTGGGCCAAGCACTACGACCTGGTGCTGATTGATGTGGAGGGCGAGCACAAGGTAGGCGACGCGGAAGAGATGTGCTCTGAAATCAAAACTGCCCAGCCCGAACAGAAGGTGGCGTTCGTCTGCAATTGGCGCGTGGCCATCATGACGGACTGCCCGGATGAGATCCTGCGGACGGAGTTCGATCCGCAGCGCTTTGTCTCCGGCGTGCAGAGCATGATTACCCAGGCCAGCTAGCGACCTTACCGCGGGCCAGCTAAGGCGACGCCGTCTGTATGCTGGTATCGACCTCATCCTGAATCATGTTCTGGACGCTTGCCCACACCTTCGGATCGTTCTCGATCTCAATGTGCGGATGCATAAACGTGCGCGCAAACCAGGGAAACTGGCTCGTATCCACTGGCGATGATTTATAGCTGACCAGCTGATTGCCAAGGATGATCGTCTTCGCGGGGTCTTCCGCGTGAATACTGCGCCGCCCGCTCAGCAGACCCTCCGTCTGGTAGATGTTCATGGCGTGATGCACATTGGCCGGAATGGTGCTGTCGTCTTCACCCAGCTTTTGCACGGAATCCACCTGAATGGTCAGCAACACAGGAACGCCTATGCGGTCCAGCTGGCGCGCGATATTTACCGTCTCGGAGGCGCCCCAGCTATGGCCGTAGAGCACAATCCGGGCGTTGCGCTTCTCTGCTTCGCTGAGCGCGCCATTGCCGTCGGTATCCAGGTAATGCATGACAGCCGTCATGGCCTGCGTTGTGTCGTGATTGGCGAAGGTCATCACGGTCATGCGGTTGCCGTTGTGCTGCTGTAGATCGCGCGCGATGACGGCTTCTTTGTGGACGAAGTTCGTGCTCTTCACGCGGCCTCCCATGAAGCCAAGCACCAGCGCAGGGTGTGCCGGATACCCGGTTGGAGCAGGTCTTTCCGCGCGCGGCTGTGCGCAAAGTGTCGTTGCAGCGGTAAGTCCGAGAATGAGTACGAGAGTCGAGACGCGAGGGAAGGACAACGGGCAGGGCATGAGCGCACCATGGGGGCCGGCGCTCACGATGAGCGGCGAACGCCAGTCTGAAATTTACACCTGCGCGCCGACACTTGCCACGTCGCGCCGGGTCTAGGCCTGTAGACCACCGCAGATGGCGCACGGGCCGCTGGGCGGGTAAAGTGAAAATAGCCTTAAGATCGTCGCGCAACGCGCCGGGAGACCCTCTTTGAAGCTCATCAGCAGGACCGGCCCGGCACCGCGGCGATGGCTATGGACTCTCGTCGCCGCTGCCGCAGCATTGCAGTTCGCCGTTCCCGCGCGCGCTTCGGTCGCGTTGTTGATGGAAGAGCCCTACGGACAGTTTGGAGCGTTCAACCCCACGGGGCACGCCGCGGTTTATCTGAACCACGTATGCGCCGTTACGCCCACACAACTTCGCACCTGTCGCCCCGGTGAGTTGGGCGTCGTCATCAGCCGCTATCACAAGATCCATCACAACGACTGGATCGCCATGCCCCTGGCGCCGTACCTCTACGCCGTCGACGAGCCGTCTGATGTGCCAAAGTCTGTGACGAAGGAAGATGTCACGCGCCTTCGCGAGGCTTACTGGCGGGCGCACCTGCAGAAGCTGGCTCCTGCGAAGGCGGATGGTTCTGTCCCCGGTGGCGAGTGGACGCAGTTGGTGGGCTCCTCCTTCGATCGCAAAATCCATGGCTTTGAAGTTGAGACGACACCTGAAGAGGACGAGCACCTCATCGCCTACTTCAACGATCGGCGCAACGTCGGCCATTTCAATCTGTTCTTCCATAACTGCGCGGACTTTTCGAAAGCGGTTCTGGACATCTACTTTCCGCATGCCATCCACCGAAATTTCATTGCGGACTTCGGCATCACCACGCCAAAGCAGGTCGCCAAGTCACTGGTGAAGTACGGTAAGAAGCACCCGGAGCTGAAGATGTCCGCGTTCACGATCCTGCAGGTGCCCGGGACCGTGGGGCGCAGCCACTCTGTGGACGGTGTCGCGGAATCGCTGGTGAAGAGTAAGAAGTACCTGCTGCCGCTGGTGGTTCTGCAGCCGGAGTTCGCGGGTGCGCTGGCGGTCGGTTATTTGTCTGAGGGACGGCTGCACCTGCCGAAGGACGCACCCATCTTCGAGATTGGCGATCTGGTGCCCGCGAATGCGCAGGACGCTGCAACGCCGGTAGCCAGTGCGGCGCCGCCTCCGCAGGGCATCATTCCTGCCTCCAATGTGCCTGCCGTCACTCCTGCGCCATCAACAGCGCAGTAGGCACACCCATTGCATCGCTGCCCCCAAGGTGCTACAAAAGTGTTAATCAAGTCTGCAGCAGTGATGCCGCAGATCTGAGTTTCATGAAGAGTGGCTGAGGGACGAGCCCTGCGACGCCACGACAACCGGACGAAGTCTGTACCGGTGTCACCTCTCTCCTGGGAACCCGCGCAAGTGGGAACAGGGAACATGAGATTCGGGATACAGCCTCCACGCAAGGTGTGGACCAGCCGTATGACCGTCTAATCAGGCTTCCGTACGTACCGCCTATCCGGCAGGTGCGTCTTCCCGGCAGAGTCGTCGCATGTGGTCCATACCCCTCTTCCGCTTAGGGAAGAAGGTTTCATGTCGTCTGTCTCGTCTGCGTGTACACCGTACGAGCTCTACTCGAAGGAATCGGGCAAGAGCTACGGCAACCAGCCCCTGTCCATCTGCGATGAGTCGTTTACGCCGCTTGAAGTGCGTTACGACCTGGAAGCCGCCCGCAGCATCTTCACGAAGAAGGCTATTGAAGCCGGTCCCGACAACATGTGGCGCTACAGCGGCCTGCTGCCCCTTCCCGAGGGCTTTCAGCCGGACCTGCCCGTTGGCTTCACGCCCCTGGTGCGCGCGAAGAACCTGGGCAAACGCCTTGGCTCCGCTAACCTTTATGTGAAGAATGACGCGGTCTGCTTCCCGACGCTGTCGTTCAAGGATCGTGTCGTTGCTGTTGCGCTGGCGAATGCGCGCGCGTTCGGCTTCGATGTCGTCGGCTGCTCGTCGACCGGCAATCTTGCGAACTCGGTTGCGGCACAGTCCGCACGCCTGGGTATGAAGGCATGCATCCTGGTCCCGGCCGATCTCGAGCCCGCGAAGATTCTGAACACGCTGATCTACGGCGCACGTCTGGTACGCATTGACGGCAACTATGATCACGTGAACCGTCTCTGCTCGCTCATCGCCGACCAGTACAACTGGGGCTTTGTGAACGTCAATCTGCGGCCCTATTACGCAGAAGGTTCCAAGTCCGTCGGCTACGAAATCGCGGAGCAGCTCGGCTGGAAGCTTCCTGACAATGTTGTTGTGCCGATGGCCGGTGGATCGCTGATCCGCAAGATCAAGAAGGCCTTCGATGAACTCGTCTTCCTCGGCCTGGTTGAGAAGAAGCATGTGCGCTTTTTCGGAGCGCAGGCCACCGGCTGCTCGCCCATTGCGCAGGCCGTAAAGAATGATACGGAGACCATCACTCCGCAGAAGCCGAACACCATCGCGCGTTCGCTCGCCATTGGCAATCCCGCGGACGGCCCGTTCGCATCGCGCATGATCCGCGAGACCGGCGGCTGGGCTGAGGATGTTTCGGACGTCGAAATCGTCAGCGGCATTCAGGAACTGGCGGAGACCGAAGGCATCTTCACGGAGACGGCGGGCGGCGTCACCACTGCTGTCACCGCGCGCCTCATCGCGCAGGGCCGCATCGCTGCGGACGACCTTACGGTTGTCTGCATCACAGGCAACGGCTTGAAGACCACTGACTGCATCGCCGACCGCTTCACGCTGGGTCGCGCCGTGCGTCCGCGCCTTGCGGATTTCGAGGAATACATCAACGAGCTGGACGGCACCACTGCTTCTGCAGAGCCCGAACTGGCCATTGCAGGAGGGAAGTAACTTGTCGATTCGCGTCATGCTGCCCGCCGCCTTTGCGCGGCACACCGCTGGCACCAAGCAGGTCCAGTCCGAAGCCACCACACTGCCCACACTTGTCGAAGATCTTGGCTCGAAATTTCCCGAGCTTGGATTGCACATCGTCGATGAGTCCGGCACACTGCGGAAGTTCATCAACGTGTACGTCAATGACGAAGACATCCGCTTCCTGGGCGGAGACACCTACCAATTCCAGGACCGCGACGAAGTTATGTTTATTCCGTCCATTGCAGGCGGACGCTCGTAGGGAACACTCGGTCTTATGAGAAAAAAGGGATGCGCTCATGCGCATCCCCTTTTTTTCGAGCGCCTCTTGATCTAAACGCCGTGCATCAGCAAAACAATCAGCACGATGATCGCCAGCAAGCCAAGGCCACCGCTGGGATAGTAGCCCCAGCCGCGGCTGTAGGGCAGAATCGGCGATGTACCAAACGCCAGTACAAGAAGAATAATCAGCAGGATCAGCATCGTTGTTCTCCCTCAAATATCTGCGTCGACTTCGCGACACAAACGTCTAGATGCGGCCCCACGCGGCGAATGTTTCCTGCCTGCTGAGAAATGATTTCTTCCCTTACATGCAACCAGCAATCGCCGTGTTGACTCTATGTATTCGTTTGTAGCTGCTTCAACATTGAAGCGCGGGAGGAAGTTCTTATGTTTTTTGCTATTGCCGGTGTACTGTTTCTGCTTTGGATCCTTGGCGAAGTTTTCACCCACGGCGCCAGTCTCGCGATCCATATTCTCGCCATCGTCTGGGTCATCTCGCTGATCGGTGGACTGTTCACCGGCCGCAAGGCATAGAGCGTTAAAGTTTCGCAATGCAAGAAGGGCCGGCTCTCGCCGGCCCTTCTTTTTGGTTCCAAGGAGTCTACTGACGCGCTTCCGTCGCGGGGCGGATCGCATTTGGCGGCGGCATGGTCTTTGCCAGCGCCTCGGGCTTCTCCTCTTCCAGCTTCGGCAGCTTGCCTTCAAGAGCCAGCTCCAGCACGTCGTCCATCTCGCTGACAAAGTGCAGTTTCATCTCGTCCTTGATCAACTGCGGCAGCTCGTCAAAGTCTTTCTCGTTATCCTTTGGCATGATGGCCTCGCGGATGCCGGTGCGATGTGCCGCAAGCAGCTTTTCCTTCAGGCCGCCGATGGCGAGTACCTTGCCGCGCAGCGTAATTTCGCCCGTCATGGCGATGTCACGGCGCACCGGTATCATCGTCAGGGCCGACGTGAGTGCCGTTGCAAGGGTGATGCCGGCAGACGGACCATCCTTCGGGATTGCGCCCTCTGGAACATGTACGTGGATATCAATGTTGCGGTAGAAGTCCTTGGGAAGGCCAAGGTGCTGCGCGCGGCTGCGGACGTAGCTCAGGGCTGCCTGGGCGCTCTCCTGCATCACGTCACCTAGCTGGCCGGTCGTGGTCAACTTACCCTTGCCGTCCAGCACCTGCACTTCAGCCTGCAGAATCGCACCGCCCACTTCGGTCCATGCGAGTCCGGTCACAAGACCGATCTCGCTCTTCTCCTGCATGATCGAGTCGCGGAACTTCTGCGCGCCCAGGAACTCGGAGATGTTCTCGGCCGTGATAACTTCCTTCGCGTGCTTTGGACCGGCCTTCACAACGCGACGAACCACCTTGCGGCAGACGTTGCCGATCTCGCGCTCCAGGTTACGGACGCCGGCCTCGCGCGTGTAACCGCGGATAAGCTCCTTCAGGCCCTCGTCGGTGAACTCGATGTTCTCCTCGGTCAGGCCGGTGCCCTCGCGCTGCTTCTTCACCAGGTACTGCTTGGCGATCTCCAGCTTTTCGACCTCGGTGTAGCCGTGCAGACGAAGGATCTCCATACGGTCCTGCAGGGGACCGGGTATCGTGTGCAGCACGTTCGCCGTGGCGACGAAGAGCACCTGCGACAGGTCGTACTCGACGTCCAGGTAGTGATCCTGGAAGGTCGCGTTCTGTTCCGGGTCAAGCACTTCAAGCAGAGCCGATGCAGGGTCGCCACGGAAGTCCGATGCCATCTTGTCGATCTCGTCCAGCATGATGACCGGGTTCTTCGTACCAGCCTTCTTCATGCTCTGGATGATCTGACCGGGCAGGGAACCGATGTACGTGCGGCGATGTCCGCGGATCTCGGCCTCGTCGCGCACTCCACCCAAAGACATACGGACGAACTTGCGGCCCGTTGCTTTCGCAATGCTCATTCCAAGCGAGGTCTTGCCCACGCCCGGAGGTCCGACGAAGCACAGGATGGAACCCTTCGGATTCTTCACCAATTGGCGGACTGCGAGGAACTCAAGAATGCGATCCTTGATCTTTGGCAGGCCGTAGTGGTCTTCGTTCAGAATCGTCTCCGCATGTTCGATGCTGCGGATGTCCTTCGATTTCTTCTTCCAGGGCACAGCCAGTAGCCAGTCCAGATAGTTGCGGCTGACGGTCGATTCCGCAGACATCGGCGGCATCGCTTCGAGCTTCTTCAACTCCTGGATGGCCTTGTCGAAGACATCCTTCGGCATACCAGCCGCTTCGATCTTCTTCTTTAGCTCGTCCCATTCGGACTTCTCGCCGCGGCCCAGTTCCTTCTGTATGGCCTTGATCTTCTCGTTGAGGTAGTACTCCTTCTGCGCGCGCTCCATCTGCCGCTTCACGCGCGACTGCACGGTGCGGTCCATGTTGAGCTTTTCAATCGCAATGTCGAGTACGTCTGCAATCTTCGCCAGGCGAAGAGCCGGGTCGAAGATGTCGAGCAATTCCTGCTTCTCTTCGATCGAGAGCTGAAGGTTCGCTGCGATCACGTCGGCCAGCTTCGTGGGCTCATCCGTGCGTACGCTGGCGACCATCGTCTCGTAGTTCAGGCTCTGCTGCAGCTTCAGGTGCTGCTCAAAGCGCTGCTGCACCACCTGCATCAACTGCTCAATCTGCGGTGTGACGACAAGTTCGGTCTTGTTAGTCCGAACGGTTGCGACGAAGAATCCGTCGTCGTCATTCAGTTCCAGCGTGCGTGCACGCTCCACACCTTCGACCAGCACCTTGATGTTGCCGTCGGGCATCTTCACGGACTGCACGATGTTGCCAATAGTGCCGGTCTCGAAGATGTCATCGCCGCTGGGCTCGTCGATGGACGCGTCGTGCTGCGTTGCGAGGAAGATCTTGCGATCACCCGTCAATGCTTCTTCGAGCGCGCGAACGCTCGATTCACGACCGACAACGAAAGGCGTCATCATGTGCGGGAAGATGACCATGTCGCGGATGGGCATCATGGGGAGCTTGCGTACGTCGCCGTGGGGTGCATCAGGTTGCTTAGGCATAATCTCCCTCATTAGACGCCGGAATGTCACACAGGATGCGGACACCGGGAGCGCTTCGAGAGATTGTAGCGCCTCTCAGGCCATCGCACGCAGAAGGAGACGGGTGCGAATCCAGACCAACTTGCGATGCGATATCAAAAGGGCACTGAGAGTGAACTCAGTGCCCTTTTTGTTCGTTCTGCGAACGTGAATTGAAACGCTTTAGCCGGCCTTCTCCAATTGCACGGGAATCGTGACATTGCGGTTCTTCACCTGGTCCGCAGTAATCTCGATCTCCTTCACCTTCTTGTTCGTCGGCACGGTATACATCAGGTCGAGCATAAGCTCTTCCAGAATCATGCGCAGACCACGCGCACCCACCTTGCGATTCAAAGCCTCGTGCGCCACGGCCTGTGCGGCCTCGGCAGTCCAGGTGACCTTGACGCCTTCGAACTCGAATAGCTTTGCGTACTGCTTCAAAATGGCGTTGCGCGGACGTGTGAGGATGTCGATCAGCGCAGCCTCATCCAACTCGTCGAGAATACCGAGGACCGGCAGACGTCCGACGAACTCTGGGATCAAGCCATACTTCAACAGATCCTGCGGTTCTGCCTGGCGCAACAGTTCGGTGTCACGCTGCGCGCGGATCGGCGTTACTTCTGCTTCCTTGGCATCGCCGTTGGCATGCTTGAAGCCAAGCGCCTTCTTGCCGATGCGGCGACCGATGACCTTCTCAAGTCCGACGAAGGCGCCACCGCAGATAAACAGGATGTTCGTCGTGTCGACGATGGTGAACTCCTGGTGCGGATGCTTGCGGCCGCCCTGCGGAGGAACATTGGCGACGGTGCCTTCCAGCAGCTTCAGCAGAGCTTGCTGCACGCCCTCACCGCTGACGTCGCGGGTGATGGACGGGTTCTCATCCTTACGGCCGATCTTGTCAATCTCATCGATGTAAATGATGCCCTGCTGCGCGCGCGTTACGTCGCCGTCAGCGGCCTGCAGCAGCTTCAGGATGATGTTTTCGACATCCTCGCCGACATAACCGGCTTCCGTCAGCGTGGTCGCGTCCACGATGGCGAATGGTACGTCCAGCATCTTCGCAAGCGTCTGTGCCAGCAAGGTCTTACCGCTGCCCGTTGGGCCGACGAGCAGGATGTTCGACTTCGCAAGCTCGACGTCGTTGCCGCGCGTGCGGTTCATCTGGATGCGCTTGTAGTGGTTGTAGACGGCGACCGCAAGCTTCTTCTTGGTCAGGTCCTGGCCGATGACGTACTCATCCAGAAACGCCTTGACCTCATGCGGCTTGGGCAGGTGCGCAGGCGCAGTGCCGGCCTGTACCTCCGTGCGGTCATCCTCAAGGATCGAGTTGCATACAGCAACGCACTCATCGCAGATGTAGGCGCGGGGATAGTCAGAGGGGGAAGAGATCAGCTTTGCGACTGCATCCTGCGATTTGTGGCAGAACGAACAGCGCAGTGAGTCGTCAGAACCTTTGGAAGTCTTCATGCGGATCCGCAACTCCTCTCCGGGCAATACTCAACCCGGCAGAGTTCAAGTTTACACCTGTGTTTCATTCCACGTGACACGCGCCCGTACCCCATAAGCGTCATTCGGGACGTGCTTTCCACATGGGCAATGTGGCGGAATAATGGCTTTGTCAGGCATCTTGTCGTACCGTCGAACCACAATATGTACAATCCACCGCAATTCGAGCTGGCGTCCTTGCCGGACCTGCACGCCGTGATCCGCGCATGCGGCCTGGCGCAATTTGTTACGGGAACCGCCGCAGGCCTGCTCGCGACACCGCTGCCTCTTTTTCTCGACGCCACCGAAGGAGACCTGGGCACGCTCTACGGACACCTGGCCCGTGCGAACGACCAGTGGAAGACCAGGCCGGAGCATGAAGCGCTCGCAATCTTCCCGACGGCCGACGCCTACATCTCGCCTTCCTGGTACGCCACCAAGGCTGAGACCTCGAAGGTCGTGCCGACCTGGAACTACGAGACCGTGCACGCCTTTGGAAACGCAGAGTTCTTCGACGATCCGCGACGTCTGCTGGACGTTGTGACACGCCTGACCGATCTGCACGAGGGCAGGCGCGCCGAGCCATGGCAGGTGAGCGACGCTCCAACAGACTTCGTGATGGGCCAACTGCGCGGCATCGTCGGCATCCGCATGCCCATCAGCCGCCTGGAAGGGAAGCGTAAGATGAGCCAGAACCGCAGCGAAGCGGATCGTGCCGGTGTGGTGGAAGGCCTCTCCCAATCACCGCGCGAGGGCGATCAGATTGCCGCGAAGATTGTTCCTATTAAGTCTCGCTAAGGACAGCAGAAAGGCCCGGCAGAAGCCGGGCCTTTCGTTTGGATCCACTAGAATTCTTACGACTTCTGACGCGAGATGATGTCGTCGATCAGGCCATAGTCCTTTGCCTGGTCGGCGCCCATCGTGAAGTCACGATCGGTGTCGCGTTCGATCTGGTCGAAGGTCTGGCCCGTATGGTCCGCCATGATCTTGTTCATACGCTCGCGCAAACGAAGGATTTCGCGTGCGTGAATGTCGATCTCGGTCGCCTGGCCCTGGATGCCGTGGCCCATGATCAGCGGCTGGTGGATCAGGATGCGCGAGTTCGGCAGGGCGAGACGCTTGCCCTTCTTGCCAGCCATCAGCAGGAACGCGCCCATGCTGGCAGCCTGACCGATGCAAAGCGTACTGACGTCGTTCTTGATGTACTGCATGGTGTCGTAGATCGCCATGCCTGCGCTGACGGATCCGCCCGGCGAGTTGATGTACAGCTGGATGTCCTTGTCCGGGTCCTCGCCGGAGAGGAAAAGCAACTGCGCAATGATCAGGTTGGCGACGTTGTCATCGATGGGCGTGCCCAGGAAGATGATGTTGTCGCGGAGCAGACGGCTGTAAATGTCGTAGGAGCGTTCGCCCCGACTCGTCTGCTCGAGCACCATTGGAATCAGACCCATGTTCTCCCTCGTTCTTCCGTTGTTGCTCTTAATGCGGTTGTTCGATGTTCGTGTTGACGATCTTTCGGAGGGCCATGGCTTCAGCCATGCCGACCCTGTTCGCTAGAGTAAATGGCTTTAGCCGCTGAGGGATTTCCCCCTCAGGGGCTAAAGCCCGGATGTAACGATGATCTTACGGCACGGCTGAAGCCGTGCCCTTCCGAGACTTGCATCGCGGAAAGGCAGTGACTATGCCAGCTTCTCGTACAGCGCAGTTGCGGTAGCTTCGCGGCGCATCTGCTCGCGCATGCGGCCCACGGTGCCGTCGTTATTCATGCGGGTGCGCAGTGTCTCCAGCGGCTCCCGTGTCTGCAGGGACATGATCATCAGCTCGCGCTCGATGTCATCTTCCTTCACTTCCACGTTCATCTCTGCGGCGATCTTATCCAGGATCAGCGATGCCTTGACTTCCTTCACGGCTTCGTCACGCTGCGCTTCGCGCAGGCGGGGGAAGTCGAGTGTCTGCATCTGCTCGCGGGTCATGCCCTGCTGCGCGAGAGCGCGAAGGCCACGGTCCAGGCGGACGTCGATCTGTTGGTTCACAAAGCTCTCGGGAACGGGGAACTGGAACTTCTCGACAAGGGCATCCACCAGCTTACCCTTGGCCTCGTTCTCCGCCTGCTGCTTCTTGCCTGCGGTTGCGTTCTCACGCAGACCGGCTTCGAAGTCTGCCCAGGTCTCATACTCGCCCAGCTGCTTGGCGAACTCGTCGTTCTTCTCCGGGTAGACCTTGCGCTTGATGCCGTTGACCGTCACCTTGTAGTCCACGGTGATACCGGCCAGGCGGACGTCGCCGAAGTCTGACGGATAGCTGACTTCCAGCTCGAACTCGGAACCCTTGGACTGACCGCGCAGAGCGTCGTTGAAGGCAGGCAGCGTGTTCTTGCCGCCGATCTCGACCATCACGTCCTGGCCGTCGATCTCGTCGGCCTCGTGCTCGCTGGTGTCGCCTTCCGCCTTGCGGCGTGCACCAGTGAAGCTGATCTCAGCCCAGTCGCCATCGGCGAGCGGACGATCTTCTTCGACCGGTTCGATGGTCGCGTGCGAGTCGAGGACGCGGTCCATCTCAGCCTCGTACTCTGCCTCTTCCAGTGCGACGTTCGGCTTCTCGACAGTAACGGTGTCATAGCCGGCGACATCCACGGTGGGAGCGGTCTCAAACTGTGCGCGGAAGCGCAGCGGCTGGCCGTCCTCGCAGAACAGTTCGCTGAGCTGCGGCTCAGAGATCGGGTTCAGGCCCTGTGCCTTGATCTCAGCAACAAATCGCTCCTGCACCAGCGACTCCAGAACTTCCTGACGGATGTCCTTCGCGAAGCGGTTGCGGATGGTTGCCTCGGGCACCTTGCCGGGGCGGAAGCCAGGGATGCGCGCGAGCTTGCTGTAGCGCTTGATCACCTTGCTGTACGCCTTGGAAACTTCTTCAGCCGATGCTTCCACACTGACCGAGCGCGTCAACTCAGGGTTGAACGGCGGGCGATGCACGTGGCCCTCATGCGAGTGGTCGTGACCCTCGTGCGAGTGATCGTGCGTAAGTTCGGTCTGCTCTGCCGGTGTTGTCTCGGCTGCTGCTTCTACTGTCTCGTTCGGAGTCAAAATCGGATGCCTTCTGGGTGGGTCTCTGCGGCGGGCCGCGACGGGCTCGCCGCGGGCGGTCATGCCGTCGTATCAATGGTACGGACCCGGGACGGGAGGGTCAAACCTGTTACGTCCGCGGGCCGCAGGTTATTGTGTGGAACTTTTATCGTCGGGGTCCGAAGGAACGTCCACCCGGACCCTCCACAGGAGTGTTTCGTGGGGCGCGACCACCGTCCTGGCCCGCTCCGGACTGTCGCCGGAGGCCGTGCTGAAGTCGATTGCAACGCCCTTACCGTCCTTGGCCGCATCAACTCTCATGCTCCGGATGCTGGGCGTCATGGCCGTCATCCGCAGAACGTAGCCATCTGCGGCATTGCGCAACCGCATCTCCGGTCCCTGGCTAAGGTAGCTGTATTTCAGGTTGGTGAAGACCTGGTGCACATCGCCGGCGCCCAGCGGCACCGTGCGCGCCGCTGCGCGGGAGGCCGCGGAACCGATCGAAGCGGACGGGGTCACAGCCTCCGGCGGCAGAATGATCATACCGGTCAGGCCGGCGCGCGGCGCTGCGAAGTGAGCGTGCCAGCTGATGGCCAGGGCCCGCGGCGTGTCGTTATGGTTCGTTGCGGCGATCGTCAGGTCCAGGCCACGGCCCGAAAGCGTGGTGGTGACCTTCGTCTCAATACCGCTGGGAGGGGGAACGCGACCGTCCGTGCCGGCCGGAGGGACTGCGGGGAATGTTGCATTGGCCGTGCTGCCGTCTGGTAGAAAGTCACTGCTGACGTTCTGCGCCGGATGGTTCATCACCAGTTCTGTGAATGGCCCCCAGCCGGTTCCGTCAGGAACCTGAGTGCGGACCGAGATAGGGGAATTCTGCAAGCCTGCGCGCGGGGCGAACGTCTGGGGATCCAGCTGCTCCGGCAGAGACGTCTCCTCAGTGCCCACCAGTACCGGCACCTGTCCATGTCCCGGGACGTTCAGGTTGGCCTGCAGCACTGCCATGCCTGCGCCCGGCAGCAGCAGCGCGGACGAGAACTTCGGCGTCATCTCTTCTGCGTGATCGTTGCGCATCATGTGCAGCACGTCCTGCCCACCGGGCCGCGCAGCCACAACCGTATCCGGAGCGATCTCAGGCGTGGTCATTTTGTGAATCTTGCCGTGCAAGTGTGCCTGCCACACCACGCCTAATACGCCCAGCACCACGGCCAGCAGAAGGGCGGTGACCAGTCCGGAGCTGGCGAGGCTCATACCGCGCCTGCGCTGGCGGCCTTCGCTCTGATTTTCGTTCACGGGTGTCATCTCTCCAATACCAGCGAACTTGGCTAAAACGTTGAAACGAAGCGAGGCGGAATAGTGCCACGCTACCATCATGTTAGCCGTCATGCCATCTGCACGAAATACCAAAGCAGCTACCGAGCTTGCAAACGTCAGCGCCAACATCATCGCCTGCACACGCTGCCCGCGCCTTCGCGAGTACTGCACCGCACTGGGAGAGACCAAGCGCCGCGCCTATATCGATTGGGAATATTGGACTCTGCCCGTACCAGGATTCGGCGATCCCAATGCTCGTGTCCTGATCGTCGGCCTGGCGCCCGGCGCGCACGGAGCTAATCGCACGGGGCGCCCCTTCACCGGTGATGGCGCCGGATATTTCATGTATCCCGTGCTGTATGAGACGGGCTTCTCAAACCAGCCGGACGCCACCGATCGCGACGACGGTCTGAAGCTGCGCCACGCACGTATCGCGTCCATCTGCCGGTGCGCACCGCCAGCGGATAAACCAACGCCGCAGGAGATCCGCAACTGCGCACCGCATCTTGCCGCAGAGATCGGCGCGCTCCCTCGGCTCCGTGTGGTCGTCGCACTTGGACGCATCGCGTTCGACGGCTACCTGAACTTCCTGATTGCGCAGGGCGTCATCGACTCGCGCAGACACTACCCCTTTGGCCATGGTGTCGAACATCGGCTGCCGAACGGCATGGTCCTGCTGGCCAGCTATCATCCATCGCTGCGCAATACGAATACGGGACGGCTGAATAAAGCCATGTTTACGAAGATTTTCGTGCGTGCGCGGGAGCTCGCGGGACTAGGCTGATTTCACGACACAGCGTCGACTCTGCGTGAAACCAAACAACCCACGCGGATGAGTGCCCATCACAAGGAAAAGAAGCAAGGAAGCGAGGCACGAGGATGAGCAGCAAGAGTTTCTGGATCGCCTTTATCGCCGGTACCACCGCGGGTGCCATCGTTGCACTGTTGTATGCGCCGCAGACCGGTGCGAAGACACGCAAGCAACTGGGCCGCGCCTACGACGAAGCGGGCGACTCCCTTGAGGACGCAGCCGACTATGTGAAGGATCAGGCCGAGCGCCTGTCCAAGGAAGCGAATTCGGCCTACAAGAAGGGCGTCAAGCAGTTGGACAGCGCCTACTCCCAGGCCATCGACGCTCTGAATGATTCCTACAGCGAAGCCAAGGAGAAGCTTGTAAGCGTCGCCGACGTCGCCATCGACAATGTGGAAACCATCACCAAGAAGGCTCGCTCGCTGGTGTAGCCATTCGCTCTGGAAGCAACTGCAAGTTGCCGTCCTGAGTGAAGTCAGGGGACCTGCTTCCGCCGCAGTTCCAACAATGTGAAGGAGTAACCCTCCGAGGCATTGTGGAACCACCGGCGCGAAGCAGGTCTTTCTCGTTCGTAAGGCACTCGCCGCCTACAACAACTAAGACCCCGGAGAGGGGTCTTCATCGTTGGAGAGCCACTTGAACGAACCGACCAGCACCAGCCTTTCTCACGAAGCACGCATCCTCCGGGTCAAGAAGATCGCCCTGGAGCATTTCAAAGAAGAACACTGGGTCGAGATGACCTCACAGGTCGGATGTTCCGATCTGCTTGAGATGCGGGATGAGGCCCTCGGCTCGGTATCCTGGGGTGACGATGCGTACGCAGCGACCGTATTAAAGATTCTGTCTGCGATCGTTCAACGGAATCCGACAGATCTCGACCGGCTCGAACTCTACGCGGACAAATGCCTCGCGCACGCCGAAGCCGGCTCCTTTTCGGGAGTTACCCTGACTAGAATCTGACACGACAAGGTTGCGCGCCGGCAGCTTATTCGTCGTCAGAATCGCCGGACCTGCCTCGCTTTACGTTGGTCCGACCCAACTCCACGCAGCGGTCGGAGACCTCAACCGGATTGGCCATCTTCCCAGCAGCCGCTCGGGAGAACGTGCGCCACATACGGTTTACGTCCACAGGCTTCCCAGCCCTGACCTCACGCTCCACCGCAACGTGCATCGCTGAGAGAAGTTCGTCGCGTAACTCGTGAAAGAGTTTGCTGATATAGATCGAGGGCACTGACTGAGGCTAACAGTTCATGCAGTGTTGCCCGTGCCGAGTCGCCTTTTAGGATCCTGGTTGCAACGTCGGGAACGATGTAATGCGTAGTTTGGCTGCGCCGTAAGGGATAAGAGGAATTAACTCGTCCGGTAAAGTTCCGGCCGATGCACTCAACTTTGGGTGTTCCGGAACCGGAGCGGCGACGCCATCTTCGGAACGCCAGGCATCGAGTATCTTCGCAGGGACCAGGAGTTTCACACCCGGATTCGCGGCGGAAAACGGGATTGCCCCGATCGCAGACTCGTGCACGGCAAGTCCCGGAGCGGAAGTCTCATCGACGTGCAGAGCATAGTTCCACTGCGCCTGCGGAAACACCTGCCAGTCTGCAGTGATCCCTCGGTCACGCAGCTTGACCCAGGTCGTGCCGGGTGAAAAGGAAAAGAGCAACGGTCCACGACTGAGTGTGGCTGAGCCGTGATAGCCACGGGTCAACAATGGCTGCATGGGAAGCACGAGCTCGACAACATCGCCGGCCTTCCAGGTGCGTGCAACCTTTGCAAAAGTGCCCGGGGCGGACGCAGTGTTCACGACTTCGCCGTTGACCGAGATCGCTGCTTTTGCAGCCCACATCGGTATGCGGAGGTGAAGAGTGAAACGAACATCCGAGCTTGGGTTCACGGTGATGCGAACGCGCTCGCGGAACGGATAGTCCGTCTGCTCCTGCAGGTGCACGCTGCAGCCGTTGATCTGCGTCGTCACGCTGCAGGGCGCATAGATCATCGCAGCCAATCCATCTCCATCAGCAGGCCGCATCCACAGGGACGAAGTGAGCTTTGGCCAGCCTTGATGGAAGTTAGCCGTGCAGCAGCCAAAGTGTGGCTCCAACCCATACAGGTTGGATTCGGCGCTGTTGGTGGTCCACGGTTTGGAATTGAGGCTGCAGGAGATCTGGTTGGCCTGCTGGTCGTATTGATGGGCCCACATGTCGTCCGTGAACGTGCCTGGCAGAGCGTTGTAGGCGATGCGCTCAATGCGATCCGCAATAGCGGCATCTCCAAAGGTAGCCAGGGCTACTTCCATCGAGAACAGCGTCTCCACGACCGTGCAAAGTTCAGTGCCCTGGCTGGTATTCAGACCAGCAAGATGCTCATCGCACGAGAACATGCCATTCGGCTGGCCATGAAATTTATCCAGGGCGCCCAGTTGCCGGTAATAGCCTGCCTTCTCCGCAGCGTTACCGTTCAACCGGAACTGCACAGCAGCAGTCTTCAACGCCTGCCCGTTGTTGACGCCGTGTGTCTGCATCCCTTCTGCTTTGTTTCCGCTCGGCCTGCTCGGATCAAGCAGACTCCGTGAAGTTGGACCTGTGTATTTGAAATCCCGAAAGCTTTCCACCCAGTCGAAGCCCTGCTGCTTGAGCAGGTGCATCAGGGCGAGCAGCTTCGGATCATTGGTCTGGGAATATAACCACTGAACGACATAGACTTCGTCCTGCCACCGGTACTGGCCCCACTCCTGCAACGGACGTTGCGGCATCTCTGCTAACTGATGGTGGAAGTATCTTGTCAAGGCAGGATGGACGCGTGGGTCGCCCGTTGCGTCATGGTATTGCGCCAGTGCCTTGACCATCACCATGCGGGGCCACCAATCGTTGTTGGAAGCAGGTCCGATCATTCCGCTTGGCTGCTGGTTGTCGAGGGTCCAGTCGATGAACCGCATCGCCTTGGCCTTCAGGACGGGATCGTCCAACTGCCAGGCGAGCGGCACCAGCCCATCCAGAAAATAGGGACCGCGCTCCCAGCTTTCGCCTGTGCCACCCAGCCATCCGGAGTTAAGACCGACATCCGGCCAGAACTCATCCAAATGACCGCCCATGCCGTCCGCCTGAATTCGCATCTGGCGCAACAGCCAACCCGCAGGCCGGATCTGACCGACCAGCAGCGGCTGAAATGCTGCAGGCGCTAACTTCGCCGCAGCAGTATCAGCTCGTCCTGTCTTCGGGCCCAGAGCGGAGAGACCTCGAGACGTGACTGCGGACGCCGCCAACACACAGGCGGTCGAATGGAGGAACTGGCGGCGACTAGCAGAAGACATTGAGAGGCCTCAGGGAACAGACTAAAGCTCCAGGCGTTGCAGGAACAGTGGTTGGGGCTGCGACTGCGACCAAAGAGGGAAACGGTGCGGTCGCGTCGTGGTTTCCTGCTGGTACATCCGCTACTTAGTCAGTTCGACCGACAACGAATATCGGCTGGTGGTTCCTCGCCTTGCCGCGTTGCGCATAAGGAAGACCTGGATCATGTAATCGCCTGGTTCACTTACAGGTACTTCCGCCTTTGTCCCAGCAGACGCGCCCTTGAAGATCGCCTCGTCTTTTCCGAGTTGTGCACCCGGTCCATACACGTTGAAGAGATTGGATCCCACCCCACTCTTCAACGCGATGCGCAACACACCGGCCGCATCGATGGATACGAGATAGCGCACGTCGTCATAACCCCGGACGGAGCCCCGTTCCTTGTGTGCGCCTCCATCCTTTCTGACGTTAAAGCGATGGAGCTGATCATGAGCGACGGCTGGTCGAACCGATAAGATGAGTGCTGCAAGGAACGCGATCGCGATCATCCGATGGCTCATGTTTGTTCCTCCGCTACAGGGATGGTAGAAATTGCTCGAAAAGGATACGGCTGTGACGACGTCGAAGGACAGTCCATCAACAGTTTCGAGGTAGAAAACGTAACAAAGTCGCTGCCGGAAACGCCGTCAAAATGCTAATCTGGCCCGATCACGGGGAGGTCTTATGCTGCGGCGCCATCTCACCCCTTTCGCTTCTCTGGCGATCGCCCTTGCTGTTGTGCCGAACGCCATCGGGCAGACGCTGATTCGGATGTACGTGCAGGCAGGGAGCGGCGATTTTGCAGCAAATGGTGCGGGAGATTCCGCGCTCGATCTGCGGAAAGCACTCCTCGGAAAATCTCGCACCATCCGTGTCGTGGATTCACCGGCAGAAGCCGAGGTTGTTGTGCGGATTGACTCCCGCAACGTGCGCAAGGAGACGGCGTCTGTCAACACTTACGCCAACCAGAGCAAAGATGGAAAGTCGGGTACAGCCACGACAGTCCCGACCATTCGAAACGTGAATGTGCTGCATGTGATGCTGCTCGCAGGCAACTCACAGATTCCGCTTGAAACAGAATCAGCGCTCTCCTGGCGACTCGCCGCAGGTGACATGGCATCCAGCATCGATCATTGGGTAAAGGAAAACTACGCTAAGCTCATCGAACGCAGGACAGAGCAGAAATACGCTCCCAGCGCGACCGAAGCTGCGCCATCTCCGTCAACTCCACCGGCCGCAGCGAAGTCAGCGAATGACGCATCGATCGCTCCGGGCATGTCTGAGTCACAGGTTCTTGAAGCCATGGGCGCGCCGGAGAAAAAGGTTATCTTCGGGAAGAAGTCGCTCTGGAACTACCGCGGACTGCAGGTTGTGTTTGAAGACGGTCGCGTTACCGATGTGAAGTTCTAAGACTCATCGGAAAACAGCAGAAACCAAGGCTCAATTTCGATAGCAAAGGCTGGAAAGAACGCGCGAGTGAAAACATTTCCGGCTACGAGAATGACACTGCCGCAACGCATCGGCCTTTGGCTGTTGGGATGTGTCGTGGTGATTATCTTCGTGGTCGCAAACTCGGGAACCGATCTCTCACTCTCGGAATTTTCCGCGCCGGCTGAAGCTCCTTCTTCCAACACCGCTGTCGATCAGAGCTATTACGTTACCGCGCGGAATCTTGCGGCGCTGGCTGCGACGCCCCAGGAGCAACAGTATGCGGTGCTGGCCATGCGATCGGCAGATCACGAGCTCGATCAAAGCTTCGCCTCGGCCATTCGCAACTCGGCAGCCCACCGACTCGAACACACCGCCGCGGCGACGTCGATGCTTCAACGGATTGCTGAGCTGAAGCAGTCGATCCGGGCCGATCAGGCAGGAGTTGCGGCCGCGAGTGCCGATTCCTCGAAGGCCTCTGATGACGACGGAGAGCGGTTGCGTATCGCGCAGGCCCAACTCACGCTGGATGAAGATGAACTGGAGAATGTGCAGCAGGATCTCGCTCGAACGGGCGGGGATCCCCAAACGGATATCCAACAGGCTTTCGATCAGCACCGGTCCATTGAGAGTCAAGCCGCAGCACTGCCGAAGAACACGGCGACCGCAGATCTCGAGTCCGCACGGTCCCTGCATTCGGTCGTAGGTAAGGTGCGGATCCTCTCGTCCTTGAAACAACGCCGGAAGATGCTGGCGGACGCGCGCAACAAGGTGCTTGCAGAGCAACAGAAATTGCAGCAGCAACATGACGGCCTCGACCGCCAGACCTATGTGTCGACACCGGGCGAAGATCCGTCATCAAGATCAGGCAGACTGACGCAACTGCGTGTCTCAGCCGAGCGCGAAAAGGACATGGCCGACCTCGACAAGCGTGTCCGGGACCTGGGCCAACTGGCGAAGGTCTACGAGGATTGGGGCCACCTTGTGCAGACCCAGCGTCGAACACTGCTGACTTCGCTGGCCGCAGATTTTCTGACGGTAGTTATGGCGGTACTGGGTATCTTCGCGCTGAGTGGTTTTGCGCAATACCTTCTCAAACGGTGGGAGAAGAATCATCATCGCCGCTTGAAACATGCCCGCGTGGTCATCACGCTCATTCTGGAAATTGTCGTCGTCGCCCGGATTGCGGTCGTCATCTTCGGCATGCCAGGTGATGTCTCAACTATCCTCGGCTTCATCACAGCGGGCATAACGGTCACTTTGAAAGACTTCCTGGTCTCCTTCGTCGGCTGGTTCGCACTGATGGGAAGACGGGGCATCCAGGTTGGGGATTGGGTCGAAATCGACGGCACGCAAGGCGAAGTTCTTGAGGTCACCGCACTTCACACCTACCTCCTCGAAGCTGGAAACTGGGCAACAAGTGGTCAGTTCACCGGCCGCCAGGCCGTCTTCATGAACAAGTTTGCCGTGGAGCGCAAGTACTTCAACTTTTCAACGTCAGAGCAGTGGCTCTGGGACGAGTTCGTGGTTCCCGTGCCTGCAAGTAAGGTCATCACGCAGGAACTGCTGTCCCGCGTGCAGCACCTGATCGCAACGGAGACACGAGACGATATGGCAAGTGCGGAAGCATCGTGGCGAGAACTCGCCACGACGCATGGCCTTCACGAACGGAAAGGCGCACCCACAGCAATCGTTCGCACCTCTGCCGCGGGGCTGGAGGTGGTGGTTCGGTATGTCACCAAAGCTCCCACCCGCTTTGATACGGCTGTTCGTCTGCGCCAGCTTGTTCTTGGCGCGTTGGGGTTGGGTCTGCATGTCGACCCGAGCATGCCGGCTCGACCCGTTGGCACCTAGGCACCCTCAACATCCTTGACGATGCGGCGGCTTGCATTTGACGAGGCCGAGCTCAATCGGTGACGACGGACAACGCTCTCGCACTCCATATAGCAGCCTCGCAACATTGCGACGTTCCCTGCGGTATGCGAATGTGGACAAATGCGCCACACGTTCCTTCGACTGCTTTGCTGCGTCGTGTTTGTCTCATCCGCCGTCGCCCAACAGACCCCGACGCGCTCGGATCACGAACTCTTCGTGCAGACATGCAGCAGTTGCCACAGCGAAGAGATTGCGACGCAGAAGCACTATTCGCACGACACATGGCAGGGCGTCGTCGCGAACATGCGCTCTCGCGGAGCCCAGGGCACCGACGCAGACTTCGCACGCATCGTGAACTACCTCACGACGCTGGACACAGCTCCTGTAAAAGAAACGAGTAAAGCAACGCAGGAGTGGAAGACCTACGGTGGCGATCTTGCCAATCATCGCTACTCGCCACTCGACCAGATCAACGCCTCGAACTTCAATAACCTCAAAGTCGCGTGGCGTTTCAACACCGCAAACCTCGGCAGCAGCCCCGAATACAAGTTCGAATCGACACCGCTTATGGTGAAGGGCGTGGTCTACACAACAGCAGGCTCACGACGCGATGTCGTCGCGCTCGACGCCGCAACTGGCGAAATGTTGTGGATGTACCGCGAAGACGAGGGACAACGCGCAAAGAATGCGCCCCGCCAGCTCTCCGGACGAGGCCTCGCCTATTGGTCTGACGGCCAGCACAATCGCATTCTCTACGTCACGCCCGGCTACCGGCTGATCGCGCTCGACGCGACCACCGGCCACCGCGTCTCCACCTTTGGCCGCGGCGGCGTCGTCGATCTGAAGGAACAGGACGACCAGAAGATTGATCCGCTGGGTGGCGACATCGGCCTGCACGCAGCACCCCTTGTTGCGGGCGACACCATCATCATCGGCGCAGCGCACAGCGTCGGCCTCATTCCCAAGAGCAGGAACAACACCAAGGGCTACGTCCGCGGCTTCGATGTCCGCACCGGCCGCCGCCTCTGGATCTTCCACACCATCCCCATGAAGAACGAGTTCGGTGCCGACACGTGGCAGGGCGACTCCGCTTCCTACACGGGTAATACCGGCGTCTGGGGCCAGATGAGCGTCGACGAGAAGCTTGGCCTCGCCTACCTGCCGGTGGAACTTCCCACCGGTGACGCCTACGGTGGATATCGTCCCGGCAACGGGCTCTTCGGCGAGACCCTCGTCGCAGTCGATCTGAAGACCGGCAAGCGCCGCTGGCACTACCAACTCGTTCACCACGGCATGTGGGACTACGACATCCCTTGCGCGCCCGTCCTCGTTGACATCACCGTCGACGGCAAACCGATCAAGGCACTCGCGCAACCCACCAAGCAGTCCATCCTCTTCGTGCTTGACCGCGAGACCGGCAAGCCCGTCTGGCCTATCGTCGAGCAGGCCGTCCCCCAGGGTGACGTTCCCGGCGAAACCTACTCGCCCACGCAACCCATCCCCACCAGGCCCGCAGCCTATGGCCGCAACGGTTTCAGCAACAACGACCTCATCAACTTCACGCCGCAACTGCATGCCGAGGCGATGAAGCTCGCATCCCGGTACCAGATCGGGCCCGTGTACACACCGCCCGTCGTCAGCAAAGCCGACGGGAAACTTGGGACACTCATCCTCGGCTTCTCGCTTGGCGGCTCCAACTGGCCCGGCGGCTCGTACGACCCGGAGACGCACACCTTCTACGTCTTCTCGCAGGCCCTGGTAGGCGCGGCGGGCCTCGTGCCACCCGATCCCAATGAATCCGACATGCGGTACGTCCTGGGCCAGGCGGCCACGGGCCCGGAAGACACCGGGAGAGACCTGGACATCCACAAGATGCCGCTCGTACACCCACCCTACGGCGAAATCTCCGCTATCGATCTCGATCACGGCACGATCCTCTGGCAGATCGCACACGGCGAAACCCCGGACGAAGTCCGCACCAACCCGCTCCTCAAAGGCATCAACATCCCTCGCACAGGACGTCTCGGCATTATTGGCGTGCTCACGACGAAATCACTCCTGATTGCGGGCGAAGCTGGCACCTTCACAAACACAGCAGGAGTAAAAGGCGCACTGCTGCGTGCCTACGAAAAGACCAGCGGCAAGGATGCCGGTGCCGTCGCTATGCCCACCGGGCAGACCGGATCCCCCATGACTTATATGTGGAAGGGCAAGCAATACCTGGTAGTCGCAGTCGGTGGTCCCGGCCACCCCGGGGAACTCATCGCTTACAGCCTGCCCGATGAAGGGGCGAAGTAGTTTTCCGGAAAGTCCAGGTTGTCGGGAGCAAGTTCCGTTTCTCTCAGAGCGACAGATTTAGCCGGACTTCCTTGCAATCTGCGTCTCAATCCGATACACATCTAAGTCATGGTGCTGCGTTCCCACGCAACGTGTAACTGTTGTCGCCGCTAGGTTGAGCGCGCGCACCTTTCTGCTTTTCTCCTCATCCAATCTCTGATTCACCGTTGGCGCATCGCGCCGTTTCCCATGAGGTCCGTTCATGCTCCTGTGTCGTTGTTGTCGCCGCTGATCCTTCGCAGCCTTGCTGTGCGCTAACGCCGCGCGCCAGCCCGACAACCGAACACAACGAGAGGAACACCCTGTGACGCACCCCTTTGCGCGACGTTCGCGCTTTCTTGCATCCGTCCCCATTGCCATCTCCGCGGTCCTTTCCGTGACCGCTGCATGCGCGGGCGCGCAGGTTGTCGGCAGCACCTTGTACGGCGTCATCACCGATGGCAGCGGCGCTGCCGTTCCCAATGCAACGGTCATCATCCACAATGAAGAGACCGGCACTGAGCGTCGCCTGCGCACCGATGCCGCTGGCCGCTACAGCGCGCCGTCCATCGCGGTTGGCCTCTATTCTGTCGCCGTAACTGCCGATGGTTTCAGCGCAGAGAAGCACACGGGCGTCGTCCTCACCGTTGGTCAGGCCGCATCGCTCGACGTGAAACTGCACGTCCGCAGCGATGAGCAGCAGGTCACCGTCAGCGACACGGTACCCACGGTCAATCTGTCCAACGAACAGGTCAGCGGTCTCGTCACCGAGCGCCAGGTGAAAGACCTGCCGCTCAACGGACGCAGCTACGACCAGCTCATCACGCTGAATCCTGCAACGGTCAACTACACCTCGCAGCGGTCGGGTTCTGTTGGAACTTCAAACTCCTCGGTGGGCAACATGTTCTCCGTCTCCGGCCGACGCCCGCAGGACAATCTTTACCTGCTCAACGGCGTGGAGTACACAGGAGCATCGCTCATTAACGTGACGCCGGGCGGCACCAGCGGTCAGTTGCTGGGCGTGGAAGCCGTGCGGGAATTCAACGTGGTCAGCGACACCTACGGCGCCAACTACGGCAAGCGGCAGGGTGCGCAGATCTCCATCGTCACCGCATCCGGCACCAATGCTCTGCACGGCGCGGCGTATGAGTTCATCCGCAACTCCGCACTCGACGCGCGCAACTACTTCGACCAGGCGAAGAAGCCCAACTTCCAGCGCAACAACTTCGGCGCAGCGCTGGGCGGTCCTATCAAGCACGACAAACTCTTCCTCTTCGCCAACTACGAGGGCTACCGCCAGAACCTGGGCCTCAGCGACGTAACACTCGTGCCCAACGCCGCCTCGCGTGCAGCGGCCGCACCTTCGGTCCGGCCGCTGCTGAACCTGTGGCCCGTTGCGAACGGCCCGGACCTTGGCTCCGGTATCGCCATCGCATACTCCACGCCTGTCCAGCACATCCGCGAAGACTTCGGCACCGCGCGCTTCGACGCCAACTTGTCCGCCAACGACCTTCTCTTCGGCGTCTACACCGTCGACGACTCCACCGCGAACACGCCCACGGCTAACCCCTACTCGCTCATCAACGAAGCCCTGCGCGAGCAGGTGGCCAGCGTGCAGGAACAGCACGTCTTCTCACCGAAACTTCTGAACACGGCGCGCGCCGGCTTCTCACGCGCCAGCTTCTACTTCCTGGGCGAAGTACCGCCGGATGTCGCCGCTGCCAGCGGCACCTTCGTCGCGGGCAAGCCGATCGGTGCGATCGTGATCGCCGGTTCCACAGCCTCGAACGGCTCTTCGCAGATCACCGGCGCAGGCGCCAACGTAGGATCGAACAACGCGATCACACGCAACCTCTTCACCTTCGACGACCACATCTTCTACACCCTTGGCAGTCACACGCTTGAGGCTGGCGGATGGCTGCAGCGTCTGCAATCGAACGACAACCTGGCGCAGAATCAGTACGGTCAGGCCAGCTTCGCATCGCTCAGCACCTTCCTCACCGGCAACATCAAAACCTTTACGGTCGTGCCCAATCCAACGGCACTTGCATGGCGGTCGTGGTTCGGCGCGGGCTACGTGCAGGACACGTGGAAGGCGTTGCCCACGCTCGAAGTCACGGCTGGCATCCGCTTCGAATCCAGCAACGGCTTCAACGAGGCGAAGGGACGCGCCGGTGTCTATGGCTTCACGAATGGCATCATCAACAGCACGCCAACCGTCGGCAGCGCAGGCCTTGCAACCAACCGTGCAAAGTTCCTCCCGGAGCCGCGTGTCGGCCTCGCGTGGAACGTCTCCGGCGATAACAAGACCGCCATCCGCGCTGGCTTTGGCCTGCACCATTCGTTGCTCGACAACCTGGACTATCGCCTCGACCAGGCCGCGCCGTACAACACCACGCTGTCGTACAGCGGCACCACGGTGGCGAACCCGACATCCGGCGCGCCCGGCCTGATCTCGCCGTCCAACGTGCAGCCAGACATCGCAACGCCCACCGTCTACTCCTACTCGCTGCACATCGAACGCCAGCTTGCCGCGAACCTCTCCGTTACTGTTGGCTACATCGGCTCCCGGGGCACCCACCAGATCCTGTCGTCAAATCAGAACGAGCCGGCTTCGCAGTCATGCGCCAACAACTGCCCAACAGGCGTGCCCAACGGCACGCTTTACTACCCGACGACCACGCGTGCGAATCCGGCCGTGGCTAACACCACTTCGTGGTCAAGTGGTGGCAGCAGCAACTACAACGGACTGGTGCTGGATGTGCGTCAGAGCCTGCGCAAGGGCCTGACACTGCGGGGCGTGTATACCTTCAGCAAGAATCTTGACAACGGCAGTGCGTGGAATACCAGCGTCTCGGCTAACACGCCCGCCTTTGTCAGCTACCCGAAGAATCCATCGCTCGACTACGGTCCCGCGGCAACTGACGTACGGCAACTTGCAGCGTTCAACGGCAGCTACGATCTGCCCTTCGGCACCAGCGCCAGCAGCAATCCTGTCTTTCGTCGCTCCGTCGGCGGATGGTCCGTGAGCACCATCGTCACGTTGCAGACCGGTCTGCCGTTCACGCCGCAACTCGGCTACAACCCCACCGGCTCCGGCGACACGCGAAATCCCGTCCGTCCCAATCGCAACCCGAACTTCACCGGCAAGCTCTATACCGGCGGCAGCACGGCGCAGCGCGCAGCGAAGTACTTTGACGCATCGGCCTTCTCCGCACCCGCCTATGGCACTGTCGGCAATCTTGGACGAGACACGCTGGTATCTCCCGGCTTCGCCAACTGGGATCTGTCGCTGCTGAAGAACACCCAGGTAAGCGAGCGTCTCAGAGTGCAGTTCCGCGCGGAAGCCTTCAACCTGCTCAACCACACCAACCTGCTCACACCGAACCCGGTCGTCTTCTCCTCCGGACCGACGCAGGGCACCGCCGCCAACCAGACCGCCGCCGTCGTCGCAAGCCCCACGGCAGGCGTCATCACCGCGGCAGCCACATCACGCCAGCTCCAATTCGGCGTCAAGGTTCTCTTCTAGTCGGAAGCGAAGAAGAGAAAGGCCGGTGTGGGGCGACACCCGCACCGGCCAACATTTCCATCGACCACAAGATCGGGTGCTCCACACATACGCAAAGCGGATGTGTGGGTTGCTCGTGAAGCGGAGAGCAGCGGGCCAAAGCCCGCGCAATCCTCGCCCAGGGGAAGCCCTTCGTGCGCGGAATGAGAAATCAAGCGGCCCAAAGGCCCACGCGAAGGATGCTTTTTGAATCCGAAGCCCCCGTTTGCTAATCTCAAAGAGCAGACATGCGCGCGCCCCTTTCCATCTGCGACTGTTGTCCGGCCGTCCTCACGGCTGTGTGTTGTTGCGCGCGCTAGACTTCCGCTCTGCCTCTCCTCCACCAAACATCTCAGCGCACGTCCCCATGCACTCATAGGAATCGATGGCCACACTCACTCCATCTCTGCCGCCTGTCACCGCAGCACCACCGCGCCTCAGTCACCTGCGTCTGCTCGAAGCTGAGAGCATCCAGATCCTGCGCGAGGTCGCCGCCGAGTTTGAAAAGCCGGTCATGCTCTACAGCATCGGCAAGGACTCCTCCGTCATGCTGCGGCTGGCGCAGAAGGCCTTCTATCCCGGCCCCATTCCGTTCCCGTTGCTGCACATCGACACCGGCTACAAGTTCCGCGAGATGATCGAATTCCGCGACAACATGGCGAAGTCCATCGGTGCGGAGCTGCTCGTGTGGCGCAATGAAGAGGCTCTCGCAAACGGCACCAATCCCATCAAGCTCGACACCAAGCGCTGCTGCGGTCTGCTGAAGACGCAGGCGCTGCTCGACGGTCTGAGCCACTACGGCTTCACCGCGGCCTTCGGTGGCGCTCGCCGCGACGAAGAAAAGTCGCGCGCAAAGGAACGCATCTACAGCTTCCGCGACACAGCCGGCCAGTGGGATCCGAAGAACCAGCGCCCCGAGCTCTGGAACCTCTACAACGCCCGCATCCACCCAGGCGAAAGCATTCGCGTCTTCCCGCTCAGCAACTGGACGGAGGTGGATGTGTGGCAGTACATCCACGAAGAAAACATCCCCGTGGTCGATCTCTACTTCGCGAAGGAGCGGCCAATGTATTTGCGCGGCGACGCGTTGCTGCCCACCGAGCAGGACTTCGTGGCACGCCTTGGTGAGAAGCCCACCATGGTCAAGAGCCGCCTGCGCTCGCTCGGCTGCAGCCCCTGCACCGGCGCCATTCGCAGCGACGCCGACACCATCCCAAAAATCATCGAAGAGATCCTTGGTTTCCGCTCGTCCGAACGCGCCAATCGCGTCATCGACCACGACCAGGAAGGCTCCATGGAGATCAAGAAGCGCGAGGGCTACTTCTAAACATGAGCGCTTTGAATAACGATCTCGTCGAGTTGAAGCTGGACTCCACTTCGCATGCCTCCAACGACCAGGCGGCCAACGGAGCGCCCTCGGGCGAACCCGAGTCCTGGAATCCCAACATTGCGCTCCACAATCCGCACCTCGGCCAGACACCCGAGCCGGAACCGATTCACGTGTCCGCCGAGTTCGCTGCGAACTTCAACATCAGCGACTACCTCGCGGAAGAACGCGGCAAGGACCTGCTGCGCTTCTCCACCGCAGGCTCCGTCGATGACGGCAAGTCCACGCTTATCGGCCGCCTGCTCTACGACACGCAATCCGTCTACGACGACCAGATCCAGTCCATCGAAGGCAAGGGAACCACCGCGCCCGGTGTGCTCGATCTTGCACTGCTGACCGACGGCCTGCGTGCCGAACGCGAGCAGGGCATCACTATCGACGTCGCCTATCGCTACTTCAGCACGGCGCGCCGCAAGTTCATCATCGCGGACACCCCCGGCCACGAGCAGTACACGCGCAACATGGCTACCGGCGCCAGCACGGCTGATGTTGCCGTTGTGCTCGTCGACGCGCGGAAGGGCGTGCTCATCCAGTCGCGCCGCCATGCGTACATCACCGCGTTGCTCGGCGTGCGGAATGTCATCGTAGCCGTGAACAAGATGGATCTCGTCGATTACAGCGAGGAGGTCTTCGGAAAGATCCAGCAGGACTTCACCAGGTTCTTCCACGATCTCGACGTCGACGGCAACGACCAGACCACGCTGCACTTCGTCCCGGTGAGCGCACTCGCCGGCGACAACGTCGTCCATAGCAGCAGCAACACTCCGTGGTATCGCGGCCAGACGCTTCTCGGCCTGCTCGAATCGATTCCGTCCTCGCAGGTCAATGTCGACGCACCCTTCCGCATGGCGGTGCAGCGCGTCATTCGTCCCAACCTCGACTTCCGCGGCTTCGCCGGGCAGATCTCCGCAGGCATCATCCGCGTCGGTGACACCATCACCGCACTCCCCAGCGGTAAACACAGCAAGGTGCAACGCATCGTCACCTTCGATGGCGACCTGCCGGAAGCCTTCGCACCACTCTCCGTCACGCTCACCCTCGAAGACGAGATCGACATCAGTCGCGGCGACCTGCTCGTCAACACGGCTGAGCAACCCGTCATCGCGAAGGGTTTCACAGCATCGCTCGTGTGGATGGATGAGACACCGCTGGAACTTGGCAAGCGCTACCTGCTGAAGCAGGGAAGCCGCAGCGTTCCTGCGCAGGTCAGCACACTCGTGCGCACGGTCGATCTGTCAGAAGTGCCCGGCCAGCTAAGCCATCACAAAGCTGCGTCGACACTGTCGATGAACGGCATCGGCAACGTCACCGTCGAAGCCCTGCAGCCGCTCGCGTTCGACACCTATGCAGCGAACCGCCACACCGGCAGCTTCGTCCTCATCGACCTGCAGACCAATGCAACCGTCGCTGCTGGCATGATCCGCAAGGCGGAACTTACAGGCACCCAGGCTGCCGCACAGATCACACGCGACATCATCCTGCACCCCACACACGCACTGCGTCTGCAGGGCAGTGAAGACGCCATCGCAGCGGCCATCGAGGCACTGCGCAGCGCAGGCGCACTCCGGGAGAACGACTAATGGCAGAGCTTCCCATCAACACCGCTGAAGTCGTTTCGCGCGAACACGAAAAGCAGGTTTTGCGCGCAGAGCGTGAGACCGAGCGAGCCGGCGGCGCGCCGCTCCCCAGCGTGCCCATCAACGACACCGCAAACCTGCGCCCCGAACTGCTCGAGCAGTTAGCCCATGTGCGTCAAACACTGCGGGAAGAATTAAGCGCGGTGGGCCCCGATGAGGCCTGCCTCACCTGCAGTTTCCAGGCCGAAGACGTTCTGCTGTTGCACCTCGCGATGGAGCTGCGGCCAGACATCCCTGTACTCTTCCTCGACACCGGCTACCACTTCAAAGAGACCTACGAATACCGCGATCGCATCGCCACCGATTGGCACCTGAACCTCACCAACCTGCTGCCGCGACAGACCGTCCCTCAGCAGGAATCCGAGTTCGGCCTCCTCTACCAGACCGAGCCCAATCGCTGCTGCGGCTTCCGCAAAGTCGAGCCGCTCTTCGACGCCGTCGCGCAGTACAAGGTCTGGCTCACCGGCCTCCGCCGCGAACAGGCACGCTCGCGCACCGCCCTCAAAGAGATCGACGACTTCGCCGTGAAGCCCGGCATCATCGTGCGTAAACTCAGCCCCTTCGCGGACTGGACCACGCGCGATGTCTGGCAGCTCTGCGCCCACTTCAACATCCCGCTGCTGCCGCTCTACGACCTCGGCTACACCAGCATCGGCTGCGAGCCATGTACCACGCTGCCCACCGACCCGAACGATCCTCGTTCCGGCAGATGGGCAGGCAAGAAAGTGGAGTGCGGCATCCATATCCAGGCCACAGAAGATGGCAATCCGGATGCCTCGCACTAAGTAGTTAGCCAAGCGAATGAAATGGCTGACACGGGTACGGAACGCAGCAGCACCGCTGTTTGAAAGCTACGGATGCATTACCTTATTGGCTTCATCATCGCGATGTTCATCGCGCTCACCGGCGTAGGCGCCGGCACGATTACGACACCGCTTTTGATCCTCTTTCTTGGTGTGCCCACCAGCATCGCCGTCACCACGGGGCTGGTCTTCGCCGCATCCGTGAAGTTACTGCTGGTGCCCACGCAGATCCTCCGCAAACAGGTCGCGTGGAAGGTGCTCGGCTGGATGTTGCTGGGTGGTCTGCCCGGCGTTCTGCTCGGCTCCTTCTTCCTCGCACACCTCGTCAGCAAGGGTTCGCAACACTTCATGAACGCCTTGCTGGGCGCGGTGCTGGTGGGCACGGCGATCTACCAGATCTTCTACTCCTTCCGGCCGATCAAGAACCCGCGTGAGATCACCCGCGACGCACCCTGGGCCATGCCACTGCTCATGTTTCCTGTCGGTGCAGAGGTTGGTTTTTCCTCGGCCGGTGCGGGCGCGCTGGGCACTGCGGCTCTGCTCTCACTCACCACGCTGCCACCTGCGCAGGTCGTGGGAACGGACATCCTCTTTGGTTTCCTGGTCGCGGTCATCGGCAGCGGCGTCCACATGTTCAACGGCGCGCATGACACACAGTTGCTGAAGGAGTTGATTATCGGCGGCATCGGCGGCGTCATTGTCGGAACCGTCTCGGCAAAGTTCATCCCGAAGCGCCCGTTGCGCTTCGCGCTGTGGGTCTGGCTGCTTATCATCGGCGTGCAGTTTCTGTACACCAACATGATCAGTGTCGCGAAGTAGCGAAAGCCTCTTCAAAGGTAAAAAGCGCGGGCATCAATGCCCGCGCTTTTTATTGGTCGTACAGTGACTTAATTATTTCCGCACGCATGGTTATAGACCACCGGCTTCTTCCACTCTTCCATGGTCGCAAACAGGATGCAGTTCGCGCCGGTCTCAGTGTTCACGCGCCACGTCAGATTCCCCTGGCGATAGACCTGGAACTTGCCAGTGCCGGTGAAGGCCGCGCCATTCGGCGGGTTCGGCTGGATGCTGTCTGTCGCGGTAGTCGGCCGGTTCTCAATAGCCGCGCGAGGTTTCTGCGCGGGTGCCGGCGTTTGTTCGGCAGTGGGAGTCGGATCGTCTTTCACCGTGTCCGCGCCGGTGTCATCAATCTTGATGGCGCCATCCGCAGCCTGCGTCGCCAGATGCCGCTGGTAGGCGTAATACCCCAGGTAGAGCGCCAACAAAACCACGACAATTCCGAAAATTCGCTTCCCCATGTCACCCTCAAGGTACCATCGGCGCGTTGTGTCGGCAGTACCACTTTTGATCCGGCAAATCACCCTCCGATCAGATCGGCGTCGCACCAGCAGCTATTTTCCAGGGCCACTCCAAGACGTGAGGCGTAAAATCAATACGTGCCGAAGTATTCCATTGTCGTCCCGTTTCATAACGAGGAAGAAAACGTAACTGCGCTTTATGACCGTCTGAAAGACGTCATGGAGCATGTGGGCGAGACCTTCGAGATGATCCTCGTCGACGATGGCTCGCGCGATCGCACCTATCGCCTGCTGGAAGAGATTGCCGCCGTCGACAGCCGTGTGCTCGTCATCAAGCTTCGCCGCAATTTCGGACAGACCTCCGCACTCGCTGCGGGCTTTGACCATGCGCAGGGCGACTATGTCCTTGCCATGGACGGCGATCTGCAGCACGATCCGCGTGAGATCCCGGGCTTCCTGTCCAAGCTCGAAGAGGGTTACGACGTCGTCAGCGGATGGCGCGCGCAACGTGCCGATAACTTCGTCATGCGCCGCATCCCGTCGCGCATCGCCAACTGGCTGATGGCGAAACTCAGCGGCGTCGACATTCACGACTTCGGTACCACCTTCAAGGCCTACCGCCGTGAAGTCATTCAGAACATCCCGCTCTACGGCCAGATGCACCGCTTCATCCCGGCACTCGCATCCTGGTACGGCGCATCGATTTGTGAGATCCCGATCTCGAACCCGCCGCGCGTTGCGGGCAAGAGCCACTACGGCATCACGCGCACCTTCCGCGTCTTCTTCGATCTGCTGACCATCCGCTTCCTGCTGAAGTACATGATGCGGCCGCTGCACTTCTTCGGCAGCTTCGGCGCGATCAGCGTCCTCGCAGGCATGCTGATGGCTCTATGGCTGGCGGTGTTGAAGGTCGTCACACACGGCCACATGCTCGCACAGCATGGCCCCTGGTTCATCATGGCTTCGGTCTTGATCCTGGCCGGCGTGCAGCTTATCGGCATCGGCCTGCTGGGCGAGCTACAGGTGCGTCACTACCACTCACCGCAGCACCGCGCGCCCTACGCCGTCGAGCGCATGGTGCGTTTGCGGTCGTCGGAAGAGACGATGCTCTCGTAGGTTTGTCACTTGGAATACAAGTAGGGCCGCGACACAGTCGCGGCCCTTGTTATTTCTCCGGCGTTCTCTCCCTATTGGCGTCATCCCCAAACGCAGCGAAGGACCCCTGCGAAGCTCAATCACCGATACCATTAGCATCTTGCAGCCACCAGCACTCGCGATCGTCCGAAGCGCAGTAATTCAGCTCTGTCACTGTCCCCGCCTCGATCCGTTTCACTTGGTCACCAGCGGACTGAAGGTCCGCGACTTCCCAGCCCAGGGCGAAGCCCAGGGGTCCGGAGTCGATGGGACAATTGCGGGCTGAAGGCCCCGCGACAGAACGCTCCCCTTGTGCAAGAGACGTTCGGGGCAGCCTGCTCTTTGTCGCGTGCTTTCAGCTCGCCGAGCGGCGCCTCGAAAGGCACCCAGGGCTACGCCCTGGGGTAGGAAGTCACGGGCCTTCAGCCCGCCGGGGTGCGGGATGCCCATTCATGACAGCTGCTTCGTCATGAGAGGATTTGCAGTGACAGCGGGAACGAAGTGCCCGCCACCAATGGAAGGATTCTTTCGGAGGGGCAGGGTTTCAGCCCTGCCATTTCAGTCATCACTCAAGATGGCTTTAGCCGCTGAGGGATTTCGCTTCAGTTGCTAAAGCCGAATCCTGTTGTCATCCGCATATGGCATGGCTGAAGCCATGCCCTTCCGAAAACAAGACGCTCCTAGAACGTCAACGCAATCTGTCCGGTCACCGTGCGCGGGCTCACAAAGTGCGTTCCGCTGAACGTCGACAGGAAGTTGTACAGCGCCACCTTGTTCGTCAGGTTGCTGCCGGTGATGGACACGTTGGTCTTGTATCGATCCTTATGCAGCACGTTGTCCCAGCCAAGCTGCGCATCGAACAGCGTGCGAGGCGCCACGCGCGGTGGATTCCTGTCGTCGTTCTCCGTGCCCGGTGCGGGGATTTTGATCAGCGGCGAGTACAACTGGTTTGCCGAGCAGCTTGTGATCGGCGCTGCCAGCGTCGCCTTCACGTTGCCGCACTGCAACTGGATCTGCGCCTGCTGGTCGGGCGTGAAACCGAGCACTGTTGCCGCGTCCGTCGCCGCGCCTGCCACCATGCCGCTCTCATACCGCCACGTCAGACCCGCGTAGGGACCATGCTTGAACTGGTATTGGAAGTTGCTCGACTGCTGGAATGCCTGGTCATGATCGATACGGAAAACGGTGCTGGTGTTGATGCTGGGATCGTTCGAGAGCACGCCGCCAACCTCGGGTCCGAAGAAGCGCGAACGCGTGTGCCCAATCGCCGAATAAGCCGAGAAGCCATGATAGTTCGGGATGCTGACCTTCACGCCCAGTCCATCAATCTTCGACTTCGCCCACTGGATGGGGAAGGCAAGCGGCGAATTCAGCACGGTGTCAAAGTCAAAGTCGCGATCGGTGTACTTCCAGAAGTACTCCGCGTTCACAACCACGAAGTGGCTGAAGGCCTGTTCAAAGCCGGCGTTGTACTGGTTGCGTGCTGCGGGCTTCAAAGGCACGGCAGCCACGGCATCGCCTGCCGTGCTCTCCAGCCCACCAATGCCCGTGGAACTGCTGACCAGCAGGTTCTCGTTGTAGGGCGTCAGGAAGAACTTGCCATAGCCCAGGCGGAAGACGGTGCCTGTCGAAGCCAGGTGATAGCTGACACCCAGGCGTGGCTGCACCAGTGACCGCCGGCTCAGGCCGTTGTAGTTATCCACGCGACCGCCCAGTTGCAGATTCAGGTTGTGCCACGTGATGTTGTCTTCCACGTAGAAAGCTTCCTGCTTGATATCCGTGCGTCCCTTGAAGGTGTACAGCGAACCACCGCGCGTCAGGTCGTACGAGGCCAAGCCCGCGCTGTAACCATCATTCGCTACGTAGTTATTTCCAACACCGCACTGCGCCTGTGTCCGGATCGTCGGATCGGTCACGGCGTTGCCGTTTGCGTCGTTGCAGGGCGCATTGAATGTTGCGTTCGTCACGCCCAGGCCAAAGCCCTCTGACAGGAACGTGTGATAGATCGTCGCTCCCACCTTGATGGTCTGGATACCCTTTGTCATGGTGTAGTCAGCCTTGAAACCCGCGTTCTGCAGGCGACGCGATTGAGACAGCGTGACCGGCGAATCATCCAGGATGTCGTGGCTGGGGTAGTAGTGAAAGTTATCCTGCCGCAGGTATGGCGACATGCTGAACAGGCTGGTCGCGTTGATCGTGTGCGTCCAGGAGGGTGCGATGTTGAACGAGATGATCTTGCCGCGCTGATCCTGCGTCGGCTGGTCGTACTGGTTCGGCTGTTGAAACCACGAACGCGAGAAGGTCGTGTTCAACTGCAGCGCATCCTTGTCCGTCGGGTGCCAGTCCGCACGGTTGAAGATGTTCTGGTTGTTGCCGATGTCGTGGATCGGATGCAGCTCCGGGCTGTCCAGGTAACGTCCGCTGCGGAAGCCGTCGACGGAGACGAAGTCGCCGACCTTCGCGCCGCCTACGCCGAAGGCAAGGGACGGCGAGAACGTTCCAAAACTGCCGTACCCCATCGAGACGGTGCCCGTCGGCTTCAACTGGCCAAGGCCGCTGCGTGTCGTCGTCTCGACGACCAGGCTGGTCTTGTCGCCATACTCGGCCGGGGCGATGCCGTTGATCACGTTGACCGACTGGATGATGTTGGGCGAGGGCTGGTTGCCGAAGACGCGGCTCTGCTGATCGCTGATGGGCTGGCCGTCGATGGCAAAGGTGGTGTCGGCGTGCTCGCCCAGCGGATGGAAGAGACCGTTGGAATCCGACGCGATGCCCGGCGTGCTGAGTGTCACCAGCGACGACAGCGGGGAAGACGTACTGACCAGAGGCAGCTTCGTGAACAGGTCGCGGTCAATGGTATTGGCCTGCTGCGCGCTGGTGTTCAGCACGTCCTCTGCCTCGACGGTGATCTCCTGCGAGGCAGCGCCAATGACCATCTTCAGATCGACCGTCGTCGGCGATCCGGTGCGCACCTGTGCATCGCCGGTGCCTGCGGCAAAGCCGGCTGCGGCCGCCTCAACGTGGTAGCGGTTGTAGGGCAGGTTTGAGAAGGTGTAGTGTCCTGCGCCGTCGCTGGTCGCGGTGCGGCGCAGGCCGCTGACCGGATTGGTGATGGTGACCGTGGCGTTCGGAACAGCGGCGCCGGAGGGATCGGCGACGGTGCCTGTCACGGATCCTGTGTTGCTTTGAGCGACAAGCGAAACACCGGCAACGGCCGGTGACAGAGCAAGCATGAAGGCGAATCGGCCCATGCGCATGTGTTGGTTCTCCCTGAGTGTTGTTGCCTGCGGAGCGGTGCGTCGAGCGCACCCTGCGGACTCATCAAGCCGTAAACAACACGACAGAGAGTCCGTACTACCCGGGCTAAAACGCTGGAGGAGGCCGGCAGAACAGGGAAGAGTGCCAACCCGTGACCGGACCGGAGGCCGCGATGCGCAGAACAGGTCGCGGCTGCGACACCCGCGGAATCCCAAAGGCAAAGACAGCCAGCGTGACGATCGTCGAAAGCGCAACGCAAAGTGCGCAGGCATCGGCGGAGTCAGGACCGGCAGGATTGCCGGTCTGGTCGAGAGTCAGGCCCATGCCATGCAGCGAGGGAGCCGCAAGGGCATCTGCGTGGCCCGTTGCCGTGTGCGCAAAGGAGAACATCAGCAGCAGCAGGCAGAGCACCGCACACGCCTGGCTGAAGGCCGAGGACGAGCGGTCGCGCACTGGGAACTGAGGAAGTCTCATTTGGATGGAACCAACTCCAGCTTACACACAACAGCCTCGCCCACGAAAACCTGTCAAGAGGTAAATCGCGTAAGTGGCCTGTTATGTGAGACGTAGAGGTGGCCGGAAAGCTGCGCCAAACCTCTACAATAGAAGTAGGGACTATTGGGAGGGTGAGACCCAGATCTTGCGGCCGGATCGGGAATCCGTCAGTCCGGTATGGAGTCGGCATCTCCGGTAAAGGAGGGCGCGATGGCTGCTAACCCCTTTGGAATCTGATTTTTGTCTGTAACTCCCATGGAATCTAATTTTTGCCGATTCGGGAATCGTCAACTTCAATGGAATGAATAATTTGCAAGAATAAGGGGGAGGGGTACCCCCGCGCTAGCTGACATGCACGATAGGGCGACGCTCCTGCTGCGGGATTGCCTTGCGAAGGACCTCCTGGGTCAGCGGAGCCGTATCGCCCTCGCCCAGGAACAGGAATCGCATGATGTTCACGGCGGGACTTACCTGCGTCCACCGGAAGTACACGTGAGGCACCTTGCCGGTTCGGCGCTCCAGGTAGATCAGTACGCCCGCGATGGCATTGGCGACGACGGGACTCTTGGCGCTGAGGATGCGGTGCCGGCCCACACGCCGGCCGGTGACGCACAGCGTCTCAGAGAAATCGGAGGCGTCGCCGCGCACGACCTCGAAGAAGAAAAGGCACTCGTCGTCGCTGAGGTTGTGGAAGCGACGAACTTTCCAGTCGGCCACGTCCAGCAGTTCAACGGAATCGCCCAGTTCGGGTCCGCGAGCCACCAGCCGAATGAGTTGGTCGTCATCCTCGGCAAGGATGGAGTCCGCCGCTTCGTCCAGTTCCACCTCGGTGATGCGGAGTTCCGTCGACCGCAGCGCTCGCGAGACGAATGAGGACAGCAGGATGCAGCCGATGAAGATGGACGAGATCTTCAGGCCTTCTGGCCGCTCCACGATGTTGGCGAGTGTCGTGTAAGCGAAGATTGCGGTGGTCGCGATGAAGGCCCAGCGCAGCTTGGTGTTCCACACACTGAGCATCACCGCGACGGATGCCGAGGTAATCAGTACGAGGACACCCGTCGCATACGCGCCGCCCTGTGCATCGACGTCCGCGTGAAACAGGATCGTGACAACCGTCGCGATGCCCATGAAGACCAGCACCAGCGGTCGCGAGGCTCGCGCCCACTCAGGCGCCATGCCGAACTTGGGCAGGTAACGCGGGATCAGGTTCAGCAGGCCGGCCATTGCGCTTGCGCCGGCAAAGCCAAGGATCAGGATCGTGCTGACGTCGTACGCTGTGCCCAGGACGTTGCCGGCGTAGTGGTGCGCCAGCCATGCCATCGCGCGGCCGTTCGCCTCACCGCCCTCGGCGAACTCCTTCGCCGGAATCAGGACGGTCGTAATGATGCTGGTCGAGATCAGGAAGACACTCATGATCGCCGCCGCCGTGACCAGCAGGTGCCGGGCGTTGCGGACGCGCTCTTCTTCCGAATCTGCCTTGATCAGCGGCATCACCGCAACGCCGGTTTCAAAGCCGGACAGACCGAGTGCCAGCTTGGGAAACAGCAGCAGTGAAAGGCCGATCATCATCGGGATGCTCTGGTGCCGCTCGCCGATGGCGAGACGCCAGTGGTGCAGTACAGCGGGGTGCTTGATGATCTCCCAGAAGCCGGCGCCGACCACGATGGCGTTCAGCACCAGGTAGCTGCCGACGAGCCAGACCGCGACGTCGATGGCTTCCTTGAAGCCCTTCAAAAAGATGCCGCTGAGAATCGCCAGGATCAGCAGCGTCACGATCATCTGGTGATCCATCCAGCCCGGCATCAGCGGGTTGTGGATCAGGTGGTTCGCGCCATCCGCCGCGGACAGCGTCATCGTGATCACGAAATCAGTCGTTGCAAAGCCGAGCAGCACCAGAACGAAGATCTTGCCGCCCCACGCGGGAAAAAGCCGCTGCAGCATGGCGACGGAGCCCTGCCCATACGGACTCGCCTTGCAGACGCGCCGGTAGACAGGCAGTGCGGCGAAGAGCGTCACCAGAACAAGAACCAGCGTGGCCAGCGGCGACAGAACGCCCGCGGCAAGGAACGCAATGCCTGGCTGGTATCCCAGCGTCGAGAAGTAGTCGACGCCGGTGAGGCACATCACGCGCCACCACGGATTCTGCGCCTCATGTTCAACGTTCGGCGTAGGAACGCGCAAATCGGCGAGCAGCCAGTCTGAGAATGTCATCTGTTCGTTCGGAGTCCTCGCCAAAGTATAAGGTTGGCTGGTCGGTACGACTGCTTCTTGCCAACGATTCATACGTCATTAGCATTCCCCGACCCGGAGTGCGCTAGGCTGATGCGGAGGGCCGCTTGTAGCGGACCTTTTCAAGGGGGATTGCCGCACGTGAGTCAGACTATCTTTCTGCTGGAAGACGACGCGGACATCAGTCGGCTCGTTCGCTACCACCTGGAAGCTTCCGGCTTCACCGTGCAGGCGTTCTCGAACGCCGGCGATGTTCTGCCTGCAGCCGAACGCAAAGCACCGTCGCTGTTCCTGCTGGACATCATGGTTCCCGGCGGCGATGGCCTCGACCTCTGCCGTCGCATGCGCCTGAATCCCGCTCTCAGCAGCGTTCCCGTCATCTTCCTGACGGCGCTGGCGACCGAGAGCGACCGGGTACACGGTCTGGAACTGGGCGCGGACGACTACATCACCAAGCCGTTCGGCACACGGGAATTGCTGGCCCGCGTGAAGGCCGTTCTGCGGCGCTTCGAGCGCCAGGAACCAACCGAGACGCTGCGCGTTGGAGAGATCGAGATCGACGGCAGCGCCATGCAGCTGCGGGTGCGCGGTGAACTTGTCACAACGACAGCCACTGAGTTCCGCCTGCTGGACTATCTTGCCCGTCATCCCGGACGTGTCTTCAGCCGCGACCAGTTGCTGGACGCAGTCTGGGGCGATGCCCGCTTTGTGACGCCGCGTTCCGTCGATGTTTACGTTCGCCGCATCCGCGAGAAGATCGAAGATGACGCCGAAGAGCCGCGCTACCTGAAGACCATGCGCGGTGCGGGCTACCGCTTCGAGCGTGCGGATAAGATTTCGCAGGCTGCCGCTGTTCCCAGCGAAGCCGCTGTCGAACCCGCGTAGACTGCGGCCAGGGTGAAACGCCTCCTCAAGCATCCGCTGACACACGCGCTGCTATGCTTCGGCTTCGGCGCGCTGCTGATTGCGTCGATTCCTCGAAATCCGGGGTTCCGATGGATTGCCGTGATGCTCTACGCTGCCACGTGCCTCTCCAGCGGCCTTGCTGTTCGCAGGCAATTCCGCATCCGCGCCAATGCCGCAGCACGCGGCGTAGCCGCCATCGTCGGCCATCACCAAAGCTCCACCGGCACGACGCTCGCGCCAGTACTCGATCTGCGAAACACCGTCGACGGCGGCGGTCCGATCTTTGATCCGATCCTGCGCGCCGCACGCGACGCCAGGGAATACATCGCCGCAGAACGCGCCAGGCTGGAAGAGCGTGGCAATCAGCTTGAGGTCCTGCTCGAAGGCATGCAGGATGCTGTACTGGGTGTGGACTCAGCCGGACGCGCCCAGTGGAGTAACGGCCACATGCAGCGCCTGATGGGCCGCGACACTGCCGGCGTCTCCGTTCGGCACGGTCGTGCCCTGGTCCATACCTTCCGCGATCCCGCGTTGCTGGCGTCGATTCAGAACACGCTCGACAACGGCGTTATCACCGAATGCCGCAGCGAGTCCATCGTCGCAGGCCGCATCTTCCAGGTTCACGCGGCGCCATTGCCAGGCGGTGGCGCAGTCGTCGTTCTGCATGACAACACCCAGGCAGAGCAGATGGAACGGACGCAGCGTGACTTTGTCGCGAATGTTTCGCATGAACTGCGTACGCCGCTGACATCCATCGTCGGCTACGTCGAGACGGTGCTGGACCACGAGACACTCTCTGTTCCCGCACGTGAATTCCTCGACACCGTCCTGAAGAACGCTTCGCGCATGCATCGGCTCACGGAAGACCTGCTCTTGCTGACACGCGTCGAGCGCGCGGAGAATCCACTGGAGCCCGCGCCGGTTGAGTCTGACCAGTTGCTGCGCGATGCCCTCAGCATGGTCTCCGGTTCGACCTATGCGGAGGGTGCCCGGCTGGAGATTGACGGCAGCACGAGGCGCCGCGTGCTCGCCGATGAGAACGCGATCCTCCAGGTGTTGGCCAATCTGCTTGAGAATGCTGTGAAGTATTCGACCGGCATCGTAGTGCAACCGCGTGTGATCCTGTCTGCCAGAGAGACCGAAGGCGAGGTGGAGTTCTGCGTGAAAGACGATGGCCCAGGCATCGCGTCGGAGCATCTGCCGCGCATCTTCGAACGCTTCTACCGCGTTGAAAAGGCTCGGTCGCGGGCTACGGGTGGGACGGGACTCGGGCTCTCGATCGCGCGCGATCTCATTGAGCAGCATGGCGGCCGCATCTGGGTCGAAAGCGCGCTGGGCGAGGGGAGTACCTTCCGATTTACCCTTCCGTTCGCTGATTGACAGTCTTTTCACGCTTTTCCCGTACTCTAATAGCACGATTTCGTGTGCAGTACGTAAGGCGTAAGACATAGACACGATCGTGTACGCGGGCAGCACCATCTCACATTCTGTAAGCAAATTCCGCCGCGCAAGGTGCGCACGGACAGCGAAGGCATCGAGGGGTTCCGGATCATGAGGAAGCGTTTCCACCAATCTCTCGACGAACTGAAAGAGAAGCTGCTGGTCATGGCGGGCTTTTCCGAACAGGCGATTCAGCGTGCCATTGAGGCCTATCGCACTCGCGACGGCGAGATGGTAGAGCTCGTGCGTAAGTCGGAGCCATCGATCAACCGCCTCGAACGTGAGATCGACTCCACAGCATTGGATCTGCTGGCGACTGAGCAGCCCATGGCGGTTGACTTGCGCTTCATCCTGTCTGTGATCCGAATCAACGCTGACCTGGAACGCGTCGGCGATCTCGCCGTGAACATTGCCGTGCGTGTCGGCGAGACGAACGCGCTGCAGCCTGTTGATCTCCCGGTGGACATCCCACGGCTCGGGACACTGGCTGCTGCCATGATCCGCAAGGCCCTGGAAGCCTTCATTGATGGCGATGCGGAGATGGCAGAGAGCGTACTGGCGTTGGATGATGAGGTCGATCGTTTAAACTCGGCCGCCTTCCACGCTCTCTCCCGCGTCATTCGTGAGCAGCCCGCCGTCACCACGCAGGCGCTGAACGCGATGCTAATCGCCCGCAATCTGGAGCGCGTGGGAGACCACGCCACCAACATCGCAGAAGACGTCATCTTCTGGGTGAAGGGCAATGACATCCGCCACAAGATGACCGCAGCGTAAGTTAACCGTGCGACCGGTCAGTGGCTCATGCCATCGAGCTGGGTCACAGGGTGATCCCCGGATCGATGTCAACACCGTGTAAGTCATCCGGTGACCACCCGTCAATGGAACACTTCACCAGCGGCTGAAGCGAGGATCAAGCGTTGAGACGAGCGGGGAGTTCAGCCAAATAGGCTGAATTGTCCCTTGCTGTTTGTGAGTGTCGAAACCTCTTCAACCTCTGCTGTGATCGCGCCGCCCGAAACGCCAACATCGGAAGCCTCAACGCTCGTTGGAGCATCGTCGGCGGTGAACTGCCACGAGATCATCCGTCCCATTAACGGATAGAACAACGCCAGCATGATCGGTGTGTCCGCAGGCAACGTCTTCAGCCGCATCGCAGCATACGCACGCAGCTGCTGTTCGTAAGTGATCCGTTCTTCTGCCAGAAAAAGATCCTGCTCACCGGCAGCACGGTCGGCAGTCTTGAAGTCCACGATCCAGAGCGTGTCTTCTCCCGCAGCGCCCGGCTTGCTGCCAGCAAAGAAGCTGCGGTCGAGACGTACACGAACCATCTCGGTACCTTCACCGCTACGCCATGCCGCCTCATTAGAAGACATGCGATGCTGCAGCAGCAGCCACCTGCCGTCCGTGCTGCGCAGCATCTGGAGGAGCGCACGTTCCACGGTGCCAGCTGCACGCTCCACCGCAGCGGGCGGCAAACCGCCCGAGCGAAGCATCGCGTGAATAGCCGTAGACCATTGCGGCACTTCACGCGCCATATGATCCAGCGCGCTCTCTGGCGTCTCGCCTGCGGCGATGTAATGAGCGACAGCCTGAGTGACTCGCTCTACAAAGGCGTGAATCGCATTGCCGACGGCACGGGCGCCAAAGGTTCCCTGCGGCCGAGCGAATCGCTGACGTGTCGTGCCTGCGTCGAGACTCAGATAGCTCCCCATCGCGGGCTGGGAGTTGTGCAGGGAACGGATTGGATCGACGCCGTCCGGCAATCTCTGGAAAGACGGTAGCCGAAAGGTCTTCGGCTCCACGTCCTCAAGATCGGCAGATGCGGCAAGTGCCAGCGGCCCCGTCTCGAATGTATCGTTGACCAGCTCGATGCCGTGTACCGGAGATGTCTCCATTTCGGGGATGGCATCAACACGGAACTCCATGGAAGCCGCAGGCCATGCGGCTTTCAAAAGTGTCCCAGCTTTGACGGTCGGCGCGCCGTCACTCGCACGCGCCTCCGGGAATCCGTAAAGGTGCAGCGAAACACGGGCACGCGTCGCAGCCACGTAGAACAGCCGCTTCAACTCGAGGTAGACGCGCTCGCGCCGGCGCTTGCGAATGTACTGCAGGACGGCCTCTGCCTGGCCGCCCTTCGCAGGCAATGGCGCCAGTAGTACATCGTCCGAGTTGGCAACTTCCAGCCACTCGAGCGCGGTGAAGGCATCTCGTCCCGCAGGGCGATGCAGACCGGGTACTATCACCAGATCCCACTCAAGGCCCTTAGCGCGGTGGACTGTCATGATGTCGACAGCGTTTGCAACATGGCCGGTCTGGGCAAACAGGCGCTCCACGCGACGGTTCAGTGCGGGCAGCGTTACGGCTTCGCCGTCGGTTTCCATCGCATCCAGAACGCGCAGGTACTGTCGTACATTCTCGCGACCCACGTCATCGGTGCACAGGTCGCCGCCCAGTGAGCGCCAGGTACGGTCCACCCGGTCCGCAAGCGCCGCTGTACCTGCGTGACGCAGGGCGCCGTCCATGACGTCCAGCAAGCGAAGGACCCGTGAGGCGGCAGGCGCAGGCAGCAGCGATGTACGCTGACGAAGCAAGGGACGCAGCGCGTCGCCGCGGTGTTGACGATCATCGCCGGCTACCAGCGTGTGCAGATGCGCGAGCTCCACACCACACCACGGTGCACGCAGCAGCGCAACCCAGGCAACGCGATCGGCTGGATGCAGCAGCGCGCGCGTCACCGCCATCACGTCCAGCACCTCCTGCCGTTCGGACAGACTCTCAAGGTCCACGGCGCGGTAAGGGATACCCGCTCTGCGCAGCGTGTTGGCAATTTCCGTGACATGAGTTCGCGCACGGGTCAGCACCGCGATGGTCGATGTCTCGCCTTTTCGGGCCCGCCACTGGCGAATGACTGTTGCAATCGCCCTGGCTTCCTGGCGCACGGCACGCCGCCGCACGCGTCGGTTCTCCATGAGACCGTCGCCGGGCGCGATGGCCCTCAGATGCCACTGCGCACCATCGCCTTCGACAGGATCCTTCGCTGCGGTCGCCGTGTGGAACTCCACATCTCCCTCGGGCGCGTGGTGCGGCGGGAAGATGCGCGTAAAGGCGCCATTCAGTTCCTCGACAAGCGTTCGTGTGGAGCGGAAGTTGCTCGATAGCCGCAACACGCTGAGCTGAATCTCGCCCAGCAGCCCAGACGCCATGCAGCCTTGAAAGCGATCAACGCGCGCCTGCCGGAAGAGGTAGATCGACTGTTTCGGATCGCCGACAAGGAAGACGGTCTGGCTTGCGCCATCCCATCCGGAGGTGAGCGTCTGGAGCAGGTCGTACTGGCCCGAGGAGGTGTCCTGCATCTCGTCCACCAGCAGGTGCCGCAGCGGAGCACCAAGCGCACTCTGCGCCTCAAAGGCGTTCTCCTTCAGAGCAGTCCGCGCAGCCAGCGCGATTTCCGTGAAATCGCAAACACCCTCGCGCGCGAAGAGCAGTTGTAACTCCACCAGCGCGCGCTCCAACAGGCGGAAGAGCGCCTTTGCGACCTCCCACTGTTCGCGGGGATACACGGCGCCTTCAAAACCGCGCACAATATTCAACAGGTCCTTCAGTTCTTCTGATTGAATCGATTCAATCAGCTCCTTCAGACGCGCTTTAGCCTTTGCATCGACAACAGCGAAGACGTGGTTCGTATTGTGCGAAGCGCGCCAGCCATCCTTGGTCAGCAAGGCATGTGCGATGGCCTTCCAGTACCGCAACTGGTCCGGGCCACAGCCGGGAGGCACGGGCATGCCGCCGCATTCCCGAAACGGATGCGGATAGTCCTTGTAAGGATCTGCATAGGCAAGCTGCTCGGTGATGGCGGCAATCTCCAGCAGCGCCTCTTCATCGAAGGCGTCCCGCAGCTCTTCCATTGCACCGCAGACGACGCGCTCCAACGAGGCGTTCAGGCGGGGCAGCGTCACGTGTTCAAGATGCTCCTCCGTCAGGTGACTGCCCAGTGGGATCAGGCTGCCCCATTGCTCGCGCGTGCCCAGCATCTCTGCCAGCACTCTCTCGCAGAAGATCAGGTCCCCGTCGCGATGCAGCAGGACGGTACGTACCGCTTCGTTCAGTGCTTCGTCTTCGCCGCCGAACTGCATCATGACGGCGCGTGCCGCGCGAGCATAGATGGGGCGCGCATCCTGCATGGGACGAGTCACGCCCGCCTCGCCGGAAAGCAGCGGAAGTGACCGGGCGATCTCTCCGCACAGGGAATCGATGGTGCGAATGTTGAGTCGCTGCGGCCGTTGCAGCAGCCGCCATCCTCGCTCGGCATCGCGTGTCAATACGGCCTGCGCCAGCTGCCTGGTGAGCCGGGCAAAGTCACTGTCAGCCTTGGCTGTGCCATCCGCGGTGGAGCTCAACGCGGCCAGCACACGCTCCTGCATTTCGGCCGTGGCTTTGTTGGTGAAGGTAAGCGCCAGCACTTGTGCAGGCTCGTCGACGGTGGCCAGCAGCTTCAGGAAGCGCTGGATCAGAAGGCCCGTCTTGCCACTGCCTGCGGGCGCTTCCACAATGCAGGAAGTCGTGACGTCCAGCGCTGCTTCACGCTCTGCGGCGTCGCTCATCGGTGTCGGGAACTCGATTACCACGCGGGGGCCTCATCTTCCTCTTCCGTCAGGTCGTCGTCGGGTTCCAGTTGCGTCAGGTCGAGCCGGCAGATAGGGCGGGCCGCACAGTGCTTGCAGGTGATCAGGTGGTCCTTGGGATCGACGGCAGCTTCGCCATTGGCATACGCCTCCGCCAGCCGCTGCAGATCTCGCCGCCATTCCTCCATGCGTTCATCGAAGGGTAGATCGCGCTTCGTTCTGGTCGCGGGTCCGATCATGCCGGCACGTTCGGCCATCTCGTCGAACTTCATGCCGTCCTTCTGAACACGAACGCTGCCAAAGGCGATGCCGCGCACATCGTCGATGCCGCCAGCGATGGCGTAGACGGGAAGTTGTGGCGCTTCGAGTCGTTCGCCGATCCAATCCTTTCGCTCGGCGACTCCAGTCTTGTAGTCGATCAGGACGCTTGCCGCTGTTCCCTCCTCTTCGCTGCCAACGCGATCGATGCGATCCACGCGCATGTCCATACGCAACGGACCGACCTGGGCGCCGGGAACCTGGAGTTCCGTGTGCAGCACGACGAAGGGAGGACGTTGGCATTCCACATCGAGCCAAGAGGAGAGCAGCTTGAAAAGCCGCTCGCGCTGCACCTGGAGATAGGCCTCGTCCCATTGATTTGCGGGCGTGTTAGCGAAGGCCTTCTCGATGCAGACTTGCAAAAGCGTATCCCGCTCTCGTGCACCGTTCGTATCAACCTTGCTGATTCGCAACAGCTCGGCCTGCGTCTTCACCGTCTCCCAGAATGCCTGTAGTGCGGTATGAACCTGCTCGCCGCGGTCACGCGCGGAAAGACCCGCGTCAAGCGTTTCCAGTTCTCGCACGAAGAGACGACCTTGAGCGAATGCGCGAAAGCCGCACTGCGCCTGCGCTGTAAGGACGCTGACACCGCCCGCTGCCACACCGTCCGGCAGTGAAGGCAGGGAGATCAAGTCTTCTACCGGCTTAACCAGTGCGGGAGTCGCGACCGCTTCGTTCACCGCGGCGGACTCGAAGACAATGCCGGGCATCGCTTCGACGAATGGTGACGGTCTGCGGTGGCCCTCAGGACCGCTCGCTGCATAGCTGAAAATTGTCGTCGCGGACGAACGCACGCAACGCATTGTTGCCTCGCGCGCTTCGTTCTCGTCGCGGTCAGTTTCGCTGCCGGGCATGCCGAGTGCACGCTGCAGTGCGGAAGGCAGCAGGGGATGCATTGCGCGTCGGGGTGGCCAGGTGGCGTCGTCCGCATGCAGGAACCAGAGCACGTCGGCAGTACTGCCCGCGGCTTCAGTGACGCTCATCACCTGGATGGGAGCGCCCCTGTTTTCCGGAGCGAAGAGCGTCTCTCGTAGGATGTCCGTAAGGTCGTCGAGAAAGGCAGCAAAGGTCGTTCTTGCACCCAGGAGGTCCAGCGTTGAGAGACGATCCAGCGCCTCTTCCCATCGGTCTACGGCCTGGTATTCCGTGCTCGACCGCTCCTGCCGGCCCGGCCATCCAGCGCGTTGCAGCAGTTTGCGGCTCTCATCCGCGAAGAAAGCATACGAGTTACGCGAGTCTTCGAGCGTGCGCGCTGCCGATGCGACGCCGCGTAGAGCTGTGGCAGTGCCTGCATCGCTCCTCGCGAGGATGGCTGTTGCTTCAGCAAGCGATACCTGCGCGCGCAAGAGAGTAGCGGAGGCTTCACGCAAAACAGAGGCATCCAGCTCCGCACCGCGTTCCGGCGTGGGCGCCATCGACAGGTAAGGACTGCACAGGATTGCGCCTGCATCGGGAATAGCGATCGATCCTGCACACCACCGCAGCAGCCGCAGAGCATCGGCCACCATGCCGACCTGTGAGAGCGGCCGCCCGGTTGAGAACTCGTAGGGCGCGGAGTGGATCGGTGCGGTGACATCGGCGAGCGCCGGCGCGACGGCGGACCGCAGCGCGCGTTCCAACTCAGGCCGCGCAGTTTCCAGGTCTGGCGCAATAATCGCTACACGCTTGCCGCCCGTAAGTGCTTCGCGAGCCCACGCGCTGCACGCGCGCAACTCGTCGTCTGGACTGCCGCAGGCCAGCAGCGTCGGTGAAGTCATTTGTTCGCGCGCCGGCTCTACGTGTTGCAGCGATGCTCCGACCTGTTGCAGGGAATCGGCCACGGCGCGCTGCGCGGGTGTCAAACGATCGAAGCCGTAAAGAAGGTACTCCGCGACGACGGTCGCTCTTCGGTTGCGCAGCAGGCCTGCAATCTCGATGTCCAGATATGAGTTCGGAAGCAGACCTTCGTCGCTGCACAGGTTGCTGAATTGCCTGTACCAACCGGCGAACGTCGCGGCATCGGACAGATCAGCCTGCAGGTTCATCCGGCCGAAGCGATCTTCGATATCGAATGCGCCTAAGAGCCGCAGCGCCGCGGAGCATAGCTTTGCCTGCGAGGTCAGTGGGCGAAGGCTCTGCGCCGCATCTTGCTGGAGAACACGCTGCCATACAGCGCGCTCCTGCAGGTCGTTGAGCAGCACGCGCGTTTCTGACCCGGCGATCAAAGCCGACTGCCATAACGATGCGGTCCACGCCGTCCAGGACAACACGTTGGCCGGTTGCCAGGCTAACGTGCCTTCAGCACGCCGCGCATCGTCGAAGTGTGCTGAAAGGCGACGAGCGGTGCGTAGATTCGGCGTCAGAACGACGGCGCCGCGCTTCAAGGCAGCGTCCACGCGCACGGAAAGATGGTCCGAGCCAGCCGATTCAGGTTGGGTTGCGGGGCGGTCGGACATTCTCTTTTTATACGCCTTTCAAGCCTGCTGGATCTCACCTGCACTTGCGGGCTGGCCGCGGCGAAAGCTCAGTGCGAAGAGCAACAGTAGACCGCACAGGGGGACCAGCAGGGCCGTTCGCAGGGAACCAGAAGCGCGCGAGACGGTTCCCAGCAGCAGCGGCAGCGTCGCCGCGCCGATACCAGACACAGCGATGATGGTCCCAACCTCATGAGCGGCTGCGCCTTCTCCCAGCATGGATGAGAGGACCAGAGGGAACCACGGCGCCAGTGCGATGCCCAGCAGCCCAGCGATCACAGTGATGGTTGAGCCCCCATGGGCGCGGCTCAGCATCGCGGTAAGTGCTGTGGCGGTGAGCAAAGATCCGATCAGCAAAGTCCGCTCGCGCATCAGTCTCAGCAGCAGTGGCGCCAGCGCGCGGCCTGACGTGATGCCAATCCAGAGGGCGGACTCGCCGAGGGCGCTGGTCTGCAGCGCACCCGATCCGTACCGCGTGCCGAAGGTGGTAATCCATCCACCGATGGATGTCTCCACGCCGCCGTACAGCAGAAGGAGGAAGCCGAAGTAAGCAAAGGCGATTCCAGACAAACCGCGCCCTGAGGTCCCAGCGCCTTTCGCCACACGCGCTGGACCGAAGCCTTTTGCGTTCACCATGGCCGCGATGCAGGCGGAGAAAAAGAGGGTCGCGGCAGAGCCCAACAGCATACCCAGTCGAACATGTGGCAGCAGGCTGCCGAGCAGGAAGGGAGCGCATACCGCACCCAGGCTCCAGCTCAGATTGACCAGGGACAGGGCCGATCCCCGGTGGCTGGCGAAGCGCTGGGAAGCCAGCAAGTTGACCGCGGTGAGCATCTGTCCAACGCCAAACCCCAGCGGCAGCAGCGCCGCCGCGTCCCAGGGCAGGGAAGCGTGCGACAGCGCGCATGCGCCCAGCAGAGCAAAGCCAAGGGTCGCGGCGGCCGATCCCCGGATCAACGAGAACCACAGGCGGCTGGAAGTGGTGACACCCCCGAAGAAGGCCCCCACGAATTGTGCGGTGAAGAAAAGCCCGCTGCCGCTGTCAGTGGCATGCGCGCTTGCGGCCAGCACGGGCAGGGTTGGCCCCAGGAACACTGTGCCGAAACCGGCAAGCAGCATGCAGAGATGAAGAAGTGCAAGGTGGGGGGATGCACCGGCCGTGATTTCGGCTGGCGTCGGGGCGGGCGCTGCTGTGCGCTCGCCGGACTGATGATTCATGTTCCCTCCGCGGCTCGTCGGCGCAGAAGGCTGCGCTCGCCGGCCATCTCTTCCTCGCAAAGTATCATGGACGGATGAGCCGTAACGTACAAAGGTGCTGCGCCGCTGTCGTGCTCTGCTTCTGCGGACTGATCGCCGGATGCCGCAAGTCGACTGAGGTGCTCCCAAAAACGACGAAGCAGTTCTCCGTCAAAGGCAAAATCATCGCCACCGATCCGGAGCATGCGGAGATCACCCTGCAGCACGATGCGATCCCCGGCCTGATGGAAGCCATGACCATGCCCTACAAGGTCGCGCGCAAGGAGATCGTCAATGAGTTGCACCCCGGCGATGTGATCCGCGCGCGCCTTCTGGCCGACCAAACGAGCGATGGCGATTTCACGGGTGCCAAGCTGGATGAGATCGCAGTCATCGCGCAGGCCAAGCCGGATTTCAAGCCGACCAGTAACTATCACGCTCCCAACGTTGGCGACGTGCTGCCGGACTTTACTCTGATCGATCAGGATGGCAAGCCCATTCATACGGCAAAGTTCAAGGGCAAGACGTTGCTCATCACCTTCATCTACACGCGCTGCCCGCTCGACGACTTCTGCCCAAAGATGAGCCGCAATTTCGCAGCGATCTCCAAGTCGCTGGCAGGAGATCGCGCACTGTATGACGGCACGCACATGCTGTCGATTTCGTTTGATCCTGCCTATGACAAGCCCTCTGTCCTGCGCGCTTACGGCAAGTCCTACACGGGTGATGGCGGGTTTGCGCACTGGCAGTTTGCCGCGCCAACGGCTGCAGCGCTCCCGGAAGTAGAGAAGTACTTCAACGTGGGCGTGACGCCGGAAGGCAACGGCTCCCTGACACATTCGTTGTCGACTCTGCTGATCGATCCGGCTGGCAAGGTGGCGGCCTGGTATCCCGGCAGTGAATGGACACCGGAAGAAGTGGTCGCGAAGATTCGATCCGTGCCCCGCAGCTGATCGGGCACACAAGAATCCCATCGCGGCTGGTCTGCCGTGCATCTAGATAACTGCAGCAGCTACAAGGCCCGAGGAGGGCGGCAACACATGGGATCGTTCGGACCCTCAATGTCGGGCGGTCATTCGGCCCGCGGCGTGGAACGCGCATCGCGTAATCCATCGCGTTCTATCTCAGCAGAGCTCACACAGAAGAAGCCAAAGCCCCCGCTGAAGCGGGTGTGGCCCGAGGTCATGAAGCTGGTGAAGCCGCGTCTGCCGCTACTGGGCGGCAGTCTGCTGGTGCTGATTCTCAACCGTGCCTGTGGCCTCGTCCTGCCGGCTTCCACGAAGTACCTGATCGACGACGTCATGCGACAGCACCACGCCGAGATGCTGCCACGCATTGTTGGTCTGGTCGTCACGGCGACGATCCTGCAGGGTGTGACCACCTTTGCGCTCACTCAGATGTTGTCGAAAGCCGGCCAACGCCTCATCACGGAGATGCGTACGAAGGTGCAGGCCCACATCGGCCGCCTGCCCGTCGCGTACTACGATGCCAACCGCTCCGGAACGCTGGTGGCTCGCATCATGTCTGACGTAGAGGGCGTACGCAACATCATTGGCACGGGGCTCGTCGACTTCCTCGGTGGCTTGATGACAGCGATCTTCGCGTTCATCTACCTGATCCGTCTCTCAACGCAGATGACGCTGCTGACCTTTGGCGTCCTGATTTTGTTCGGTGGCGTGATGGCTCGCGCCTTCAAGACCATCCGTCCCATCTTTCGTGCGCGCGCCATCATCAATGCAGAGGTGACGGGCCGTCTCACGGAATCGCTAGGTGGCGTTCGCGTTGTGAAGGGCTACCACGCCGAGGATAGCGAGGCGCAGGTCTTCGCTGAGGGTGCGCAGCGGTTGCTGAAGAATGTGATCAGCACGCTGACGGCGCAGTCGATCATGGCACTCTCATCCACTGCGGTGATGGGAATCGTTGGAGCTCTCGTGATGTACCTGGGTGCTCGACAGGTGCTTGCCGGTCAACTGTCCACGGGTGGCTATGTCACTTACACCATGTTCCTCGCGTTCATGATCGCGCCGCTGATGAGCCTGGTGAATATCGGCACGCAGATTACAGAGGCGCTCGCAGGCCTGGACCGCACAGCAGAGATTCTGAACGAGCGCGAAGAAGATGCCTATCCGAATCGTAAGGTCGTTCTGCCTGCCATCGCGGGTGATGTTGTCTTCAACAACGTTGTGTTCGAATACGACCCTGGCAAGCCGGTCCTTCATGGCGTGAGCTTTGAAGCGAGGCCGGACACGGTCACTGCGCTGGTCGGTTCGTCCGGATCGGGTAAGTCGACGATCATCTCGCTCGTCTGCGCCTTCCACGATGCAACCTCAGGCAAGGTGCTGGTAGACGGCATCGACCTTTCTACCGTGCAGCTCGCTTCGTACCGATCGCAGCTTGGTGTGGTGCTGCAGGAGACGTTCCTCTTCGACGGGACCGTGCGTGACAACGTGGTCTTCTCGCGACCGGATGCCACGGAGGCCCAGTTCCTCGAGGCGTGCCGCATCGCACGTGTGGACGAGTTTGCGGAGCGGTTTGAGCTTGGTTACAACACGATCGTGGGCGAGCGCGGTGTGAAGCTCTCCGGAGGCCAGCGTCAGCGGTTATCCATCGCACGCGCCATCCTTGCCGATCCGCGTATTCTGATCCTCGACGAAGCAACAAGCTCGCTCGATTCAGAAAGCGAAGCGATGATTCAACAGGGGCTCAACCACCTGATGACAGGACGAACCACATTCGTGATCGCGCATCGTCTCAGCACGATTCGCAACGCCGATCAGATCCTGGTGATCGAAGGTGGCAACATCGTGGAGCGTGGCACGCATAGTGTGCTCTTCGCTTTACGTGGACGCTACCGTGAGCTGTATGACCGCCAGCACGGCCTGGAAAGCAACCTGTTTCTCGCGCCGGGCGAGGGGGACAAACTGGTGGAGCCGGCGGCTGTTTAGTACCAGCCGCCGCTGCCCCTACGCCAGTCCCAGCTCTACCAGGATAAACGCGTAATCCATGGCGATCTCTCGCAGGTAGTCGTAGCGGCCTGATGCGCCGCCGTGGCCTGCGTCCATGTTTGTATGCAGCAGCAGTGGCGTATCCGCATTCGTCTTGAGTGTCCGTAGCTTCGCTACGAACTTTGCGGGTTCCCAATACATCACCTGCGAATCATTCAGGCTGGTCTTTACCAGCGTCGCGGGATACGCGCCGGGCTGCAGGTTGTCATAGGGCGAATAACTGCGCATGTAAGTGAATGCTTCGGGCTCGTTCGGATTGCCCCACTCTTCATACTCCGCTACGGTCAACGGCAGCGTTGCATCGAGCATGGTGTTCATCACGTCGACGAAGGGCACGTGCGACAACACGACTCGGAATAGATCGGGTCGCAGGTTCACGACGGCACCCATCAGCAGGCCGCCTGCGCTACCGCCCTCAATGATGACCTTATCCTTTGCGCCGTATTTCTCTGCGATCAGGTGTTCTGTTGCTGCGATGAAGTCGGTGAAGGTGTTGCGCTTCACCATCATCTTTCCGTCGTCGTGCCATGCATCGCCCAGATCGCCGCCACCGCGAATGTGCGCGTAGGCCATCACGATACCTCGATCCAGCAACGAAAGACGGCTGGTGCCGAAGCCTACCGGCAGAGCATAGCCGTAGGAACCGTAGCCATAGACATACAGCGGATTCGTCCCGTCTTTCTTGAACGCATCGCGACGATAGACAAGCGACACCGGCACGCGGACGCCATCGCTCGCCGTCGCCCACACACGCTCGGAGGCGTAATGTTCTCGATCGAAGCCACCGGGCACTTCCTGCTGCTTCAGCAATGTCGAGATGCCTGTGGCGACGTCGTACTCATAGACGGATGCAGGTGTCACCAGCGATTGATAGCTGTAGCGTAGCGTGGTTGCGTCGAAGTTGCGATTGACGTGCAGACCTGCGCTGTAACTCGGTTCAGGAAAGGCAACGGTCGCAAAGTCCTTGCTCAATGTGTCGCCATCAAAGCGGAAGACGCGCATGCGATCCAGTCCCTGAACAATCTCAGAGGCGACGGCAAAGTGCTGGAAGACCTCGAAATCATCCAGCGGAATCTCTTTGTTCTCAGCAAACAGTTCTGTCCAGTGCTCACGATCGGGAGTTGCAACTGGCGCAGTGACCACGCGGAAGTTCTTGCCGGTGTCGTTCACGCGGATGTAGAAGAGACCGTCGCGATGATCCGGGTAATACTCCTGATCGGCAACGCGTTCGGCGAGTAGCTGGAACTCCGCAGTCGGTGTCATGGCATCGACGAAGCGATACTCCGAGGTCGTATGACTGCCGACTTCGAGGAAGAGAAACTTGCGATCGCGCGAACGGCCTACGCCAACGTTGAAGCGCTCGTCTTTCTCTTCGAAGACGAAGACATCGGTATCCGCAGCGGCGCCCAGCGTATGTCGCAGAACGCGGTCCTGCCGCTTCGTCTGTTCATCCTCTACCGTGTAAAGGATCATCTTCGCGTCAGGCGTCCATACCAGCGATCCAACGCGTTCCGCTGTGTCCGGAAGCACCTCACCCGTGCGCAGATCTTTCACGTGCAGGGTGTACTGGCGGAAGCCTGTCTCGTCTGTCGTGTACGCCAGCAGATTGCCGTCTGGACTAACCGAAAGCGCACCGAGTGCCATGAAGGGCTTGCCTTCGGCAAGCTTGTTCACATCGAGCAGAACTTCCTCTGGAGCGGTGGCGTCATAGCTCCGATCTGCGGCTGCGCGGCGGCGGCAGTGGATGGCATACTGCGAGCCTTCGATGGTGTGCGTGAAGTAGTACCAGTCACCATCGCGATAGGGGACAGAGGTATCGGTCTCCTTGATGTGCGAAAGCATCTCGCGATACAGCGTCTCCTGCAGGCCTTTCGTTGGCGCAAGGACCGTGTCGGTGTAGTCATTCTCCGCTTCCAGGTATGCCCGGACCTCAGCCGACTCTTTCTCGCGCAGCCAGAAGTAATCATCGTCGAGCGTTTGCCCATGCAGTTGCGTCGGGTGCGGGATGCGCGCTGCGGTAGGTGGCTGAACGGCTGGGTCGACTGCGGCAAGAAGGGGACTGTTCATCCTCTTCAGGATACAAACTCTCGCCTATGTTCGTATGCGAACAAAGTGGCGCGCCGTGGCGTAGCAACGGATTTGGCGCGTTCGGTCCCTAAACAACTGACCTGCGTGGAGATGCGCAGAGGTAGCCGGCACTTTCGCCGCTGCTGAACGAACGATCGATTTGCACGTAATGGGAGAATGACCATGAAGATCCGCACGCTTGCACTGACTGCCACGTTGTTCGCCTGTACCGCCACCGCAGCATTCGGACAGGGCTTCTCCGATAAGGACAAGAGCTTTCTGAAGGAGTCCACGCAGGACAACATGGCTGAAGTGAAGATGGCCGAACTGGCGCTGAAGACCACGAAGAACCCGAAGATCCGCAGCTTTGCAGAGAAGATGGTGACGGACCATAATGCTCTGCTGGCAGGCGCCAAGCCCGTAGCCGCCAAGGCTGGTGTAGAGCCACCCAAAACCGACGGCTTCGAAGCCAATGCCGACTACCTGAAGCTGAAGGTACTGACCGGTGAAACCTTCGATAAGAGCTATGTGAAGACCATGGTGAGCGATCACCATAGCGACCTGGACAAGATCAAGCAGGAGAACGCGGCGACATCGAATCCCGATATGAAGAAGCTAACGACGCACGCTGCGACCGTCGTTGCGGGGCACACGAAGATGGTCGACGCACTGGCAGGATCGATGGGCTTGCAGTAAGTTTCTCCAAACATCTGCGGCGGCGCAGAGGGCAGGCAACGCGCCTGCCCTTTGCTATGTCTCTCAGGTGTGATTGAAAACACGGAACATTTTCTGCGTCGCAGCGTATCATCAAGCGTGATGGCAGCACGGCTCCGGTATCTTTGGTTCTTCGTCGTTGCACTGGCTCTGTTCGGGTGTATTTTCCCCGCAGCCGCCGAGTCTGTGAAGTCGATGCCGCAACCGACGGCGTATATCAACGACTACGCGGGCGTTCTCAACGACTCTACGAAATCTGATCTTGATGCGCAGCTGAAGCAGCTGGATACGCAGGCGCATGCGCAGGTCTTCGTGGCAATCATCCACAAGATCGAAGACGACAACAGTCCAGCGGAATTCGCAAACCAGCTGTTCGCGAAATGGAAGCCGGGTTCCAAAGGATCCGATCACGGCGTGCTGCTGCTGTTATCCGTGGAAGATCACAAGTATCAGTTTGAGATTGGCTACGGTCTCGAAGGCATTCTGCCCGATGCCAAGACCGGCGATATCGGTCGGGAGATGGTGCCGGACCTGAAGGCCGGCAGCTACGACGGCGCGGTACGCACAGCGGTCAACGACCTGACAAACATCATCGCGCAGGATGCTGGCGTTACGCTCGATGTACCGCAGCACACCTACCGTCGGCAGACCGTGCGACAGAAGTCGGGTGCCAGCGGCATCATCGGTTTCCTGGTCGTTTTGTTCATCATCTTCCTGCTCATGCGCGGCGGCGGTCGCGGGGGGCCGGGCGGCTTCCTGACCGGTATGCTGTTGGGCAATATGCTTGGCGGTAGTCGATATCGCGGCGGTGGCGATGGTGGATTTGGTGGCGGCTTCGGCGGCGGTGGTGACAGCGGCGGTGGCTTCGGCGGCGGTGGCGGCGGCAGTTCGGGCGGCGGCGGTGCCGGTGGCGGCTGGTAAGTTTTCGAGGGTGAACAGATGGCACAGATGCTGGAAGGCAATTCAAGTGGGGGAACGATGAAAAAGGGCTTGATCGGTCTGATTGTGGCGGTTGTACTCATTGGCCTGGTGGCGATGAGCTTTATCTCCGCGAAGAACTCGATCGCGGTGAAATCAAACGGGATTGACGCGGCTTTCAGCGAGGTTGATGTCAACCTGCAACGGCGCGCCGATCTGATTCCGAACCTGGTCGCCAGCGTCAAGGGCTATGCCAAGGTAGAGACCAATATCCTCACCGCCATCGCAGAGGCTCGCAGCGGCTTGCTGCAGGCGCGCACGCCTGACGAGAAGCTTGCAGCGAACGATCGTCTGTCCGCCACGCTGCTGCCGCTTACGCGCATGCAGGAGGCTTACCCGGACCTAAAGAGCAACCAGCAGTTCATGCGGCTGGAAGATGAGCTCTCGGGTACGGAGAACCGTATTGCCGTCGCACGCAAGCGTTACAACGACTCCATCCTGGACTACAACAATACGATCGCAGTCTTCCCGAACAGCATGTGGGCCAGCATCGCCGGTTACAAGCCGCGGACGACATACTACCGCGCGGATCCAGGTTCTGCCACGGTTCCGAAGGTCGACTTCGATAAGTAGTTCAATCGAAGCAGAAAGAATGGCCGGGATGGCAGCGAAAGCTGATCCGTCCTGGCCTTTTTTTTGCGACAAGCTTATGGATAGAAAGGGAAGTAGCGTGACGAACTACCGGTCTCGGTCTGTCACGTAACCTGGCACCCACAACAGTGCGCGTAAAGCCCGGCCCGCCTCAGCATTGGCTTGTGGCAGATCGGCAATCGACTGACGAGCAGCTTCGGCGTACGCGCGGGCGGCGTCCATCGCATAGTCCAGAGAGCCGTGGCCGCGCAGGATGTCGAGGATGGTTGAGTGCTTTACGCGGGTAAAGCTGCGGTCGGCCAGAACGGTCCGAATGGCCTCGCGCTCGGCACCGGTACCGCGTTCCAATGCATGAATCACGGCCAGGGTAGCCTTACCCTCGCGGAGATCGCTCGCGGCGGGCTTGCCCAGTGTTGCTTCTTCGCCCGTCAGGTCCAGTACGTCATCGACGATCTGAAATGCAAGTCCAAGGTTGCGGCCATACTCGCCCAGCTGTTGTTCGACAGTTTCGTCCACACCGGCCAGTGCCGCGCCGAGTTGCATGCTCACCTTGAACAGCATTGCGGTCTTGCGGAAGATCAGGTCGAAGTACTCTTCTTCATTAATCAGGTGGCCAAGCTTCTGCATCTGCAGGAGCTCACCTTCGACCATCTGCTGGGTCAAGCCGATCAGCAGATCGAGGATCTTGAAGTTTCGTTCGTCCAGCGCAGTCTGGAAGGACTGCATGTAGAGCCAGTCGCCGGCCAGGACGCATTTGCTGGCACCCCAGGCGGTGTTTGCGCTGGGCTTGCCGCGGCGAGTCTGCGCCTCATCGATGATGTCGTCGTGGACCAGCGTTGCCGTGTGCAGCATCTCTACGACCGCGCCCAGCCTGATCCGGCTCTCGCCGGTGAATCCGAGGGCCTTTGCAGAGAGCAGCAGCAGGAGTGGCCGGATGCGCTTGCCGCCACCTGAGAGCAGGTAGCGGGCGATGTCCTGAATGACTACGACTTCCGACTTGGACTGGCGTCCAAACTCCCGCTCAACGGCGGAAAGGTCGTCGCGGACAAGGTCAAAGACCTCTTTCGCGGTCGCAATGGGTAAGGAACTCACGCATCTTTGACTTTATCAGTAACCGCAGCGTCACACACTATTTCAGAACGTTCGTCCTGTTGGAAGCGGGGATATGTTCTTCGTGTGCAACGCAAAAAGGGTGCCCCACGGGTCGCTGTGTGGCACCCAGTCACTGTCCACGGTTAGTTCGAGCGGTAGTTTGTAAACTGCAGTTCCACGCCAATATCCTTGCCCTTCAGCAGGGTAATGATCTGCTGAAGAACATCGCGATCCTTGCTGACGACGCGAACGGTCTCGCCCTGAATGGAGGCCTGCGCCTTCAACTTGGAGTCTTTGATGGCCGCCACGATCTTCTTCGCGGCATCGGACTGGATACCCTGCTTCAGCTTGACCTTCTGGCGGACGGAACTGTTCGCGGCGGGCTCAATCTTCTCGTATTCGAGGTTCTTCAGGCTGATGCCGCGCTTGACCATCTTCTGCTGCAGGATCTCGGTCACGGCCTTGATGGTGTACTCATCCTGCGACGCCAGCAGGATGTTCTCATCGCCACCCTCGAGCGTGATGGTGGACTTCGAGTTCTTCAGATCGAAGCGGGCGTTAACTTCCTTGGTCGCCTGCTCGATGGCGTTCTTAACTTCCTGGATCTCGACCTTGCTCACAACGTCGAAGCTATTTTCGGCTGCCATTGTTGTTCTCCTTGCCAGTGGTGCAGTCTTGCTGTGGTGCGTGGGAGTGCTATGTGTTCAGAGCACCGAATCCGTGCGGCGCGTTGCCGGGCCATTCTACGTACTTCCGCAAGACCGCTACGTCGTCACGTCGAATAGCCGTGCAAAGTTTGCTGTGGTTTCTGCTGCAAGTTGCTCTAACGAAATGTTGCGAAGTCCGGCGACGAACTCTGCCGTAACGCGGGTACGGCCGGGCTCGTTGCGTTCGCCCCGATGCGGGACAGGGGCGAGAAACGGCGCGTCCGTCTCGACGAGGTAACGGTTGGAGGGAACAAGCTCAGCTGCTTCGCGGATAGAAGGGAAGCGGGAGTAGGTAACGTTTCCTGCGAAGGACAAGTAGAAGCCGAGGTCCAGGGCGTGCCGAGCCTCGTCGGCCGAGCCCGAGAAGCAGTGCATCACGCCTACTCCACCCTCGCTGCTGAAGTGCTCTGCGATCAGCCGCAGCAGGTCGTCCTGCGCATCGGCCGGTCCAAAGCGTTCCTTGGCCTGCGGCGTGGCGAGATCGCTGGTCCTGCAGTGGATCAGGATGGGCTTTTTCACCGCAAGTGCGATCTCCATCTGCGCGAGAAAGGCTCGCTGTTGCACGTCGATATCAGGGTTGTCGGAATGGTAGTAGTCCAGGCCGATCTCGCCAATGGCGACGACGTTGGGGTCTGCCGCGAGGGTTGTCAGCTTCGCTAACGATGCTTTGTTCGCGTGTGCCGCCTCCTGCGGATGAATCCCGGCGCTACAGACAATGCGTGGCGCGGCAGCGTTGCCCCTGTACTTCACGGCAAGGTCACGCGCGCGATGCATCGTCTCCGGGCCGTCTCCGATCCCGACGGCAAGGATAGTCTTGACGTCGGACTCGAGTGCGCGCGTCAATACCGCGTCGAGGTCGTCGGCATAGCTGGAGAAGTCGAGATGTGCGTGTGAATCAACGATGTGCATAAGGTTACCGAATCGGGTTGGCAATGCCATACCCATCCCTCTATTCTGTCATCCCACAGGCATTCACAGAACGACACGCGACAGCGCGGAGAGACAGAACGATGGGTGAGCTTCTCCGTAGTCATCTTCTGATGGCGCTTGGTCTATGGTGCGGGTCCGCCGTCGCTCAGATCCTGCATCCGCAGCAACCGATGCCTTCGTTTGAAGTGGCCACGATAAAACCCTGGAAGCCGAGCCAACCGGCACCCACAGCCGATGGTGGTCCCGGTGCGGTGAAGAAGATTGTGAAGATGGCTCCGGTAGGGTCGCCCCCGCTCTCGCAGCGCGTTCACTTCATCGGCCAGATCCAGTTGCTGATCGAATCCGCCTACAATCTGCCGGTGTCATCGGGTAATCGCATTCTGGGTGGTCCGGAGTGGGTACGCAGCGAGGGCGACCGTTATGAGCTCATGGCGAAGATCGACGACGCAAAATTCGCCGAGATGCAGCGCCTCACCGTCTCGCAACAGCAAGGCCAGGTCGCACGGATGGAGCAGACGCTCCTGGCGGAGCGCTTGGGTCTGAAGGTGCATTTTGAGATGCGGGAGATGCCCGTCTACACGCTCGTGATCGCCAAGGGTGGAGCGAAGCTCACCGCCTCATCAGGGAGCGATCCGAGCCGGCTTACAGTGGCCAGAAGCGAAGGAGAAAATGATCTTGCGGCGAAGTCTGTGACAATGGACGAGCTCGTACGATCGCCCTTCCTGCGCGGGATCGGCAGGCCTGTGTTCAATCAAACCGGGATAGTTGGTCCTTGTGACTTCTCACTCAAATGGTCTGCGGATGAGGTGGCTTCCTCGGAGGGAAGCAGTGCGGTTCCCGGTCTGTTCCCTGCGTTGGAAGAGCAACTAGGGCTGAAGCTTGTCGCATCGAGAGGGCCGGTCGAGGTAATCGTCATCGATCACATCGACCGGCCTTCAGATAACTAAGCGAAGCCTAGCGTAGTCGCGCGCCGATCTCGATGTCTTCGAGGAAGCTCGCGAGTGCTGGTGTGCCGTCGCCGACTGAGGCAGCAACGACCATGCCCTGCGACTCGTAGCCGCGCAGCTTGCGTGGCGCGAGGTTTGCGACGATGACGACCTTCCGGCCCACCAGCTTCTCCGGCTCGTAGAACTGTGCGATGCCTGCGAGGATCTGGCGCTTCTCATAGCCAAGGTCGACTTCAAGACGCAGCAGTTTGTCAGCCTTCGGGATGCGCTCGGCGACGAGCACCTTCGCTACGCGGAGATCGACCTTGATGAAGTCGTCGATGGTGATCTCGGGGGTATCAGGCTTGGTCGCGACCTTAGGATCAACGGCCGCGATTTCCGTTGCTGGCGCGGCCTCTGCGCGCGGCGATGCTGTTGGAGTTCCATCGGCGATGGGTGTCAGAGGCTGTTCGCCTTCTGCGAGGTTTTGCGGTGCGTTGGGGTCGATTGCTGCGGGCTTTTGTTCTGCGTCGTTCATACGTGTGATCAGTTCTTTCTCCGCGCGCGGGAAGATCGGCGCGATGGTTCCAAGCCTGGTGTTCGCAGCGAACCCGCCGCGGGAAAGGTCGCGTAGTTCGCCGAGTTCCGCGGCACGTTCGATGCTGCCAAGGCCCAGTTGCTCCCACACGCGTGCAGTGGCGTAAGGCAAAACTGGATGCAGCAGTGCGGTGATGATGCGGATGCTCTTCGCGGCGGTCCGGAGCACTTCGGCGAGGCGCTCGCGTTGCGCAGGATCCTTCGCCAGCTTCCACGGTGCGTTGGCTGTGAGGTACTGATCCGTCGCAGCGACGAGTGCTGACGTCGCAGAGACGGCAGCGGTGAACTCTTGCCGCTCAAGAGCTCCGCGCACGCTATCGATCGCTTCGGCAGTGGCCGCCGTAAGCTCCGTCGTCAGACCGCTCTCTGGGATCACGCTTTCGAAGTTCTGCGCGATCATGTTCAGCGTACGGCTTACGAGATTGCCGTATCCGTTGGCCAGGTCGCTGTTGTAACGGGCAACAAGCGCGTCAAAGCTGAACGATCCGTCCTGCCCGAAGGGGATCTCACGCAGCAGGAAGTAGCGAAGCACGTCCGCGCCGAAGAGATCCTGCTCATACTTCTCGGTGTCCGGTTTGAGCGATCCGAAGGCATCGAGGATTGTCTCAGTCCGCACAATGTTGCCGCGGCTCTTGGACATCTTCGATTCTTCGAAGAGCAACCAGCCGTGCGCGACGATCTTCTTTGGCAGCGGCAGGCCTGCGGCGAGCAGGAAGGCCGGCCAGTAGACGCAGTGGAAGCGGACGATCTCCTTGCCAACGAAGTGCAGATCGGCGGGCCAGAAACGCGCGAACATCTCTGCGCCATCTTCGGTGTCATCGCCGTATCCGACGGCCGTCATGTAGTTCGCCAGGGCGTCCAGCCATACATAAATGACGTGCTTTTGAGACGTTTCAGATGCTGCAATGTCCGGCACCGGGATGCCCCAGTCGAAGCTTGTGCGCGAAACGCTCAGATCCTTCACTGCACCCGGCACGTAGGCGACGCCGGTATCGCTCAGCAGCGTCTCCGAACCGTCGTTCACGTTGCCGCGGAGGAAGCTAAGGACCTCGTTCTTGCGGGCCTCGGGGGTAATGGTCAACTGGTTCGATTCGATCAGGTCGATGAGCGGCTTTTGGAAGGAGGAGAGCCGGAAGTAGAAGTTCTCTTCCGTGATAGTCTCGGTCGGCTTGCCGTCGGGGCCTATGGTGCCCGGGGGACCTTCGACGAACATCTCCTCACCAACGGAGTACTGGCCGGTGTAGCTGTCGAGGTAGATGTGGCCGCGCTGGTAGAGCGCCGTGAACAGCTTCTGCACGCCGCGCTTATGCTTCGCATCGGTCGTGCGGATGTACTGGTCATACGTGATCCCCATCCGGTGCCAGAGCGAGCGGAAGCTGGCGCTGACGTCGTCGGCGAACTGTTGGGGCTCGATGCCTGCGGCTGCGGCGGAGCGGCCGATCTTCTGGCCGTGTTCGTCGGTGCCTGTTAGGAAGTAGGTGTCGGCACCATCAATGCGTTTGCGGCGCGCAAGTGTGTCTGCGGCAATGGTGGTGTACGCGTGGCCGATGTGCGGGCGCGCGTTGACGTAGTAAATCGGGGTCGTTATATAGAACTTTTCAGGCATCGCGGCTGATGCCAAGTTTACCAGTGCGACAGCGGTCATCCATTGCATCCAAGGGTGGAACGCGCGGATCGGTGTGGATTGACGGTCAACTTGTCCGCCATCGTCGCCGTCTACAATGTCAGCCATGGGCAAGATGACAGTCGTAACGGGAGCTGCGGGATTTATTGGCCGCAATGTAGTGGCGGAGCTGAATCGCCGCGGGCAGACCGACCTGCTGCTGGTCGACGACCTGGGCACCGATGAGAAGTGGAAGAATCTGGTCGGCCTGAAGTACGAAGACCTGTTGCCCATTGACGACTTTCTTGACCGTGTTCACAGCGACAGCGAAAGCGCTCTGCCTGAGATCGACGGCATCGTGCACCTGGGCGCGTGCAGCGCCACCACCGAGAAGGACGCGGACTATCTGCTGACCAACAACTACGCCTACACCCGCACCCTGTGCGAGTGGGCGCAGGTGCATGGCGTGAGGTTTGTCTACGCTTCCAGCGCGGCCACGTACGGCGATGGCGCGCTGGGCTATGACGACAGTGACGCTGTCACACCGAACCTGAAGCCGCTGAACATGTACGGCTACTCAAAGCACATGTTTGACCTGTGGGCCCTCCGCAACAACCTGTACAGCGGTGCGAATCCCATCGCAGGGTTGAAGTACTTCAATGTCTATGGACCTTACGAGGACCACAAGGATGACATGCGCTCCGTCGTCCACAAGAGCTTCGGCCAGGTGGGCGAGGGCGAGGGCAAGGTGAAACTTTTCAAGAGTCACAAGCCTGAGTACAAAGACGGCGAGCAGATGCGCGACTTCGTTTATGTGAAGGACGCAGTCGCCGTGACGCTATGGCTGCTGGAAAACCCAAGTATCGGTGGCCTGTTCAACTGTGGCACCGGCATCTCACGCACCTGGCGCGACCTGGTTACGGCGGTCTATGCTGCGATCGGCAAGGAACCGAAGATCGAATACATCGACATGCCCGAGAGCCTGCGCGAAAAGTACCAGTACTACACCGAAGCCAAGCCCGATAAGTTGCGGGCCGCTGGGTATGACAAGCCATTCACCACGCTCGAAGATGGCATCCGAGATTACGTGAAGAACTATCTGCAGGCGCGGAAGGCATAGGCATGGCTGAGGCTTCGATCAGGGCCGATGGTTCGATTTTCCAGCACAACGTGTCGGATGCCACCGCAATGCTGCAGTCGCTGTTGAAGCTGGAGCCCCAGGTGGAACAGGCGGCATCGCTGCTGGCGAAGGCACTGCTGGGTGGCAACAAGCTGCTGGCCTGTGGCAACGGTGGCTCGGCAGCGGACGCATCGCACCTGACGACGGAGTTTGTCGTGCGCTTCCAGGCTGATCGCCGGCCCTATCCCGCGATCAGCTTTGCGACCAACGGTGGCGATCTGACTGCTTGCGGTAACGACTACGGTTTTGACGAGATCTTTGCGCGGCAGGTACGAGCCTACGGCCACAAGGGAGACGTGCTGTTTGCCTTCACTACCAGCGGCAACAGCGAGAATGTTCTGCGCGCGCTCCTGACCGCGAAGGAGACCGGTGTCACCACCGTCGCCTTCCTTGGCCGCGACGGTGGCCGCTCCGGTGGCATTGCCGACGTTGAATTCCTCGTGGAGCATGGCGTCACAGCCCGCATCCAGGAAGCGCACAAACTGTTGCTGCACACGATCTGCGAGCTGGTTGAGGTTCGGCTGCACGCCGCAGCCTCCGCGGGCCATCAACCCCTGACATAAGAAACACGGCAAGGATTTACGAACAGATGAGCATTCGCATTGGCATTGACCTGGGCGGCACCAAGATTGAGGGCCGCGCCTTTGACGAGCACGGACACGAGCTGGACCGCCTGCGCGTCGCGACACCGCGTGAAGATTACCCCGGCACCATTGAGGCGATCGTCGACGTTGCGCATTCCCTGGAAGTACGCGTCGGCTCCAAGGGAACTGTCGGTGTGGGCATTCCAGGCTCCGTCGTGCGATCGACCGGGCTTGTGAAGAACGCGAACTCTACGTGGCTGAACGGCCGCGCCATCGAGGTCGACCTGACAAAGCGCATGGGCCGTGAGGTCCGCTGTGCCAATGACGCCAACTGCCTGGCAGTCTCCGAGGCGACCGATGGTGCGGGTGCGGGTTACGCCGTCGTCTTCGGCGTCATCATCGGCACTGGCTGCGGTGGCGGCCTTGCCATCAACGGGCACGTACACAATGGTCCGAATGGCCTGGCAGGCGAGTGGGGCCACAATCCGCTGCCCCGCCAGACCGCCGCGGAGTGGCCCGGCCCTGTCTGCTACTGCGGCAAGCTGAGCTGCATTGAGATGTGGTGCTGCGGTACCGGTCTGGAGCGGGACTTCCGGACTGTGACGGGTAAAACTCTGCGAGGGCCGGAAATCGTTGCAGCGAGTGTGGCAGGCGATGCCGACGCCGAGGCCGCGATCGTACGGTTCGAAGATCGCCTCGCCAAGAGCCTGGCAACGATCTATAACTCACTGGACCCGGACTGCATTGTGCTCGGTGGCGGCCTGTCGCAGCTGGACCGGCTGTACACAAATCTGCCGCCGCTGATCTCGACCTATACGTTTGGCGGGCCGGTGGAGACACCGATCAAGAAGGCCGTCCACGGAGATGCGAGTGGTGTGCGCGGTGCGGCCTGGCTTTGGCCATCGGCTGCAGTTTAAGCCAGGGCATCTACCTTCCTGAAGCCAGTTTGTCATCCCTTCGCTTCACGGAATGACAAACTGGTAAGGACTCGGCAGGGACGCCAACTACAGCGCAGCGTGCTCCAGATCCACACTCAGCCACTGACCCTTCTCAATCGCCGCACGGATTTGTGCGGGCGTCTTGCCGAGCTTTGTCTGCTGGTAAGCGAAGACCGCTTCCTTCATACAGGTGGAGCACTCGGCGCCGTGCAGGCCTTCGAAGCAGCTATGGAGGCTATTGTGGCCCATGGCCTGATCGCAGCGGCAGTAACAGGGCATCTGGTGTAGAACGGGCTGAATCTTGGCCGCCATCTTGTACGCCGTGACCTGATACGGATGGGAGAAGTAAACACCGGTGGTCTGCGCTCCGGAGAGGACGGGCGGCAGCGGCTTGGTGGGTGCGCCGTTGTTGTACGCGGGAATATCCGCAGACGGGTTCGACCACTGCGCGCAGGCGGCAACAGTCAGCAGGGCAATGGCGAGCAGCGGCAGCAGGCGTTTCATGTGTCCATGATAATCCCGTGGGGCTTGCTCTGAGGTATCTGATGGCTCAGCAGTCGAAGCTCACGGTCGCGTGATCGCTCACCCTTTTGCTTCGCGACGAACCCGACCCGGGATGATCGTCATTCGATTTGAGGATGAGTGCGCTAAGCAAAAAAAAGCCCGTATCGACGATTACCGCCGATACGGGGGAGGCCAGTGACGCAACTTGTAGCGGAGGGAGAAACTCAACCTTCGCAGAACCTTTGGGCAACAACCGCGCCCACACACAGTATGACGCAAATCGGGGTTTGAAGTTGCTGTTTGGTACGTAAAAATGCAGAAATATATAAAAAACAGTAGAAATGGCCGAGTATGACGTCAGCGGCCGTTCCCCTCTGCTAGCCGGGCGGCGGCACGTTTGTCAGATGCCCAACCCGCTTTGGTCACTTGCCTAGCGCGCCCAAGTGCCAAGGCGTCGGCCGGAACGTCTTCCGTAATGCTCGATCCTGCAGCAACATAGGAGCCACTTTCTAAAGTGACGGGTGCAATCAGCGTTGAGTCCGAACCTACAAAAACACCATCACCAATGGTTGTGCGGTGCTTGTGGACGCCGTCGTAGTTGCAGGTGATGACTCCCGCGCCGATGTTTGACCCGGCCCCGATGGTCGCGTCGCCCAGGTAGGCAAGGTGGTTGGCCTTTGAGCCCTCTCCCAAGGTCGTTTTCTTCGTCTCTACGAAGTTGCCGACGTGGGCGCGGGCGCCAATCTGGCTTTCGGGACGAATGTGAGCGTAGGGGCCAAGCTGCGCTCCGTCGCCGACCGTGGAGTCGGTGAGGATGCAGCCGTTGCGGATGAGGACGCCCTCGCCGATCGTGCAATTTTCGATGACAGAGAAGGAGCGGATGCGGCAGTTGGCACCAATGGTTGTGGCGCCCAAAAGCTGAACGAAGGGTTCGATGACCGTGTCTGCCGATACCTGGACTGAAGCGTCGATGACGCAGGTGTCCGGCCGAAAGATGGTGACGCCGGCCGCCATCAGCCGGGCGGCAGACCGCTCACGGAAGCTGGCGTCGAGGTGCATCATCTCCGCAATGGTATTCGCGCCGAGCACTTCGTCGACGGAGTCCGCGGCGATGGCGACGACGCGCTCCTCATCATGCACGAGCATCGCGGCGATGTCCGTCAGGTAGAACTCACCGGCAGAGTTGGTGTTCGCGAGCTTGCCAAGTCTGTCGAAGAGTGCGCTGGTGCGAAAGGCATAGATGCCACTGTTGATCTCGCGCAGGCGCTCGGGAGTGGCGAGCTCATCTTCGGAGAGAGACTTCTGCTCGACGATGCCGCTGACATCCTCGGAGCCGTCCTGCTTGCGGAGTACGCGGCCGTACCCGGTGGGGTCGGGTGGAATGGCCGTGAGGATCGTCATCGCTGCGTTCTGCTTTAGATGCGTGGTGCGCAGGGCGGTGATGGTCTCCGGGCGGATGAGCGGCACGTCGCCGGAGAGGACGATGAGGTGCGTAGGCGGCGTGGTGCCGGTCTCGGCATACCAGTCGCGGACGCACTGCAGTGCGTGGCCCGTGCCGAGTTGCTGCGGCTGCAGCACAAAGCGGACGCCGGTAGGCGCTGCGGCCGCCTGAATCTGTGCTGCCTGGTGACCGACGACGACGAGAATGTCTGCAGCCGAGACCTGGGTTCTGGCTGCGTCGATAACGTGCAACAGAAGCGCTTTACCGCCGACGGCGTGCAGAACCTTGGGGCGGGCGCTCTTGAGTCGCGTGCCTTTGCCCGCGGCCATGACGACAATGCCGAAATCACTCATGCACCCGATGCTACGACGAAGCGGCCGGACGTGCTTTGACGGTGGCCACCGGGAGCGATCCGAGGAAACTATCGAACGGAGGAATGACCTGAACGTGTGGTTGCCAAGGGTGATGGCGCAGGGGAGACTATGTCGTCACTCCTATGATTTCTACGAAGGTTTCTCGCCGCTTTGCCGGCCAAGCGTGTTGCTCTGTCCGCATCGCCGCGGCGATTGCCTTGTCTTTCGGTTTTGCTGGAATTGCGTTGGCGCAGGATGCTGCGAATCAACGGGTGGCTCTTCCCGCACTGCGGCAGGTACTGCCCGTGGGTGGCAGCGCGACGGGCGATCTCCCCGCGTCGCAACCCGTGCCCTTGGTGACGGTGCAGCTGAAGCGCAGCGCGGCGCAGCAGGCTGACCTGGACGCGTTTCTGAAGTCGGTGCAGACCAAGGGCTCTGCGGAATATCACCACTGGCTGACACCGGCGCAGTTTGCGGCGCGCTTTGCGCCTTCCGCTGCGGACGTTGCGCCGGTGACGGCCTGGCTTGGATCGCAGGGGTTGCAGGTTCAGTCGGTATCGGCCGGCGGGATGCGCCTTACGGCCAGCGGCACAGCGGCGCAGGTGGCTGGCGCGTTCCATGTCCGTCTACAGCGGTACGCGCTGCCTGCCGGGGATCGCGTGCAGGTGGATGGCACGCCAACCGTGCCGGATGCGCTGGTGTCTTCGGTGCTCGCCGTGGGTGGGCTTGATCAGACTTCGGCGACGGCTACCGCCGACGCGGTAGCAGGTCTTGAGGCGTCGATTGATGCGAACACCGCTGCGGTGCTGGCGGCCGATCTGAGCGGTGCCAGCGCGAGCGCCGAAGAACTGAACGCAGCGTTGGAACAGGCAGGCGCGCAAGGGCAGACGGTGGTGTTGCAGCACGTCACGGCTCAAGTGCTACCGGCGCACGCGCTGGTGCTGGTGTCGAACACGCATCCAAGCGCCACTTTGGATGCAACAGACGTGACCAGGACCTTGCGGCCTGACTGGCAGGTCGCTCCGGGACTTCCCTCCAACACGCTGCGTGCGTTGCCGGATGCTTCGGCGGTCGATGCCAATGCTCTTACGGCGGCCCTGCAGCAGATTGTGACGAAAGCCGCGGCGCGGCAGGGTGAGGTGGCGTCGACGTTCTACAGGTTGGCGTCCGCCAAGGGTGTCTTCACGCACGCGGACACAACGGTCCCGGTGGGAACGTGGAGTGCATCGGACGGCCTCGGGACGGTGGATCCGATTGCGCTGGTGAAGGCATGGCCTTACGGCGTTACGGCGCCGAACAGCACGACGATTGCGCTCTCAGCCCACGTGGTGACGCACGGCGGGACAATTACGTTGACTGCAACGGTGACCGGCAGCAACGGGACGCCGACGGGGACCGTCAGCTTTGGCAGCAGCCAGAGCGGCACACTGGGATCGTCAACGCTGGATTCTACCGGCACTGCGACGTACACGCTGAACACGCTGGCCGGTGGTCAGTATGGATTCTTCGGCACATACAGCGGCGACAACACTTACGCCTCCACGACGACCAATGTCGATACGGCTACTGTCAATCCAGAGGCCGTGACGATCACGGGTGCACTGTCTTCCGCGACGGCTGTGGGAGGTACCTTGCCGATCCTGGTGACCGTGAAGTCGCCCAGCGGCATTGGTCAGCCTGCCGGGGCCGTCACGGTGAATGCCTATGGAACGAACGTCAGCGCCTCGGCATTCGCGGGCACGCTGGTGGCGACATCGACGGCGGGCACGTCGGCTGCGGCGGTAGCGGTGCCGGCGAGCAACGCTGGTTCATTCACCTTCCAGGCCAGTTGCACGACGGATGCGAGCTTCTCCTGCTATCAGCCTGCGTCGTTCGCGGTGACTGTGGTTCAGGGAACACCGACGGTCACGCTGACACAGGCGGGCACAGCAACGACCGCGACTCTGACGGCGACGGTGGCAGCGCCGGCCGGCAGCACTTCGGCGGCGGTGCCAACGGGCACTGTGCAGTTCCTGGATGGGACGACAGTCCTCGGGAGCGGAACGGTCGATAGTTCCGGCGTGGCGGCGTATGCGGGTGCGCTTGGCACCGGCACGACGCACTCGGTCAGTGCGACGTACCAGGGCGATGCAAATTATGTCACTGCCAGCTCCAACGCTGCGGCTGCGACCAAGAAGACGCCAACGGTGACGTTGGCAATGGCTTCGACGGGCACCTCGTTGCAGGTGACGGTATCCGGCGGCAGCACGGCCACGGTCGTGCCGACGGGCAATGTACAGTTCCTGGACAACACCACGGCGCTGGCAACGGCTGCTGTGGATACGACGGGTGTCGCGTCCTACATGGGCACCTACAGCTCCGCGACAGGGCACACGATTACGGCTGTGTACGCTGGCGACTCGAACTACAACACCGCAACCAGCAACGTGTTGCCGTCAACGACAAAGGCAACGGCGGCCGCGGTCCTGATGCAGACCAGCACCGCAGGCGCGGCGTCTGCGGCATTCCGTGTGACGGTCGCATCAGCCACGACGAGCAGCAACGCCCCCACTGGCAGCGTGCAGTTCCTGGATGGCACGACGGTCGTCGGCAACTCACCACTCACCACGGCCGGCGTTGCAACTTACACTGGCACGCTGGCAACTTCGGTGGCTCACTCCATCACAGCGTTGTACCTGGGTGACGCGAACTTCAACGCGGTGACCTCAAATGCAGTTGCGGTTGCGGCTACGACGTCGCTGATCACCACAACCACGGCACTCACGTCGTCAAGTGGCTATACCGGCGTGTACGGCACAGCCTTGTCACTGATCTCCGTGATCACGCCATCGAGTTACGTCGCAGCGGGCACCGCGCCGACTGGCACCATCACGATCATGGACGCTGGTCTGCCCGTGGGAACTGGGACGCTGAGCGCAGGCAATGCAACGATAGTTGTGTCCACACTCACCGTCGGCGCGCATGCTCTCACCGCGGTTTATGGCGGCGACAGCAACTATGCCGCAAGCACTTCGGCTGGGGTGGCTTTCTCGATCACGCCGCTGACGGCGACCCTTACTGCTTCGATTTCACCGACAGGCTCTGTCGTCTATGGCAACAATGCAAGCATCGCGATCACGGTGACGGCTGCATCCGGCACGGTTGGCCCGTCGGGGACTGTGATGGCCACGATCAGCGGCAGCAATGGCACCTACTCGGCACCGCTTGTCGCGACCACTGGATCGCTCATCAGCACTGCGAACCTTGTGCTGCCAGTGCCGCCGCCCGGTACGTACACCGTCACCGTGAAGTGCAACACAAACCTCGTGTGCAACACGGTGACCCTGTCGTTGACGACGGCAAAAGGCTTCACGACCACCACGATCAACGGCGTCACACCGACCACGCCGCAGGCCGGCACGCCGGTCAGCATCAGCGCGACTGTTGCAAATACGGGGACCGGTTCCGGCGCGTACACCTACTCCGGCATGGTCAGTTTTTATAGCAACAACAAGTTCCTTGGCTCGGGCGCAGTAGTCAACGGTTTGGCGACGGGCACGGTCGTCTTCCTCAGCGCGTCTTCCCAATCGGTCACGGCTATCTACAGCGGCGACGTGAATTGGACAGGGAGTACCTCCGATCCGATCACCGTGACGCCGACACCGATCCCAGCGACGATCGTGGTCGCCTCGAACACGCTCACCGGTATCGTCGGGCAAAATATCACGCTCACCGCCGCGGTCAGCGCCGGCATTACGAACACGGCGCTGGTGCCCAGCGGCACCGTCGCGTTTTACGACACATTCAATGGCATTGTGGTGAATCTCGGTTCTGCGACGGTGCTGTCCAACGGTTTGAACACTGGCTATGCGCAGCTGTCCACCACGGGGCTGCGGCCCGGTTCGCACTCGATCCTCGCCGTCTACTCGGGCGATGCGGTCTTCCTGAAGACGCAGTACAGCAACCTGGTCGTGAATATCGGTGACTTCGCTCTCACCTTTGCGCCCGCGTCGTTGAGCCTGTCGTCGGGCAGCACGGGCAAGGGCGTTCTTACTGTTGCAGGTCTCGATGGCTATTCGGGAGCGGTTGCGCTTGCTTGCACCATGCCTGCTGGCACGGAGACGACCTGCGCCCTGTCTTCTGCGCTCATAAACACCGGCGGCACAGTACAGTTCACCGTGAGCACGACGAAGAACACTGCCTTGCTGGTGCGAACTCTGGCAGCGTCGCGGGTCGCAGGCGCTGCGCTCTTCGGTGGTTTACTGAGCGTTTGCGTCCTGCGTCGCCGCAGACGTGTGGCTGCTCTGCTGTCGTTGCTGCTTGTGGCAGTGATCGCAGGTGGCGGCTGTACCCAGGTGGCTGCCACGGACGACTCGTCCACCGGCACCACGACGAGCACCGGCACACCGCTTGGGACGATCAATCTGACAATCACTGCTGCGACTACGGATCTGGCAGTGAATGCACGGCATACTTATGTCATCCCGGTGACCGTGCAGTAGGGGAGAGACTGTCGCGTCTGGCCTGTCAGGAAGTGTGGGCAAAGGCAGCCGACGGACCCCCGACTGCGTCGGTGTCATCCCCAAGGTCCATGGCCGCGAGGAGGCCGTGCCGCAGGGCGAACACGTGAAGGACCTCGCTGTCCGAAAGAACATCCCCGTGAAGGCTCTTCACAAGTTGATGAACCCTGACGCGGATCTTGCCGCCTTTTTCTTCAGCCAGCTCCAGCGGTTCGACGTGGGGATCGAACTCACTCCATTGCCGAGTCCAATAGGCGCGGATACTCTCTTTCCCGACGATCTTGCCGCCCTCGGAAGCCTTGGGCCAGCTCACATCCTCCGTCATTAGAGCCAGCGCGCTGTCAATGTCACGCTTGTTAAAAGCGGCGTATGCCTGCCGGACAAGAGTTTCCAGGTCTCGCATCGTCTGTTCTCCTTGACGCTTTCTAGGGCGAAGTAGCCTTCTTCGCGGAGGCCTTCTTTGCAGACGCCCTCTTTGCAACGGCCTTCTTCGCAGCAGCATTTACGGGTGCTGCTGACTTCGCGGGAACTGCCTTCTTTGCCTGTGCAGAAGGTGCGGTGTGCTTCACCGCGGCGGCCTTCTTTTCTGCTGTCGAGACGTCCGAAGACCTGTGACGCAGAACGCGTCTCGCCGGCGGGCTTACCTTGTCTGCGGCTGCGTCCTTCGCCTCCGTCGCGGATTTTGCTGCGGCGGAGTGCCCAGGGTTGGGCGATGCCGGCGCCGATTCGGCTGCGGCAAGTTCCATCAGGAGGACTTGTGCTTCCACAGGATGGGAGCCGCGCGGAGGTCGCGTGTACTCGCCGTCCTCCTGCAGCAGCCGTGCCTTCACCGTGTCCGACAGGTATGCCTCAAGAATCTCTTCGCGCAGGCGCTTCTTGAGCGCCGGGGCGGTAACGGGGTAGAGGTCTTCGCAGCGCTCATACAGGTTGCGCGGCATCCAGTCAGCCGATCCGCAGAAGACTTCGCTCTTATCGGCTGCGCCGGTCTTTCCGTCGGTGCCGTTGGCAAACCAGAAGATGCGGCTGTGTTCCAGGAACCGGCCGACGATTGATCGCACGCGAATACGTTCGCTGAGTTTGCGGACACCGGGTCGCAGTGAGCACATGCCGCGGATGATCAGGTCAATCTCCACTCCAGCCTGGGATGCGGCGTACAGCGCGCGGATGGTTTTGCCGTCCAGCAACGCATTCATCTTCGCGACGATGCGCGCGGGGCGCCCGGCGCGGGCGTGCTGCGCTTCCCGGTCGATCAGGTGCAGGATGTCATTCGCCAGGGTGACGGGAGCCACCATCAGCGGCCGGAAGTTCTCATCCTGCGCGTCTGCCGTCAGGTAGTTGAAGACGCGCTGGACGGCACCGGTAATGGCCTCGTCCGCAGTGATCAGGCTGATGTCCGTGTAGAAGCGTGCGGTAACAGAGTTGTAGTTGCCGGTGCCAAGGTGCGCATAGCGGCGGGTCACACCGTCGGGATCTCTGCGCACGAGCAGTGCGAGTTTCGCATGCGTTTTCAGGCCGACGATGCCATGGAAGACCTGCACGCCCGCGTCTTCCAGCGTGCGCGCCCAGCGAATGTTGGAATCCTCATCGAAACGTGCCATCAGCTCGACGACGACGGTGACATCGGTTGTCTGGGCAGCATCCAGCAGGGCCTGGAAGAGCGGGGAATCAGCCGAGGTTCGGTAGAGTGTCTGCTTGATGGCGATGACGCGATCATCCTCCGTTCCGGCCTCGATGAAGCGCTCGACGGCGCGGAAGGAATCAAAGGGATGGTGGAGAAGGATGTCGCCCTGGCGCAGCGTTTCGAATAGGCAGCCGGGCCGGCCATCCGGCAGCGGCGGCGGCATGTAGTCGCGTCCGACAAATTTCGGGAACTTCAGGTCCGGGCGGTCGACCGCGTTCACGATTTCCATGACACGCGTCAGGTTGACCGGCTCTTCTGCGCGGAAGATCTGCCAGCGCTCCAGTTCGAAGTTGACGCGCAGCTGGTCGATCAGCTCTTCGTCGGCACCGGCCGCAATCTCCAGCCGAACGACGTCTCCCTTGCGGCGGTTGTGCAGCTCGGCGCGGACGCTCTCCAGCAGTGATCGCGACTCTTCTTCCTGCAGGTAGAGGTTGCTGTTGCGGGTGACACGAAAGGCAGCGCGTGCCAGCACTTCGTAGCCGGGGAAGAGGCGGGGGACGCGTGCCTGGATCAACTCATGAAGAAACAGGAAGCGGTACGTGCCGTCCGGCGAAGGCAGGCGGACCAGCCGAGGCAACGAGCGGGGAACAGTGACCACACCCAGCATGCCGACGCCGGGAGTACGGCGACCGCCCTGCTTGCGTCGCAGAAGGAGACCGATGCACAACGCCTTGTTGAGAACGCGGGGGAAAGGATGCGTCGGGTCGATGGTGACGGGCGTCAGCAGCGGATCGACCTCGCGGTCGAAGTACTCGTTGGCGTGACGAAGCGAGGCTTCATCCAGGTCGTCCCAGTCCAGCAGCTCCACGCGTTCGTCGCGCAGAGCAGGGATGAGGCTGCGCGTCCAGCAGGCGTACTGTTCGCGGTTGAAGCGGTGCAGCTGGTCGGCCAGGGCGTCCAGGCGCTCCTGCTCGCTCATGCCGTCATCGTCCTCGCCAAGCGGCTTCTGGTAGCCGTCTTCAATCCGCTGCAGGATGCCGGCGACGCGAACTTCGATGAATTCGTCTAGATTTGACGCGGTGATGGAGAGAAACTTGACGCGCTCCAGTAGGGGATTCGTCGTGTCCTGCGCCTCTTCCAGAACGCGGCCGTTGAAGCGAAGCCAGGACTCGTCGCGATTAAAGAACAGGTGCTGGGGAGAGCTGCTGTTCGCTATGCTGCGGGCGGGCTGAGCGGTGCGTTGCGGCGTGGCCTTGGCCCTGGAAGTATTCGCGTTCTTCGGCATGCTCTCTCTTGGATGAAGCGCCCGGCGAGATGGGCGCCTCGATGTCAGATTGTGTGCTCGATAGTACCGGCAATGTGTGAATTCCCGTTGATTTGCACAACGTCCAACTCGTTCGCGTGTTCAGGAATCTATGCTGAAGACAGAAAGTCTTCACATACAAGGGAGTACGACATGCGACCGATCAGTTTTGCAGCGGTAGTTCTTGGAGTTGCGGTTTCCGCAGGTAGCCTGGTGGCGCAGACCGCCAAGCAGGACATGAAGGACGCCGGCCACGACACGGTGACCGCCACCAAGAAAACGGGCCACGTCATCGCCAAGGGCACTGAAAAGGGCTACGACAAGACCAAGGAAGGCACTGTAAAAGCGGCGCACGCAACCGCACATGGCACCAAGGTCGCGGCCAAGGACACCGCTCACGTGACCGAGAAGGGCTACGACAAGACCAAGGAAGGCACCGTAAAGGCCGCTGACGCGACCGCGCACGGCACCAAGGTTGCAGCCCACAAGACTGCCAATGGAACGAAAAAGGCTGCCGACAAGGTCGACGGAAAGTAACGTTTTTGGGTCGTAAACAGAAGAAAGGGGACGCGGATATCCGCGTCCCCTTTCTTCTGCTTCGAAGGCGTTAGATTTCTGCGATTCGTTGCGTTGCACGAGGAAACAGGACAGGTACGGCCAATGCCGAAAGCGTGATCCAGAACAGGTCAGCGCCGAGCAGGTGCAGCACCTGGATCCAGGTCGGCGCCAGTGTCAGTACGTCGGCAATGCCAATGGCCGCCTGCATCCAGAGGTTCAGCATCAGGAGGTTCGCCCCCTTCGAGGCGCCTCCTCTACGCATCAGGACGGCAAGCCAGATGGAACCGGCCACCACAAGGAGCGACGCGGCCGGGTGCATCCAACGCATGCGAACCAGCAGGGGTGAGTTGGCTGCGAAGTCGGCAGCGATTGCTGCGCGTAACGATGCGGATGGAAAGAGCGTGTCGGCAAGCGCTGCGACCGAACCCGTGGCGCCGGTGACGATGCTCGCGAGCAGTGTCAGCACCATCGGTATCCGAAAAGAAGCCGCATTCGCCACCCGCATGCCGCGGCCCAGCAGGACTGCAACGACCGTGGCTGCGGCCAGCAGCAGCATGGTGTTCGTGAAGTGGATCGACTGGACCAGCACGCGAGCGTCCGAGGTGTTCTTCTCGACGTAGTGGCCGAGAACCAATACGGCTCCAAGAGCTCCTTCGATCAGCAGCAGGATGCCGGCCACAATCGACGCGGTCCGCGCCGGGTGGCGCTTCGGTGTGGCATAGAACGTCCAGACGATGAGCCCCACGAACATCGCCGTACAAATGCCGGTGAGCGAGCGGTGAAGGAACTCAATGACGGTGGCCACGCGTTGGAAATGCGGCAGCACTTCGCCATTGCAGAGGGGCCAATGGTCCCCGCACCCGGCACCGGAGGATGTTGCGCGAACCACAGCACCCTCAAGCACCACGATGACGAAGAAAGCCAAGGTGGCCCACGCCCACGCACGTGCACCGCGTCGGCTGCGTTGTTCGTGGACCGCGGGCGTTGTGATCTGTGTTGCCATAGTGGTTTTCCTTGCCTGCTTAGCCGGCAGCAAGTTCCTTGGCGCGTGCTGTGGCGCGTTTAACAGCCTTGATCAATGTGACGCGGAGGCCGCCCTCTTCAAGTTCGAGAATGCCGTCGACGGTGCAGCCGGCCGGGGTGGTGACGGCGTCCTTCAACAGGGCAGGGTGGTAGCCCGTCTCCAGCACCATGCGCGCGGAGCCGTAGGTGGTCTGCGCGGCAAGCATGGTGGCGACGTCGCGCGGCAGGCCGACGTTGACGCCGGCCTCAGCCAGTGCCTCGATGATGATGTAGATGAACGCAGGACCGGAGCCGGAGAGACCCGTGACGGCGTCCATGTGCTTCTCATCCACAACCACGGTGCGACCGACCGTACCGAAGATGCGCTGGGCGATCGACATCTGCTGCTCGGTGACGAAGCGGCCGGCGCAGAGCGCGGTGATGCCGGCGGCGAGCATCGCAGGGGTATTCGGCATGGCGCGGATGACACCGAGATCCATGCCTGCTGCCTCCTCGATGGAGGCCGTCTTCACAGAGGCCGCGAAGGAGAGCAGGAGCTTCGACGGCGTCAGCACCGGGCGGATGAGTTCGACGAGGCCGGGCACCTGCATGGGCTTAACGCCGAGCAGGATTACATCCGCGTTGCGTGCGGCCTCGACGTTGTCGGTCGAAACTTCCACGCTGAACTGTGCGGAGAGCGCATGCGCACGTTCCGGGTGCGCGACCGTGGCGGTGATCTGCTCCGGATGTAACAGGTTGTTCTTGAGGAAGGCCTGCAGAAGGATGCCGCCCATCTTACCCGCGCCAAGGATCGCAACTTTCACGCCGGGCATGGCCGCAGGTGTGACGGGAAGTTCGTAGTCCAGTGTTTCGTCGCTCATGCTTTTTCTTTGTTCTTTCGTTTGTCGAGATCCGCGAAGAGATCGTTCACGTCGAGTGCGATATCGGTGCCCGGCGCCCGCAGGATCAGATCTTGTTGTCGTTCCAAGCCACCCGGACCGTATACGTAGGCGATCCTTTCCTGGGGATCGATGAGCCAGATGTTGGAGACGCCCATGGTGCGATAGTCGGATAGAACCATGACGGCACGAGCCAGGCGATCTTCTGGACACATAATCTCTACACAGATCACTGGTGGAGTCTCTCCGACTTGCTCATCGGGAAGATCGGATTGAACCAAAGCCACGTCGCAGATGCGAACACGCTTTTCACCAACGATCATGCGGTATTCGAGGATAGGCTCCAGAGCAAAAGAAGCTTCACGCAGGAGAAACCAACTGTAAACGTAGCCCTGTGCCCGCCCGTGATCTTTCTCGCCCAAGTTCCGCTCCTGGATTTCGCCGTCGACTAAATCCACGTCGGGGTGGAAGGAAGTGTGAAGGTACTGCTCCATCGTCATCAACGTAGGTGTCGTCGCCATCAGCTTGCCTCCTTATCAAAAGATTACGCCAGCCGCTGCGTGGCGACTGGCGTTTATCGGGCGAAACGTTCGGTTTACTTCGTTGCCGTCAGGGCGAAGGAGCTTTCCGGGTACCACTCCGGCCGCGGTCCGTTGGCGACGCGAGTGGTGAGTTGCGCGAGGACGACGGTGAACTGGGCTGCTGCAACTTTGTCGACGGGCTGGTTCAGGTCATCGCTCGGCTTGTGGTAACGGGTCTTCACCCATTCGTTGAAGGTCTTCATCTCGGGCGAGTCCGGTGTCCAGCCGAACTTGAATGCGAGAGCGGGAATGCCCTGCTTCACGAAATTCACCTGGTCGGACCGCACAAAGCGGTTCTCGTCAGGCTGCTTGTCGAACTGGACTTCGACGTCATTGCTCTGGAACGCTGCACGGGCGTCGTTGCCCAGCGTGCTCTCTGCCATCCCCTGGACCTCGATGTAGCGCAGCGGGAAGAGTGGCAGGTACATGTCCATGTTCAGGTCCGCGACGATGTCCTGCTTCGGCACCGTTGGTTTGCGGGCAAAGTAGGATGAGCCGAGTTCGCCAAGCTCCTCGCCCGCGAGGGTGATGAAGAGGATCGACCGCTTGGGCTTTGTCTTCTGCGCCATGAGGATCTTCGCGCATTCGATGACGGACGCGCTGCCGGAAGCGTTATCCATGGCGCCGTTATACAGGTGATCGCCTGCACCTTCGCCGCGTACGCCCAGGTGGTCCAGGTGCGCGCTGACGACGACGTACTCCTTCTTCAGTTTCGAGTCTGAACCCTCCACCATGCCGATGACGTTCGGCGCGCGAAAGGGCGTTCCTGCAACGGATGTCGTAACCGTGCTGAGGGTGCCGGAAAGTTTGAAGCTTGGTATCGGCATACCGGCCTTTGCCAGTGCCGTCAGTTCGGCTGGCGTATGACCCGTGCCGGCGAAAAGCTTTGCGGCGCCTGCGTCTGTCAGAGTGCCGACGACCTTGATGCCGGGGAGGCTTTCGAGTGATGGGTCAGAGAAGTACAAAGCGGAGGGAGCAGGTGCGGGTCCTTTTGCGGGTGGCGCATCCGCGGCCGCCGGGCGCGGCATTGCGATCTGAATCATGCCGACGGCGCCTGCGGCCTTCAGCGCTTTCCAGCGCTGGTCGTTGCTTCGGCCATAGGCGCGCTGCGGCCCCAGAAGGTGCTCCGGCGGGTAGTTGTAAAAGACGACGATGCGGCCCTTCACGTCGGCGTCGGTGTAGTTGTTGATGTGTTTGGCAGGGATGCGCAGGCCGTAGCCGATGAAGGCCAGAGGAGCTTCTACCGCGGAGTTTTTGAGCAGCGGAGTAAGGTACACATCCGTGCCAAGCGTGAGCGGCGTGGAGGCGCCCTGATGCTTCAGGACCGCGCTGGATTTCTCCAGATCGAGCGTCATCGGCTGGAAGTCAATCTGCTGTTTGTAACCGTCCGTGCCAGCGGGTTTCAGGCCGATGGCCTTGAACTGGCTCTCGACGTAAGCCACTGCAGCGTCGTAGCCGGGGGTGCCGGTGCGACGGCCCTGCAACTTATCGTCGGCCAGGTACTGTACATGCGACCACCAGGCGGCGGCAGGCTCGCTCCAGTCCGTACGCTCACTGAGCAGCGGGATCTGCGCATGGGCGGCCAGTGTGAGGGAGAAAGAAACGAGCAGGGCGGCGGCGGTTCGGCGCATCAGAGAAGGTCTCCAGAAGTCACAAAGGGATGGGGCCATGGTAAATCCACCGGCACCATCCCCAGTTTGTGAACTTCCTTAGACCGCGGCTTCTTACGCCGAGATCCTACCGCTTGCCGAAGACCTCGCCCATGCGACGGATCTGCGCGCCAACGCCGCGCAGCTTTTCCTCAATGTGCTCATAGCCGCGGTCGATGTGGTACACGCGGTCCAGAATCGTTTCGCCATCCGCGACCAGTGCAGCTAGTACCAGCGATGCGGAAGCGCGGAGGTCGCTGCACATGACGGCAGCAGCCTGCAGCGGCGTGCGGCCGGTGATGGTGGCGGTGCGGCCGTGGACACGGATGTCCGCGCCCATACGCGACAGTTCGCTGACGTGCATGAACCGGTTTTCGAAGATGTTCTCCGTCACGCTGGAGGTGCCTTCCGCCTGCGTTGCCAGCGCCATGTACTGCGCCTGCATGTCGGTCGGGAAACCGGGGTACTCGACGGTGGAGATGTCAGCAGCCTTCAGCGATCCACGGCCTTCGCTGCGGACGCGGATATTGTCCTTGCCCACGTCCATGCGGACGCCACACTCCTCCAGCTTGCTGATCACAGCGGCCAGGTGCGCGGGGTTGCAGCAGTCAACGTTCAAATCACCGCCCGATATGGCGCCCGCGATAAGGAAGGTTCCGGCCTCGATGCGATCCGGATTGATGCGGTGACGCACGCCGAGCAGCTTGTCGACGCCCTGCACGCGGATGGTGGAGGTGCCGGCGCCTTCGATCTTCGCGCCCATACCAATCAGCATGGCTGCCAGGTCGGTGACTTCCGGCTCCTGGGCGCAGTTCTCCATGACGGTCTCGCCTTCGGCCAGAGTCGCGGCCATCAGCAGATCTTCCGTACCGGTGACGGTGATCTTGTCAAAGACGATGTGTGCCCCCTTCAGGCGCTCCGTGCGTGCTTCGACGTAGCCGTACTCCTGAGTGATCTTGGCGCCCATCGCCTCAAGGCCCTTCAGGTGCAGATCGATGGGGCGATCACCGATGGTGCATCCGCCGGGCAGCGCGACACGGGCCATACCGGTGCGGGCGACGAGCGGTCCAAGCACCAGCGAGGACGCACGCATGGTCTTGACGATCTCGTACTTGGCCTGGGGGTCGCTGAGCACGGCGCACTGAATGGTGGTGCGATGCTGTGCGCGGCCGTAGCCCAGCTCGACCTGCGCGCCCATGGCTTCCAGCAGCTTGCGCTCGGTCTCGATGTCGCGGACCTGGGGAATGTTTTCCAGCACAACCTCGTCTGCGGTAAGGATGGCCGCAGCCATGCAGGGAAGTGCCGAGTTCTTTGCGCCGGAGACCTTGATGGTGCCGAGCAGGGGATTCCCGCCGCGGACGACAAACTTATCCATCGTTCGAGTTTACGAAAGAGTTACGAGGAAGATAGGTGCCGGGGGAGGTACTTTTCACACTGTTTGCCGTGCAACCCTGACATTGCAGTGACTTGAATCGGCAGAATGCATTGCGACGCCTTTAAATCTGTCCAAGGACTGCTGTCTGTAGGGACGAAACGAATCGTAAGGGCACGGCTTCAGCCGTGCCCTTACGATCCCACTCTATGGTGATACGGCCTGCGCCGTGGATGCGGATCGGCTTCATTGGTCCAGGACAGACGCCTGCAAACGGAATAGCGGTTAGACGGCTGGAGCGCCCGCCTTTTCGCGGGACTTTTCGTGGTGCATCTGCTTGAGCTGCTTCATCTGGTCGGGCGTCAGGATGTTGCTCATCTGCATGCGGGTGCTTTGGGCTATGGTGCGGCGCTGCTGTTTGCGCTGTGCCTCCGTCAGCGTGGTGTCGGCGCTCAAGGCCTCCATCTTGCTACGACGGTCGGCCAGAATCGGCTCCAGCTTTGCCGTCTGATCCGGGGACAGGCCAAGCTGCTGACTGATCTTCTGGGCAGCTTTGTGTGGGTCGTGTTTTCCGGCGTGCTTTGCCATGGGCGCTTCGTTCGCCTGTTGCGCGAAGGCCGAGGTTGCGGTGACGGAGAGTGTGCTGACAGCGAGAACGAGGGCGGCGAGGGACAGTGTGCGTTTCATCTTCGAACTCCTTGCGGCGGCGGTCAGGCCGCACTGCATTCATAGACACGCAGCGCAGCGATGGTTGCGCGCAACTTTCCATCGCTGCCGGGTTCGTGCAGCACTTTGCTGTAACTTGAAGGCATCAACACAAATTCAGAATGGGTGTGCTTCGCGGGCTTCAGTACTTCTGCGCGCGCATCGGGAGATTGCAATGAATCGACGGAGATTTCTTGGCAGCACGGCATTGGCAGCGGCGGCAGCACCGGGATTTCTCTACGGCCAGCGGCCTGAGACGCCCGCAATGCCTACCGGTGCTCTTCCGCCGTCGATTGCAGCGCTGAAGAATCGCAGGTCTGAAGCAAAGCCCATTACGAATGAAGAGCGCGCCGCACGTGTCGCTCGCGCGAAGGAACTGATGGCGCAGCAGGGCATCGCCGGGCTGGTGATGGTGGGTAGCACGTCGCTGGTGTATTTCACGGGCATTCGGACAGGAAATAGCGAGCGCATGTTTGCGTACGTCATCCCGGCGAAGGGGGACGCCTTCATCGTGTGTCCGTACTTCGAGGAAGAGCGTATGCGCGAGCGGCTGACGACCACTCCCGGTGGCGATAACACGCGCATCTACACCTGGAAAGAAGATGAGAGCCCTTACGCGCTGGTGAACAAGGGGCTTGCGGATCTGGGTCTACGCACGGGCAAGATCGGCGTCGAGGAGAAGACGCCTTACGTCTTTGCGAACGAGATCGCCAAAGCATGTCCCGGCATGCAGATGGTGGATGCAACGCCCGTAACCGCAGGCTGCCGCATGATTAAAAGCCAGCACGAGCTGGACCTGATGCGCCTTGCAAACCAGGTGACGCTGAAGGTGTATGAGGCAGCGTGGAAGGCCGGCCATCCCGGCATGACGACCGAGCAGTTCAGCAATCTTATGGGCGTTGCCTATATCCAGTCAGGCTTTCCAGGCTTTTCAAGCTGCGAGACGGGCATCTACAGCGCGCTGCCCCATGGTTCGATCAAGCCGCAGGTCATCAAGGAGAACGACATTGTTCTGATCGACGATGGCTGCACCGTCGAGGGCTATCCCGCTGATATTTCGCGCACATGGGTCTACGGCAAGCCGACGGACAAGATGCTGAAGGTATTTGACGTGGTACACGCGGCGCAAGCCGCTGCGGCTGCCGCCGCGAAGGCCGGCAATGAAGCACAGATGGTCGACACGGCGGCCCGCGACGTCATTACCAAGGCCGGTTTTGGACCGGATTACAAGACCTTCACACACCGGCTGGGCCACGGCATCGGTATGGACGGGCATGAGTGGACGTACCTGGTCCGTGGCAACAAGACCATCCTGCAGCCGAACATGACCTTCTCGGACGAGCCAGGTATCTACCTGAAGGGCGAGTTTGGCGTGCGGCTTGAGGACGACATGATCATCACCGCAAATGGTGGTGAACTGTTCACGCCGCAGAGCCCATCGCTGACGCAGCCGTTTGGGTCGTAATTCTTCTCTCATGTTTTGAAGGTATGAAGGGCGGCCACAACATCCGTGGCCGCCCTTCCTTGCTATGGCGCAACGGTCGCTTTGCGCGGCATAATGGCAACATCCTTTGAGACGCCTTTGGCCCAGAACGTTCTTCGCGCAGCTGGTCCTGGGAACGATCCTGGTCCAGACCTTGATGCTGGGCGTCTTCCTCACCTGGGTGGTGATCTCGCAGCGCAATCTGGCACAGGAACGCACCAGCGCGCGCATTGCCGGTCAGCTCCAGCGCCTTTCGATGGCCAGCGCGAGGCAGCTGGCGCGAGGCGATCTATCGAGCCTGCAGGACATCCTTGAGCTCGCGGAGATCGCACCGACCATTCAGGCAACGCGGTTGACCGACCTGGCAGGCAAGACGCTTGCGGTTAGCAACGCCGGTCGCGATCGCGGACTGGACGCGCAGGAGCTCAAGGTGCTGCCAACTGCCACGACGCAGCAGATCTTCAAGATCAGGAATGGCCAGCCGGAGGCTGTTACACCAGTCCTTTGGAATGGCAAGGCGATCGCCCTGTTGTGGCTGGAACCGAATCCCTCCATTTCGTTCAGTACGGCAAATACCGTTGCGCGCATCGCTCTGACCTATGGAGCGTTTGCCCTGCTGGCGAACCTCCTGCCCATCTTCCTGTTTACGCAGGCGATGACGCGGCCGCTGCGCCGGCTGAGCAGCGCCACGCAGAGTGTCGTTCGTAACGCTGGGAGAGAGGATGTCTTTCCCTTGCCGGTCACTACTGCGAACGAAGCCGGCGTGCTGACAGTGAACTTCAACACGATGGTGCGTGAGTTGGAAGAGCAGCGCAGCGGTCTGCTGGAGACACTGGCGCTGCTTGATTCCATGCTTGGAAATGCACCCATCGGATTCGCGTTTTTCGACAGGGATTTTCGTTTCGTCCGATTGAATGGATTCTTTACAGAGATGTCCGGTCAGACACATGCGGCGCACATCGGTGCTCGGGTCGTCGACATTCACGCGGGTGACTTCGGACGCCATCTGCAACGCTGCGTGGCTGCGGTCTTTCAGAACGGGAAAGCCATGCGTGATGTCGAGCTCGCCGCGGAGCCGACGGGCGACGGCATGCCCCGCCGTACATGGCTGATGAACTTCTATCCCGTTCGCACGCAGGCCGATGCGGTGCGCTGGGTAGGTGTCATCGTTTCGGAGATCACGGACCGGCTGGCCGCGGAAGAGAAGCTGCGCAAGACCGAGAAGCTGGCAGCGGCGGGGCGCTTGGCCGCCAGCGTTGCGCACGAAATCAATAACCCGCTCGAGGCCGTTACGAACCTGCTCTACATCCTTCGCCATCACCAGCCGATGGACGAACAGGCGGTGCTCTACATCGAGATGGCGCAGGGTGAGCTGGCGCGTGTGGCCGAGATCACGCAACAGACCCTCCGCTTCTACCGGCAGTCCGTCTCACGCAGCCGGACGGACATCGCCGAGGTGATGACCTCCATCGTGACGCTCTATCAGCCACGTATGACAGCAGCCCGCGTCACCGTTGTGAAGGACTTCCGCGAAGGCACGGAGTTGCTCTGCTTCGGCGGTGAGATCCGGCAACTGCTGGCTAACCTGATCGTCAATGCCGTCGATGCCATGCAGGCGGGCGGCATCCTGTCGCTGCGCGCTCGTCATGGCAGCGGACGGCTGCAGGACGGCGCGTGGGGGGAGGGCGTGCATGTAAGTGTGGCCGACACCGGCATGGGGATGTCGCCGCAGACCATGGCGAAGATCTTCGAGGCCTTCTTCACGACCAAGCAGGCTACGGGAACGGGTCTTGGACTTTGGGTCAGTGAAGAGATCATCCGCAAGCACGGTGGCAGCATCCGCGTGCGCAGCCGCCAGGGCGAGCACAGCGGCACCTGCTTCTGGATGTTCTTTCCGTACGCTGCGGCTGTCGATGGGAAAGCCGTGGAGACTGCCCCGGCTAGCAGCCTTTCGAACTGACCGCGACGCTATCCCCTTGATGTCTGTGCGCCCCGCCGTCCTGTTGCAACAGGGCCTGTCAGTCTCGATCGAACCTCCGCGAGGTGCGAAGGGATTATGGAGACGCGCCCGCGCAGGAAAAAGGCAGGGCCTGAGCCCTGCCTATCAACACCGTTCCTTATGGCCCGGCTTACAGCTCCAGGGCAGTGTTCTCGATAGCACGCCGCACGTTACCATCTGACTTCTGCAGGCGGCGAACCGCCTCCATCTTGTCGACATTTGCCTTGAGCATGACAACGGCGATGGGGATCGATTTGCCGGCGGATTTGATGGTTCGAATCGCCTGTTCGCGGTCGACGCCGGTAACACGCTGCAGCACGTTGATGCCGCGCTCTACCAGCTTTTCGTTCTTCATGTGCACGTTCACCATCAGGTTGTCGTACACATAGCCGAGCCGCGTCATCGCGCCGGTTGTGATCATATTGGTGATCATCTTTTGCGCACTGGATGCCTTCAGGCGGGTCGATCCGCTGATGACCTCAGGGCCTACTTCGGCCACGATGGTGATATCCGCGGCGTCTGCCAGTCTTGTGCCCACGTTGCAGACGATGGCAGCGGTCTGTGCGCCGCGAACGCGAGCGTACTCCACCGCGCCGACGACGTAGGGCGTACGGCCCGAAGCCGAGATGCCGATGACGATGTCCTTGCGTGTGGGGCGGCGCTTCGCGATGTCGCGCTGGCCCATGTCTGGCGAGTCCTCATTGACGTCGGCCGCGCTGGCAAGCGCTTTCGGACCGCCGCACATGATGTATTGCACCTGAGCGGGCTGCGTTGAAAAGGTAGCAGGGCATTCTGCAGCGTCGAGCGATGCGATGCGGCCCGATGAACCTGCGCCGACGTAGATGAGGCGACCGCCATCGCGAAGACAGCGCGCTACTACGTCAATGACCTGGGCGATCTCTGGCAGAGCCTTCTTCACGGCCGCACTCACCTTTGCGTCTTCCGCATTGATGATGCGCGCAATCTCCAGGGCCGACTTGGTGTCGAGCCCTTCGGAGGCTTCATTCTGCCGCTCCGTGGCCAGGGTGCGGATGCTCTGCGTCTCACGCAGGGCCGGTTTGTGTGTTTGTTCTTCCATCATCAAAGTTGCAGGCATGGATCTCCGTCCTTCGCCACGGGGCCAATTCTATTCCAACGGCCGTACGATGCACGGACTTTCCTTGGAGATACCCGGAAGAAACACCAGGAATTATCTTACGGATATCAGACATATGCTCCTTTCGGGGGATTTCATCGTCTTACATTACAGTTGAGTGCAGAGCCGTGAACGATCCGCAAGTAACAGATCCGCATCCCTTTGACCCGGCAGCCCCACCTGCGGTGGCCGCACCGCGACCGGCTACCTCCCTGGGATGGCTGCGCGATGTGCTTGCTTCTGTGGCGGTCTCCGTCTTCATCATCCTGTTTCTTTACCAGCCGGTCCGCGTGGAAGGCACCAGCATGGTGCCGATGCTGCAGGATCAGGACCGCCTTTTCATCAACAAACTTGCTTACCGCATGGGCGATGTCCGCCACAGCGACGTGGTCGTCTTTCACTATCCGCGCGACATCACGAAGAGCTACATCAAGCGCGTGATCGCGCTACCGGGAGACCGCCTGCGCATCGATCACGGCCGCGTTTATGTGAACGACGTCAAGCTGTCCGAGCCGTATGTGCCGGCGCGCTATGCGGACGAACGTTCGCAACCGGAGATGCTTGTCCCCGCCGGCGAGTACTTCGTGATGGGCGACCATCGCTCTATCTCCAGTGATAGCCGTGACTTCGGGACGGTGGACCGCGGACTGATCTACGGTAAGGCGAGCTTCGTCTACTGGCCCTTCGATCAGGCCGGCGCGGTCCACTAAAAGCGATACGAACCTTCGCTGAGTCCGGCACCGTGTTCGCACAACGCCGCCTTGCTCCCTTGCGTCACACTATCAATAGGCATTTCGCCCCTGGAGTTTCCATTGAAAAAATTTGCCAGCAGTCTGCTTTTGATGATCACGCTGTTCATCGTCGGCAGCGCAGTTCTGCCCACAGTGGCCAACGCGCAGCCGCGCCGCCGCTACCATCACCGCTACTACCGTCACCACCGCCCTTACCACCGCGGCTATCGCCGGTAGGTGTCATCGGGCTCATGGCCTGAAGAGACAAGAAAGCCCCGCCATTCGGCGGGGCTTCTCATTTGAATGGGCTGCTTTTACTTGGGGTGGGTGTGGATGATCTTCGCAAGGGATACCGGATCCAGGCTCGCACCACCGATAAGTAGGCCGTCAATGTCGGGCTGCGCGAGAAGTGCCGCACTGTTCTCGGGCTTCACGGATCCGCCGTAGAGGATCCGAGTCTTCTCGGCGACCTCCAGATTGAAGACCCGCGCGAGTTCGGCACGGATGATGGCATGCACCTCATTCGCTACTTCGGGGCTGGCGGTTGACCCGGTACCGATGGCCCAGACAGGTTCATAAGCGATCACAAGCGTTTTGGTGCTGGCCGCGGGGAGATTGGACAGCGCGGCACCCATCTGCGCCATCAGCGTGTCCTTTGTGAAACCGCCCTGGCGGTCCACCAGCATTTCGCCGAGGCAGACGACCGGCGTCAGGGAATGTGCGATGGCGGCCTTCAGCTTCAGGCTGACATGCTCATACGTCTCATTCGCATAGAGCCGGCGCTCAGAGTGACCGAGCAAAACATGCGTCGCGCCGATGCTCGTGAGCATGGTGGGCGAAGTCTGGCCGGTGTACGGGCCTTCGTTCAGCCAGTGCATCGTCTGTGCGCCTGCCTGGATATGCGTACCGCGGACACGGTCAATCACCGTTGAAAGCGATGTGGCCGTGGGAAAAATTACGATTTCGGACGCTTCGTGGTCATGAACCTTCGGGAGAAAGGCATTCAGGAATTCGAGCGACTCCATCGGAGTCTTGTACATCTTCCAGTTTGCCGCAATGATTTTCTTACGCATCGTTTGGTCCCAGCCTCTCTCAATGCGGCAGCTTATGCGAGGCGGCAGTAACAGGCAACCCTGTTGCTGCCGCCTCGCGCGGTTGACGATTACTTTTGCGTGAGCGCCGCGACACCCGGCAAGGTCTTGCCTTCCAGGAATTCGAGCGAAGCGCCCCCACCAGTGCTGATGTGCGTAATCTTATCCGTCACGCCGGCCATCACAGCGGCAGAAACACTGTCGCCTCCACCGATGATGCTGGTGGCGAACTCATTGTCCGCAACAGCATGTGCGACAGCCATGGTGCCCTTTGCGAAGGCAGGCATCTCGAAGACACCCATCGGACCGTTCCACACGATGGTGCGCGCGTCCTTGATCTCCTTGACGAACAGCGCAACGGACTTGGGTCCGATGTCGAGTGCCATGAGGTCTGCAGGGAAGTCTTCTGTGCCGTCGAAGGTGCTGGTCGTCGCGTCGGGTGCGAACTTGTCCGCGAGGATGTGGTCGACGGGCAGAAGGAAGCGCACGCCCTTCGCCTCGGCTTTTTTCAGCGCGGCTGCGGCGACGTCGATCTTGTCGGCTTCCAGCAGGCTCTTACCGGTCTTCTGGCCCTGAGCGTTCAGGAAGGTGTAAGCCATGCCGCCGCCAACGATGATGGCGTCTACCTGGTTCAGCAGGTTGTCGATGACATCGATCTTGTCCGACACCTTCGCGCCACCGATGATGGCGACGAAGGGCTTGTCGGGCGTGGTGAGCGCCTTGCCGAGATAGTTCAGTTCCTTATCCATCAACATGCCGCTGGCGCTCTGCTTGACGAAGTGCGTGATGCCTTCGGTGGAAGCGTGCGCGCGGTGTGCTGCGCCGAAGGCATCGTTCACATAGACGTCAGCGAGCTTCGCGAGCTGCTCTGCAAAGGCTGGATCATTCTTCTCTTCTTCCTTGTGGAAGCGAAGGTTTTCCAGCAGCAGTGCCTGTCCATTCTCTAGTTTAGAGACAAGCTCTTCCGCGATCTCGCCGACACAATCGGGAGAGAAGGCGACGTTGCGCGATTCGCCCAGGTCGGCGTCCAGCAATTGGCGAAGACGATCGACGACAGGACGGAGGCTCATGCTCTCAACGCGTTCGCCCTTAGGACGGCCCAGGTGTGCGGCGAGGATGACCTTCGCGCCGGCGCGCAGCGCAAACTCAATGGTCGGCAGCGTCTCGCGGATGCGGGTGTCGTCGAGAATCTCACCGCCATCCTTCGAGAGCGGAACGTTGAAGTCGACGCGGATGAACACGCGCTTGCCATGCAGATCGAGGTCACGGATTGAAAGCGTTGCCATGTAGACAGGATACCGCTGCGGCCGCAGAGGCCGGGCGGCTATCGCGCGAACGCGAAGGCCCCCGCGGTGAGCGAGGGCCTTCGGTAGTGTCGCGGGATGGGCCGTCGCTATCCCTGGTTGGGAGAGACAACGCGGTAGCTGGCGCCACCATTCGACCAGACCAGCAGAAGCACGCCCTTGCCATCCGGCACGCTCTTGATGTTGCTGGCGAGCTGATCGGCGGAGTTAATGGGCTTGCGATTCACCTCCATGATGACGTCGCCAGGCTGCAAACCCGCGTCTTCAGCCGGACTGCCGGGACGCACCTGAGCAATGGCTGCGCCATTGACGCTGGAGGGGATGTTCATCTGCTGCCGAACGTCCGGCGTCAGATCGCTCATGGCCAGGCCAAGCTTGCCGCCATTGCTTGGGCCGCTTTTGTTGCTGTCATTGCCTGCCACCTCGCCGTCTTTCTTGTACTCACCCAAAGCCACGTTGATGCTTTGGCGCGATCCATTGCGAAGGATGCCGAGGCTGATCTTCGTGCCGGGAGTGAGTTGCGCCACCTGTACCTGCAGGGCGCCACCGTTTTCGACTGGCTTGCCATTCACGCTGGTGATGACGTCGCCATTCTTCAAGCCGGCATTACTGGCGGGAGAACCCGGTGTCACCTGCGAGACGATGGCTCCCAGCGCCTGGTCAAGATTGAAGAACTGCGCATTCTGCGGCGTCACGTCGTTCATGGCGATGCCCAGGTAGCCATGGTGCACGCTGCCGGTCTTGATGATCTGGTCTGAGATCGCCCTGGCTGTTGCAGAGGGGATCGCAAAGCTGGCACCGGCAAAGCTGCCGCTGTTGGTTGCGATCATCTGATTGATGCCGACCAGCTCTCCGTGAGCGTTGACCAGCGGACCTCCGCTGTTGCCGGGATTGACGGCCGCGTCTGTCTGAATGAGGCCACCGGGCGTGCGGGCATCGCTGGAGAACGGCGCTGCACGGTTGACCGCGCTGACGATGCCGCGCGTGACGCTGAACTGCAGCACGCCGAAGGGACTGCCAAACGCGAGCACGGTCTGGCCGGGCTGCAGCTTGCTGGAGTCGCCCCATGAGATGGCCGGCAAATCGTGTGCGTCAACCTTCACTACGGCGATGTCGGTGAGTTTGTCGGTACCGACGACCTTGCCCGTCAGTACACGACGGTCATGCAGCGTTACCTTGATCTGCGTAGCGCCTTCCACCACATGGTTGTTGGTGATGATGTACCCATCTGGCGAGATGATGACGCCCGATCCAACACCGTGGCGAAGTTGCTGTTGCTGCGGCATGGCGCCGCCGCGACCGAAGCCACCGCCGTTGCCGAAGAACTGACGTAGCTGGGGCGGCAGATCCGACGGGTCGATGCCGCGCTGTGGGGTCTGGGCCTCATCGTCGTCATCGGTGCCGCGGCTGGTGACCGCAACGTTGACGACGGCTGGCGTGACGCGCGCCGCGAGAGTCTCCATGTCATGGTCGAGCGCAGCAAGGGATGAGACGCTCTGGTCGTCAAGCGCCGAAGCGGAGATTGCGTTGGCGTGCACGCCGGTACCATGAAAAAACATGGCAGAGCTGAGCACGGCTACAGCGGCAAGGCTGCTGGGAAGGGCAAAGCGACGAGCCTTTGTGCTGGCATTAACTAATGAATTAGTAGCTTGGCGCATGGTGGTGTTTTCTCCTGGTAATGCATTGGGTGCTAAAGCTCGATGAGGATCCAGCCGTTGCGTACGGGGACGGCGACGTAGGGAGTGATGAAGTCGGTTGTGACGAACCGGACGGGCGCGACGCCATCGTCAGTTGAAGGCTCTGCCGAATTTGTCTGCCGAAGGTTGTTTGCCAGTGCAGTGTGGACGAAGCGGACAGCCGAGTCGCTCTGCGGGGCCCGTCTCACCGCGTCCGCGGAGATTCTGCGTAGCGAGTTCTCATGCGCGTTCGCAGCGCGATGACGAGTCCTTGATGGTGTCTTCACAGGGAATACAGCGGGCACCATCGGGACCGCGGTCGACGTGCCAGTGGCTGATGCTTTCACCATGGTGGCGGCGAGTGCAGCCGGCACCGTGGTGATCTCGGGAACCTGCGTGGTGGCGAAGCTCATGGGGGCGTTCGTAAAGCGGACGAGCTGTGGCGCGTGCGCAAGTCCCGCGGAAACCGTCAACAGAAGTACGGCACCGGTCGCACCGGCAGCGCGTGTATGCCAGAGTGTGCAGGCCGGACGTTGTGCGAGCAGCGCATACACGCGCTGGGTCAGCTCTGACTTGCGGCCCCAGGCAGCCAGGGCCAGACGAAGGCTCCTGCGATGCATGCGCTGTTCTGCAAGCTTTGTGAGTGATGCTGCGTAGGCGAGAGGTTCGGCTGTCGACGCGACGACTTCCGCATCGCAGGCGAGTTCGCGCTGGATGCCGATGCTCCGGTTGAGCCAGTGCAGCGCCGGGTTGAGCGGCACCAGGACAAGCCCGAACTGCAGCAGCAGGTTGACCCAGTCATCGCGACGGCGCAGGTGCTCGCATTCGTGCAGGGCGATCTGGTGCAGATCGTTCGACGAGAGTTTCGGAGCGAGCCAATCCGGCAGCAGCAGCACGGGCCGGAAGAAGCCGAGGATAGTGGGGCTATCAACCTCCGACGAGACGCAGAGGAGTGCGCGGCGGCCACCGGCCGGAAAGCTGTCACTGCCAGCAATCACGATAGGAGTGGCGTTGCGGCGTACCCGCCGCAGGTGCAGCCAGGCCGAAGCGAGATGAATGGCGCGCACGGCCGTTGCGGCGATCCAAACCATGACGATGGCTGAGGCGATCCACGGGGCCGCTTGTAAGGGCGACGACCCTGTAGGAGATGTGGTCACGCGTCGTAGCGACGGCAGCCAGGGAAGTAAGGCGGTCACGATGAAAATGGCGATGAGAAGGGTATGCCGAAGGGCAGGCGAGGCCTTCGGCGTAAAGCGCAGCAGGGCAGATGCCAACAGCGCTAGAGCTGCGCCCTGCCACAGACCGGCGATGCAGCCCGTCGCGAGAACGGTTGAGAGATGTACGAGGGCAGGGGTCATTTCGCTGCCTCGTTCGCGCCGGACTTCTGAGCGGCCTCTGCCTCGGCGATGGCCCGCTTGAGTCGCGCCAACTCGTCGGAGCTGACGTCCCCCTCGCCGAGCAGTGCAAGCATCAGGCGCTCGCGGCTGTTGCCGAAGAAGCGGTGCATCACATGGCGCACCTCGTGCTGCTGCGCATCCTGCTCCGCGACACAGGCGGTATACAGGAAGGCGCGGCCCTCCTGCCGGTGCTCGACGTAGCCCTTGGTTTCGAGGATGCGGATGGTCGTCAGGACCGATGTATAGGCGAGGCGCGACTCCTCAGGCATGGCCGAGACGAGGTCCTGCACGGAGCACTCGCCGCAGGTCCAGAGCAGGCGCATGAGCCGGAGTTCGGCTTCGGTCAACGTATTGGAGCGGCGCGGCGGCATTCGTCTCTGGTAGGAAAGACGAGCAACTAAGGAATTAGTTAGCGACGGGTAGTGCGCTTTTTTTCGAGGCGGTGCCAGTATTGGAAGGGGTCTTCGTATAGCTCGCCGTCGACTTCGGCGATGCGGCCCTGCATGCGTGTTTGCGCGTCGGTGACGGCTTTGTTGTAGACGGCGGGTGCGATGTCTTCGAGGAAGAAGTCGAGGAGCATGCCTGCGGGCAGGTCGCCGATGGGCTCCGGCAGGTTGCGGTCGAAGTAGCGCTGAATGGAGGCGATGGCCTCCTTGCGGAGATGGTCTGGGAGCTCGATCGGCATGGCAGAATTAGTTTGCCATCTGCGCTGTCATCCTGACCAAAGCGAAGAACCCCGACGCTCTCCAGCCTGCCGGAACTGCTCGGAGCTTTCTTATGAGAAAGCCTGGAACAGCACGTGCAGAACGGGGTGCATCGGGGTCTTTCGTCTGCGGCTTAGGATGACGGGCCGCGGGTGTTCGTGGTCGTGGTGCGAGCTACAGGCCCTTCTTCACCAGGAAGAGGATCAGGTCCTTCACGCGTGAGCTGTAGCCCCACTCGTTGTCGTACCAGCTGAGGATCTTGCCGGTCTTATCGCCAATCACCTTGGTGAGCTTCGAGTCGACGATTGAAGAGCGTCCGTCACCTTTGAAGTCGCTGCTGACCAGTTCTTCGTCGGTGTAGCCGAGTATGCCCTTCAGTGCGCCCTCGCTCGCGGACTTGAGTGCAGCATTTACGGTGGCCACGCTGATCGGCTTGTCCGTGTTGAACGTCAGATCGACGATCGAAACATTCGGTGTGGGGACGCGCATGGAGAAGCCATCCAGCTTGCCGTCCATCTCTGGGATGACGAGCTTCAGGGCCTTGGCGGCACCGGTCGACGACGGGATCATGTTGATCGCGGCGGCGCGGGCGCGGCGCAGGTCCTTATGCGGGAAGTCGAGGATGACCTGATCATTGGTGTAGCTGTGGATCGTGGTCATGATGCCGCTGGTGATGCCGAAGGTGTCGTTCAGCACCTTGACGACGGGCGCCAGGCAGTTGGTGGTGCAACTGGCATTGGAGATGACGTTGTGCTTCGACGCGTCGTACTTGTCGTCGTTCACGCCCAGGACCACCGTCAGGTCCTCGTTGGTGGCAGGCGCGGAGATGATGACCTTCTTCACGGTCTCACCCAAGTGCGCTTTGGCCTTGGTAGCGTCGGTGAAATGGCCGGTGGATTCGACGACGATCTGGGCGCCGGTCTCGGCCCAGGGCAGCTTCGCGGGATCGCGCTCGGCGAAGACCTTGATCTTCTTGCCGTCGAACGAGATGAAGTCATCGCCCGAGGTGATCTCCTGCTTCAGATTGCCCAGGATGGAGTCGTACTTCAGCAGGTGCGCCAGCGTCGCGGGGCTGGTCAGATCATTGACGGCTACGATTTCAATGTCGGCGTTGCCGATTGCCGTGCGGAAAACATTGCGGCCGATACGGCCGAATCCGTTGATGCCTACCTTTACTGCCATGACGTGTCGCTTCCTCTCAGATGGTTCGTTTTCGATGGTTTGATCGACCCTCTCAGTGTAGCGGTTAGGCCGCCGGTTGCGCGCGGGACGCACCGTAAGAGGCATGCGAATTGCGGGCGGCAGAACCTGCAAACGGTCCTTACGGACAGGGGAGCGGTTTGGCTGGGAACGCCGGGTATGGTACAAACCGGCTATGCGCGACTGGATGCGCAACAAGATGAGAAGACGCAGTAAGCGTGGCCCGAACAATAGCGAGGCCACCGGCAAGATTGGGCAGGAGATCCCCCAGGATCAGCCCGCAGCACTTCAACCCACCTACCCGGACGCACCGGCCAAGGCCGCTCCTGCGGCCGTAGCAGCGGAGGCCGCACCGGCTCCTGCAGCCGAAAGCGCGGCACCCGGCAAGATCGAGGTCGAGACTCAGCCCGAATCGCTGGGAACCCTGCCGGTCGAACCGCCTTCGATGCCTGCGGGCGATAAGGCGCAGCCGCGAGGCTATGTCGTGCTGGCCATTGGCCTGCCCGGCAGCGGTAAGACTACCTGGTACAAGCGTCGCGGCGTTACGCCGCTGAGCAGCGACATGTTGCGAACGATTTTGTTCGATGACATCACGGATCAACGCTACAGCGGACTCGTCTTCAGCACACTGCGCAGCCTGCTGCGTGCGCGTCTGATTGCGAAGATGCCGTGGAACTATGTGGATGCCACGAACCTGTCGGCACACGAGCGCCGTCAGTGGATCAAGATGGCCAAGAGCTTCGGCTATGAGGCTCAGGCGGTTTACTTCGACGTGCCGTTCGCCGTCTGTATGGAACGCAACAGCAAGCGCGAACGCCGCGTGGCGGACGACGTCATGCAGAAGATGGCAGAGCGTCTGCGTCCACCATCGTTCAAGGAAGGCTTTTCGAAGATCACCGTGGTCCGCGTAAAGGGACTGCCGGGCAGCACGCCGGCGGCTTCCGAATCCGATGCATTCAATGCGCCGGTTCCTGCGGACATCGATGAGCCGAACGGCTCGGACGGCAATGATGCCGACAGCAACGATCCAAACCAGGACGAGTAGCTACCGATGACAGCCGCTGCGGGCAGCGTTGAGTTCACCCATGTGAGCTTCGCCCCGCACGGTGTGTCGCGGCCCATTCTGAACGACATCTCCCTCAAGCTGGAAGCGGGCACCACGACCGCACTGCTGGGCCGTTCCGGCTCCGGCAAGACAACCTTGCTGCGCACCGTGAACGGCCTTGTGCTGCCGACGGGTGGCGGTGTGCGCGTGAGCGGTGAGGAGGTCGTTGCGGCAGATCTGATCAAGCTGCGGCGCGGCATCGGCTACGTCATCCAGGAAACCGGCCTGTATCCGCACATGAGCATCGAGCGTAACGTCGCATTGCCGCTGGAGCTTGCGGGAAAGACGCCTGGTGAACGCACGCAACGCGCGCACGCGCTGCTGCAGGATGTCGGCCTGGAACCCTCGCAGTTCGCCAGGCGCATGCCGTGGCAGTTGAGTGGAGGGCAGCGACAGCGAGCCGGTGTGGCGCGTGCGCTGGCGACCGATCCGTCGATCCTTCTTCTCGATGAGCCCTTTGGCGCGCTCGATCCGCTGACCCGCGCGGAGATGCAGACGATGCTACGCGACCTGCTGGCGCGGCTGGGTAAGACCGCCATTCTCGTGACGCATGACCTGCAGGAGGCGATCTTCCTGGCGCATCGCGTGATCTTTATTGACGCGGGCAATGTAGCCGCGGACATGGCTTCACATGAGGTTCTGCAGTCGGAACTTGAGAACGTGCGCGAGTATGTGCGGGCGGTGAATCGCTTTGAGGCAGCCGGATGACCGGCTTCCTGAATCAGCACGTGTATGAGCTTGCCCGGCTCGTCTTTGAGCACTTGTGGCTCACCGGCTCGGCGATGTTGTTTGCGACGCTGATCGCGGTGCCCACCGGCATCTGGCTGACGCGGCATGAGCGCTGGGCGCGGCCTGTCATCGGCTTTGCCAACATCGTGCAGACGGTGCCGAGCCTCGCGCTCTTCGGCCTGCTCCTGCCGGTGCCGTGGCTTGGCGACCGCGCAGCCCGGCTCGCGATCATCGCGCTCACCGGCTACGCACTGCTTCCGATCCTGCGCAATACGTACACAGGCATTCGCGGCATCGATCCCGCATTGATCGATGTGAGCAATGCGCTGGGCATGACCCCGATGCAACGTCTGCTGAAGGTGGAACTGCCTTTGTCGGCGAGTGTGCTGCTGGCTGGTCTGCGCACCGCGACGGTCACATGCGTGGGTGTCGCAACCATCGCTGCGGCGATCGGTGCGGGCGGGTTGGGCGAGTTCATCTTCCGTGGCGTGGCTTCGGTGGACAATCGATTCGTGCTGCTCGGCGCGATCCCCGCGGCGCTGCTCGCGTTGATCGCGGATGCGCTGCTTGGACTCTTGGAACACAGGCTCGCTGTGAGACGAGATTCATGAGGCCTCATCACGATGGGTGCCCGATATCTCGAAGAGACGCGGGAGCGATGCTCAAAGCGGCAATGATGGTCGTGGTGACGCTGATGATTCTGCCCCTCACCGCGTGCGATCCTCCCCATGGTTCGCGCATTGTCATCGGTGCCAAGAACTTTACGGAGCAGGTGATTCTTGGCGAACTCCTCGCGCAGCAGATCGAGTCGACTGGCGAGAAGGTTGACCGGCGGTTTTATCTGGCGGGCAGCTACATCGCGCACCAGGCACTGGTGGCTGGGCGCATCGATGCGTACGTCGAGTACACGGGCACCGCGCTGACCTCGGTTCTGAAGCAGCCACTGGACCACGATCCCGATCGCGTGCTTTCCACGGTGCGCCGCATCTACGCGGACAAGTATGCGGTGCGTGTGCAGCCGTCCCTAGGCTTCGAGAACACCTTCGCGATGGTGCTGCGAGGCGCGGATGCGGACCGTCTCCATGTGAGGAAGCTTAGCGATCTTTCACAGGCCGCGCCCTCGCTCCGGCTTGGCGTCGGGTATGAGTTCGAGGAGCGGCCGGATGGTCTGCACGGCATGGACGACACCTACGGGCTGCGCTTCGACGGGACGCCGCGCATCATGGACCTAGGACTGCTCTATCGGGCACTCGGATCGAACCAGGTGGACGTGATCTCTGGCAATTCGACTGATGGGCAGATCACCGCAATGAACTTGCGTGTGTTGGCGGATGACCGCCACTATTTCCCGCCGTACCAGGCGGTGCCGCTGGTCCGTGAGGACGCATTGCGTTTGCATCCGAGGATGCAGATGGCACTGGATCGGCTGACAGGCCGCGTGAGCGAAAGCGAGATGCAGGCGATGAACCATGCCGTTGAGGGGGACCACCGCGACCCCGCGGATGTGGTCCGTGATTTCCGAAAATCTCATGGCTTGTAGACGCATGCAGTCTGTAGACTTGCAGGCATGCGGCGAATAAAGAGCGAATCATGCCTGCTGGCGTTGCTGGTGCTTCTGTTCGCAGCGGGTGCCATGGCCCAGACCACAAAACGAGGACCTACGATGCACGCGACAGGAACGTTCAAGGTGGATGTGAAGCCGACCGACATCTCACCCATCGGCAAGGAAGCCGGGTTGGGTGCGATGACCATCGACAAGACGTGGAGTGGAGCCATCGAGGGTTCCAGCAAGGGGCAGATGACCACTTCCGTGACAGGCAAGGCCATGGCTTACGTCGCGCTGGAGACGATGAACGTGAAGGTTGACGGGCACGCAGGCACCTTCGTGTTCATCCATTCCGCGAGCATGATGACGGATGATCCCAAGGCGGCTGTGCTCGATGTAACGGTCGTCCCGAACTCCGGCACGGGGGAACTCGCGGGCATTGAAGGCAAGCTAAACATCATCATCGACAAATCCGGCCATACTTACGATTTCCAGTACACCTTGCCTGCTCGATAGGCGGGAAACGGCACGCGGGCCCCAGTGCATCCAACGCACCTGAAGTTGGAGGCAGGAATGGCTGAGAAGAACGTGTCGGGCGCGGAAGGCATCGCGAAGATCAAGGAACTTACCAAGGACATCCACATCGCAATGCTGACCACCGTTGCCGACGATGGCACGCTGCACGCGCGACCGATGGGTACGGAGTCCGCGGATTTCGACGGAACGCTTTGGTTCATCACGCGTATCGATTCCGGCAAGGTCGATGAGATCCGTGAAGACAGCCACGTGCTGGTGAGCTATGAGCAACCGAAGGATGGCATGTACCTCTCGCTGCAGGGCCGCGCCGGCATCGTGAAGGATCGCGCCATGATCAAGCAGCACTGGTACAAGATGGCGGATGCGTGGTTCGAAAAGGGCAGTGATGATCCTGCGGCTGCGCTGCTCAAGGTGACTGTCACCGGCGGCGAATACTGGCAGTCGAGTTCGTCCGGCATTGTGCGTTTGGGACGGCTGGCCCTGGCTTCAGTCCTGGGCGCGGACAAGGTCAGCGTGGGAGACGCAGGCAAGATTACGCTGTAACCGGACGCGATTTGCTACAGTTTGTGATGTCGGATCGCTCGCGGCATCGTCCTACAGGCAGGCCGCGAGCACGGCACACATTCGAGGAACTGCATGACCCTGAAGAACCGCAGCCGACGCATCGGCAACGAAGACGGCTTTACCCTGATCGAATTGCTGATCGTGATGTCGATCATCATCATCATTGCCACGTTCGCCATCCCGAACATTACGCGCATCAAGCGGCAGGGCAATGAGACGTCGGCCATCCAGTCGATCCGTGCCATCGTTGCGGCGCAGCTTCAGTATCAGCAGACGTACCCGGCCAACGGCTATGCCTGCGATCTGAAGGCATTGGGCGGCGATAAGTCCGCGGCACCGTCGCCGGCTGCCGCAGGTCTGCTGCAGCCGGATCTTGCCGGCGGACAGAAGGCCGGCTATACCTTCGCTATCGTCAACTGCAACAAGGTGACGATCAACAATCAGGACCAGTACACCAGCTACGAAATCACGGCTGTACCGCAGAAGATCGGCAACACCGGCGATCGCGGCTTCTGCTCCGACGACTCGCAGCAGGTAAAGTACGACCCCAAGGGCGGCACCGCCTGCACGCAGCCCATCCAGTAGAAGCGCAGCTAGTCAGCAAGCTAGCGAGCCAGTCAGTCAGCGGAGTTTGTGCAGCGGGTGCGGCTTCGGCTGCACCCATTGCATTTGCGGCATCCTAAGGAATCGATGAGATTGATTGCCCGTACCGCCGTTCTGCTTGCTACCGTTGTTCTTCCCGTCGCGGCTCAGGACGTTCACACGCTCGCCAGCAAAGTCGACGACCACTACAACCACCTGACCAGCCTGCGCGCCAACTATACCGAGCACTACAGCGGCATGGGCCAGCAACGTACGGAGACAGGCACCCTGCTGCTGCGTAAGCCCGGGCGCATGCGCTGGACCTATTCCAGCGGCAAGCTGTTCGTTCTCGACGGCAAGTTCGGCGTCAGCTACACGCCGGGCGATCCACAGGCGCAGCGCGTTCCGGCCAAGCAACTGGACGACATGCGCTCCCCGCTGCGCTTTCTACTGGGTCATACGAAGCTTGAAAAGGAACTCGATCATCTGCAGGCCACGCCCGCTGCAAACGGAGCCGTCACGCTGGCCGGCACGCCGCACTACGAGATGACACCGGGAGATCAGCGCGTGCAGAAGATCGCTGTCACTGTGAGCCCCTCATCCGGTGCGATCAGCGGTCTGCGCATCGAGGAGATCGACGGCAGCTTCACGGACTTCATCTTCCGCGACATGCAGGAGAACGTGCCCGCCGCAGATGCTGACTTCCGCTTCACGCCGCCCGCTGGCGTCACCGTGATCGATGGCCTGCCCCCCGCGTAGAGTAGCGGTATGAAAGCCATCAACCTCGCTGCAAAGCTTGCCACCTTTACCGATCACTGGTCGCCAAGGATTGTCGCCGGTTACAACGGCAACGACATCATGGTGGTGAAAGTCCAGGGTGAATTCACATGGCACTCGCATGCGGATACCGACGATCTCTTCCTCGTACTGAAGGGCTCTCTGACTATCCGAATGCGAGAAAGCGACGTGCATGTGGGCCCGGGCGAACTCTTCGTCGTGCCTAAGGGCGTGGAACATTGCCCTGTTGCGGCGGAAGAAGTTCACCTGCTCTTGATTGAGCCGGCAGGTACCCCCAACACGGGCGACGCGGCCACGGCAGCGGTCAAGCAGCGGGTCTGAAATATTCTCTGCGCGTCCGCTATTCGACAGGCGAATCATTCTCCTTCTTGATCTCGGACTGAATTTGTCCTACAAACATTTAGGACTAATCCTGTCCGCATTTCTCTCAGCGCCTCCGATCCAGCTCAGCCGAGCGTGAGTATGAAGCGAGTCTGAAGAAACTTGCCGCGGATTTGGTCGTCTAGAGGATTCAGAGAGTGAAGACTATGCGCCGTCAACCGTTGCTTTCCGCCGCCATTGCCGTATTTACGCCAGCGCTGTTCGCTCCTCTGCTGGTTGCGCAACCGCCACGGACTCCGCCTCCTCGTGTCTTCCTGCTGGCTCTGGATACGGATGGGGACGGCCAGCTGTCGGCGGTGGAGATCGCGGCTGCGAGCAAATCGCTGTTAACGCTGGACAAGAACCACGATGGGCAGATCACGCCGGACGAGTACGCGCCTCGCTTCCAGGCGGACTCGCCTGTTTCCAACGAGCTGTACGCGCGGCTGATGGCGATGGATGCCAACAAGGACGGTGTCCTGACTATCGATGAAGTGCCGGAGCGTATGCAGCCAATGTTTCAGCGTGGTGACACGAATCACGATGGCAAGTTGACGGGCGATGAGATCCGCGCGATGGCGAATGCGCAGGCGGATCCGCAGGGCCGGCCGGTTGGCCGCAACAATGCGGCAGTGCAGCTTCGTGTCGATCCGATCACTAACGCCATTGATGTCGATCATGACGGTATCTTCTCCGCTGCTGAGATTGCGAGCGCTCCCGGTGCTCTGAAGACGCTGGACAAGAACGCGGACGGCATCCTTTCAGCCGATGAGCTGCGTGTTCGTCAGCAAACCCCTGCGGAGCGCGCTGCGCACAGCATGGATGAGTGGGATGGCGATCGCGATGGCTTCCTCGTCAAGGGTGAATTTCCTGACCGCATGCAGGCAAACTTTGAGGCGATGGACCTGAATCACGACGGCAAAATCGACCTGGAAGAGCTTACGACCTTTATGGCGACGCAGCCCATGGGGCGTGGTCCCGGTGGACCGCCAACCGGAGCTGGTGAACGCCCGGGCGACATGAAGCCTCCCACCGAACGCATGCCCGACAACAACGCTTCGCCCGCACGCTAAACCCTGCAGCACTTACCTGCCTTATCCAGGAGAAGAGATCGTGATGAAAAAGAAGACACAGGGATTGTTTGCCTCCGCTGCCATGGTTTCGGTGGGCGTGCTTCCCGCATTCGCCGCCACGCAGGCTGTCCCCCCCGCCCCCTCAAAGCACGATGCTGCAGGCACTTGGGCTTTCGCGCATGAGAACGTGCTGGGCACCTCGCTCGACATGAATGTCAGCGCTGCCTCGAAGGCGCAGGCGCGGTCGGCCGAGGCGGCAGCACTGGCAGAGTTCGATCGGCAGTCGAAGATACTGAGCGCGTGGGATGCGAACAGTGAGTTCTCGCGCTGGCAGAAGACACACGGTGTTGCCGTCAAGGTATCGCCAGACCTGATGGACGTGCTGGCGCGCTTCGATGCGTGGCAGGGCGAGACGGGCGGTGTGTTGAACGCCTCCTCGGAAGCAGCCGCGAAGGTATGGCGTGGCGCTGCTGCTCGTGGTGCTTCTCCATCCTCGAATGAGCTCGATGGCGCGATTCGTGCGATGGCGCAGAAGCACTGGTCGCTTGACCGTGTGCAGGGCACTGCCACACGCCTGTCCGACGCACCGCTGGTGCTTGCCAGCTTTACGAAGAGCCTGATCACGCAGAAGGCGGCAGCTGCCGCGCTGCATGCGGGCGCCACGGGTGTCATGCTGAATGTGGGCGGCGACATTGTCACAAGCGGCGCCCTGACGCAGCGTGTCGACATTGCCAATCCAAAGGCTGATGCGGAAAACGATGCCGCGCTCGATACCGTTGTCCTTCGTGATCGTGCCATTGCCACCAGCGGCAGCTATCGCCGCGGCTTCGACGTCGCGGGCGAGCACCTGTCGCACCTGATCGATCCTCGCACGGCGCAGCCTGCTGCCGCGGTGCTGTCGTCGAGTGTGATCGCACCGGATGCTGCCACGGCTGGAGCGCTTGCAACGGCGCTGTCGATTCTTTCGCCGCGGGAGTCGGCTGCGCTGATGCAGCGCCATCCAGACTCGGCTTACATGCTTATCACCCGTGATGGTGAGCGTATCGCCAGCGCCGGCTGGAATGCGTATGCTGAGCCAAAGATTGAGCGTGTGGCGTATGCCGTCCACGCAGGTGCAGCAGTACCGCAGGCCGGATCGAACTGGAACCAGTCCATGGAGCTGCTGGTAAAGCTCGAGTTACCGCGCGTGGATAACCCTCGCTATCACCGGCCGTACGTCGCCGTATGGATCGAAGACAAGGACAAGTACCCGGTACGCACGGTGGCACTGTGGTTCAAAAATCCGCGTTGGCTGAATGAGTTGAAGGGCTGGTATGGCGAGGATCGCGTTCGCAACCTGGCGGAGGGCACAGACATCTCCGCGACCGTCTCAAGCGCTACGCGCGCGCCCGGTACCTACACGCTGAAGTGGGATGGCAAGGACAACAACGGCAAGCTGGTAAAGGCAGGGAAGTACACGGTGGTGGTGGAAGCTGCGCGCGAGCATGGCGGCCACACGCTGCTGCGTCAGGAGATCGACTTCAACGGCACTGCCGCGCAGATGACGCTGCCCGCCAGCGAGGAACTGGGAGCCGTTCAGCTTGACTATCGGAAGCAGTAAGGTCGAACACAGCCCTGAGGCACAGAGCATCACTGCTGCTGTAAGCCGTCGCACCGCAGCGGAAAAGGCCGCGCAGCCACTGTCTGCGCGGCTGCGGAAGAAGACAGCCATCGTATCGCGATGGCTGCATATCTACCTGTCCATGGTGTCTTTCGCCGTGGTGCTGTTCTTCGCCGTGACGGGCCTGACGCTGAACCATGCGGAGGCCCTGTCGCATGGCGAGGTCGTGCGCAATCTGAACGGCTCGCTCTCCGCAAAGGAGATGGGACCCAAGGATCATCCGGATACGCTGGCGATCGTGGAGCATATTCGCGCGAAGGATGGCGTGCACGGTGCTGTCAGCGATCTGCGCGTCGAAGACGACCAGATCAGCTTCAGCTTTCGCGGGCCTGGCTATAGCGCGGATACGACGGTGACTCGCGCCGATGGTACTTACAACATCGTGGAGACGCGCGCAGGCTTCATTGCGGTGATCAACGATCTGCACAAGGGCCGCGATACGGGGAAGGTCTGGTCGTGGATCATTGATGCGTCCGCGATCCTGCTGACGCTGGTCTCGCTGAGTGGACTGGTGCTGATCTTCTTCGTCTACAAGAAGCGTGTCAGCGGCCTGTTTCTTGCGGGCGTTGCGACGGTCGTCTGCCTCATGCTCTACAAGCTCTATGTGCCGTAGGGCTTAGTCGACGATGAGTTCGTAGCGCGCCATGATCTCGATCATGCGGGCCCGGTCGGGCGGGCCGTCGCTCATGGCTTCGCGAACTTCTTCGAAGTAGCGCTTGCCAATGGAGCCGGGATTCAGTGTGACCAGGGCTTTGGCAGGCACGTCATGCAGATTCGCATGGTGATGCTTCACACCGCGCGGAATCATCAGCGACTCGCCGGCCTTCAGCTCGCGCGCTTCGCCGTTGACGGTGGAAGTAAGCGTGCCTTCAAGGCCGTAGACGAACTCGTCCACGTTGCGGTGGTCATGTGGCTCCGGCACACGAGCGCCGGGCTGCACGAGGAATTCGAAGATCACAAGATCGTCTGAGCCCTGTGTCTCGTCGACCAAGAACGTTAATTCAATGCCGCCGAGGCGCACCACGGCGTTGCCGGCTTGCTGCTGCATGACTCACCTATATTCCGGGGAGTCAGCAGGCTAACATGCCAGGTCGGCGCGCGTGATCTTTAAGTCGCCGAGGTTGCCGAGAAGAGTCAGCGAGATGCTGTCCCCCACCAGCAACTGGTTCGCTACGCGCTGCACATCGGCGGGCGTCACGCGGTCGACGTCCGCGATGATCTCATCGACAGTGTTGAACCGGCCGTAGTACATCTGCTGACGAGCGAGATTTCCCATGCGCGCGGACGAGCTCTCGAGACCCAGAACGATGTTGCCCTTCGACTGATTCTTGGCGCGCTCCAACTCGTCTTCGCCGATGGGTTCCGTCTTCAGCTTGCGGAACTCTTCGATGATCAGGCGAACCATCTCGGGCGTCTTCTCGATGGATGTACCCGCATAAACGCTGAGCGCACCGGTATCGCGGTAGGGCGAGAGTTCCGAGTAGATGGAGTATGCAAGACCCGCATCTTCACGCACCGATTGAAAGAGTCTCGAGCTCATACCGCCGCCTAGGATCGAATTCAAGAGGTAGAGAACGTAGCGGTCGGGCGAGTCGACCGCGGGTGCGGGAACGCCGAGGCAGATCTGAACCTGCTCCAGTGACTTCTTCTTCTTGAGCGTGATGTGCGGTGTTGCTTTAGGTGCGGGGAAGCGCACCAGCTTGTCTTCGCCAGCCGGCGCAAGCGCTCCGAAGTGCTTCTCGACGAGCGCGATCATCTCGTCGTGTTTCAGGTGGCCTGCGGCGGAGACGATGACGTTCGACGGCACGAAGCGGGAAGTGTGGAAGGCGCGTACTGCGGTCTCATCGAAGCTGGAGACCGTTTCTGCTGTGCCGAGAATCGAGCGTGCCAGAGGGTCGTTCTTCCAGAAATTTGCGGTGTGAATCTCGTGGACAAGATAGTCGGGATTGTCCTCGTCCATCTTGATCTCTTCAAGGACGACCGACTGTTCGCGTGCGATGTCGTCGGGGGCAAAGGTCGGGTTGAGGACAAGGTCTGCGAGGATCTCCATTGCTGGCTCGACGTTGGTGTCGAGCACCTTGATGTTGAAGCAGATGGTCTCTTTCCCGGTGAACGCATCCAGGTTGCCGCCGATAGCGTCGGTCTCGCGCGCGATCTGCTTGGCGGTTCGCGAGGTGGTGCCCTTGAAGACCATGTGCTCCACAAAGTGTGACAGGCCATTCTCTGCAGGCTGCTCATCACGCGAGCCGGTGCCGATCCATACGCCGACGGAGACCGAGCGCATGTGCGGCATGCTCTCGGTCAGGACGAGAAGGCCGTTGGGCAGCGTGGTCTTGCGGATGTTACGAGCGGGGGAGGCGGCAGTGGCAAGCGTCGCATTCTCAGCGACGGGGACGGTTTCAACCATCCTTCCATTGTAGGCGCTAGGCGGGTTTGACGATGGGTTCGGCCGCGATGCGCGCGAGGAGCGAGGCCTTGATCGCAGGCCAGTCTTCTTCGGTGATGCTGTACCACTTCGTGTGACGGGTGGAGCCGTCGGGCATGATCATGTGGTTGCGGAAGGTGCCTTCAAACTGCGCTCCCAGCTTGAGCATGGCGCGTTGCGAATGGAGGTTTTCGTGATGGGTTTTGAGCGCAATGCGGCGCATATGAATCGATTCAAAACCGTACTGCAGTTGCAAAAACTTCACTCTGGGATTGACTCCAGTGCCTCGCCACTCTTTCCCAAGCCAGGTGAAGCCGATTTCGACGGTCCGGTGAGTCCGGTTGAGATCAAGGTAGCTGGAGGCGCCCACGATCTCGCCATCGACGGTCGTCACCCAGGGCAGCACGGTGCCGGTTCCGGCGGCCTGCACGGAGTCGTCCACCAGCTTCTGTACGTCGGCTGGCGTCTCGATGCGCAGGTTCATGAAACGCCAGTTGGTCGGATCGATGGCGACGCGCGTAAGCCCCTCGACGTGATGCGGGGCGATGGGTTCAAGCCGAATGCCAAAGCCTTCGAGAACCGGAGTCTGGTTCAAACGGCTACGCTCTCGACGCGTGCGGGCAGGTCGAGCAGAAGTTCCGCCACATGATCGTAGTCATGGCGCAGCACATCGCCTTCGTGCACGAAGCTGCCGACGATGGGAGTTACGCCCAGTTCGCGGATCCGGTCCAGGTCAGCCTCAATGGGCTGCTGGCCTTCGCGAGCGTACTTTTCCAGCAGCACATCGGAGATGGGTGCGGTATTCACAAGCGCGAAGTCGAAAAGACGCTTGCCGCCGCAGTGTGACTGGATGTGGCGGATGTGGTCGGCAGCGGATAGTCCAAGCGATTCGTTCGCCTGGGTCATCAGGTTGCAGATGTAGACACGCTTCGCGCTCGACGCCGCGATGGCCTCCGGGATGCCTCCCACCAGCAGGTTCGTGATCAGCGACGTATACAGCGAGCCCGGCCCAAGCGTGATCAGGTCAGCCTTGGCAATTGCCTCCAACGCCTCGGGCAGCGGCCTGGCGTCCGCAGGGTGCAGCATCAACTCGGTGATACTGCGCTTTGAGGCGGTGATGTTTGTTTCGCCGTGGACGGTCGTGCCGTCATCCATCAGTGCAGAAAGCGTCACGTTGCTGTTGGTCGCGGGATAGATGGTGCCGCGCGCGGCCAGGATCTGTGACGACATCTGCACGGCCTGGGCAAAGTCTCCGCCGTGGATTGCCGTCAGCGCCGCGAGAAAGAGGTTGCCAAACGAGTGGCCTCCGAGACCGTTGTTTTCGGAGTTGGAGGGGAAGCGGTACTGGAAGAGCCTCGTCAACAGGCGCTCATCTTCGCTGAGGGCGGCGACGCAGTTACGCACATCGCCCGGCGGCAGCATCTTCAGGTCCTCCCGCAGGCGGCCGCTGGATCCGCCATCGTCCGTTACGGTCACAATCGCAGAGAGCTCTCCAACGCGGCACGGCGGGTCGTCGCAAACGTCTTCAGGACGAGGTGGCACGCCACGACGATCGTTCACCTGCACGTAGCGCTTCAGGCCACGCAGCAGCGTGGAAAGGCCAGTGCCGCCGCCGATGGCGACTACGTTGATCGGGGCGTGAGGGTGCGAGGACATCGATCTAAGTCTATCGGGTACTTTCGTGTTCGTTAGATAGTTACGGCTGCGTTGCCGTCTTTGTTTCAGTCGCCGGATTTTAGCCCTGGCTTTGATTTTTAAGTGACAGAAACCCATGTCTCCGAAGCGACCTCGGCACGCACGTAGTGCTCTAGCCGAGCGGAATTGGAGTTAGCGCTGACTTGCCGTCCAGCACGGCCTGTATGTTGTCAAGTGCCAGCATCCCCATTGCGGTGCGCGTCTCGACCGTTGCGCTGCCGATGTGGGGCAGCAGGTAGGTGTTGGGCAGATCCAGGTACCCCGGGTTCACCTGCGGCTCGCCCTCAAAGACGTCGAGACCGGCGGCGGCAACGCGTCCGCTGCGCAGCGCAGCGATCAGATCTTCATCATGGACCAGTGCGCCTCGCGCCGTGTTCACCACGATGGCACCGGGCGGCAGCAGACCGATCGTCTCGCGATTCAGGAAATGCTTCGTCTCTGCCGACGAGGGCGCGTGGATCGAGAGGAAGTTGCTGACACGCAGCAGAGACTCGGGCGTCTCGTGAAAGATGGCTCCCTGCGCCTCATCATCTGGAAGGGGACGACGGTTGTTGTAATGAATCGTCATGCCAAAGGCTCGCGCACGGTGTGCAAGTGCCTGGCCGATGCGGCCCATACCGTAGATGCCCAGGACGCGTCCGCCGAGCTGCGATCCCAACAGGTCAGCCGGCTTGGTCTTTGCCCATTGGCCGGACCGCACAAGTTGCTGCGCCTCGTAGGCGCGCCGGGATGCACCCAGCAACAGCAACATCGCGACATCGGCGGTGGCGTCGGTCAGTACACCGGGTGTGTTTGAAACTGGGATTCCGCTAACCTTTGCGGCCGCAAGGTCGACGTGATCGTAACCAACGGAGAAGGTTGCGATCGCCTTCACAGACTTCGGCACACGTGAGAAGAAGGTTGCGTCGAGCTTGTCGGCAGGGCTGATGAAAAGTGCGTCTGCACCTTCAGCCGCGGCGATCAATTCGTCGGCAGAGAGCGGTTTGTCGGAGGGATTGCGGCGCGGTTCAAAGTCGCGCGCGATACGCGCTTCCACGGCATCGGTGAAATGACGCGTGACGACGAGGATAGGCTTGGACGGCATCTGTAGATGCTATCGCGACGAAGCAGGGAACAGCGAACTGCTCTAGCCCTCGGGGTAGAGCAGTTCCGTGAAGCGCGGGTCGTCGGTCATGTCCTGGAAGTCAGAGTCCGAGCGAGCATGGATGCGATTCATGCTGTTCAGTTGGATGGCCTCGGTCAACCGTTCCAGGCAGGTGGAGGTATCGCCTGTCATGGAAGCGAGTACGGCCAGGCCGTAGAAGGCGTAGTCCGCCTGTCCATCGCCATCCAGGATCTCGTTCAGGTGCTCTCGCGCGTCCTCGTACTGCCCGTCATTCAGCAGCGAGATGGCATAGTCGTACTTCTCCTCGGGCGAGGAGAAATCGTTTGTGCCCTTCTTCGACTGCGCAATGCAGGCGGACAGATACATGCGAATGCGATCGATGAACTCCGGCGGCGCAGTCTGCAACAGCTTCTCCAGCGCGGGGTGCGCGGCGGAGTAGTTGCCCTGCTGCATGGCGGTCACGGCTGCCTGGTACTGCTCCAGCGCGGCAGCGCGGTTCGCGTCGTGCGCAACGGGAAGGTGACCGGCAAGAGTGCGCGGAGCCTGCTTCTCGGCGGTCTTACTTGTGGCTTTACTAGCTTTAGCGGCGGGCTTTGCGACGGGCATTTTGGGTTCCTGGTCGGCAGATGGATTCTAAGGCTTTCGTCCAGAAGCCATTGTTTGGGGGAACGGATGTTCGCTATGCGTTATACGGTACGCCAGAGGCAAGGTCAAGAGCCCGGCACTCAGCGGTGTTCTGACGCGGTGTAGAGCACTGGATTCAGCTCAGGATCGTTATACATCTTCATCTGGCGATAGAGGCGAAAGCGTCGCTCGCCGCCAAGGATCTCTTCGAACAACAGTGTGAGCGCTTGGCGGAGATCGTCACGCTGTTCGATAAGGATACGCAGACGAAGCAGGTTTCGCTGCCGGTGCGCGGCTGTCGCGGTAAATCGTTCCGATTCTTCGCGCGTGTGGAAGATTTTCAGCGACAGGATTGAGAGCCGATCAAGGATCTGCCCGGGTGTCTCGGAGTGCAATGGAGCGGATTCGTTCTGCTGCAAAAGTTGCAGAAGAGTTTCGTCAAGACTCTCCACCAGATTGTTGCGCTGCTGGTTCGTCCGATCGATCGACCGCTTGCACTCCACGATGGTTCGATCGGTTGCGCTTGGGTCGCGTGCCTCATCTTCCAGATGCCACAACGTGAAGTTCGCCGCGTGCAGACGCATGGCAATCCCTGCGGGAGTCAGGCCTGCTGGGACATCGGTCCCCAGAAGTTGTGTGTTGCCCCCGTCGTTGTGCCAGCGAAGCGTCGCACTGTCCTGTTCGTCGACCAGTATCACCGGTACGAGCGGAGTGGGTGCTGCGTCCGGCTGTGAGGGCTGTTGCATTCCCTGCCATTGTAGCCATTCACCAGGCACTTACGACGGCGTTGGTATGCTGGTCACTCATGCGGCTCTTACTCATCGGGAACTACGCGCCGGACAAGCAGAACAGCATGTTGCGGTATTCCGATCTGCTTCGCCGCGAGATGGAAGCCCGCGGACACCAGGTGCGCGTCATCGCCCCGAAGGCCTTTGCAACGCGCGTCCACGGTCGCGGTAGCGCGGGGAAGTGGCTCGGCTACGTCGACAAGTATCTGCTGTTCCCGCTGCGGCTCCGCGCGGCCGCGCGTGGATGGGACTGGGTTCACGTGTGCGACCACTCAAACTCGATGTACCTGCAGCATCTGGACCCGGCGTTGTCGAGCATCACGTGTCATGATCTGCTGGCGATCGAGGCCGCGTCCGAGCTGCACACCGCTGAGCTGGGCCGTAAGGTGTCGCTGACCGGCCGCGTGCAGCAGCGGTGGATTCGCAAGCACCTGGTGGCTGCGGCCCGCGTCGTCTGTGTCTCACACGCCACGGAGCGTGGCCTGCGTGCGCTGGGCGCGAACGGCATCATCGTGACGATCCACAATCCGTTGAATCGCAAGTTCTCACCCGCGCCGTCGACCGTGATTGATGCTGTTCGCATCCGCGCCGGCCTGGCCGAGGGCGAGCCTTACCTGCTGCACGTGGGTGGTAACCAGTGGTACAAGAACCGAGTTGGTGTCCTGCGGATCTTCGCTGCACTACGCGCGCATGCTGATTTTGCCGGGATGCGACTGGTGATGGCGGGGAAAGACTGGACACCCGCAATGCACGCAGTCGTTCTGGAGCTTGGCCTGGGCGATGCCGTTGTGGCGCTGGCGAATCCAGGCGATGCTGAAGTGGATGCGCTGTACACGGGCTGCGCCGCGATGTTGTTTCCGTCGCTTCAGGAGGGCTTCGGCTGGCCCATCATTGAAGCGCAGAGCTGCGGTGCATTGGTGATCACTTCCGATCGTGATCCTATGCGGGAGATTGCCGGGGCAAATGCACTGCTGATCGCGCCCGCGGACCCTGCTGCAGCCGCCCATGAGATCGTTCGGCGCTGGCCGGAGCGTGAGGCGCTGCGGTCAGCAGGGGCGCGCAATGCCGCAGCTTACGAACCAGAGCGGCTGATGCCGAAGTACGACGAGTTCTTTCGTGGGGGAGCGGTCGCATGATTGCGGAACGGGATGCGGTATTGCGCCTGCTGGAGACCGGTTTCAGCCGGTTGCGGGTGCTGGTGGTGGGCGATCTGATGATTGATCGCTACATAGTGGGTGATGTCGAACGCATCTCGCCCGAAGCTCCCGTGCCGGTACTTCGGCAGGCGCGGGAATACTCCCGCCCTGGCGGCGCGGCGAACGTAGCGATGAACCTGGCAGGCCTGGGATTGAAGACAACGCTGGCCGGATTCGTGGGACGCGATGCTTACGCGACCGAGCTCCGCGAGCTGATGAACGATGCGGGTGTTGATGCATCCGGGCTGGTTGAGTCTGAGCTGCCGACGATCGCCAAGACACGCGTTGTGAGCCGGACGCAGCAGTTGTTGCGCATCGATGTGGAGAGTCGTGAGGTTGCTTCGCCTGACGCCTTTGAGACACTCCGTGCGAGGGCTTTGACTGCCGTTGCGGACGCGGATGCCGTCATCCTTTCGGACTATGCGAAGGGCGCGCTGAGCGAAGCGATCTGCGGGGCGGTGATTGAGGCAGCGCGGTCCCGGGGCATCCCGGTGCTGGTCGATCCGAAGACACGCGATCTGACGAAGTACGCGGGCGCCACGACCATCTGCCCTAATCTGCAGGAGCTGAGCGCGGCGACGGGCATCGATGCCTACCGCACGGATGATCTGCTGCAAGCCGGTCGCGATCTGCTGCCGGCGCTTGGGATCGAATTTCTGACGGTCACCATGAGCGAGAAGGGCATTCGGGTCCTTCGGCATGATGGCCTGCTGGAAGAAATTCATTCGCCGGCGCGGGCTCGCGAGGTCTTCGACGTTTCAGGCGCGGGCGATACGGTGATTGCAACGTTGGCTGCGGGCCTTGCGGGCGGCCTCGCCGTCGATAGCGCGGTGGAACTTGCGAATGTAGCAGCAGGAATCGTTGTGGCGAAGCTTGGCACGGTACCGGTGGCTGCGCACGAGATTGTTGCGGAGCTTACGATGTCGAGCGGCATCGCCTCTGCGGATAAGGTCCTGGAGTTTGACCGTGCCGTCGCACGCGTTGCGGAGTGGCGCGCGTCTGGCGAAAGCATCGTGTTCACCAACGGCTGCTTTGACCTGCTGCACATCGGCCACATCACGCTGCTGGAAGACTGCCGCCGCTTTGGATCGAAGCTGATCGTGGGCATGAACACCGATCGTTCCGTCAGCGACCTGAAGGGACCCACGAGGCCCATTGTTGGGCAGAACGAACGGACAAAGGTGATGGCGGCCCTCGGCTCTGTGGACATGGTCGTCCTCTTCGATGAGGAGACGCCGCTGAACCTGATCCGCGCCATGAAGCCCGACGTGCTGGTGAAGGGCGGCGACTACAACGTGCAGACTGTCGTGGGCCATGAAGACGTGATTGCGGCGGGCGGGCGTGTGGAGATTGTGCCGACCGTCGAGGGCTTCTCGACGTCGAACATCGTCAAGAAGATGGTTAAAGGAGCCGGCAGTTGAGAAATCCTCGCCTGCCTCGCCAGTCAGCGGAAGAGCAGAGCCCGGCCGGCGTCGTAGTTTCCACGGCATCGTAGGGTATTCTTGAATACGGATGAGAGCGTAGCTCAGTTGGTAGAGCATCGCCCTTTTAAGGCGCTGGTCCTGGGTTCGAGCCCCAGCGCTCTCACCACCCCCCAACCACACTACTTAGAGCCACGGCGAAAGCTTTACGGGCAACCGCGCCTGGACAATGAGCACGACCGGGCCATCCGCAGGCCTGACGGTACAATTCGCAAAATGACGAGTTCAGAGTTGGGCGGACCACGTCGCCACTATCGAGCGTTGGATGGTCTTCGTGCGGTTGCCGCGCTTTCGGTCATCTACTATCACAGCGCAGCGAACGGCATCCACCTTCCAATCTCCCAATTGGCCTGGGTGGGAGTTGACCTGTTCTTCGTCCTGTCCGGCTTCCTGATCACGGGCGTGCTGCTGAAGACACGCGAGACGTCCAACTACTTTCGTGTGTTCTACGGACGGCGGGCGTTACGCATCTTCCCGATCTACTATGCGGCTCTGGCGGCCATCTTCTGCGCCCACTTTGTGTTGCCTCACTATCCGGTCTACCCATGGACCACCCAGGTTTGGTACTGGATCAATGCGAGTAACTTCCCAACCGCCATAGCTCTCGCCGGTGTGACCGACCTTACCCACTTCTGGACGCTTGCGATCGAAGAGCAGTTCTATCTGCTTTGGCCGCTGCTGGTGTACAACCTGCGCAACCGAACACTTCTGTACCTCTGCATGTTGGCGCTGCCGGTCGAGTACGCCCTGCGCCTGCTGCCGACCGTGGCGCGACTGAATGCCATCACCGATAACCAATTCAGCTATCGGCTGACACCGCTCCACTCCGAGGGACTTTTCGCCGGGGCGGCGATCGCGATCCTGCTGTCGGAAGAGGTTCTTGGGCCGTCGACCTTGAAGATGATAAGGCGCATAGCGGCTTCTGCGGGCGTCCTCGCTCTTTTGTCGGTACGGTGGAACACGGCGCCGCAGTGGATCGTCGCTTCGCGTTTCAGCCTGCTGGCAGTGGCATTCGCGGCGTTTGTCGCAATGTTGGCGGTCGGGCCTGCGGAGAGCCTTCCCGCCCGCGCACTATCTTCCGGTTTGTTGCGGAAGATCGGCAGGATGAGCTTCTCGATCTACGTGATCCATCTGCCGATCATGAACTTTCTGAAGTCGCATGTCTTCGGCTATCCCTCGACGAAGATTGCGTTGCTCGATCGCCTCATCGTGTCCCTGCTGGTCACGGTCGGGTGCGCGTCGGCGGCGTGGTGGGCCATCGAGGAGCCATGCCTGGCCATGAAGAGATTTTTCCTCTACCGCAGTGCTACAGAGACAGGAACTCGCACCGAGTATGCGCCGAGTGCCTCGGCGCTCTGAGTGGCCTTCAGGGCCATCCCTGCTGTCTCGTTTTTCAGCCGACGCAGGTCTCGCTCTCGCTCGCGATGCCCGGCCGCATCTCTCTGTGCCGTCAATCTTTATGCCTGTTGTCGTTACCGTTACGAGGACGCTCAATGGGTCATCCGCAGTGCCACTTAAGTATTAACGGCCAATGTTGACTTGGCATCGGCGCAGACGTAGCCTCTGCCTAGCGCACCCTTATCGCACCAACAGAAGTGCATCTGAAAGTTGAAGCAGCCAGCCGCACCGCGGTCTGGTTCACGGCCCGTTGTGCCGCGTCTGTGTCGACACATGCACCAGGTTGCCGATGGGCAACACGGCCGCGCCCAAGCGACGTGTTCACGGAGTACCGAAGGCATGGACGAGTTCGCGATCAACCCGACAGATGTAGAGGAACTGGTGCCTGAGCCAGAGACGCCGGAAGACGTAGCGGTCCTTTACACGTGGGCGAACGTCCACGGCGGCAAATACCGGGACTTCTCCGCATCGCGCCGCGAATATCGCGCACAGCAGCGCCATCGCATGGTGGAGGCGCAGCGCCAGGCTGAGCTGGAGGCTGCTCGCGAGAGCGAGGAGAAGGCTGCGCGCGAGTTGGAAGCGGCACACCAGCTGGGAATCGCCGCAGGCAAGACGGCCTTACCATCCGCAGAGGCAGAAGAGATTCGCCTTCGCGCTGAAGAACGTGCCGGGCAGGAACGACTGGCTGCACAGAAACACGTACAGACCGCCGAAGATCTGCGACTGGCCCTCGAAGAGGCTGAGCGCGAGATGGAAGAGGCTCGTCGCCGCGCCGAGGAACAGGCTGCACGTTACGCCGAGGCAGACGCTCGTTGGCGTGCACAGCAACGGGGCATGGCTGAAGTTGTTCCCGGCGAAATCAATGATCCGTATTACTTCGCCGGTCCGTTGGATCCGGGGGCATTCGCACCCGGCAAGGGCGTTCGCAGCTCCATGCCCCGGCGCATATCGTCCGAGCGTCGCATTGTGGATTCGTACTATCGCGCCCGTGGTGAAAGCAACCCCGAAGGGAACCCGCGCAGGGGAGACGTTCGCCGCGACGACGAGGCTATCGGTCTGTTTGAGGCCGGTGGCCGGATCAGCTCCGGCCACAGACCCATTTATCGTGAGGCAGCGTCACAGCCCCCGATCGAGCACTCAGGGAATCATCCCGAGACTCAGCCGCGTCCTGCTGCAGACCGCGGCGAGCGGGACGTCGATGCTTCGCAGGATTCGGCCTCTGGCAACGTGCCTTCGCCCGATGCGCGCAGCCGCAGTCGCGAGAGTGCTTCCGATGTGCTGGCGCGAACCACGCGCCGTCCTCGTGCCAACGGAGAAGCTCCGATGGCGGGCGAGTATAGCGATTACGCGTCCCGTAGCTTCGAAGCGGACGGCCGCAATGCATCGGCGTATACGCCTTCTCCTGAGCCGCGCCGCCAGATCGAGTCGGACGACTCTGTCGACTTCCGTCCCGCCGGGGCGGAGCCAGGTCGTCCGGCTGGAGTTGAACTTCCACGCGACCTAGCAGGCGTCAGCAACAACGCCGGTTTCGAGGAAACGGCACCCCGACCCGCACGCACCCACTATGACGACCGTCCGCAGACGTCGCTGCTTCCCCCCCAACCGGCTCGCGAAGAACTCGCCCGTCGGGAAGATCGGCCGGCCTGGCTTGGACGGGATGCTCGACCGAGCGATAAGGACGTCACTCCGCAGGGTTTCCGCGAAGCCGATGAGCGGGAGATAGAAGGCCGTCGCCGTGAGCGCGATGCCTTTGAGGAATTCCTCTCACGGACTGCGGACCTCACGCCGCGGTCGACGGACGATCGTCCGGCACGCTCGGCCTACGTGGAACGCGATGAGGTCCGCGACGATCGCCGCGAAGCGCGCGCCGACACACGTCCCACGCCGGACCGCGAAGGTCTGCGTGAGGAGGAAGAACTCCCGATTCGCCGGAACGACAACCTGCAGGATGACTTTGCCGAGCGGCGTGCGTCCGTGGACCGGCTGCCCGCGATACCAGAACGTGGCGCCTACCGAGAGAAGTCTGGCGAGCTGCCAGTAGTCCGCAGCGCGCAACGCACGTCGCCCACGGCAGCCTATGAAATTCCCGGCGTTCGTGAGGTGCCGGTGCCCCGCGAAACGATTTCGCCGCGCGAGACAGGCTCTTTGCCCACCTCAGAGTTTCCTTTCGGGGCCACATCGCGTCCGGATGGGGAGATCGCCTGGCCGCGAAGTGAACGCCGCCGTTTCCCCCGATCGTCCGGCTCACATGGAATCGCGACACAGCTGAGTGACAGCCGCGAGTATCGGGCAGCAGCCCGCGCTTCGGAACTGGAAGAGAAGATCGACCGCTCGCGCCTGCAATCGGCTCGTCGTGAGGTCGATCTGCGGGAGGACTCCCGGCAGGATCCGGCGGGGGGCGTCTACGTATCCGGGCCGACCGCTCCCGCAGGCTTCCCTGCGTCCGCTGGTATGCCTGCGCCACGTGCGACGGACACGCTGCAGCGGTCGCAGGAGCGGGTCGCCGCGCGCTGGTTTGCCCTGAAGGGCCTGATGGGTTCCAACACTGAAGCTGTACCCGATGCGCTGTCGCAAGCGCGACCGGTGACCGAGACAAGCGCGCCGATGCTGTCGATCGTTGCGTTGTCGGGCGGCGTAGGGAAAACAAGCCTGGTCGCCACGCTGGGAAGAGCCCTGTCCTCCGTTGGCGAGCGGGTTCTGCTGGCAGACACCACCGCGCATGGTCTGCTGCCGTATTACTTCGGCGCGCGTGAATTGCGGCCAGACGTTGTGCGGACCTTCTCGCCACCGCCCGGCAGCATCGATGCGCCGGTGTACATGGTCAACTACCAGACCGATCGCCTCGCCACGGATGACGCCGGTCAGGTGAACCTGGTGGAAGAGATTGGCCGTCACAGCAAAGGGACGCAGCGCGTCCTGCTGGACGTGAATGGATCCAGCGCATGGCTCGTTCGCCGGCTTGCGCGCCTCAACTCCGCCGTCCTGGTGCCGATCACGCCGGATATGAACTCCGTTCTGAGCATCCAGAACGTCGAACGTTTCTTTGGGGGTACACAAGATAGTGAGGGCAGGCCTGTTTCGCCCTACTATGTTCTGAACCAGTTTGATGCGTCGTTGCCGTTGCACCTGGATGTCCGCGAGGTGCTGCGTCAGCAGCTTGGAAACCGCCTGTTGCCCGTGATGATCCGGCGGTCACAGTCTGTGTCCGAAGCACTCGCAGAAGGAATGACCGTGATTGATTACGCCCCCGAATCGGCAGTGACCGAGGATTACATACAGTTGGCCGAATGGGTCCGTCACCTTGCAGCGCCTGCGAGCATTGGTCTTCGCAGAATGCGCTGGAGCGAACGATGACACAAACGCGACTCTGGAAGCAGTTTGAGAGTGGCGATAACGTTTTGCTGACAGTCCTTCGCATTGTGGTAGTGTGCGTATCCATTGGCGTCCTGCTCTATGCAGGCGCTCTGGAACTGACATGGCCGCAGCAGGCCGTGCTTGGCGTGGTTTCTGTACTGATCGCGGTCTGGATGGATCGCTCGTCTTCGAGCTACCTGATCACACTGACGCTGATGATGGCCTCGTGCTATTCCACCTTTCGCTATGCCTACTGGCGTATCGAAACCGTCATCCAGTTCTTCCGGAATCCCTCGACGCAGTGGAACGCGCTGGATGCGTTCTTTATTGGCACGCTGGTCTTCGCTGAAGCATATGCCTTCTCGATCCTCTATCTCGGTTACATGCAGACGCTGTGGCCCCTGCGCCGCACGCCGGTGCCATTACCGGACGATCCCCAGGAGTGGCCCGAGATCGATCTCCTGATCCCGACCTACAATGAGCCGCTGAGCGTCGTTCGGTATACCGCCCTTGCGGCCATGCACATCGACTGGCCTGCCGATAAGCTCAACGTCTACGTTCTGGATGATGGCAAGCGCGAGGAGTTCCGGGTCTTCTGTGAAGAGGCCGGCATCGGCTACATGACCCGGGATGACAACCAGCATGCGAAGGCAGGCAATATCAACCGCGCGTTGAAGCGGCTGAAGGCTCCGCTCGTTGCCATCTTCGATAGTGACCACGTTCCCACGCGATCGTTTCTGCAGGTCACCGTTGGCTGGTTCGTGCGTGACGAAAAACTGGGCATGCTGCAAACGCCGCATCACTTCTACTCGCCCGATCCGTTTGAGCGCAACCTGGGGCAGTTCCGTACCATTCCGAATGAGGGCGAGCTCTTCTACGGCATCGTTCAGGATGGCAACGACTTCTGGAACGCGACGTTCTTCTGCGGCTCGTGCGCGGTTCTGCGGCGCACCGCACTCGACGAGATCGGCGGCATCGCCGTCGAGACGGTAACGGAAGACGCGCATACTAGCCTGCGTATGCAGATGAATGGCTGGAACACGGCGTACATCAATATTCCGCAAGCGGCCGGTCTGGCGACGGAACGCCTCAGCGGCCATGTGAAGCAGCGGATTCGGTGGGCTCGCGGCATGATCCAGATCCTGCGTGCCGATAACCCGCTCTTCGCGCATGGTCTGAAGCCGATGCAACGGCTTTGCTATTTCAACGCCATGACGCACTTCCTGTATGGCCTGCCGCGCATGATCTTTCTCTTCGCGCCGCTGATCTACCTTGTGCTGGGTCATACCAACGTACCCGGCTACTGGGCGGCCATCCTCGCCTACGCGTTCCCGCACCTGGTGCTGTCGTCCATGACGAACTCGCGCATCCAGGGCCAGCATCGCCATTCCTTCTGGAATGAGATCTATGAGACGGTCCTGGCACCGTACATCCTGTTCCCGACGTTGATGGCTGTCATCAATCCGAAGCTGGGGTCATTCAACGTCACGGCGAAAGGCGGCGTGGTCAATCGACGCTTCTTTGATTCGCGCATTGCGCTGCCATTCCTGACAATCCTTGCGTTCAACTTTCTCGGGATGCTCTGCGCCATTCCGCGGTACTGGCAGTTTCCTGTGTTCCACGGCGGTCTTCTCGCGAGCGTGTTGAACGTTCCGGCGAACATGTATGACGGCGCGCATCCGGGAACCATCGTCATGAACCTGATCTGGACGCTGTTTAATACGCTGATCCTGGGCGTGGCGTGCGGGGTTGCGTGGGAGAACCAGCAGCGGCGTCAGACCGTGCGTGTGACCATGCAGGTGCCCGCCACTATTCAACTGCCGGATGGTGCGCTGATCACCGGTGTCACCGCCGATGTCTCGAGCGGCGGCGTGATGATGGAGACTGACGAGCCCGCGGACCTGCGCGGTGGCGAGCCCGTTCGCATTCACTTCCCCGTGTTGGACGGCGAGGAATCGCTGCCCGCAACGATCGTGCGCGTGAGCGGTACAGAGCTGCGAGCACAGTTCGATCCGCTCTCCATCCCCGAAGAAGAAGCCCTGACACAGGTCCTGTATTCCCGCGCTGACACTTGGCTGGGATGGGGCGAAGCACGCGATGCAGACAGGCCACTGAAGAGCCTGTGGCTCATTATGACTCTTGCAGTCATTGGTCTGAGGGAGACGTTACGGGGCCTGATGAACAATAGTCACGGCAGTTCTGCGGACGCACCAAAGTCGCGCCTGGTCGCCAGTGTGGCTCCTCTCGGCCTGATCCTTGCGATCGGGCTTGGCTTGATGATGCCGGCGCGTCCGGCACATGCGCAGTCGCTGCCATCGGCAAATGTGACGCAGGCGGCACGGGGTGGCGCGGCAAATCTTGCGGCAGACGTCCCGGGCATCATCCCGGGCTCTGCTCCCGTAGCGAAGTCGATGCCTGCAGGTCAGTTCGACAACGTCTTCACGCTGCAGGATGTGGGCGTGGCGGACACCATCGTTCTGCGAGGTGTGGACGCCTATCACTCCGTCTACTTCGCCGTGCCGCAGACGCAGATCGTGAAGACCGCGAAGCTGAAGCTTCGCTTCCACTTTTCGCCGGGCCTGCTGCCCGCTCTGAGCCATCTGAAGGTGTCGATCAACGGTACGCTTTTCGCCACGCTGCCTGTTACCTCGCAGCCGGACTTCGCCGGTCTGCCTGCCGACCTCTCTCCGAGACAGAAAGTGGCAGAGAGTCAGAAGCTCTCTGTGCGTCGCACCAGCGAAAACAATGCGCTGCTGGAAGCGACACTGGAGATGCCGGCCGAGATGCTGGTGCGCGACAACCAGATCACTTTTGAGTTCATCGGTCACTACACCCTGCAGTGCGAAGACCCAACGCACTCAACGCTGTGGTCGCATGTGGACAACAGCAGCTCCATCGAACTCACAGGGAATCTGTTGCCGCTGCAGGACGACCTGAAGCTGCTGCCGCTGCCGTTCTACGACGCTGCGGTGAACCTGCATCCGGTAGTCCCCATTGTCTTCCTGAACCAGCCGTCGACCAGGGCGATGCAGGCTGCCGGCATCGTTGCCAGCTACTTCGGCATGCTGACGGACTACCGCAATGTGCGCTTCCCGGTCTCCCTCGGGCAAATTCCTCAGGGCAACGTTATCGTGATCAGTGAGAATGCGGGCGAGCTGCCGGCATCACTCAACGTGCAGGGAACCAGCGGCCCAACGGTTGCGATGCGAACGAATCCATCGGACCCGTACAGCAAAGTCCTCATACTCACCGGCGGCAATGCAAACGATGTCGTGACGGCCGCACAGGCTCTATCGCTGTCGCGTGATGTGTGGCAGGGGAACCAGGTGAGCGTAACGCTTCGTCACCCACCCCGAAGCGAACCGGACGACGCTCCGCGCTGGATGTCCACCGAAAAGATCACGGATGTGGGACAGCTCATGAACCAGGGCGACCTGCAGGGCGATGGCTCCGTGCCCCTGGGTATCTTCATGCGTTTGCCACCCGATCTGTACTATGGCTCGCGCGAGAACCTGCCGTTCCACATGGATTACCGCTACAACCCTGTGCCGCTCGCCAATGAGAGCACGTTGCAGGTGTACATGAACGGCGCCTATGTCTCGTCGACGCCCATGCCGCATGCGGACCGGGCAAGCGCGCGTCTTGAGACTGAGATACCGGTCCCGCGCATGAACATGCGGCCGTTCTCACAGACCATGAGTCTGAAGTTCGTCTTCCAGATGGCGAAGAAGAACAAGTGCCAGGACACAGCTCCACTGAATCTGCAGGCCGCCATCATAAAGGACTCGTACCTGGATATCCGGGGCATTCCGCACTTGGCTGTGTTGCCGGATCTGGAGCTCTTCAGCAACGCCGGCTTCCCATTCACGCGATTCAAGGATCTCTCTGAAACGACCGTTATTCTTCCGGAGAATCCGGGCGCTGACGAGATCGAGATGTTCCTGACGCTGCTCGGTCACTTTGGCGCGGCCACGGGGTATCCGGCAATCGACGTCACTGTCGCAGGACCAGAGGGGCTGAAGGCGGACGGTAAGAAGGATTACATCGTTCTGGGGACGGTTGAAGACCAGACGGCCTTCTCGACACTGAACGGTCACCTGCCGGTGCAGATCGGGACGGGCGGCGTGAAAATCTCTGATACGCAGGGCTTCTTCGCACCGTTGGAGCATGCGTGGTGGAAGGTGCGCTCGTCGGATCAGGTGAAGTCGGCTGAGCTGGAAGTCTCCGGCGCGCTGCCGGACGCGCTCATCGAAGGGATCGAGTGGCCGGCGCGGTCAAAACGCTCCGTGGTGATGATTGCGGTCCGCGACCACTCCGTCATCCCCACGTTTCTGTCGACCTATCTCCGCGTCAGCAGCACGTCAGACATTTCGCAATCTGTCAGCGTCATGCACGGCACGCAATTTGTCTCGTACCGCATCGGAAACGATGTGTACAAGGTGGGATCGTTGTCAATCCTGACTCGCCTGCAGATGTTCTTCTCAGAGTTTCCAGCATCCGTTGTATTGCTGGTCATCGCTGCCTGCATCGTGTTGGCGGCACTAATTCGCGTGGCACTGCGCCGGCGTGCGCGGCTGAGACTGCAGGGAGAGGACTGATGCTGGGCGAAGCAGGGAACAAATGGGGTTGGAGACGGTGGGTTTCATTGGCGATCGCGCTCGGGACACTCTCGCTGCAGACGGGCTGCCGTGCCGAGGTGCCATGGCCCCTATGGCAGCAGTACCGCGCCAAATTCATTGAGGCCTCCGGTCGCGTCATCGACCACGACCCTGCGTCGAATGAGCGAACCACCAGCGAGGGCATGGCCTATGGCATGTTCTTTGCGCTGGTGGTGAACGACAGGCCCACCTTCGACAAGTTACTGCGCTGGACAGAAGACAATCTCGCCGGTGGCGATCTCACCGCGCGGTTGCCCGCATGGAACTGGGGTAAGTCGCCCGAAGGCGAATGGAAGCCGCTGGATACGAACTCGGCGAGTGACGCGGATTTGTGGATGGCGTATGACCTGCTTGAGGCTGGTCGTCTCTGGAAAGACGATCGGCTCAGCAAGCTGGGCGATGTGATGCTGGACCGGATCGCACACAGCGAGGTCGTCGTGTCGCCATCGCTTGGGACGGTGCTGCTACCCGGCCCGTTCGGCTTCAAACCCAAACCCAATACGATGATCCTGAACCCAAGCTACTCTCCGCCGCAGGTGCTTGCCCGCTTGAAAGCAGAGCAGCCCTCCGGTCCATGGGGAACTGCGTTGGAGGACCTGCCGGGGTTGATTGGCGCTGCCTCCCCCAGTGGCTTCGTGATGGATTGGGTTATCTCGGGCGCGACGACTGCGCCCTCGGGCACGCCGGCGGAAATCGCCGCGGGAGCAACGGACGCCAAGCCCGTCGGCGGATTTGAGTCGATCCGCGTGTACCTGTGGCTGGGCATGGCTGATAAAGCGACCCTCGGAGTCCAGAAGTCGTTGCAGTACACCAACGGCATGACGCACTACATGGACAGCAACGTCACACCACCGCTGCAGGTCGATGCGACCGGTAAGGTGCTGAATCCGGATGGCCCTGTCGGCTTTTCGGCCTCGATGATCCCGTACCTGGTGTCGTTGGGGCACAAGGATCAGGCGAACGCACAAGCGACGCGGCTGGCAGCAAGTGTCGACCCTGCAACGGGGCTGTACGGCCGTACGCCGCGTTATTACGACCAAAACCTGGCGATGTTTTCGACCGGCTGGGGCGAGGGAAGATTCCGCTTCGATCGGGACGGCAGGCTGAAGCTGAAGTGGAAATGACGCCTCCAAGCTGCTGTTAGCCAATGAGTAACGCCCTGAAAAAAACCGGTGACACAGGCAGTAAAAGGGTAAGATTCTGAGGAACACCCGGACCCTATACCCGGGTAAGTATTCGGGACGCGCCGGCAGAGCATCGGTGCAAAGGCAATGACGATGGCAGGCAGGAACCCATCCCGGAAGACGCTATGGCTGCTGAGTGCGTTCCTGCTCAGTGGTGGCGGCGTGGTGGCTGGGCAGGCGCAGGCGCCATCGACTAATACCAATGTGGCCACACAGGCGCTGCTTGAAAAGGCGCGTTCGCTTGAATCCCGCGGCCGCATGGACATGGCAGCCCAGACCTGGCAGCAGGTCCTGCTCGCAGACCCAAACAACACCGATGCACTGGGTGGTCTCGCCCGTTCTGCCAAAATGGCGAACAACCAGGCGCTTGCCAATACCTATCTGCAGCGGCTGAAGTCCATCAATCCGAACGATCCCGGCATCGCGCGCGCTGAGAGCGTGATGGGGCAGGGCGCACAGCTCTCGCAACTGCAGCAGGCAGGCAAACTGGCCGCGGCCGGCAACTATGCCGAGGCCATGAAAATCTATCGGCAGGTGTTTGGAACCAATCCGCCGCAGGGCGAGTGGGCTCTCGCTTACTACCAGACGGAAGCAGCGACAGAAGAAGGGCGTCCGCACGCGATCGCAGGGCTGCGTTCCATGGTGGACAAGTACCCACAGGATTCGCGTTATCAGATCGCGCTTGGCCGCATTCTGACTTACAACCCGAAGACGCGTGCGGAGGGCCGCCGCCTGCTGGAGCGGCATCCCAGCGATCCGCAGGCCACCGACGCCTTGAAGCAATCGCTGGTATGGGACGCGCAAAATCCGGCGACGGCCGGCGACATTCGTAACTACCTTCAGAAGCACAGCGATCCGCAGTTGCAGGAAGCGCTCCGCAATACAGAAGCAAACCAGCGCGCCAGCGCCGCTGCCGCCCGCAAGGCTGCCGCAGCAGGTTACGGTGCGGGTGCGACGGAAGACGCCGCCACAACGGTGGCAAATCGCCAGCACAACGCGGAAGAAAACGCGGCGTATGTTGCACTGAACGCGAAGCGCTTCACGGAGGCGGAAGAGCGCTTCAAGTCGCTGCTGGCAAAGGATCCGAACGATCCGCGCGCACTGGCTGGCATGGGTTACGTGCGGATGAATCAGCAGAACTTCGGCGGCGCCATCAGCTTTCTGGAGCAGGCGAAACAGGACGGCGCGACGGACAAGGGACTCGAAAGCAACCTTGCCACGGCACGCTACTTTTACCTGATTCAGGAGGGCGGCACGGCCCTCAACGAGAACGACCTGACAACCGCCGAGCAGGAATACCGCCTGGCCCTGGGCATGCGCCCGAACGGGACGGAAGCGCTGCTTGGTTTGGGCGGCACGCTGGCGAAAGCACAACAGGCCGAAGCTGCAGCACCTTACTATGCTGAGTACGTCAAGCTGAAGCCTGCGGCGATTGAAGGCTGGCGCGGCCTCTTCATGGCAGAGTTCCAGACAGGGAACGCCCAGCGCGCGCTCGAGACGGAGCGAAGGTTGCCCGCGAACATTCGGACACAACTCATGCGCGATCCGGACTTCCTCCGGACGCTTGCATCTGCGTACAGCGCCGCTGGCCGCGACGCGGATGCGCAGCGCGTCCTGCGATCCGCGCTGGATCTGCCGTTCCCGACGGGCGCCCAGGGTGTGAAGTCCGACACGCAATTGCAGTATGCGAGCCTGTTGTTGCAGGCCAATCATCTGGATCAGGCGGCTGGCCTTTATCGGCAGGTACTCTCCACGGATCCAATGAATGCGTTGGCCTGGGAGGGGCTGGTGAACGCCCAGCACGTCATGCACAACGACACGGGCGCGATCCAGGCACTGGAAAGCATGCCGCCCGAAGTCTACGAGCAGGCACTGCGCGAACCTGGCTTCCTTGGCTCCGCGGCTGCAATCTACGCGTCACAGAACAAGAACGATATCGCACAGGGACTTCTGGAGCGCGCGATCGCGCGGGAGAACACGACCGGCCAGAAGGTACCGGTGCCTCTCCAGTTGCAGCTCGCTGGCCTTTACCTGCAGCGCAACGATGCAGCCCATGCGTTTCCTATCTACCAGCGCATTCTGAGTGAGAACCCCGACCGTGTGGACGCCTGGAAAGGCCTGCTCGGAGCGCTGCACGTCGCCAATCGTGATCGCGATGCACTTGCGCAGATCCAGCAGATTCCGCCAGCCACTCGCAAGACGCTCGAGGCCGATGTTGACTACCTGCAGACGGTAGGGAACATCTACAACGGCCTGGGCCAGCCTCAGCAGGCGATGGTCTTCCTGAACCGCGTGCAGCAACGCTACATTGCACAGCACGCGACGCCGCCGGCCGATATCGACATCCAGAACGCGTACCTGCTCTTCAACGGCCAGAATGATACCGGCCTGTATCGCCAGTTGCTGGTGCTGGGTAGCCGCACCGATCTGAGTGATGAACAACGCCGCACGGTGCAGACGATCTGGGCGCTATGGGCAGTGCGTCGTTCAAACCAGGCTGCGGCAGCCGGCAATGACAAACGTGCGCTTGCCATTCTGAATGCGACGGCCAAGGCTTTTCCGGATAACCCCGGCGTGGTGAAGGCTTTGGCAAGCGGGTATCTTCGTGCAGGCCTGCCGAAGCAGGCAGTCGCGATCTTCAAGTCACAGGACATGACCACGGGTTCGGCTGCGGACTACAAGGGCGCGGTTGGGGCAGCACTGGCCGCGAATGATCTCAAGAATGCCGAGTCGTGGCTGCGCTACGGCCTGAATCAGTACCCCCGCGACGGGCAGATGCTTGGCTTGGCTGCAAAGTTTGAGCAGGCGCGCGGCGACAGTGGGCGCGCCGCCGACTATTACAAAGCGTCACTCGCAGCGATGCCGCCGGCCGACCCAGGTTCAGAACTCGCATACATTCTGAACCAGCCCGTTGCGCTGAATCCGCGCGCATTGCCAAGCCCGACCTCCGCACAGGATCTGGCCTCGCTGCTCGCGCCCGGACAGGAAGATCGGAACGCCGATGGCACGCGGATGACGCAGGCTCCAGCACGTCCGTATCTGCCCAGCATGACAAACGCTTATGGGCAGGCACCGGTTCAGATTGGGGCCGGATCGCCGCAGCCGGGTGTAGCGGGCCAAGGTGAGTACGCTCTGCCCACATCCAGCGCACCGGCCGTTCCGGAATATATGGCGAATCCGAACTCTACGGTCCGGACGACGCCCACCACCCAGCGTCTGCGCGACTATAAGCCTGTCGATCCGTCCACAACGCCCGCTGGCGGCTACATGATCTATCCCGGCATCTCGCAGAACTATGCGCCGCCCCAGGTGACAAACCAGGGACTTGACCGGACATTGACTGCCAGCGATTCGCTGCCGTTGCCGCGGACCTCCTCGGCGCTCTCAAGCGAGCGCGATCTGCCGGCGGATATGGCTGCGGACCAGCAGCAGGACTCCTACCTGACCTATCAGCAGGAACAGGTGCGCCGCAGTGTGCAACAAGCGCAGATCGCCGATGATGCAAGCTTCCTGGCAACAGGTCCGCGTCGCGACGGTGCGCAGACGGGACAGTTCAACGGCGAAGTTTACGGACCGTACGTCCCATATGTGCCGCCAAGTCAGGCCAATGCGCGACCGATGATCACGTACTCGCCCAGTGACGTGAACGCGACGACCATGAAGAACGCTCGCAACACGCGCGTCGCTCCCAGGTCCGGAACCTCCGTCCATCCGGAGATCGCGGCAGCTGAAGCTGCTGCGGCGCGCCGGCGGCAGTCTGACCCGCGCGGCATGATGGGGCAGAGCAATCCTCCGGACGACCTCGACAACGGCGTTGCGCAAAATTCGCAGTATGTCGGGAGTGGCCAGCGCCAGGTATCGCGACCGTCGAGCATTCCATCGACTGAGCCCACGAACGGTGGCACGACGTATACGTCGCAAGCGCAGACCTACAACAGCCAGACGCAGAGTTACAGCACGCCCAATGGCATCGGCAGCACACAGACCACGACCGTCCGACCGGGGGGCTATCCGCAGGGTGTCCCAGGCACCGGCGAGACCTATGGTCAGCAGTACCCGCGGCCGACGGGCGGCCTGATCACCCATGCCACACCGCGCCGCGCTGTACGACAGCGCTCCGCAACGGCAGTGACGGCGGTCGGTCCGGCTGGCGCTCCCATCTTCTATCCGGCAGCGCCCACGGGCCTGACGAACCAGCCGTATCCCGACCTGCCGCCCTACAATGGGACTGGCCCGATCCCGACCGACGAACAGTTGATTGCGCGAAACCTTCCTCCGCTGCGCGGCAACTACGACCCTAACGGTGCAGTCGCCGGTCCGCCGCTGACGGAGCGTCAGCAGACCGAGCTGGACCTTGAGACGCTGGAAGCAAGCTACAGTGCCTGGATGGGCGGCAGCGGCACGGTGCGCTTCCGCAGCGGTCGCGCCGGTGTGGAACGGCTGTTTGATTACGAAGTCCCGTTCGAAGCCACCGTGGTCACAGGCAAGCGCGTCCGCTTCTCTGTAGTGCCGAAGGCCGTCTTCCTGAACAGCGGAACGCTGGATTTGACGGGTGTCGACCCGACGACGACTGCGGTACCCGTACTGGGCACGCTGCCGATTACTGCGATCACGGCTCCTGCTCCGCAATTTTCCTCGGGCGTAGGCGGAGAGCTGCAGGCAGTGGGCACCAACTTTGGGATCTCCGTTGGCTACACGCCGTATGACTTCCTTGTCAGCAACATCATCGGACGTGCTCGAGTTCGTTTCTTCAACCACCTCACGCTCTTCGGTGAGCGCGATTCGGTGAAGGACACTCAGCTCTCGTATGCCGGCATGCGTGACCCCGGATCGGTGACGCCCGTGTTCGCGGGCAACATATGGGGCGGCGTGATCTCCACCGGGGGCGGCGCGCGGTTTGACCTGGGAGACGAAAAGTCAGGCTTCTACATCTCTGGCGATGGCGGCACCGTTACTGGCTACCATGTGCTGGACAACAAGAAGATCGAAGGCACCATGGGTGCTTACTTCCGCGTGAAGCAGTTCCCGGGCTATGGCTCGATGACGGTGGGTGGCAGCTTCTTCGGCATGCATTACACCAATAACGAGCGTCCGCTGAGCTATGGCAATGGCGGCTACTTCAGCCCGAAGGTGTACTTCCTGGGGTCCGTCCCGGTCACATTCAACGGGTATTACAAGAAGAACTTCCATTACACGATCGCTGGCGCGCTTGGCGTGCAGACGTTTGAAGAAGACTACGCGAAGCTGTTCCCGCTGGATGCCGTGCAGCAGGCCGGTGCTTACTCCGGCTGCACGCTGACACAGATCGCGCAGCATACCTGCACGACGGCCGAAGTCGCACGGAATACAAGCACTGGCGCCAACTTCAACATCGGTGGTCAGTTCAGCTATCGCGTCGCGGAGCACTGGTTTGTCGGCGGCGCACTTGCTGCAAACAACACAAACAACTACACCATGGTGCAGCCCAGCTTCTTTGCACGGTACGTCTTCCGGCCGCAGTATGCCACGGAGGATTACCCGACGGGTCTCTTCCCCATCGAGGGATTGCGCCCTCTGCGGGTTCCGTAACGCTTATCTCGTAATCTGACGAAGGCATGGCTTGCGCCATGCCTTTGTTGTTTGCTTGCCGGTCCAAGCATTTGTTCTGCTGGAAGTTATCGATACGGAACCCACGTCTCAAGAGCGGGTGGTGGGGTAGCTCTCTCAGGGCAGGCGGCAGACCTTCGCGGCCTCGTTCTGGAATGGGCATGCGAACCTGGTGGAAGCGGTTGCGGGCAACAGCATCCACGTAGCGCCGAGTGCTCTCACGCGGCTAAGGCGTTCTGCATCGCTGGCTGTCGCGAAGCCGGTTTGAAGAGAACTTCCACGCTGCCAAGCCTCAGCGAGCGCGGGAACGACTGATGCGACACCGCCATCCTTCGCCTGGTCCGGCAGCACAGTGCGTCGGGCTACGGCGCGGAACATCTGCGCGTCTTCGCTGGGCGTGTCGGTATAGTCAGCATCTGCGGCGAAGACTGCGTCGACCGGCGTGTTGGAGCGGACCCACAGGAATGCCCGCTCGTACGCGTTCCTGGGAACGGCGCCCGGCATCTCCCATTGGCCAGAATGCCCATAGATGCCGCGCTGCATGAATAACAGGCCCGCAGCCGTGACCAGGCAGGCGATCGCCGGCATCCAGCGCAAGCGCCGTGACAGGTCGCCGAGCAAGCCTCCGGCAAGGATCACGAAGACGAGGTAGACCGGGTGCAGCAGACGCAGCGGCTGCATACGCGCCAACAGCAGGCTCGTATTACCCGGATGGATGAGCAGTATGGAACCAGCGGCAGCGATGCCCGCGACTGCCGCAGTGGCAAACGCCAAGTCTCTTGAGGATGATGCATTTGGACTGTGCATGGCGCTTGGGCGCGCGAAGTAGACCAGCAATACCGGAGCGGCAATCAGGCCTACCAACTCGTACCACTCCCAACGGGCAAGGAACCAGTAGCCACGGCTGAGCGATGCCGCGCGAACGGCTGTGGGATCAGCCGGTGCGAGAACCTGCACGGCGGCCATCGCCATCAGCGCAAACGCAGCCAGTCCCACTATTCCCAACGCAGGGCGAGCCGACCGGCGCGCGATGACCGCAGCAAACAGCAGCGCAGCCCATACCGTCATCAGCGGATGCAGTGGTGCGGCGACCGCAAGGCATAGCAGTGCGGACCAGCGCCTGGAGCGGAGCAGCAGAGACAACCCGTAGAGCACCAGGGGTGTCCATAACGAGCGCGCCGTCAGGTAGGGATCGGCAAGATACAGAGAGGTGCCTGCGACGGGCAGACCAAGGGCCACCGCTAACAGCAGCACCGCCCATCGCTGCGACCGTACAGAAGGGAAGAGTACGCGCGCTAACGACCCGGCCGCAAGCAATGTCGCGAGGAGTGATACAGCAAATATCAGCAGCATTGCCCAGTCCTGCGGCAGATTCAGCACGCGGATCAGGCCTGCCAGAGCTGGAACGAACAGGCTCTGCGAAGTGTGCGCGATGGCGAAGGAATGTGGAAGATTGCGTTCTGTGGGGAATAATTCCGGATGCAGCCGCAGGGTGACGCCGGTCGCATAGATGCCGCCATCTTCCGCGAACGGATGGTAGCCGAGCAGCGCAAACGCGAGCGCCCAGCACAGGAGGATCCACGCTACCTGTGGCCGCGCAGAGGGAATGTCCTTCGTGGCACGGCCCCGCTTTTGTCGGTTCACCTCGGATAGAAGTGTGATGGTTGCCATGGACTCTCTTGGGTTTGCTTCAACCGGCCTCGAACACTATAAGCCAACGTACAGGTACAGACGTGCCACGGGCCGTTGAGTTGTGTTGCTGGGTCGCAATGGCGGTCCGGCAGGCTCTTGCTCCGTATAATCATAGGGATGTCCCCCAAACACTCCGGCCCGCCTGCGGCCCTTGGGAACGCAGCCGGAAGGAACGCCGCTTGAGTCAAGAAGAGAAAAGCAGCAACGTACGGAAGTACTGGAAACTCATCCCCGGGTTTGCCATCTCCGCGTACTTCCTTTGGCGCGTGCTTCGTGATCTAAAGGTCGACCGGCTGCGTGCGATGCGGTTGTCGCATCCCGTTTGGATCATGGTCTTCCTTGTTTTCATTGCCTGCGACTACGGCCTGCGCGGCTATCGCTGGTGGTACATGCTGCGTCCGGTCAAGGCCTCCTATGTCGCCTGCGTTCGCGTGCTGCTAACCAGCCTGGCTGCTAACAACATTCTGCCCTTCCGCATTGGCGACTTCATGCGGATCTTTGCCTACGCGCCAGATGTGAACGCACCCTCGTCCACGGTTCTCAGCACCGTACTTCTGGAGCGTCTGCTCGACATCTTTATGCTCTTCACTTTCTTTGTGATTGAGTTGCAGGGGGCGGATTCGCGCTTTCCGCGACAGATGATCCACGGGCACAGCCTGGGCGTGCAACACCTGGCGATCGTCCTGTTGATCCTTGCTGCCCTTGGCCTTGGAGCACTGCTGTTCGGAACGAATCTGCTGCAACGGCTTACGAACCGATTGATTACGCGGTTCGGTCAGCATCCCCGCACGGAAAAGATCGGGGAGTGGGCACGGCTGCTATTTGGCGCGGTGGCTCACCTGACTTTCGCGGGACGCGTCTTGTTGGTCGTCATCACTGCGGCCGTGTGGTGCTGCGAGGGTGTTGTCTTCGTCTCCGCTGCGAAGATGGTCGGCATCGCCTCCGGCGTACGGGGGCCATGGCTCGCAGCATCGCTCAGCAACCTGTCCTTCATGTTGCCGAGCGCGCCCGGCGGCATCGGTCCTTTCGAAGGATCGGCTAAGCTTGCCATGCAGTCGCAGGGCGCCATGGCAGACGATGCGGCGCTGTATGCGGTGCTGGTTCACGTACTGATCTGGTTTGCCATTACGGCGGTTGGTGGTATCGGCTTCCTGGTGCATCGCGCATCGCGCGGTGCGATGAGCAAGCCGCTGGCGCAGGAGTTAGCTGCCGTTCCTGTCGAACTGGAAATTCCCGAAACTCATTAAGATTCACAGAACGCACTAAGTTCCGAAACATCGCGAGATTCCTATGTACCGCACACAGAAGCAGGCGCTGCTCAGCAAGATCGAGCAGGTGTTGAAGGATAAGTACGACATCACCGGCGCGAACATCGCGACGGAGCAGCCGCCGACCATTGCGCTTGGCGAGATTGCGACGCCCGTTGCGTTTGAACTGGCGAAGCGGCTGCGCAAGGCTCCGAAGATGATCGCGGCAGAGCTTGCTGCGGAACTCAGTGGCATGGACGGTGTAGCAGCCATCGAAGTCGCGGGCGCCGGCTACCTCAACATCAAGCTTGACCGTGCGGCAGCGGCGAAGCGTATCGCGAACGGGGAACACGCGGATATCGGCGGCAAGGGTCTGCGGCTCATTGAGCACACGAGCATCAATCCGAACAAGGCCGCACACGTGGGCCATCTCCGCAACGCTATCCTTGGCGACACCTTCGCACGCCTGTTGAAGAAGGACGAGTACAAGTCCGGCTATCCCGTCGTGGTGCAGAACTACATCGATAACACCGGCGTGCAGGTTGCCGATGTGGTGGTTGCGCTGCTGCATCTGGAAGGCAAGACGCCGGAGCAGGTCGATGAACTTATCGGCGGCCTGATCGCGCGCGGCGAGCGGGTCGATTACTACATGTGGGATCTGTATGCCCGCGTGTCGCAGTGGTATGACAGCGATCCGGCACAGAAGGAAGCGCGCAAGAAGCTTCGCCTCGACACGCTGCATGAGCTTGAAGTAGGGCACAACGAAGTCTCTCGCGTTGCCGATCTTGTTGCCACGGCGGTGCTCGAGCGCCACCTTGAGACGATGGAGCGGCTCGGCATCGAGTACGATTTCCTGCCGCGCGAAAGTGAGATTCTGCACGGCCACTTCTGGGATGCTGCACGCGCACTGATGATTGAGCGCGGTGTGTTGTACGAAGAGACTGCGGGTAAGAACAAGGGGTGCTGGGTCATGCGGCGTCCAAATGCCGACACCATGGAAGCGGGCGCGACTGACGAGGATGCGAAGGTCATTGTTCGATCCAACGGAACGGTGACGTATGTCGGGAAGGACATCGCCTATCACCTTTGGAAGTTCGGCCTGCTCCCGGGCCGGGATTTTGGCTACAAGGTCTTCCGCGAATACGAGACGCACCCCTGCTGGATCAGCACGATGGATGGCGAAGAGAAGCATCCGCACTTCGGCCAGGCGACGGCCATCTACAACGTCATCGACTCCCGGCAAAATGACCCGCAGGCAAACGTTGTAGAGTCGCTTCGCGCGATGGGCTACATCGACGCAGCGGAGCACTACACGCATGTGAACTACGCCTTCGTTGCGCTGACGCCTCGTTGCGCCGAAGAACTGGGCTACGTCCTATCCGATGAAGACAAGCAGCGGCCCTACATCGAAGTCAGTGGACGTAAGGGCTTCGGCGTAAAGGCCGACGACCTGTTGGATCGCCTGATCGCGGCCGCCCGGGCTGAGGTCGATGCACGGCATCCTGAAGACGCGGAAGAGCTGCGGCGGGACGCCGCGGAGAAGATCGCGATCGGTGCTCTGCGTTACTTCATGCTGAAGTTCACGCGCAATACGCTTATTGCTTTTGACTTCCGCGAGGCACTGTCGTTCGAAGGCGAGACTGGTCCGTATGTGCAGTACTCGGCGGTGCGTGCCGCGAATATTCTGCGCAAGTCCGGCGTGTCGCATGACGATGCACTTGCTGGTCTGCAGGGCATCGACCTGGCACCTTACTTCACCGGCGATGTGGGCGACAGTCTGTGGGCGATGTGGTTGATCGCATCGCGTGTAACAACCGTCATCGAACAGGCGATTGCAGCAGCAGAGCCTGCCATAGTTGCTCGCTATGCCTTCCAACTTGCGCAGGAGTTCAACAACTTCTACCACCGAAATCATGTGCTGAACGAGACCGATGAGTCGCGGAAGAAGCTGCTGCTGGCTACCGCGGCCGTGGCCTACCGTGAGTTAGAGCGCGTGTTGGGTTGGTTGGGAATTGCCGTTCCGGTTTCCATGTAGGGGGTGCAAGCTTCTGTTGCGAAGTTCATCAAGCCAGGGTCCGGGATACGGCGAGAAGCGCACGGAAGATCTGACAAGTAACGCGTTATGCAGCTTGTGTGTCTGAGGGGATGTTTGCGACCACCCGGGTCAGCACTTTCACCAGTTCGGCGGGGTGCAGCGGTTTGGTGATCATCTCTGTGACGCCGAGGCGTTCCATCTCCGCGGGATTCTCCGATGCAACGCCGTTCACGAAAAAGACCACGGGAGCGGTGATACCTCGCTCACGCAGGGTCTGGATCAGTGTCAGGCCGTCCATATGGGGCATCTGCTTATCGCTCAGGATCACGTCGATGCGCTCTCGCTCCAGCACCAGGAGGGCGTCCAGGCCGTGTTCCGCGACGTGCACGGTCGCGCCCGTTTGCTGCAACACAAGGGAGAAGGTCAGCCGCAGGACGGGCTCATCATCGACGACGAGGATGGTGGAGTCGGAGAGCGTCATGCAGCCAGCGCTCTTACCCATTCCACGATGGAACGCACGGCGACGCCGCTCGGGCCTTTCGCAATTTCGGTGTGATGCTCGTCGATCCACGCCTGGCCGGCGATGTCGAGGTGAACCCACGGGGTCTCTCCCACGAACTCTTTCAGGAACATGGCTGCAGTGATGCTTCCGCCCCAGCGATCCCTGCCGGTGTTCATGATGTCCGCAATACTGCTCTTGATGAGTTCGCGATAGTCATCCGTGCAGGGCATTCGCCAGAAGTGTTCCCCGGCGGTACGTGCGGCCTGGTGAAAGTGAGCGCATGTCTCCTCATCGTTCGAGAAGAGTCCCGAGTTCAGCTTGCCCAGCGCAACCACCACGGCGCCCGTGAGCGTAGCGGCGTCGATCAGATGAGTCGCGCCAAGCGTCTTGGCGTAGTGCAGACCGTCGGCCAACACTAGCCTGCCCTCGGCATCGGTGTTCATGATTTCGATGGTCTTGCCGGACATTGCGGTCAGAACGTCGCCAGGCTTGTACGCCGTGCCGCTTGGCATGTTCTCAGCCGAGCAAATTACGCTGATGACTTCAATCCTCGGCTTGAGGGCTGCGATGGCCTGCATGGCGCCGATCATGGCTCCGGCGCCGGCCATGTCGTACTTCATCTTGTCCATGCCGTCAGCCGGTTTGATGGAGATGCCGCCTGTGTCGAACGTGATGCCCTTGCCGACTAGTGCGGCGATCTTGCCGCCGGGCGCTGGCTGCGCAGGTGTGTACCGCATCACGATGAGTGCCGGCGGCTCCGCCGAACCTTGGGCAACACCGAGGAATGCGCCCATGCCGAGTTCTTTAAGTTTGGCAGTGCTGTGGACCTCACAGGATAGGCCGGCTGCCCGGCACATCGTGGCTGTGCGCTTCCCGAGCTCGGTCGGCGTCAGTACGTTGCCAGGTTCGTTGACCAGCGATCGCGTGAAGTTCTGCGCCGCAGCGAAAATCATGCCTTCGGTGTGGCCTTCGCGGATCTCGTCCTGCGTCACCTTCTGTTGCGCCGGAGCAAGGATTGTGATGCCTTCCATGCTGCGATCCTTGCGGTCGCTGCGGTAGGTGTCGGGGTCAAAGTCGGCCAGGAGCGCGCCCTCAACCAGCGAACGCGCCGACGGCATACAGTCCAGGCTCTCCAGGTGCTCATCGGAGAGCGCGCGGTCTTCCGGGAAGAGAATGGCGACGCTGCGGATTGATTTTGATTTCGCGAAACGAACCGCAGTGCCGGAGCCTATTCGCAACTCGTCGGGTGAAAGTTTCTTCACGTTACCCAGGCCAACGATCAGCAGGCGATCAGCCTTGAGGCCTTCCGGACGGTGCAGCAGCAATGTCTCTCCCCGGGCGGCTTTGAACTCGCCGGATGCGAGCACCGTGCTGGCTGCGTCGCTCAAGACGTCCGAGGTGGTCAGCAGAGTCGGAAGCGGGTTGGCGTCTGTACCCGAGGCAATATCAACTGCAAAGACGGTGAGCAGGGGCGTGACAAACGAATCTGCATCCGCGAAAAGAAGCTGTGTACTCATACAGCTTCCAAGTGTATGCCGATCCGAGGGCCGGAATAGCGGGGTCGCAGGCCCTATGGGTTGTCAGAAATTTGGCTAGCGGCGCTGACTGCGCGCAATGGCAGACTTGGCTTCCTTGTCCGCCTCGTGCTTGCGTTCGGTTTCGCGCTTGTCCCAGTCCTGCTTACCCTTGGCCAATGCCAGCTCGCACTTCACGCGACCGTTCTTGAAGTACAGCCGCGTGGGGATGAGCGTGTAGCCCTTCTCCTTCGTCTTGACGGACAACCGCCGCAACTCTTCCTTATGCAGCAGCAACTTCCGTGTCCGTGTCTCCTCATGATTCATGGTGTTGCCATGGGAGAAGGCGCCGATGTGCGCATTGAGAAGGAACGCCTCGCCGTCCTTGACCAGGCCGTAGGCATCGCGCAGATTTGCCTTGCCTTCCCGGATGCTTTTGACCTCTGTGCCGCGCAGCGCAACGCCGCACTCCCAACGATCGGTCAGGAAGTAGTTATGCCCGGCCTGCCGGTTGTACGCGGCGTCGCGGGTGCCGACTGCAACGGCGTCGCGCTCCTTCGGCTTCTTTGAAGGGTTCTGCTGCGTCGCCGTGGGACTGTGTGCCATAAGATTTCAGATGCTAGCACGGGCCTTGCGGACGCACCGTCTGTTGCGCCCGCGATGGTACACTCGACACACGAAAACAGGCAGTATCGAGCCTCCCCCGGGTTTGTTGTGAGCGCTTTGCGCTCACGCCCGTCCAATGGGAAGCAGGGATCACCTGGAAGGCGGACGCGGAAGTTGAAGATGCAAAAAATGGGAAACGGCGGCGAGATCCAGGGGCACGGACGCAGCCTTTGCCATGGTTTGCCTCGCGGCCTTCTCCGCTCGGGCGTAACCGCAATCCTTGTGCTGTCACTGGCGGCTGTGAGCGTCCCTGCGGGCCATACACAGTCCGCTAACGCCTGGTCCAAGCGCGGTGCCGATGCTGAAGTTCGGGAAGACTGGGATGCGGCGTTCGAGGCCTATCGCCAGGCCCACCTGCTTAAGCCGGCCGACCTTCGCTACAAGACACATTTTGAACGGGCCCGCTTTTCCGCGGCTGCTGCCCACGTCGATCGCGGTCGGGTTCTGCGGCAGAGTGGCGACATGCGCGGCGCGCTGACCGAGTTCGAACGCGCTTTGGCCATCGACGGCGGCAACCAGTCCGCGCAGCAGGAGATCACCGTCACGGAGCGGCAGCTGTCGGATGCGCCGACCAGCAGCCTCGACCTGCCGGTTCCTGCCGGCCCTGCCCCGGAACTGGCTTCCATCTCCGAACCGCTGAAGCTCAAGCCTGTTTCCAGCAATCCTCTGACGCTGCACATGGTGGAAGACACCAAGGTCCTGTACCAGGCGATCGGCAAGGAAGCCGGCCTGAACGTGATCTTCGATCCGGACTATACTTCGCGCCGGATCGCGCTCGATCTGAATAATGTTTCGCTTTCGGACGCATTGCGTATTCTGGGCACGCAGGCAGGTACCTTTTACAAGCCGGTGACGGCGAACACTATCTTTGTTGCGCAGAACACGCAGACCAAGCGCAACGATCTGGCGTCCGTTGCAGTGCAGACGTTTTATCTGTCCAACGCAGCCACACAGGCCGACCAGAACGAACTGCTGACGGCGCTCCGTAACGTGCTCGATCAGAACGTCAAGATCTTTCTTGTGCCCAGCCAGAACGCCATCGTGATGCGCGCGACGCCGGACCAACTGATGCTGACGCAGGAGCTTCTGAATAATCTGGATCGTCCCCACAGTGAAGTCGTAGTCGACGTCGCCGTGCTGGAAGTGAATCGTGACCGTGCGCGCAACCTGGGTGTGACCCTGCCGCAGAGTTTCTCCATCACGCCGCAGGTCGCGAACTCCACCACATCGTCTTCGACCAGCACCACAACCACCAGCACGACCAGCACCACGACGTCTCCCACGCTGAACACGCTCGCGCACCTTACTGGCGCGAACTTTGCCGTGTCATTGGGAACCGCCACGGTCAATGCGCTGCTGACGGATAACGACACACGCGTGTTGCAGAATCCGCGCATTCGCGCGACCGACGGCCAGCGCGCCCAGCTAAAGATCGGCCAGCGTATCCCGGTGGCGACCGGATCGTACTCGTCCGGCGCCTCAACGTCGGTTGTCTCGTCGTTGGTCAATACGCAGTTCCAATACCTTGACGTCGGTGTGAACATCGACATGACGCCAACAGTGCACCAGGACCGCGAGATCACGTTGAAGATGGTGCTTGAGATCTCAAGCCAGAACGGCAATGTCACCATCTCGGGCGTTACGGAACCCATCATTGCGCAGCGCAAGGTAGAGCAGACCATCCAGCTGAAGGAAGGCGAGCCGAGCATCCTGGCCGGCATCCTGACACGGTCAGAGTCGGACTCCATCTCCGGCACGCCTGGTCTTGCGAGCATTCCCGGACTCAAGCGGTTGTTCTCTTCCAACAGCCGTGATCGAACGCAGGATGAGGTCGTCTTCCTGTTGATTCCGCACATCGTGCGCGAGCCGCTGGTGACCCGCATGAACACCCGCGCCATCGATACGGGCACGGGGCAGAGCATTGAGCTGCGCCACGACGCGATGTCCGAAGTACTGGCAACCGATACTTCCGCCAGTACCTCAACCGGCGCTTTCCAGCAGCAGCGCGGCCTCGGCAATGTCGCTGCTCCTGGGAGTTCTCAGCTCTCTGCTGCGCAGGCTGCATCCGCGATGATCGGTCAAGTGGGGAATGAGAACTCGCCGGCATCGCAGCGAGCCATGCAGGCTCTTGCGGCCAGTGGTTCGCCAAACAATGCTGCCGCGGCCGCCGCGCAGGCCATCCCGGCTGCCGGTGCGCCGGTCAACTTCAGCATTACGCCGCCACAAGCCACGCAGGCCGTGGGCGCCACCTTCCAGATGGCGGTGACCGCCAGCGGAGCCAAGGACATGTACTCCGTGCCGCTGCAGGTGCAGTTCAACCCGGCACTGCTGTCGCTGGTCAACGTAGACTCCGGTGAGTTCCTCGGTCGTGACGGCCAGTCGGTTGCAATTGTCCATCGTGATGAGGGCAACGGTATGGTGACCATCTCCATTTCGCGTCCACCTGCAGTGCGTGGCGTCGATGGCCAGGGCTCCGTCTGCGTGCTCACGTTCAAGGCGACTGCTACGGGTGACTCGCAGGTGTCGCTGGTGAAGGTGGGCGCGAAGGACAGCAAGCAAACGAATATGCCTGCCGTTGGCGGCGCCGCTACCGTGCACATCCGCTAAGAGGGTCACTTCATGTTCCTTTGGCTGAGATTCCGCGCAGCAGCACAGAATCGGGTGCCCACCTCAGCTTCGCGAATGGAAAGCACCCAGTCTGGTGTCACCCTCGTTGAGCTGGTCGTAGTGGTGAGCATCATCGCCATCCTTGCGACAGCGGCAGTGCCCGTCACACGCTGGCAGGTGAAGCGGGCTAAGGAGCGCGAATTGCGTGCCGCACTTTGGGAGATGCGCGGCGCCATCGACCGTTACAAGGACGCGGCAGAACGCGGCGCCTTTCAGACCAAGGTGGACAGCTTTAACTACCCGCCGGACCTGAGCTCGCTTGTGGACGGCGTGGATGTGCAGGAGAAGAAAGTGCGCTTCCTCCGCCGCATCCCGCGTGACCCCATGACCAACAGCACAGAGTGGCAGCTGCGTGCCATGCAGGATGATGCAGACAGTACGAGTTGGGGTGGTCAAAACGTCTTTGACGTTCATTCCAAAAGCCAGGGCACCGCGCTGGATGGCACGAAGTACTCGGAATGGTAGGGGCGATGACGACCAACAATACATCCCGGCGCACGCTCACGCAGAGGCCTGCGACCCCGTTTTCCGGCAATGAGAGCGGCTTTACGATGCTGGAACTGATCGTCGTGATGATGATCATCGGCGTACTTGCTGCCATGGCAATTCCGGCATTCACACATCACCTGAAGGTAGCGCGCGAGGCTGTGCTTCGCGAAGATCTGCATGTCATGCGGCAGGCCATCGACAGTTACACCGTGGACAAGCAGAAGGCGCCGCAGTCGCTGGACGAACTGGTGACCTCGGGCTATCTGAAGACGATGCCCATGGACCCCATGACGCACCGTACGGACACATGGACGGGCGATCGCTCCGACCAATACCAGAACGTCGATGAGACGGCCACCGGCATTAATGACGTGCATAGCGGTGCGCAGCAGTTGTCCACGGACGGCTCGCTGTACACCACCTGGTAGGCCGTCTTGGCTGCTTCTCAGGCTGAGACGCTTCGACTCTTCACTGCACTGCGTCTGCACCGGCCAGCCTGGGCTGGCGCGCTGTTGCTTTGCATCGGTCTCAACGACACAGGCCGAGCGCTCGCGCTGGCAGCGCTGGCTGCAGGCGCCGCCACTCTTTTCCTCGAAGACGAACCGGCCCGCCTGCGCGAGGCATCCCGCGAAGGCTGCGCTACCTTCACCGTTACGACACTCGACGAAGCTCTGCGCGCGCTGAAGAATGAGGTGCGCCAAGGGCGTGCGATCACGGTTGCACTGGGTGGTTCGGTGGAACAGTGGCTCACTGAGTCGGTCGAACGAGGTGTGCTGCCGCATGCGGTCGCGGCTACGCGAAAACTCTCGGGATCCGAAGAGCTATCGATCTCCACGTTGAAGCACTGGGGTGCTGAGCGACTCGTTGGAGATGGCCTGGCTGAAGCTGGCGAAGTCGACCTTGCGGAACGGGTGAGGGAAGTGGAACGCGATTGGGAGCTCGCAGAGGACGTTTCGAGCACGCAGATCGAACGCCGTGCGAAGGACGCATCCTTACTCGCTCTCGCAGCAGGCGATGCACCGATGTCCGCGATTCGGCAGCAATGGCTGCGCGCCGCGCCGACCCTCTTCCCGCGAGCCCTCAGCCGCCCGTATTGGGTGCGAAGAACGGGCCACCGAGTTCACTAGTCCTCGTCCGGGGTGCCGACGCGGGCGGCTTCGATGCGGGCCCAGAGTTCCTTCATGCCGCGGCCGTTCTTGCCTTCTTTCGCAGCGACGGCAATGATCTCTCCCACACCGTGCTCACGCTTTAACGTTGCAAGGGAGTTGGCAAGTGTGTTGTTCGAGAGCTTGTCGCTCTTGGTGCCGACGACCACGAACGGCTGACGATGCAGCTGCATGTACCTGATCATCTGTGCGTCGCTCTCCTGCGGCGGGATGTTGGTATCCACCAGGCAGCAGCTCAACGCAAGAGTCTCCCGGTCCGCAAGGTAAGGATCCACGAAGCTCGACCATTCGGACGAGATGGACTTTGAGATCTTCGCATAGCCATAACCCGGCAGATCGGCAAGGATCAGTGCCGGCATGGGGCGCATGGTGCCGGAGTTGAGCACCTCATGCATTGCGAAAAAGTTGATGGAACGTGTACGGCCCGGCGTGGATGAGACGCGTGCCTGACCTTCGCCCAGCAGCGCATTGATCAGGCTCGATTTGCCGACGTTGGATCGACCAAGGAAGGCGATCTCGGGGACACCGCCGGTCTTGACCGTGGAAGGGAAGTGCTCGGGCGCGAAGGCCGACAGCAGAAATTGGGCGCGAAGACGCATAGGTCCAGTGTATCTGCCCCTTGCCGGTCTGTTCGAAGGCCTTGCGTCTCCGCGTGCGTAGGTGCGAGCAGATACGAGCACCTGGCAAAAGAAGAGGCCCACAGCAGGATTTGCCGCGGGCCTCACAATTACGAATTGCGCTATTGGTTATTCAAACACCGGCGCATAGACGCAGTAGCCGCGGGGCGGAGCAGGGAACTCACCCTTGCCCTCGGCGTCTGTGCCGCGTTCGTCGGGGTGTGCCTCGTCCTTACCATCCCATGCGACGGGGACAAAGCGGGTATTAGGCCACTTGGTGGTCACGGTGGTGCCGCTCCACTGGTTGCCAAGGTTGTTCAGGACATAGATCAGGCCGCTCTGTCCCTCGTTGCCGCCGCGCTGCGAGATGTAGAGATCCGGATCGGCGTGCAGGATGCAGCTTTCGCCACCGGCGTGCTCATGGTGCGCCTTTACCAGCGCATCGATACCGTTGGGAGTACCTGGTCGCGCCAGGCCGAAGTTGTAATAGTCCTTCCAGAAGACGCAGGGGTAACCGTCCTGCGTCAGGATGAACGAGTATCCGAGCATCTTGTCATTCACGACTTCGTTACCACCCATGTCGTGGTTTTCGGTAAACGTCACCGCATTGAAGGGCCGCGCTGCAGAGACGGAGTTACCGTCGGTCAGGTTCCGCAGATCGTAATTCGGCGTGTCGCAGACATCCTTCAGCTTGTAGCGCAGCGGAAAATCAAATGCTGCGATCTGCGAATCGGTTAGTTTACTTACCGAATCCAGCCAGTCGCCAATGTCTTCCGGTCCGCTCCAGTACTCGCCCACGACAAACGGGGAGAAATTAGGATTGTTTTTCTTCTGATATTCGTACTTGGCCAGCAGGCCAATCATCCACGCGCCAAAGCCCTTTACGAAATCAAAACGGAATCCGTCGAAGTCGAGATCCTCAATAATCATGCGGGCATAGTCATACATTGCGCCGTAGACCTTGGGGTTGCGATGGCAGAGATGGGGGAAGCCGGCGAACTGCTCGCCTTCCATCATGACCTTCTCGTAACGCGACGGGTGAAAGCAGTCCCAGTTACGAGCAAATTTTCCGCTGGCGGGCGTGAACTTAGTCCAGCGCTTCTCGCCGTCAAGAGGGTTCTCTTCTTCCGCATCGGCGCCGCTGTTGTGATTAATGACCATGTCCGCGATGGCGCCCATGCCATTCTCGTGAATGATGCCGATCAGCTTTTCCAACTCAGCGCGATTGCCGAAGCTGGTCTTTAATTGACCCTTCTGCTCGAAGTCGCCCAGGTCGAAATAGTCATAGGGGTCATAGCCCATAGTTCCCTTGTCAGCGCCCTTGCTGATCGGGGGAAGCCAGATGGAATCGAATCCGACACCCTGCTTGCCAAGCTTGGGAATTTCACCCGCGACATAGTTCCACCACTCGCCCAGCTTGTCTTCATCCTTGGCACAATCCCAGTAAAAGCCCTGCATCATCACTGCCATGTTCGTTGTTACTCCGGTCTGCACAGCTGGGTCGCACTGCATCGCAGCACCTTTACCGTGTTTTGCTGTGTATCGTTTCGGTCTGATGCATCCAACAAGTGCGCGTTGTATGTTTCTGCGGCGCGGCGGGAGTTATCCAATGAATGGCGAGCGTACGACGCCCGAACGCACAAACGACGCGCGGATTTCCATGGCAGCAACGCCAGTTTCGTCACGCAGCGGCGATCACCTGCGCACGGCAGGTGGCGCTCTGATGGGTTGGTGGCGCGCCACAACGCTCGATGCACTGTGCGTCGGCGCGATGTGGTTTGTGGGGCTCTACTTTATCCATGTGCCGTGGGCGCCACTGTGGGCCATCGTAGGCGCCGTTTGCCAGTTCGTGCCGGGCATCGGCATGGCGATCAGCGTCTGTGGCCCTGCCGTCGCGGCGGCGCTGGCATCTACCGATTCGGACTTCGACAAGCTATGGTGGACTCTCGGCCTCTACGCCTTCATTGCCATCGTTGACGGACTCATCGTGCAGCCCATGCTGCTGAAACGGACGGCGCTGGTGCCGTGGTGGGCTGCCATGCTTGGCCCGATCGTCGGTGGTATCCTGCTGCCGCCATGGGGTGCATTAATCGCGCCGCCAGTGCTGGCGGTGATCTTCGCGTTTCGCAGGAAGCGCTGAACCTTGAAGGCCTTGTCGTCCTGAGCGGAGCGAAGCGGCGTCGAAGGACCAGCATTCAGTTGACTTCACGCGAAATATAAACTGAGGGCGCTTCGTCCTCCGCTTACATTTTTTGACTGCCATCGGAGTGCGGGTCCTTCGACTTCACCACGCTGCCCACGTTCCGCTCAGGATGACAAGAACTCAGAAAGGCCCGCACGGGGTGACAACCATCACGCGGATCCCTTCTAAGCGCCCAGCTTGTACTTGCTCTCCGCAATGCGGAAGAGCGGGCGCCACACCAGCCGGTTAATCGTCACTACCATCAGCGCCATCACAATTGTGGCCAGCAGCAACACTGCGAAACGTCCGGCATCCGTGGCTGCGCTGATCTGTTCGCCGAGGCCGAAGGTGGTCAGCGTGTTGCTCTTCAGGCGGAAGTATTCGGCGATGATGCTGGCATTCCAAGCACCGCCGCTGGCCGTAATCAACCCTGTCAGAAGGTAGGGGAAGATGCCCGGCAGGATAACGGTGCGCCAGCGCTGCACGGTGCCGAAATGGAAGAGGCGCGCCACTTCCTTCAGGTCGTTCGGGATCGCCATGGCGCCCGCAATAACATTGAAGAGGATGTACCACTGCGTGCCCAGCAGCATCAGCAGGACAGCACCTGTGCCCATGCCGGCGCCGCTCTTCAACAGCAAGAGCAGCAGGACAGGGAAGAGCGCGGTCGCCGGGACACTTGCCGCAATCTGCGCCAGAGGCTGCGCGATGCGCGCCAGTCGCGGGTGAAAGCCGATGGCCACACCAGCCGGCACCGTCCAAAGCGTAGCCAGCAGCAGGGCGATGACAACCCGCATCAGGGTCATGCCGGCGCCGCCAAAGATCTGCAGCACCTCATGCTGATCGATTCCACGCAGCAGGTGCAACGCTCGAATAGCCGCGTATCCAACCATCACAAAGATGGCGGCAATGGCAACTGTGCGTACTACGGTGGAGGGTGCTCGCCTGCCTGCCTCGTCGTACTGCGGATGCGTTGAACGACGTTTCGCCTCTCGGCGGTAGAGCCGCTCTGTCAGTGGCTCCAGCGTCAGGTGTCCAAGCCGCCGCACAAAATTGGATTGCTGCAGCATGGACAGAAGAGGCGAACGGACGCGACGCGAACTCTCAACCTGCTCGAACTTGAAGCGGTCGCTCCACGCGATCACTGGCCGCCACAGCAACTGGTCAGTGGCTACGATGATCAGGATCATCGTCAGCAGGCCCCACAGGATCGCGGTGGTATTGCCCTCGCTTGCTGCGGTCTGCAGATAGCTGCCCAGGCCGGGAAGACGGAAGTCGCGTGAGCCGAGCACGAACATTTCGCATGCCATCAGGAAGAACCAGCCACCGGCAACGGAGACCATGCTGTTCCAGATCAGACCGATTGCGGCGTACGGCAGCTCAAGCTGCAGCAGGCGCTGCCACCGGCTGAAGCCATAGATGGCGGATGCTTCCGTTAACTCGCGTGGCAGGCTCTTCAGCGAGGAGTAGAACGAGAAGGCCATGTTCCACACCTGGCCGGTGAAGATCAGGATGATGCAGCCCAGCTCCAGTCCCAACTGCCGAGTACGAAAGAGCGCGACCATCGCCAGCATGACGCCGGGCAGGAAGCTCAATACCGGGATGGATTGGAGGATGTCCAGCGCGGCGATCATGAGCGCTTCCAGTCGACGGCTGTACGCGGCAATATACCCGTAACCGACTGCGAAAATCAGGCTCAGGATGTACGCCAGCCCCATGCGGACGATGGAGTAGAAGGCGTAGCGAGGCAGCGCGTGCGGCGACAGGCTGAGCACGACGTTCGGCTGTGGCTGGCCCAGCCACAAACGCGCGATCTGCACGACGCCGTAGAAGATGGCAAGGCCGATGCATGCCACGACGAGATCGAGAAAGAAAGGCCAGCTGCGCTGTACCGCCTGTGACCGCGCGAGTGTTTGCGGGATGCCCAGTTCGCGGCGCGTGCGTAAACTGCCGAAGCTGTCCGGCAGGTTCTTCATCCGGCGACTTCCGTCGCGGACTCCGCAGACTGGTTCTGTGCCAGCGTGAAGCGTCGGCGCTGTGCGTCAAAGTCGAACAGCTCAGCGTACCGGCCCCAGTTGATGGCCGTCTCCAATTGACGCAGTGTCTCTTCCTCGCTGAACTGTTCATCCAGCATGTCGTGAAAGAACTCTTCCGGAACGGTGCCGTCGCTCTTCGCTTCCAGCGCTCGCATGATCTGCCGCAGCAGTAGAACGTTCTTCACTGCGGCTTCCCGGAAGATCTCTTTCTGACGGAGGATCTCGGCGTTCGCGAACTCGGCGCCGATGGGCGTCAGGTCGGCGTCGCCCTCGGTGACCTGTAGAAAGCCAAGCAGCGAGGACGCATCCACGATGGGCAGAAGATCGTCGACTTCAAACGCAAGGTCATCCGCAAGGCGATAGATATCCGCCTTGCCGCCATGATCGACCATCAGCTCCAGCAGACCTGCAATACCGCCCGGTCGTGCGTGCGGCAGCATTTGGTAGCTCATCAGGCGTTGATCCCGGACGCGTTTGCCGTCGGCGGTGCGCGGCAGCGCGGGGGGCTGCGCCTCGGGCTGGGTCAATACCTTGTAGATGTAGTCCACCAGCTGCGTGAATGCGGCAGCCTTGCGATCACGCGGATGCTGCAATGCCACGCGGAAATCGGTGCGCACGTGGCCCGGATTGCGGCCAAGCACGATGATGCGATCAGCCAGCAGAACGGCTTCTTCAATGTTATGCGTCACGATAAAGATCGCCTGCGTCGGCATGGTCTTCTTCTGCCACAGTTCCAGCAGCTCTGAGCGCAGGTTCTCCGCAGTAAGCACATCCAGGGCAGAGAAGGGCTCGTCCATGAAGAGTACTTCCGGCTCAACTACAAGGGCACGTGCGAAGCCAACACGTTGCCGCATGCCGCCTGAGAGTTCCTTCGGGTAGGCGTGCTGGAAGCCGTCAAGGCCGACCGTGTCAAGCATCTTCAGGGCACGCTTGCGGCGCTCGGCCGACTCCATGCCGCGCGCCTGCAGCGGCGCTTCAACATTCTCAAGGACAGTAAGCCAAGGGAACAGAGCGAAGCTTTGAAAGACGATGGCAACATTGATGTCGGCTTGGGCAATGGGCTTTTCATGCCAATAGACCTGACCGGCGGATGGGATGGAGAGTCCCGTCAACATCCGCATCAGTGTCGATTTACCGGATCCGGAAGGACCCAGCAGGGCAACAATTTCACCCGGCACAATGGCCAGGTCCGTTGGCGAGATGACCTGGATGCGGTTCTCGCTCGGCTGGGCGTAGTACTTCTCAACGCGCTCTGCGCGGATAATTGCCTGCTGCATGCCGTCTCCCTTGGTTGAGGCGGAAAGCTGATCAGAAAACCCTGGGCTTAGGTTGGGCGGACGGTCCGAGAGGCCAGAAGGCCCATCGTGCTCTCTGAGCCTAACATCCCTTCCTGTCACAGCAACTTCCACAACTTGCAAAGAGGTTTAGGGTCGAGTAGAACTGAGACTGACATGACGACTTCCTCCACAAAACCGCGCGTTCTGGTTGCCGACGATGAACAGGTCATCGCGAACACGCTTGCGATCATCCTGAATCAGGCCGGCTTTGAAGCCAGGGCCGTTTACTCCGGCGAAAATGCCGTTGAGTGCCTGGACGAGTTTCAGCCGAACATGCTGATCTCAGACGTAATCATGACCGGCATGACCGGTATCGAGGCCGCCATCAAGGTCCGTGCCAAGCTGCCCAGCTGCAAGATCCTGCTGTTCAGCGGCCAGGCCGCTACGGCTGACCTGCTGGAAAAGGCACGCGCCCAGGGGCACGAGTTCGAGATCCTGGCCAAGCCCGTTCACCCAACCGATCTGCTCGCAAAGCTTCGCAGCTAAATGTTTCGATGAAGTGAAAAGGCCTCCTCTGGGAGGCCTTATCACTTGGGTGGGAGTATTGCGTGCACCTTTACAAAGTGGAACGTTCTCCGCGAACGAGCTCGATTCGCTTTAGTTCGATCAGGTACTCGTAGAAGCTGGACAGCGTGCTATACGTGAAGCCTGCGTATCCGTCCAGTACCGCCCCGCGAATGAACATCATGTAAAACCACTTGAGCAAAGGCCGCATGGGCAGCTGGAAGAAGAGTGCCTTTTGCGCTGCTCGCTTCACCGCGCGGTCCTTTGCGAAAAGAGCGATACGCAGCGATGCGTCAACCGTGGCGGCACCACTCGCCAGAAGCTGCGCCTCCATCGTCGAATACACGTTATGCTTTGCCACCCAGTGAGCAATGCCCTTTGAAAACGGGTAGTGGTTCAGGGGGCAGATTAGCTCGATGATGCGACCATCAACCTCAAGGACCTCATTGATCTCGCGCACGTAGCGCGCTCGTCCGCGCCTGACCAGCCGCGTGTAAAAAGGCGTAATCTGAGCGTGCTTCAGCCAGGTGTCCCAAAGGTAGTCATGCCGGCGAAGGCGAAACCCATCGACGTCCGTGGGCGCCTTTGCAACTGCTTGTTGCATTTCCTCAACGAGTTCAGGCGTTGGGCGTTCGTCAGCGTCAAGGATCAGCAGCCACGGATGCCGGAAGGCCGGCTGTGTCAACGAGGCGTTACGCTGTGCAGCGTAGTTGTCAAAGACTCGCTCGTGCACCGTCGCGCCAAGTCTGCGCGCCATCTCCTGCGTGCCATCCGTGCTTAGGGAATCGAAAACGTGCACATCGTCTGAGAACGCCACGCTGCGAATCGCGCCGTCAATGTCCGCACTTTCGTTTCTGGTGAGGATCACGACGGAGATCACGTTAAGGAATCCTCAAGGACTGTTTCCATCACGGGAATGCCGCTGGTGTTGACACGTGCTCTCAGGGCTACCGCCGGATTACCCGCATAGACGGTCCACGGCTCCAGCGAACGCGTCGCAACCGAACCGAGCCCGAGCACGGCACCTACGCCCACCTGTACGCCGGGCCCGACCGAGGCGCGGGCGCAGATCCAGCAGTACGCGCCGAATCGCATCTCGTACGCGAGTAAGGGAAAGGCTGCGGAGTTGTAATCGTGCGTGGCCCCACAAAGGTAAGCTCCCTGAGACAGAATGGAGTGCGAACCGAAGTGCATGGGCGCAGGGTTGTAGATCTCCACACCGTCCGCCGCCGTGACTTGGTCGGCGCAGCGGAGATTCCACGGAGCCCAGATGCGCGATCCAGGATAGAAGTGGCAGTGGGGGCCCATGGTTGCGCCGAAGCTACGCAGAAGAGCGACTCGCCAGGCGTGCAGCGGCCTTGGCGAGGTGCGGTAGAGGGTCAGCCAAACCAATTGCCACAGCAGGCGGACGAGTCGATTCTTGCGTGAGAAAGCCGGTCGCAGGTACGGGTCCGCGATGCCGTCAGCGGCAATGTGCTGCGACGCGTCGTAGGCCACTTCGCGAGCCATCAGCGCCCCCTGCCTTCAAGATGCGCCTGCCGAAAGAGAGCCATGATCGTCTGCGCAGTCTCAAGCATGTCAAAGCGCGAGCGGAAGCACTCTGCCGCCTGCTCGCTCATCTTCAAACGATCTCCGGGATCCATTGCAATCCAGCGTTCCAGCAGCCGGCGTGTTCCTTCCAGCGTGTCCGCTTCAATCAGCGTGCAGCCCTGGTCCGCCAGCATGTCGCCGATGTTCACTTTGTCGCTCAGCAGTACAGGCAGTCCGGCGGCAAGCGCCTCAGCCACAGCGATACCGAAATTTTCCTGATGCGACGGAAGAATGAATGCCTCGGCTGCACGGAATGCACCCCACTTCGCCGGGCCACGCAGGATGCCTGGCCAGTGCACACGGTCGGCGCAGCCAGCCCTTTCTGCGATTGCGTTCAGTTCCGGCACCCACCCCGTCTCGTCCGGCCCGGCCATCACCAGTTGCAGATCAGGATCAGTCGCTGAGAGATCCGCAAACGCCTGCAGCAGCAGGTCGCAACCCTTCTTGGGGTGGACGCGGCTCAGGTAGATGAGGAAGCGCTTGCCGCGGACCTGTGGCACAAGCTCCAAAAAAGTAGCGATGTCCTTCGCGGGGTCCGTCTGCGGAGCACGAATACCGTAGGGAACCACCTGAGGTCGCCACTTCCAGAATGCGAAGCTCTCCTGTGCCAGCCGTTCTTCGGTGTCCGTCGTAAACAGCACGCGATAAGCCGAACGCAACACCCAGTACTCCACCGGATACCAATAGAGGACCTTCTTCAAATGCTTCAGACGGTAGCGGCGTTTGAAGTAGGGGTCCAGCATGCCGTGCGAGAAGACCATGTACGGCTTGCGGCCTCGCACTGCCAGCATCGCTGCGAGACCGTTGTACTGCCAAAGGCCATTGACGATGACGCCGTCAAAGCGATGGATGTTATCGCGCAGCCAGGGCAGCAGTCGCTTGTTATAGGCAAAGGTGGCGCGGACGGGTCCGAGAGCGTGTACCGGATAGGGAAGGTTTTGGAGATACGGTGCGTCGGGCGGGTCTGACGTCACGGCTTCGCCGATGTATCCTTCATCGGCGTAGCTGAACAGGGTCCGCACACCCTCAATGGGGCCGCCTGCAGCTGGATTCAGCGTTGAAATGATATGAAGAATTCGCATACTGGCCTATTTAGCTGCTCCTTGTATGGGCAACTTGGTGACATACCGAAGAGCTTCCTTCAGTCCACGCAAATCCTCGCGGTAGCTCCAACGCGACAGGATGTCACGGCTTCGCTGGCCCATCCTTTCACTTTTGCCTGGTTCAAGGGTCGCCGCGAGCGCATCCCGGAGCTTTGCGATATCGCCCACTGGGTACACGTAGCCATTCTCTCCATCCCGCAAAAGGTCCGCAGCGCAGCCCACATCACTGGACACGATCACCGGCAGGCCGGTAGCCATAGCCTCATTCGTGATCAAGCCCCATGCTTCGTGCCGGGACGGTAAGACGAAGACCGTGCTCAGGTCGAAGAAGCGCGGCAGTTCGCTCTGGTTCCGGAAGCCCAGAAAGCGAATGCCTTCCATGCCGCTTGCCTCGGCGCGCTGTTGCAGTTGCGCGCGCATCTCACCATCGCCCACGATAAGCAGGTAGGGAGTAAGCGTCGTCTCGGAGCGAAGGCGCAGGTAGGCCTCCAGCAGATGGTCCGCATGCTTTCGCTCCTGAAGCTTACTGGCGAACAGGATGACGGGGCGCGACGGATCGAGGCTTAGCTCTGCCTGTAATTTCTGGCGGGTGAGAGTGGAAGATGCTGCGCGACTGGCAAAGTATTCGTTATCGACAGCGTACGGCATGGTGAAAGCGGGAAAGTCTGAGCCGAAGTAACTCGTCCAGTATTCGGCGTTTCGCGTTCCGATGGGCAGAACAGCGTCCACAAGCAACTTCAGACCGCTCAGGTAAAGCTGCTTGAGGGCAAGCTTTGTGCTGGAGCGATCGCGGTCTGCAAGCCACGATTCAGCGCGCAACAGCACAGGGATACCGAGTGCGTTTGCCGAAAAGATCGCATGCAGACTATTCACCGTGGAGTAGCCATGAACCCACATCGCGTCGAATGGCATGCTATCGATACCGCCGGCCAGAGCACGGAACATCCCGCGTGAGATGGGCCGCGTGGGACTGAGCTTATCCGTATCGCGCCAGCGAGACAGCACCACCGAACGATATCCCTCGGTCAGGGGGACATCCCACTCAACATCGACGCCAAAGCCGGGATCCTTGTACTTCCGGAGGGACAAGTCGGAACAAAAGAACACCTTCAAATCAATGTCAGGATCAGCCGCGATGCGGCGGAGCAGCATCGCCTGATATTGAATGGGATGGCTCACGACGTAAGCCAGCCGTATTCTTCGGTGCGCGCCTTCCATGTATCCTCACGTGCAATCTTGAAGCGTTGCGATTTTTTCCTGAGCAGCGTTTCTGAGCGATTAACGCAGGATCGTGGCCATTGCAACAACCAGCGCGATCACGGTGCCCGAGGACTGTGTTGCAAGGAACTTTTTCAGACCGCTCGATGGCACAAGCAGAATGTCATCGGATTGCAGGACCACATCGGCAATCTTGCCGTCCTGGATCTGCCGAAGCTGTAGATTGATGATGGTTCGTTGCCCACCCACGTTGCGGATCAATCGAGCCTCATCACCCTTTGCCGGGAAGGTCATACCACCAGCGGCGCTTACCGCTTCCACGGCTGTAACAGGCACGGAGCCGCTAAGTTGTCCCACACCCGGCTTCACGACCGCACCCAGTACGTAGTACTGCCCAACTCGACCCACCGTGATGACATCACCGGTGAAGATGGGAATGTTTGCCTGCATGGTTCGTGCGGGGTCGTTGCCGATGTCTACGATGATGGGCTCTGCCTGGCCGACGCGATCAATCCGGAGGATTGTGCTTGCCGTCGCAGGAATACCACCGTTCGCTGCCACAATTTCCAGCAGGCGCTTGGGACCCAGAACCGGGACGGTCCCCTTGACTTCGCCCACGACCGTTGCGAAGTGCTGCGGCGCTTCCGTCAGTTCGATGGAAACCTGAGCGCTGTGAAAGATCTCAGCCTTTTCGAATCGCTCCGACATCGCTGCCTCAGCATCCTTCACGGACAGGCCAGCGACGTGGATGACGCCCCCAAGATTCATGCGAATACTGCCATCCAGGTCGACACGTTCACTGTCGGTGTACTCCGGGTCGACGCCGTAGACGCTGATCTTCAGCAGATCACCCGGCATCAGCGTCAGTTCACGCTGCGGTGGAAACAGGACTGCGGGATCGGTCGTGATAGGCAGATGAACATTGAGTCCGGGCGCGGACGTGGGCACAGTACCGGTGTATTGCGCGGCTGCCGGCAGGCAAAACGCAGTGCAGATTGCCAGGCACAAAGCCGCCAGTATTGCTGCTTTAAGCAAACGGAGAACTCGGGTCAAACTCATGCTCTGTCCTCTCCGTCGTGACCTTCCGCCCCGGATGGTTCACCGGGACCAGAGGAACGATTGCCGCCATCGCGAGCCTTACCTTGACCGCCGCCGGGCGTGGCATTCGAGCCCGCTTCCCATGACTCAGAGTCGATGTTGGAGTAGCTATAACCGGAATAGCCGTAGTATCCGTGGTATTCCGGTGCGTTGATATCGACAGAATTAAGAAGCACCCCCGTGATGTTTGCACCGGAGCGCACCAGCAGATCGCGTGATCGGCGCACCGCGTTCCGACTGCTCTTGCCATGACGCACCACAAGCACGATCGCATCGGCCTGCCGGGCGAGGATCACGCCATCGGTCACAGACAAAATCGGCGGCGTATCGATCACAATGTGCGTGTAGATGGAACAGCAGTACAGCAGCAGATCGTGCATCGCCTCAGAAGACAGCATCTCCGTGGGGAAGGGCGGTACCGGACCGCTGCAGAGCACGTCGAGGTTTGGAACCTCCGGCACATTCTTCACCGCGTCTTCCAACGTGCTGCCGCCGGACAGCACCGTCGACAAGCCCACACGTCCGTTCAAACCGAATCGGTGGTGCACATTGGGCCGGCGGAGATCGCCGTCGATCAGGATGACCTTTGTGTCGCGCTGAGCCAGGATCGCCGCCAGGTTCGTGGCAACGGTTGTCTTGCCCTCACCTGGCGTGGAGCTTGAGATAAGAATGACCTTCGGCGGATGACCGGTCGTAGCCAACAGAAGTGAGGTTCGAAGCGATCGGAACGCCTCAGAGAACTGAGATTTCGAAGTGGCAAGAACACCGATATTGTTCTGAGCCACTGACATCGTCCCGGTATCGGAACTCAGGCGTCGCACCCGCGGGATCACCGAGAGTGAGGGCAGTTGGGTGATCTGTTCCACCTCGGCGACGCTGCGAATACCGGTGTCCAGGCTCTCCATCGTGAAGGCGATCATCAGGCCCGCAACCAGGCTGATGAGGAGCGTCCGCAGAAGGATGGTAGAGCGAGGCGTAATGGAAGGAGCAGCGGGCTTCAACGCCTGATCGACAATATCGATCTCAAGTGAATCCAGGCCAGCCTGAACGCTTGCAGCGCGCAGCTTGGAGAGCAGGCTCTCGTAGAGGGTGCGGTTCGCTTCGTAGTCCCTCTGCCGCAGCGTGTATTCCACCAGGTCATCGCGCAGGCGGTAGGATTCCTGCTTCTGCTCCTCCAAAGCGGAGCTCGTCTGATCTTCGTTAGCCTTTGCAGCCACCAGGGCCTGCTTGGCTTCGGTCAGCAGGCGATTCTCTTCGGAGCGTAACTCTCTCTGGATCTCACGCTGGTGCGCCTGTAGCGCGACAATCTTCGGGTTCTTCGGGCCCAGGGTGATACTCAACTCCGCGATGCTCGCCTGTGTCTCTGCCGCATCCGAACGGAGCTTGGACAGTTCCGACTGTCCTCCGGCGACATCGAGGTTGCTTTCCAGCAGGTCAGGGTCGCTGTTTGCGAGCACCCGGTAGCGCGATTCCGCCAGGATGCGCTGCACCTTCGCACCGACCGAGGCGGTGCTGAGCGCGTCGACCGAAACGGCCAGTTGCGTCGTCGGCGGCTTGGTCGCGTCAAAGCCGAGGCCGAGCACTCCCAACCGCTTCTGTAGATCGATCAACTGTTCCTGGGATGTTTCGACCTGCTGCCGGAGGTCGTCCAGCTGGCCAGACAGCCACTGTGAAATGCGCTTCGTCGATTCAAATCGTGTTTCAAAAGAACGCTGCTGATACGCGTTGATGACCTGGTTGACGATGTCCGCTGCGAGTTGCGGCTTGCTTGCGGTGCAGGTGATGCGGACCATCGCGGTGCGCGGAATCACGGTAGCGACGACAGCGCCACCCAGCCTCCGAAGAACTTCCGTACGCACCACCGGGTCATTGATGTCCCGAAACCGTGCCGCTTTGCCGCCCATGAAGTCCGGGTTGTTCACCAGGTTCATATTCCGCGCAACATTCAGCAGCAGGGAATCGCTCATGATGATTCCCAGTTCATTCTCCAGGTTGGTCTCCTGGCTCAAGGAACTCCCCATCATCTGCGTCGCTGTACTGTTTGCCTCGTGGACCTGGATGCGACCAGTTGCCGTAAAGATGATCGGCTGCGTTGAGGCGAGGTAGTAGCCGTAAAGAATCCCCACAATGGCGCATGCGATCAGGATCCACCGGCGTTTGCGAATGACGGCAAGCGCCTCCGACAGCGCACTGTCGGCAGCAGTGGACGTGAACCCGGCAGGGTTGGCCGGATCATGGGTAACCGGCTGGTTCATAACTGGAGGCATCTGGAACCGATCATACCCGACGTTTCTTCCGTAACCTCTACATGTCAATCGGATTACCACGTGCACGAAGGTCCATGCATCTTGACGCTTTCGGTTGCACCTCCCTGGGGGCTCTGAGGTAGTCTGGTTTCTATGGGTAAGTGCGTGAATATCGCGGTGGTGGGTTCCGGCTACGTTGGCTTGGTAGCAGCGGTTTGTTTTGCAGAGATGGGGCACCAGGTGACCTGCGTCGACAACGATCCACGTAAGGTGGCGGCATTGCAGGGTGGTGACACGCTCATCCACGAAGAGCATCTGCCCGAGCTTCTGAATCGCTACCGCAACACGAAGGTGACCTTCACCACGGACCTTGGATCGGCTGCGGAAAAGGCTGCTGCCATCTTCATTGCTGTCGGTACGCCTCAGTCTGAGACCGGCGACGCCGATCTGTCTTACGTCGAAGCTGTCGCATGCGAGATTGCTCGCCACCTTACCAGCTACAAGGTCATTGTTGAGAAGAGCACTGTTCCCGTCTACACGAACGAGTGGATCCGCCGGTCCGTGGAACGCAACGGCGTCGATCGCAAGATGTTCGATGTAGTGTCAAATCCTGAATTCCTGCGTGAGGGCTCGGCGGTCGGCGACTTCCTGCATCCCGACCGTATCGTGGTCGGTGCCGACAGTGAGCGCGCCGCGCAGATACTGCAGGACATCTATTCGCCGCTGACGGATGGCAGCTACTACACGAAGCCGGACATCATTCCCGGACCGTTCAGCGCAGATGCGCCCCCGCCACTTCTTCTCACTTCCACGAAGAGTGCTGAGATCATTAAGCACGCGTCCAATGCCTTCCTGGCGCTCAAGATTTCGTTCATCAACGCGGTCAGCAATCTGTGCGAGGCCACTGACGCGAACGTGCAGCAGGTGGCGCAGGGCATGGGGCTCGATAGCCGCATCGGACCGCGCTTCCTTCGCCCCGGTATCGGTTACGGCGGTTCGTGCTTCCCGAAGGACGTCGCTGCCTTTCGGTCTGTCGCAGAGCAGATGGGTGTCGACTTCTCGCTGCTGTCGGAAGTGGAACGCATCAATGCAACGCAGAAGAAGCGCTTTCTCGCGAAGGTGCGCGCGGCTCTGTGGACCTTGCGCGGCAAGAAACTCGGCATCCTGGGCCTTGCCTTCAAGGGCGACACGGACGACATCCGCGACAGCCCCGCCATTGAGATGATGAAGATGCTGGTAGCCGAGGGATGCTCGGTGCGAGCCTTTGATCCTGCTGCTATCGAACGCACCAAGGCGGTTGTCCCTGAGTCGGACAAGGTCTCTTACGCTGCCGATGCCTACGCTGCCGCTGAAGACGCCGATGCGTTGCTAATCCTTACCGACTGGGCGGAATTTGCCAAGCTCGACCTGGATAAATTGCGCACCGGTCTGCGTTATCCCATCATCGTTGACGGCCGCAATATGTTTGAGCCATCCACGGTTGCTGCAGCAGGCATCACTTACTACAGCGTTGGACGTCCCGCTGCGCACCCCGTTCGAGGGGAAGTTAAGTAGAGTTCTCGACGTCCGCAACGCAGAAATACGATAAGTGAGGAAAGCCCGATGGCTTGGAAACGTGTGTTAATTACGGGGGCGGCGGGTTTTCTCGGCTCGCACCTTACGGATGCAGTTCTTGCGGAAGGAGCAGAGGTTATCGGTGTCGATAATCTTTGCACGGGCTCGCTCGACAACCTTAAGCATCTGAACGGCAATGCGAAGTTCAGCTTTGAGCAGCATGACATCTGCCAGCCGTTTGATTTTGGCGAAGTTGATTTCGTCCTCAACTTTGCTTCGCCGGCCAGCCCCGTCGACTACATGAAGCTTGGACCTGAGACGCTGCGCGTCGGCTCTGACGGCACGGTCAATGCGCTGGAGGTGGCCCGGAAGTACAAGGCTGGCTTCCTGCATGCCTCCACTTCAGAGTGCTATGGAGATCCCGAGCAGCATCCGCAGAAGGAAACCTACTGGGGCAACGTCAATCCCATCGGGCCACGTTCTGTCTACGACGAGGCCAAGCGCTTCTCCGAAGCCACCATCATGGCCTACCAGCGCTACTACGGCGTTCAGACCAGCATGGTGCGCATCTTCAACACCTACGGCCCGCGTCTGCAGCCCAACGATGGCCGCGTGATCAGCAACTTGATGATGCAGGCTCTCGCCGGCGAAGACCTTACTGTCTACGGCGACGGTGCTCAGACACGTTCGTTCTGCTTCCAGTCTGATCTTGTGCGTGGCATCCTCGCACTGGCAAAGTCGGGGGAACCTTTGCCGACAAACATCGGCAATCCGGAAGAGTGGACCATCCTTGAGTGCGCGAAGACCGTGCTCGAGGTGACCGGTTCCTCCAGCAAGATCGTCTACCGTCCCATGCCGACAGATGATCCCAAGCAGCGCAAACCGGACATCACGAAGGCCCGCGCGATCCTGGGCTGGGAGCCCACAGTGAACCTGCGCGAGGGCCTGGAGATGTCCATGGACTACTTCAAGCAGCGCATTGCGCAGGCTTCCGCCGCAAAGTAGATGGATGCAGACACCGAAGCGCCATCGCGACAGTCGCGATGGCGCTTTTTCTTGTTGCAAGGGATCGTTAGAACCCGGACCTCATCTTCGGATACCACGTCACCTGAAATGCGCCCGTCGTGCTGCTCTGCGGGCCAGCCTTCCACACAGGAGCCTTCCAGCGCTCCTCCTGGAACCACGCATTTAGTTCCACATCGCGCTTCAATCGCTTAATCACGTCCACGCGATAGATATCCTGTGTTGTCCCACCGGCGACGAAGTCTTTCGCGTTCTTCTTGCGCAGGTATTGAGCCGTGATGGTCTCGTTGCCGGAGAGATGATAGGTAATCCAGGCCTGACCACCCTTGGCTTCGCGTCCGATCCAATCCCCCATGATGTTGCCATTATTGGTGTAACCCTGACGCTGAATGTCCTCGTAATAGACGCCCTGGCCGAACATGCTGCGTGTGGTGACGTAATCCGTATAGGTCCCTTCAACACGGAAGTCGACCTTCGGCAGGAAGGGCAGGTGCGTGATGTAGACGCCCGGCCGCCATGCCGCCCGGCGTGGTGCTGAGATGGGGAAGACGTCGTCATGCGTAACCGAATCCGCATACAGTGTTGCGATGTTGCGCAGGAACGGCAGACGGTAGGAGAAGGTGACCGAACTATAGCGGGCGCCGGGATCGTCTCGTGAATACTTTTCCGCCGTCGTCGTGTTCTGGGTAGAGAAGAAGCCCTTTAAGAATGAGTGCAGCGTGATGGGCGCGTGGCCTTGCCCGCCGAAGATGATCGTTCGCTGAAAGCCCACCTGGAAGTTCTTCGTTGGGGCAAAGTCGAACTTCTCACTATGCGCGTAGGGGTGCCGCGGATAGGTGTGTCCCTGCAGGCTGCCGATCATGAAGTCGTATCGGACATCGCCAATCAGGCGGCTCAGCAGAGGAATGTGAAGTGGCTCGACGCGGTTGAAGCGGAAGGCGTACATGTTCTCGGCATTGTTCGACCATGCCATGGCGCCCCCGAGGCCGGGCCCAAGCCACGCGTCCGATTTTCCGAAGGAGATCTCATGACCCAGGACGTGTGCCGACGCCGTAGCCTCCAGAACGCGGAAACGATTGGCTGCGGCCACTGGCCCCTCGGGGATCGTCGGTTCCGGCCGGTTCGTGCCACCGAACAGGTTGTTGGTTGATCCGTAGTTGATGCCGTCGCTCGCTGCTACCAACTGCTGCGACAGCGCAAGGCTGTAGCCCTCGTACGTGGGGGCATGTTGCACTTCGCCGCGAAAGTACAGCGAGAACGGCCCAAGCTCTCCCGTTGCCGAGAAGCCGTCATAGCTATTGAAGCCGCTGGAATAGGGGCGGCCATAGTCATTGTTGAAGGTCTGTCCCAGGTGATAGCTGTCGCGCAGAACCGTTCCGCCCACCATGCGCGCGCCCGCGTAAGCAGAGCTCAGGCCGTAGACCAAGCCGCGCTTCTTCAGGGGCAGGGTGTTGGACGAAGGCTCGTCGCGCAGTTCGTAGTAAAGCTTGTCCAGCAACTCCTCTGCCTGGTCGTTCCCGTCGAAGCGGATATCGCTCTCTGAAAGATCCAACATATGTAAAACGCTGCGGCGCGTCCACGGGCGCAGTGAAAGATAAGCCGTATCGAGATAGCCCATGGAATAAAGCCGCAGCAGCGCCGGATACATCCAGCTATCCATTGGAATGTAGGGGGAACTGAGCCATTCGCCCGTGGGCACTGGTCGGCCATCGTCGGTGTAACCAGTCCGTTCCGGGAGAGCAGGTGTGGTCGAAACGGGTGCAACAAAGGGCTGCGACGCTGCGGTCGGCGCGGGAGCAGGTTCCGGCGCAGTCTGTGCAACTGCAGTCTGTGCAACGATGGTTGCGCCGCTAAGCGCGATGGTCAGTCCAGCGGTGCTTGCCGCTGCCTTCAGTGTGCGACAGCAGGCGAGCCGCGACCGCAGGAGCCGCGTAGGGTAGGAGGTCAGATCGGACACACGGTAAGTCTACCCGTCCCGGGCACTTGTGCGTCGAATCTATGCGACAGAGCTTCCGTCTAGTGGCATCAGTCCACGAACCTTTAGTCGGTGCTCCATGCCCTCCAGCGCGTCGGGGGCTCCGAGCAGCCGGGTTGCATGGATGACGGCTCCGCCCCAGCCATTGCGGGCGCGCAAGATCGATTCCTGCACCACGCGGCAAACAGCAACGGCGTCGGCGTCATCGACCGGCAGGATCGGTACCTTCGTGCCCAGCGTACGGCGCTGCGCATCGGCACGGGACAGCGGCTCGGAGCGTACCACCACAATCAGCGGCAGGTCATTCTGCTCGATCAGGGACAGCACTCCGTCAAGAGCAGGGTAAGCGCGCAGAAGAGCGACCGTTACGGCGCGTGGTCCTGTAGCGCGTGCCGTTTCAGCATGTTTCAACGCCATACCGGCTGCAACGGCCGCGCACTCCTCGCCACTGCCGGGGCAGACGACCGCATGCAGCGACGACACTTCAATGGGAAAGTAGGACGCGATCGCCGCCCTCGCGAGAGGGTCCACACCCTCGGTCAGCAGCGTGTCGCGACGATGCATCTGCGAAAGCAGGGCAGCGTGAAGAGCCTCGGGCTGGGCAGTCATCTCGGCACGATCTGCCCGGGAAAGGCCTTCCGTTGCGGTCCTGTCGCGCTTCGTCATCCGCAACTGTTGCATGGTGGCGTACATGCTGCGCATGGCAGCGTCGCTGATCAGCGGCTTACCCAAAGTGGTTCATCCTCGAATCGAAAGCAGTGGTGTGTGGAGAGTATCGCATCATTCGCGGAAGGCACCCGGTTGAGTGAACAGGCTGCAACAACAAAGGGCGCCGACCAAGGTCAGCGCCCGCTTGTCTCGTCCGAAGTTACTTCTTCGAAGGATCACTACCTTCGGTATCGATCCCCAGATCGGCAAACGCTTTCTGAGCAACCTTCGCCTTGACGCTGCCCTCGCGTACCAGCTTCGACAGTGTCGCCGTGACAACGGCTGCCGCATCCACTTCGAAGTGACGGCGCAGGTGTTCGCGGTTGTCGCTGCGACCGAAGCCGTCCGTGCCCAGTGTGACCAGGCGCGAACCAAGCCAGGGCGCCAGCGAGTCCGGCATGACCTTCATGTAATCGCTTGCAGCGATGATGGGCCCGTTCGATCCGGTCAGTGCCTGCAGCAGGTAAGGCTGCTTCTCCTTCTCCGCCGGGTGCAGACGGTTCCAGCGCTCCACGTCGAGCGCGTCGCGGCGCACCTCGATGTAGCTCGGAACAGACCAGACATCTGCCTCGACGCCGTACTTGGTCGACAGGATCTCCTGCGCCTTCAACACTTCGTTCAGGATGGTTCCCGAACCGAAGAGTTGCACGGTGGCAGCGCCCTTCGCTGCGGGCTTGAACTTGTACAGGCCGCGCAGAATGCCTTCGCGAACATTGTCGCCTGCGGGCATCTCAGGGTGGATGTAATCCTCGTTGTACATGGTGACGTAGTAGAAGATCTGCTCGTCATCCGCGTACATGCGCTTCAGTCCATCCTGAAGCACAACCGCGAGTTCGTAAGCGAACGCGGGGTCGTAGCTGATGCAGGTGGGGATGGTGCTGGACAACACGTGCGAGTGGCCGTCCTGGTGCTGCAGACCCTCACCCAGCATGGTCGTACGGCCGGCGGTGCCGCCCATCAGGAAGCCCTTGCCACGCGAGTCTGCGAAGGCCCACGCCATGTCACCGATGCGCTGGAAGCCGAACATCGAGTAGTACATGTAGAAGGGAACCGATGGCAGATTGTAGTTCGCGTAGGCAGTCCCTGCGGCGGTAAAGCTGGCCATCGATCCGGCTTCGGTGATGCCTTCTTCCAGGATCTGGCCGTCCTTCTCCTCGCGGTAGGAGAGGAGAACATCGCTGTCATGCGGAATGTATTTCTGGCCTTCGCTGGCGTAGATGCCGACCTGCTTGACTGCGGACTCCATGCCGAAGGTACGGCCCTCGTCGGGAACGATCGGCACGATCAGCTTGCCAATCGCCTTGTCCTTCATCAGTGCTCGAAGGATCGCAACGAAGACCATCGTCGTCGAGACGGCGCGGCCCTTCGATCCACCGAGCCACTCCTTGAAGAAGTCCATTGAGGGTGCGGCAAACTCAAAGGGCTTGACCTCGCGCCTGGGGATGTAGCCACCCAGGTTGGCGCGGTGCTCCTGCATGTACTTCAGTTCGGGTGCATCGTCCGCCGGCTTCCAGGGTTTACCTGCAGCAGCCTGCTCTTCGGGGACGGGAATGTCGAAGCGCTTGACGAAGGCGACGACGCCCTCATCCGTCAGCTTCTTCTCGTTGTGCGCGGCGTTACGGCCTTCCGTGGTCGCGAAGCCGTATCCCTTTACTGTCTTGGCAAGGATGACGGTCGGTCCGCCCTTGTGCTCCACGGCCTTCTTGTAGGCGTTGTAGACCTTCAGGGGGTCGTGTCCGCCGCGGTGCAGACGGCCGAGCTGCTCATCGGTGTAGTCCTTGACCAACGTCAGAAGCTCAGGGTACTTACCAAAGAAGTGCTGGCGGAGATACGCGCCGCCCTTGGCCTTGTACGCCTGGAAGTCGCCGTCGACGCACTCTTCCATGCGCTTCAGCAGCAGGCCGGTGTGATCCTGCTCGAAGAGCGCGTCCCAATCTGAACCCCAGACGACCTTGATGACATTCCAGCCGCAGCCGCGGAAGTGGCCTTCCAGCTCATCGATAATGCGCTTGTTGCCGCGCACCGGCCCGTCCAGGCGCTGCAGATTGCAGTTGACGACAAAGATCAGGTTATCCAGGTTCTCACGTGCGCCCAGCGTGATCGCGCCGAGTGTGTCGACCTCGTCCGACTCGCCGTCGCCGACAAAGGCCCAAACCTTGCGGTCGGTCTTCGCGATGAGGCTGCGGTTCTCCAGATACTTCATGAAACGCGCCTGATAGATGGCGTTCAGCGGGCCGATGCCCATGGAGACCGTGGGGAACTGCCAGAAATCCTGCATGAGCCAGGGGTGCGGATAGCTGGACAGGCCAGCGTGGTCGCGCAGTTCGTGGCGGAAGTTAAGAAGGTGCTCTTCGGACAGACGGCCTTCCAGGAAGGCGCGGCCGTAGACGCCGGGCGATGCGTGGCCCTGGAAGTAAACGAAGTCGCCGGGCTGATCGCCATAGCTGCCATGGAAGAAGTGGTTGAAGCCCACTTCCAGCAGCGTCGCGAGCGAAGAGTAAGTAGAGATGTGGCCGCCGATACCGGCGTCCTTTTTGTTCTGGCCGTGCACCATCGCCATGGCGTTCCAGCGGATCAGCGCCTCGATGCGCTTCTCCATGTCGCGGTCGCCGGGGTAGGGCACTTCGTCATGCTTGGGGATGGTGTTGCGGTAAGGCGTCGCCAGCTCGTTTTCGGCGTGAACACCGGCCTCGCGCGCGCGCTGACGCAGTGCGGTCATCAGCTCCGCGCCCTGTTGTGGGCCCTCGGCGACAATCATCTCGTCAAACGCTTCAATCCACTCCGCAATCTCCTGCTGCAGATCGCTTACCGGGGGCACAGCTACATTGGTCGCCATATTGCTCCAGCTTCGACGTCTTTTTGATGACCTGAATCGTCTCAAAAAGCGGCTTTTCTTACCTGACAATTATAAGTGGGAACCGTATCCGGTATAAGCGCGGGTCGCTTATCGCACAGCGACCGGCTTACCTCCGAACGACGCCGCCAGCTGTTTCACTACTTGTCGGGACAGAAAGTTCGGACCGAACAGCAGCATCAGGAAGCGCCAGGACGGGCGGTCGATAATTACGGTCTCGGTCATGTGGACTCGGGTCACCGTAGGAGAAACGGCCTCAAGCTGGTAGATCCAGATGCCACGCAGGTAGCCCGGGCTGGTGAGTGCCACCTCGCGGAGACGTGGAGGCGTGCTCGCCTCCACACACATCAGCACCGGCAGCTTACCTTCAGTCTCCTGCCAGCATGGGTGGCCATTCTGCGGCGGCGCAGGGGCAACGGTCAGACCCTTGCGCCATGTGGGTTGCTCCTCCACGTTCGCGATGCGCTCCCACACGGCCTTCTGGCTTGCAGACAGGTCGGCGGTGTACTCAGCCGTATGGTCCAGCGGCTGCATGTAGCCAATGCCCCACGCTGCAGCAACCAGCATGACCAGCACTGCAACGATGGTCAGCAACCGCCGCATCCAGAGTCCCTCCGCGTTTCCTTAGGTCGAATAGTCCGCGTTGATATGAACGTATTCCACCGTAAGATCGCAGGTCAGGAACTTTGAGTGGCCTGGGCCCGAACCAAAGTTGACAGCAATGGTGTACTCACGCTGCTGCATCTTCTCGTGGACTGCCGCCTCGTCATAGCCGTCAGCGCGCATGCCATGATCGAAGATGCGGACGCCGCCGATGGTGATGGTGACATCTGCTGCGTCAAACGGAACACCCGCATAGCCGGCTGCACACAGGATGCGCCCCCAGTTGGGATCGGCGCTGGACCAGGCCGTCTTGCAGAGTGGCGAATGGGCGATGGACTTCGCGATGGTCTTAGCCGACGCGTCATCCGGCAGGCCAGAGACATCGAGTGTCACGACATGCGTGACGCCTTCGCCGTCGTCGATGATGGCGTGCGCCAGGTCATCGCAGACCCGTTGAAGCTCTGCGCAGAACTCGTCCTGGAAGCTGCGCTGCACACTGGTCCACTTCACGCCGCTGGCACCACTGGCAAGGATCAGTACGGTGTCGTTAGTGGACGTATCGCCGTCAACCGAGATGGAGTTGAAGCTGGCCTCTACCGCTGGTTCGAGCAGGCCGCGGAGATCCGACGGATCGATCTGCAGGTCTGTGAACAGGTAGACCAGCATGGTGGCGTGAGGCGGTCCAAGCTGAGGTCCGATCATGCCGGCACCCTTGCAGCAACCGAAGATGCGGACGGAGCTCTCGGCGTCCTCCAGTGTCGCCTGCGACACCTTCATCTTCGTGTCGGTGGTCATGATGGCAGTGGCGAAGGCCTCAGCCGCAGCCTGATTGCTTGCGAGCCGTGCGTGCGCATTCGGCAGCGCCGCAATCAGCTTCTCGACGGGCAGCGGAACACCGATGATGCCGGTGGACGAAGGGAACACCTCGGTCGCGGGGCAGCCGAAGATTTCGCCCGCGGTAGCACATGTCTGCTCTGCGACTTGCAGGCCCAGGGGGCCCGTCGCGCAGTTCGCATTGCCCGCGTTGATGACCAGCGCGCGTACTTGACCCTGCGTCGCGGCTATGTTCCGTCGGCCGATGGTAACCGGCGCAGCGACGACCTGGTTCTTCGTGAACATGACGGCGGCGGATGCGGTGCGGTCAGCTACCGCGACGGCCACATCGGTGCGACCGCTGGCCTTGATGCCGGCCTTAACAGCAGCCCAGCGAAATCCGCGGGGCAATTCCTTACGTATCGATGGCAACTGCGTTTCCTTCTCTTCTGTTGAATCTGTTTGTTACCAGCCGGTGCTGTCCACGCGGACGGTAGTGCCGGTGCGCTGGCTTTCCATGGCAAGCTCGATCATGCGGGCAACGCGGATGGCACAACGAGCCGTGACCGCGGGCTCTGCCGTGCCGAGGATCGAGTCGGCCACATTCTGATAGAAGCCTCGATAGTCCCCGGGAATGGTCGGCACTTTCTCCGTTACTAATTCTGTGGGCTTGGTGGTGTCGGTAGCGGTCGTCAGTGTGCCCCATCGATCTTCCGCTTCGGCTAGCCAGGGAGACGACGAGTCGAGCGATGGGGGCAACATTCCGGCCAGGATTGTTGGCTCCTGTGGATCCAGACCATACTTCACATAGCTACCGCCCGTACCGTTCAGACGGTAGCGGGGACCGCCTTCAGCGGCCAGAACCGTTGTACCCAGCCGAACGGTCATGGTGCGATCCCGACCCGTTGGAAAGACGAGAATTAAGTCGAAGGCGTCTGGCACCTTCCCGACATTTCGGTCATGGCGGATGTTCGCGGTGATCGTCGACGGATGACCGAAGAGGGTAAGGGCCTGATCGATCAGGTGCGGCCCGATGTCGTAGAGCTGGCCTCCGCCTTCTTCCTCCTCCCGCCAGGCTCCCGGTTTCGGATCGGGGCGATATCGGTCGAAGCGTGACTCGAGTGTGACCGCACGGCCTACTTTGCCTTCCTGCAACAGCTTGCGGAGCGTCTGGAAGTCGCCGTCCCAGCGACGATTATGGAAAGGGAAGAGGAGAACGCCCTTCTCGCGGGCGATCTTTTCCAGCTCCTCAGCCTGCGCTAGTGTAGTCGTCATCGGCTTGTCGCAGACGACGTGCTTGCCGGCCAGCAAAGCCTGCTTAGTGAACGGATAGTGTGTCGGGTTGGGCGTCCCGATGACGACCAGTTCTACATCGCTGGCCAGAAGTTCTTCGAAGCTGCGCAGCTGCGCGGCGTGGGGGTAAGCCTGTTTCGCCGTCTCGCCCGTCCGCTGGACGATGGCGGTCAGTTCCAGCGACGGAACTGCCGAGACAAAGGGCGCGTGAAAGACGCGGCCCGCCAGGCCGTAACCAACGACTCCAGTGCGAATGCGGCGCAAGTGATCTCCCGGTGCCCGGTAGGGCGTGCGAACAAACAGGATAGAACGACGAGCGATCCAGCGTGTGAATGATTCGCGACAGGGGCATCTACCGCTTGCACCAGATGTGTTGCACACTGTGAGGACTGCCAAATCGTCCCCCTGCGTCGCAACATGAACATTTTCTGCATCGAAGGCGCGGGTAGGCCGCATCAGATAGGCAACGCTGATGATTTGCCACTCCGAGCGCACTGACCGTCGAGTCAGTGGCGGAGGTCGAGTGAGCACAGCAGTAATGGAGCGTATGACGCAACACGATCGAGCATGGAGCTGTTCCCCGCGCCCGGGGCGGTGGGCGACGGCGGTTCTTGCAGCAATCCTTCCGCTGGCAGCGGGCGCGCAGGCGACATCGCAGGGCAGCAACGGCCAGGGTTCTTCGGCTGGCGGCCACGCAGCGAGTGGCCCGGCGACGGTGCAGGCAGCACAACAGACCCTGCAGTCAATCCCCGGCGGCGGGCAGTCTCAGGGTGGCGTGAACGGCGTTAGCCAGAATGACTACAAGGGCTCGCTGATTCAGGGCAAGGCGACTGACGGCATCCTGGAGCTGACTCTGGACGATGCCATTCAGCGCGGGTTCCGTAACAACCTTGGCATCATCTTGCAGGGTTCGGCGGTGCAGAACGCGTCGGGCACACGTCTGCAGCAGTTGCAGGCTTTGCTGCCCACGATCACTGGCTCGGCGACCTACACGGTGCAGCAGGTGAACTTGGCGGCTTACGGCCTCACCTTCCCGGGTGTCCCGCAGATTGTTGGTCCCTTCCAGGTCTTCGACTTCCGCGCGTATCTTTCGCAGTCACTGTTGAACATCAACAGTATTCAGAGCTATCTGGCTGCGAAGCACAATTTCCAGGGGGCCAAGCTTTCAGCAGAGGATGCGCGCAACCTGGTGGTTTTGACCGTCGGGAACGCGTATCTGTTGTGCATCGCCGACGCATCGCGCATCGAGGCAGTAGAGGCGGAGAAGGCGAATGCAAAGGTTTCGCTTGATCAGGCAACCGCAAACCACGATGCCGGTACCAGCCCCAAGCTGGATGTGCTGCGCGCTCAAGTCGACTTCCAGAACACCGATCAGCAGCTGATCCAGGCTAAGAATCAACTGGAAAAGGACAAGCTTGCCTTGGCGCGGGCGATTGGTCTGCCGCTGGACCAGAAATTCCACGTGTCGGATGCCTCGCCGTATACGGCCGCGACACCCACCACACCTGACCAGGCTTTTGCCGACGCCATGAAGAACCGTAAGGATCTTGCCGGTGCGGAAGAGCGTGTCAAGGGTGCTGAGTCGCAGAAGTCCGCGGCCAGGGCTGAGTACTATCCGACGGTGAACGTGACCGGCGACTTTGGCGATCTGGGCACAACTCCAGGCCACTCGCACGGAACCTACACTGCGACGGGCGAGGTCTCCGCGCCGATTTTGCAGATTGCCAAGACGCGCGGCGACATTGCCGTGGCGGATGCGAGCCTGCAGCAGCAGAAAGCTCGTTACAGCGACCAGGTGCAGCAGATCAACGCGGACGTTCGCGATGCCCTGCTGGATATTGAGGCCGCTGCAAAGCTTGTAGAAGCTACCAAGTCCAACGTCGATCTTGCGAACGAAGCGTTGAGCGAGGCGCAGCAGCGCTTTCGCGCGGGTGTCGCAGACAATCTTGCCGTGTCCGACGCACAGTCGCAGACGCAGCAGGCGAATGATCAATACATCAGCGCGCTCTACCAGCACAATGTGGCGAAACTTTCGCTGGCGCGCGCGGTCGGCTATGCCGGCACGAACTATAAACAGGCTCTTCAACTCGGAGGAAAGTGATCGTGGCAGATTCCGATCAGCAACAAGCTGGTACTCAGCAGCAGGACAACAATCAGGCAGCTCCGCCGGCTCAGGACAACAAGCCTGAGGTGACGGAGAGTGCTCCCGCAAAAGCTCGTCGCAAGTTCATCATTATTGCGGTGGTCATTCTGCTGGTGCTGACAGCCGGATTCTTCTATTGGCGCTCGACCTTCACAGAAGATACGGACGACGCGCAGATCGACGGCGATCTGTACCAGGTGTCAGCGCGTGTCAGCGGCCAGGTCATCAAAGTGAACGTTACTGACAACCAGAAGGTCAACATCGGCGACCCGATTGCCGAGATTGACCCGCGCGACTACCAGGTCGCACTGGAGCAGGCAGAAGCACAGCTTGCGAATGCCAAGGCAAGCTTCACCCAGGCTAACGCGAACGTGCCGATCACCAGCGTGCAGACTCGGACGCAGGTCAGCACTTCAGGCTCAGACGTTGCAACCGCCGAAGCAGCCGTCGCACAACAGCAGAAGAATGTGTCGGCAGCGCAGGCTCGCGTGGAGCAGGCAAAGGCGAACGCTCTCAAGGCTCAGCTTGACGTGGAGCGCTACACGCCGCTCGTCGCCAAGGATGTCATCAGCAAGCAGCAGTTCGATCAGGCTGTAGCGCAAGCGTCCGCGACGAACGCGGCACTGCTTGAGGCGCAGCAGAACGTGATCGCTCAGCAGGCAGGCGTCGCGCAGGCACAGTCCAAGCTGGCAAGCTCCCGCAGCGATGCGCAGCAGGCCCGTGAGAACGGTCCCAAGCAGGTGCAGGTACAGCAGGCACGTGCGCAGGCAGCGAATGCGGACATCATGACGGCGCAGGCAAAGGTGGACCAGGCGAAGCTGAACCTGAGCTACTGCCACATCACGGCACCGACCAGCGGCATCATCAACCGGAAGAACGTTGCGGTTGGCCAGAATATCTCCATCGGCCAGAACATGCTCACGATCATTCCGCTGGATAACCTCTGGGTGACCGCGAACTTCAAGGAAACGCAGTTGGAAAAGATGAAAGTTGGACAGGTCGTCAACTTCACCGTCGACGCTCTGGGCGGCCGGAAGTATCACGGTCACCTGACTCAGGTCGGTGGCGCAACGGGCTCGCGCCTGTCGCTCTTCCCACCGGAAAACGCTACCGGTAACTATGTCAAGGTGGTGCAGCGCATCCCGGTCCGTATCGACATCGATAAGGGCGAGAATGACGATCACCTGTTGCGTCCTGGCTACTCCGTCGTGCCGGATGTGGACATCAAGTAGCCCATAGTTGCGGTGAGAAAGAGGCACGGCTTCGGCCGTGCCTCTTTGTTCGCGCCGAATCGACTACACTGACTGGAACGAAGGAGTTTTGCCGCATGCCGCTGTCCGGAGAAGCAATTCGCACCATGAACTACGTCGACGACATTTCTGTGACGCTGCGGCGCATCCACGCCGTTCTGCCGTCGCTTACGCCGGAAGAGCGCGCCCGCGTTGCCGAGCACATCTCCAAGGCCGAACCCAGCTACGCTTCGGTCGTCTCGGCGATCGAGGCGAAGTAGTTGACGTCTGTAACCCCACCTTTCGAAGGTAAGAAGGGCCCGCTGACGCTCGCGCTGATTGGCGCGGGCAAGGCGGGCCGTTCGCTTGCTGCCGCGGCGATTCGTGCGGGACATCGTGTGGTGCTGGAAGACGTCATGCCGGCCAAGCTGCGCGAGGCGCTCGACGAGATACCGATCGCAGGCATGCCAGGCACGCTTGAGACTGTCACCACGGTCGAAGATGCCGTGCGCGAAGCCGACATCGCGATCGACTTCGTGCCGGATGAACTCGAGTCAAAGCTTGAGATCGTCTGCATGGTCGACCGCATGGCTCCGCCGAAGACGGTGCTCTGCATCCAGACACGCGCGCTCAACGTGACCGATCTGGCGAATTGCACGTATCGTGCTGATCGCTGCGTTGGCCTTGTGTTCGACGAGACAATTACCGTTCGTCGCGGCATCAAGACATCCGACGAGACCATGGCACTGGTGGAAGCGTTTGCTCGCTCCTGTGGCGCCGCCGTAGAAGTGCGGGACGAAGCACCGATCACGCTGTAACTAGCCGGTTCAGGAAGCCGTGGCGTCCTTGACGAACAGCGCCAGCGACTGCGCTTTCACGGTGTAAGTCTCCTGGGCTTCCGGGCTTTCTTCCATGACATCCCGATCGGTATCGAGGAGCAGTTGCCACGCGCCATTCTTCGGCAGCGTGAACGGAACGTCCTCATGGAAGTCATTCACCGCCAGGAAGAGTGATTCTGTGTGGCCTCGCTCGGCGAGCCCCGACGGACGTGCTTCGCCGTCGATCATCATGCCAAAGCACCGCGGTGCATCGCCGTTCCATCCGCTCCGCTGCGTCTCGGTAGCATCCGGCAGAAACCAGCACAGCTCACGAATGCCCGACTCGGTGTCCACTTCGTCGTGCAGGTAGCGACTGCCGCGGAGCACGGGATAGCGAAACCGCAATGCCAGCAGCTTCTTCGTGAAGGCAAGCATCGCAGCATTCGTCTCACGCTTGCTCCAGTCCACCCAGCTGATGTCGTTGTCCTGGCAGTAGGCGTTATTATTGCCGCGTTGCGTCCGCGCGAACTCGTCTCCACCCAGCATCATCGGTGTGCCGTGCGAGAGCAGCAGGGTCGCCATGAGGTTTCGCATCTGCCGGTTGCGCAGGGTGTTGATCTTGCTGTCGTCCGTTGGTCCTTCTACGCCGCAGTTCCATGAACGGTTGTCGTTGCTGCCGTCGCGATTGTCTTCGCCATTCTCGAGATTGTGCTTGTCGTTGTAGCTGACAAGGTCATTCATGGTGAAGCCATCATGCGCCGTAATGAAGTTGACGCTGGTCCACGGTCGCCGGCCGTGGTGGTCGAAGATCTCGGGCGAGCCGGTCAGTGCTTTTGCCAGCTCTGTGCTGCTGTCGCGACCGATCCAGAAGCCTCGCGAGCGATCGCGGAAGGTGTCGTTCCACTCCATCCATCCGGGTGGAAACTCGCCTACACGATAGCCTCCAGGACCAATGTCCCATGGCTCAGCGATCAGCTTCACGCGGCTCAGAACCGGATCCTGCATGACGACTTTCAGGAAGCCGCTACCTTTGTCGAAGCCATCCGGCTCGCGTGCCAGGATCGTCCCAAGGTCGAAGCGGAAACCATCGACATGCGTTTCCTGTACCCAGTAGCGCAGGCTGTCGCAGACCATTTGCAGTACGCGTGGATGATTCACATTCACCGTGTTGCCGGTGCCCGTGTCATTCACGTAGTAGCGACGATTCTCGGCATGCAGGCGATAGTAACTGGCGTTATCAATTCCCTTGAAGGACAACGTCGGACCGCGTTCGTTACCTTCCGCGGTGTGGTTGTAGACCACGTCCATCACCACTTCGAGGCAGCGCTCGTGATACTGCGCCACCATGGTCTTGAACTCCTGCAAGGCACGCTTTGGATCGGCGGCATAGCGAGGATCCGGCGCGAAGAACCCGATGGTGTTGTAGCCCCAGAAGTTCGTCAGGTTCATGTCATGCAGGTGCGACTCATCCATGAAGGTCTGAATGGGCAGCAGTTCAATCGACGTCACGCCGAGCGACTCGATATAGTCCACGACCGGCTTCGATCCCAGGCCTGCATACGTGCCGCGCAGATTCTCTGGCAGATCCGGATGCAGCTTGGTGTAACCCTTCGTATGCAGCTCATACAGCACGGTGGCATCCCACGCGACGCGGCACGTCCGTGGTGTGCTGATGCTGTCATGCCACGCGAAGTTCGGGTCGGTGACCAGGCACTTTGGCATGCAGGTGGCGCTGTCACGCGTGTCGAAGGTGGTGTCATCGCCCGTCTCGACGATGTACCCGAAGATTTCAGGTCCCCACTTCAGGCTCCCGATGTGAGCCGTTGCGTACGGATCCAGCAGCAGCTTGTTCGGGTTGAAGCGATGACCCTGGGCGGGCTCATAAGGACCGTAGACGCGATAGCCGTACGCCGTGCCGGGAGCCAGTCCCTCGACGTATACATGCCAGATGCCGTCGGTGTATTCCGGCAGCATGATGCGTTCCACCTCGTTCTCGCCCGACTCATCGAACAGGCACAGCTCAACGCGCTTGGCGTTGTCGCTGAACAGGGAGAAGTTCGTACCGCTGCCGTCCCAGGTTGCACCGCGAGGGTTTGGTGAGCCTTCGCTGATTCTGTAGCGTGATGTCTGGGTCAAAACGGTCTGTTTCCTCTGCACGTTCGGCGACTGCCGCACGGCCTTTCGTGACGTCATCCCAGTTTATGCGGATCGGGCAGGGAAGTGTGCGCTTCCTTGTCCGTCTGTCTGCCGACGGACGCTACAGCGGAAGCTGTGTGACTTCTGCCGCGGGCTTCTGGGGTTCGTCGCATTCTGCTCGCACAGCTTCGTAGCCGGCGTGCAACGCATCGAGCTCCAGGTCGCTCAGGTTCTCAATGTCGATCATCTGATTGCGAGCGCGTTTGCTGGAACGGATCAACTCATCCAGCTTCAGGTTGATCGCACGCGCATCGCGGTTCTGCGTGTTCTGAATCAGGAAGACCATCAGGAACGTGACGATCGTCGTGCCAGTGTTGATCACCAGCTGCCATGACTGGGAGTAGTGGAAGAGCGGTCCCGTTGCTGCCCAGACCACAATCAGCAGAACGGCGGCGCAAAAGGCCCATTTCGAGCCAAGCCAGCCGGAGGACGATGCAGCGAAACGGCCGAACCAGTCATTCGTGGTGCGCATGCGTACTTCTACGGGAACGTCTTCAGTCGGCACCAGTCACACCTCGCAGCTCAGCGCAGCCTGCCCTCTGCATGGATGCGCTCTGCTCGACAGTAGACTGCTCGGTGACGCCTGGAAGACGATTGCTCCATCTGCACCACCCCCCCCGTCTGTTTCCCGTAAATATTAGAAAACAAGCAAGTTGACGATTCCCGTTTTTGCAAAAATCAGATTTCAAAGGACTTACAGGCAAAAATTAGATTCGAAAGGACTTAGCTGCAGGAGGACTATCCCGTTAATTCCCCTACTTCAATTGTAGCGATTTGAGACGGGAAACCGGCCAACTCTATGTCTTGTGGAATGAGTGCTTTAGGTGCTGAGGGGCTTGACACGATTTGCGCGCGCGAAAAGAATGAGGTGGCCGGAGAATCCCGGCCACCTCGTCTCTGCTTTCCTCTTGGTTTAGCCGAGGTTCTTGATCTTCGCGCGCAGGGCCTTTGCGGCTGCGGCTGGATCGGACGCGCCGTAGATGGCAGCACCTGCAACGGCGACCGATGCGCCCGCCGCTTCTACTTCGCTGATGCGGTCCAGATTCACGCCACCGGCAACGGCAAACGGGATGTCGGCGCCGCGGCCCGCTTCCAGCAGCTTGCTGATGGAGTAGCCGGCCTCTGCCTGCTCATCGAGACCTGCATGCAGCTCCACGGACTGAACGCCCAGAGCCTTGAGCTGCTTGACGCGTGTTGCCTTGTCGAGAACGCCGATAACGTCCGCTACGATGCCCTTGTTGTGCTTCTTCGCGGAGTCGACCGCGCCGGAGATGGTGCTGTCGCCCGCTGCTGCCAGAACGCTGACCAGGTCTGCGCCTGCCTTGAAGGCCATGTCGGCTTCCAGTGCGCCTGCGTCCATTGTCTTCATGTCCGCGAAGACGATCTTGTTGGGGTAGGCAGCCTTGACGGCGGTGACGACGGCGAGACCCTCCTGCTTGATGAGCGGCGTACCCAGCTCAATGATGTCGACGTGCTCCGCGACCTTCTCCAACAACGTGAGGGCGTCCTTCGTGGACAGAAGATCGATTGCTACCTGCAGCTTCATGAAATAGTTCTCCTTCGAATTAGATGAGCGGGGGTTGCACCGGACTCTTTTCCGGTGCGCTGCGATCCGTTACTCAAGGTTGGCGTGGCGCTTCAGCAGCTCCTCCGAGCTCTGCGTGCCGGACTTCCACAGCGCGTGGAAGAGCGTGTCCATCACCAGCAGGACGGCCTGCTCAAAGAGGGAACCGGCGTACTGCTGTGAAGCGCGCTCGCCTGTGTCGGATTTCGACGCGGCGGGCAGCAGGATAATGGCATCGGCAAGCTGGCCAAGCTTTGACGCCGGCGCCGTGGTGATGGCGAGCATGCGTGCGTTGTTCTTCTTCGCCACTTCGACTGCATTCATTACCGATGTCGTCGTGCCGGAAGCAGAGGCGACGACAAGAAGATCGCCTGCGGTGATGGAGGGCGTGGTGGTTTCACCCGCAACGTAGGCCTGCAGGCCCAGGTGCATCAGGCGCATGGCAACCATCTTCAACGAGAGTCCGCTGCGACCGGCGCCGAAGAGGAAGATGCGCGGGCTGGTCAGGATCAGCTTTGCCGCGGTCTGAAGCTGGGTGGGGTCTACGGCGTCGAGGGTGGTCTGGAGTTCGTGGACGAGAAGGTTGCGAGCGGTGGTGATGTCTTCGATCTGGGGTAGGGCTTGGTGAGGCATGGGTATTGGATGCGCTACCGCGGGGTATCAGTCCCTCAGCGGCTGAAGCCGAAGCTTTGTTGAAAGAGTTATGACAGGGCTAAGCCCTGTCCCTCCGAAAGATGGTCGCTCTCTCGACTGTTGAACAACAGTGACGAGACAGGCACCGAACTGGGTGCCCCATTCACACGCGAAGCGGGTGAGTGGGTTTTCGCGGGTGAGCGAGCGAAGCGCTTCGGAGGGGCGGGGCTTTAGCCCTGCCATTACGGATACATAAACGACCCCGGCTTTAGCCACTGAGGGACGGTTGGCGTTTCGCACGGATACCCGCTCACCGCTTCGCGCATGAAGGAGCACTTGGACATCCCCCCGTCGTTGAGCACCGGGCATCTCGGCCTCGGAACTGGTGCTTCTTTACGACTTATTCGTCTATAAGTGAGAGCGGCTACACTCTTGGTAGAGAGGCGCGATGCAGAAGACACAACATCGATCGATGGGCCGTTGGTTTCTTGCGGCGGGTCTGTTGCTGTTCGGCCTCTTCCTGAGTGGGTTCTCGTGCCCTGGCAACATTCCCGATCATCTGCCGGCGCGGGCTGAGGCTCGTGCTGCATCCGCGCAGCAGTCGCTGCGGCGGCAGTCGGTTCGTGCCGAGATCAAGGTGGAGCAGGCGAAGGCCGCTCCAATGCTGGCGATGCTGCTCTCGCTGGTGCCGGCGCGACCGCACGCGCCCTCAGACGCCGTTGTCGTGGTGGCGACGACGAGTGACAGCAGCCTCTGGCTGATGCCATACATGTTCCGTCCACCTCCTGCAAACATCCTCGTTCGGTAGCGATCTGCTTCGGCCCACTTTGGTGCCAGGGCATGCGTGACCCGCGGAGCGCCCGCTCCGCAAGACAGCGGCGATGAGCCGCCGAGGAACTACATCTATGCAGACGAATCCTGTTGGGATGACGAATGGATATCGCGCGCCGAGGACGGCGAGCGCGGCGAATGATCGCGCGGATTTGCTGGACGCGATGGTGGAACATCGGAACTATCTGAATCGAGTAGCGTTCTCGATCCTGCGCCATGCGGAGGACGCCGAGGATGCGGTGCAGGCGGCCTACCTGTCGGCGTGGACGGGGTGGGCATCGTTTCGCCAGCAGTCGTCGCTGAAGACGTGGCTGACGACGATTGTGATGAACAAGGCGCTGACCGAAGTGCGGAAGCGGCGGCAGACGTGCCTGTCGATGGATGCGGACCCGTTGCTGATGGCGGATGCCGAGTGGCAGTTATCCGTGGGGCAGGTGACGCCGGAGCAGCATGTGATCCGCGAGCAGAGTGTGCGGCGGTTGCAGGAGCGGATGGCGCGATTGCCGCAGCCTACGCGAACCATCGTGATGCTGCGGTTCGGGCAGGACCTGAGTCTGGAAGAGGTTGCGCTGAGCAGCGGGACGACGCGGTCGTCGGTGAACTGGCATTTGTCGCGTGGGTGTAAGGCTTTGCGGAAGAGTGTGGCCCGACGGCGGATGTTGATTTGAGAGGGCGGCCGGGATGTTGGGGTCTTCAGCCGTTATTCGCGCTTTGCGCGAAGGCCCCCCTCATCCGCTTTGCGTAGGCATGGGGCACCCGGCATCCAGGCGGACTGAAGGTCCGCGACTTCCCAGCCCAGGGCGAAGCCCTGGGGCCGTACCAACAAATCCCGATTAGCGGGCTGAAAGGCCCGCGACAAGATGTGCGTGGAAACCCGGACACATCGCTCATAAGCGCTCGCAAGGGAACTACGGATGCGGATGGAAGACTGACCGGAGCAGGAAGGCGATGCCGTTCCATGAGATCTGCACGCCGATGCAGAGCAGGATGAAGCCCATGACGCGCATGATGCCGTGCGCGGTTGCAGGTGGGATCGCCTTGGTGATGCGGGCTGCGTAGGCGTAACAGAAGTAGACGGCGGCGCTGAGAACGAGGATGGCGAGGAAGAGTCCGAGATGAGCGAGCAGGGCAGCGGTGCCGTGGTCGCCGGAGAAGCGTGCGCTCAATGTGAGCAGCACGACGAGCGTGCCCGGGCCTGAGGTGACGGGAAAGGTGAAGGGATAGAAGGCCTTCTCCTGCAGATTGACGAGCGCGTAGTCCGAGCCCCGCAGGGCTTGTTCGCTTCCCAGTTGGGCTTCTTCCTTTTTGGTGTCGGCCAGCGCCTGTGAGTCCTTCGCATTGAGGACTCCCCAGCCAATCGCCGCGATCACAAGGCCTCCGGAGACCTGAACGATGGGCAGCGAGATGCCGAAGAAGTGCAGAATCGCCGAGCCAAGCAGTTCAAAGATGCAGAGGAAGATGATGTTGTTGATAGCGATCTTGCGGGCGAGCGCGCGATAGACGCCCGACGGCACCTGCCCGACCAACCCGAGGAAGACCAGGGATGAGCCGAGTGGGTTGATCAGGGGTAGCAGGGCCGTGAAGGCTATGAGAAATGAATTCCAGACGGGCAAGGATCTTTCCCTCGGGTATGATCGTACCGCTTTCGCGATGTAGTGCCCGTCCATCCGCTTTGCAGGATGGGAACCCGGTTGTGAGGCACCCAGATTGGCAGCGATGGTAAGTTGTTGCCATGCCGGAAACGTCAATACCGTATCTCAATACCACGACGGCTCACAAGCACTCTAGGCATCATCGTGCTGAGTTGGAGCGGTCGGAAGTTTGTGGCTGCTTCTATTGCCTTTCGATCTACCCGCCCACTCAGATTGTCGAGTGGATCGATGATGGGCAGACAGCGATCTGCGCGAAGTGTCCAGTGGATTCGGTGATTGGGTCTGCTTCGGGGTGTCCGATCACCGCTGAATTCCTTGAGCTTATGCACTCACACTGGTTCTGACCGGCCGTTTCACTCGGCGGCTGAAGCATTGCCCCACGGTCTGCGCTTCGCGCGAATTCCCATGCGAAACACAAGATAGATCGGCCACATTTAGGCACCTACTTGCTTGATCCAATCGCGGATCACGGACCCGACCCTTTCGAGGTCCGCGTTTGCGAGTTCACCGCTATGCATGATGACGTTTCGGGACCGCTCTAACGTGCTGATGATGTGCCGCACCCAATCTATCTCACGAAGATGAACCTCAAACTTTTCCCAATTTTGCGAGATTATCGCGGTGAGGTCTCCAAACTCCGTGTAGTTCAGGAGTTGATCCCCACGTGGAGTATGCCAACGGACTTTCGCCTCTTCCTCGCGCCTGCTCTCAGCTTTCTTACGGATGCGCTCGCTGACGCAATTCTGCCACCAATTCTCTCCATCGGATTCAAGAAGTCTCTTCAAAACGAACTCTCGAACTCCGTTTTCGAACGCTGCGATCGCCGTATAAGCAGTCGCCATCCGGCGAGCTCGCAAAACAAATTCGGGATCTAGTGTTTCCAGTGCGACGCTTCGTGCCACGCCTTGATCGAGATTAGGAGAGCGTGCGGACCTAAGCTCTCTTTGCGTGCCATCGAGTGCTTGCTCAGTAAGCAAGCCGCGGAATGCAAATGCGTAAAGCTGGTCATCCATTGGAACTGACCAAGTGCTTTCGGAGACTCTCGAAGATTGCGTCGAACACCGCTGGATCTCTAGTATCGGGTAGGACCACCTGAATGTTGTAGTGAAGTTCTCGAAGATTCAGCTGTGGCGAAGAGTTACTCTTCGCTGCAATTGCGGGCTTCTCCTTTTCGGTGACGTCTTGCGCATGCTCGACCGGTGCGGTAGCAAGTGGAGGCGGTGTAGCTATCGGTTCCCAAGACGCGAGGTCGGCTACAGACTTGAAGGTCTTCGCCATGAGGCCGAGTACATTGTCCGAATATTGACCTTGCGTAAGTGTCCGGAACTTATTCTTGAGTTCATCCGCGGAGAGTTCGTGGGCCTTTGTATTGACCGCAAAGAGTTCTCCATAGGTTCTCGAAGGCCCTCGGCCAATATCTCTCCCGATCGGCTTTGGTCCAAGAATTCGAAGTATCTCTTGGTCGGAACACCTGAATCGTCAATCAGACCCAGTGCCTTCAAAAGGCCTATAAATAATCGGTCGTTTGAACTGTTGAACTCGAGATTCTTAAGAAAGGTACTGTTCACACGCTCAGGAGCCTTGGCACTTTTTAAAGCGTTAAGGAATTCCTCTAAGTTCTTCGTCGTTATGAGATAGGAGCTCGGGAGTGGCATTTAATCCTCGAGCGCAGCTTATCAACGCACTAGTCACATGCATAGCCTTTATTTAGCGTCGCGCCAGTTGGGGCCTTTGCCCACTTCAGCGACGATTGGGATGGAGAGCGATAGGACGCTCTCCATTTCGTGTTTTACGAGGGCGGTTACGGTCGCGGCTTCTGCTTCGGGGGCGTCGAAGAGGAGTTCGTCGTGGACCTGGAGGGTCATGCGGGTGGCTAGTTTCTGGTCGCGCAGGGCCTGGTCGATGCGGAGCATGGCGACCTTGATCATGTCGGCGGCGGTGCCTTGCAGCGGGGTGTTGACGGCGGTGCGTTCGGCGAAGCCTCGCATGTTGGGGTTGCGGGACTGGATGTCGGGGATGGGGCGGCTGCGGCCGAAGAGTGTGGTTACTTTGCCCGTTTCGCGAACGGTCGCGAGTGTCTCGTTGATAAAGTTCTGCACGCCCTTGTAGCGGTCGAAGTAAGTCTCGATGTAAGTGCGTGCTTCCTTTTGATCGATGCCAAGTTGTGCGGCGAGCCCAAAAGGCGAGATGCCGTAGACGATGCCGAAGTTGACGGCCTTGGCGCGGGCGCGAGTTTCTTTCGACATGGTGACGGGGTCGACGCCGAAGACCTCGCTGGCGGTGAGTGTGTGGATGTCGATGTCGTTGCGGTAGGCGTGGAGGAGCAGCGGGTCCTGCGAGAAATGCGCCATGAGGCGCAGCTCGATCTGCGAGTAGTCGGCGGAGAGGATGACGTTGCCGGGTGCCGCGATGAAGGCGGCGCGGATCTCGCGGCCAAGCTCGGTGCGGACGGGGATGTTCTGCAGGTTGGGCTGCGTGGAGGAGAGGCGGCCGGTGGCGGTGCCCACCTGATTGAACGTCGTATGGACGCGGCCTTCGCTATCGGCGAGTTGCGGCAGCTGCTCGGTGTAGTTGCTGCGGAGCTTGGCGAGCTGGCGGTACTCGAGGACGAGGCGCGGCGCTTCGTGGTGTTCGGCGAGCTCTTCGAGCACATCCTGCGCGGTGGAGACGACTTTGCCCTTGCCGTACTTCATCGGCTTGGGCAGTTCCATCTTGCCGAAGAGGACTTCGCCGAGCTGCTTGGGCGAGTTGATGTTAAAGGTCATGCCGGCCATCTCGTGGATGCGGCTGGCCAAGTCGTCCATCATGACGGCGAGTCGCGAGTTCTGCGTGCGCAGTAAGTCGCTGTCGATACGGACGCCGGCCTGTTCCATGCGGAGTAACACCGGGACTAACGGTAAGTCGATTTCGTTGTAAGTCTTGTCTAACTCGCCTTCGGCAATTTGTGTCTTGAGGATGGGCTTGAGTTGGAAGACGGCTGCCGCAGCTTCGGGCAGGATGTGATCAGGTGCGACCTGCTTCTTTTCGACGACGGTGAGTGCGCGGTCGTTGAAGCGAGCGGCGACGTCCGAGAGCTTGTGCGAGCCGTGCGTGGGGTTAACGAGGTAGCTGTAGAGCATGACGTCGTCGCGCACGCCTGCGATGGGCAGGTTGGCAAGTTCGCAGGTGCGGAGGACTGCCTTGAGGTCGTGGACGGTCTTGGGGATGGCAGGGTCGGCGAGGGCCTTGCGGATGGGCTCGGCGAGATCGCTGCGGAGGTCGAGGAGCATGGCGGTGTCGGCGGTGGCGGTGATGCCGATGGGAAGCGGCTCAGTCTGCGGCGCGGCGAAGGGCTTTGGCTGCGGTTCTTCTGCGGGAGCGCCGAAGAGATCCATGTTGGTGGCGATGGGGTCTTCCGCGGGTGCTTCGGGATCGGTCTCGGCTTCTGCGCCGGACTCCTCGGCGAGTGCTTGCTTGTCTTCGGGGAAGAAGAGGGTCAGGCCGGTGTCGCCACTGGCTGCTGCGAGAAGCGCAGTGATGTCCCTGGCGGTTGGCTTCAGGATGTAGTCGACGTGGGCGGCTTCGGGGCTGGGGAGGTCCTTGAGCAGCGTCGTGAATTCCAGCTCGGTGTAGAGGCTGCGGAGCTCGGCGAGGTTGGCTTCGCCTGCGGTGCTCATGGCCTCGATGGAGTAATCCACGGGAAGATTGCAGTGGATGGTAACGAGATCCTTGGACAACATGACGGTGTCGCGGTTGTTCTGCAGTGATTCGCGCTGCCGCTTGCCCTTGATGCTGTCGGGGTTGTCGCGGGCGGCGTCGAGCGCGGCTTCGACCGAGCCCCATTGCTGAATGAGTTCAACGGAGCCCTTATCGCCGATGCCGGGCGCGCCGGGAATGTTGTCGATGCTGTCGCCGCGCAGGGCCATGACGTCGATGACCTGCCTGGGCGGAACGCCGAGCACCTCTTCGACCTTCGCGGGGTCGAGGATCAGGTTGTCCTTCGTGGGGTTCAGGATGGAGACGTTCTCGTTCACGAGCTGCATCATGTCCTTGTCGGACGAGACGATGTAGACGTGGTGCCCCTGCTCGGCGAGGCGGCAGGAGAGCGTGCCGATCACATCGTCGGCTTCGAAGCCTTCATGGTGAAGGATGGGGATGCCGAAGGCTTCAAGCGCGCGGCGGATGTAGGGCTGCTGCTGCGTCAGGTCGGGTGGTGTTTCGCTGCGGGTGGCCTTGTAACCGGCGTAGTCGATCTCGTCGAACTGCTGGGTCTTGATGTTGAACTTGCGGATGGTCTTCATGGCCGCAGCGGCTTCGTTGCGGTGCACGGGCGCGCCCCCCTCGTAGATGGCTGCGAGGTAGTGCGGGGCGAAGTCCTGCCGCAGCTTGTTGATCATATTGATGAAGACATAGGTCGCCGCGGTGGGGATGCCGGTGCGCGTGGACATGGGCCGCGACCGCTGCATGGCGTGATAGGCGCGGAAGACGAAGGCCATGGTGTCAAGCAGGTATACGGGCGGCTTTTGTTCGGTCGGCATGGACTTCTAGTATCTCGCTTTGCGGCTGTGAATGGGGCTGATTGGGCCCGCTGTGACGATTTGTGAAGACTACTGACAGTACGGTGTCAGCAGGATGTCTCTACGCTGGCAGAGATGTCCAGGAGCATTGCAATGGCAACGAAGCAAGAAGCGTGGAATTTGTACGAACGGTATGTGCAGGCTTGGGCGGCAATCCCCCGGGAGGAGCGTGCGGCGATTGCCGACGAGGTGCTTGCCGACGATCTTCATTACTTCACTCCTCAGGTAGAGGGCAGCCGCGAAGCCGCGATTGCGGATATGCAGGGATTCCAGGAGAAGTTTCCGGGAGGGCGTTTCGATGTGGAGGATGGCTCCGTTCATCACGACGTTGCGTTGTTCACATGGGTGCTGGTGCAGTCGGATGGAACAAAGCTGGTGAAGGGGCACGATCAGATTCGCATCTCCGCGGAGGGCAAGATCGCCGCTCTGATCACCTTCGCGCCTTCCACTCCGAAGCCGTAGTGGTATTCGCCAGGCAAATGGGCCAGGCAGCGTCTGCTGCCTGGCCCTTTGCTGTTCTACCTGCCTGTCTTCGCGCTTTTCTTCGCTGATTTCTTATTCGCGCCTGATGCCAGCAGAGCGGCGATGGCTGTGCCGATGGGCGAGCCGAGACCGGTGCAGGCGTCCCATCCTGCTCCCGCTTTGTAGGCTCCGTTGTTGCCCTGCGTGATATCGCGAAACGCCTTCGCGCCCTTCGCCGCGTAGATCTTTGGCTGGATGAGTCCTGCGGCGGACTTGTTCCTCGCGTTGCAGACGGCGATCAGGCCCGCCCACAGCGGAGCGACGGCGCTGGTGCCGCCAATGACCATGGTCTGGCCGTCGACGCGGATCTGGTAGCCGGTCGTAGGGTCGGCGTCGCCGCTCACGTCGGGCACGCCGCGTCCCTTCCTGGTGGCAGCGATGCCTGCCTGCCAGGCGGGCTGCGGGAAGGCTGTGCTGATGCCACCGCCGGTTGCACCTTCGTTGTTGGCAGTCTCGTTCCAGACGACCTCGGAGGTGATCGCGTTGTTCGCTGCGACGAGCTTTGTTCCGCCGCATGCCAGCACGTTGGGGCTGCTGGCGGGGAAGTCGACGTGGTTGGCGCCGTCACTTACGCCGTCCGCCGAGCCGTTATCGCCGGCCGCGACGGTCACGGTAATGCCGAGAGCGGCTGCGGCTTTGCATGCGGTGTCCAGCGCGTTGCGAGCCTGCGCGGTCCAGCTCGATTCCGGTCCACCCCAGCTAACGGAGATGACCGTCGGCTTGTTGGTGGTGTCATGTGTCGCGGTCGTAATGGCATCCACGAAGCCCTGGTCGGTGTTTGGTGCAAAGTAGACGGCAATGTTTGCGCCCGGCGCGACGGCAGCGGCGACTTCGATGTCGAGCATGACCTCACCGTCGGCACCGTCGGCGGTGCTGGGGGAGTTCTTTCCGCCGTCAACTGGTACTGCGACCACCTTCGGCGCGGCTACGCCGATGGATTTGAAGTAGGCCGTGATGTCTGCCGTCCGGTAGCCGCCACCCAACTCGATGAGTGCGATGGTCTGCCCTGCCGCGGAAGCTCCCGCGGGGAAGCTGTAGAGCTTCGCCAGTTGCGGTGGTGTGAAAGAGGAGGATACGGCGCGAGGCCGAGCCACGCGAAAGTGGGGCGATGCCTGCGGACGATCGTCGAGTCCAAGGACGGCCTGCACATGCTGCAGCAGCGACTGCGGCAGGGTGATCTGACCCTCGCGAATGCGAAACGTGGTCTCACCATCCGTGTGCTGGTGCAGCGCGATGCCGAAGGCCTTCTGCATGTCGGCGACCGTGCCCGTGAGTTGAATGGTGCGGCGAGCGGGGTCAGACTTTGGCGTGAGGCCGTAGGCCTTTGCGAAGGCTGTGACGGCTTTGACTGCGGCTGGGGCGGCTCCGTGTGCGGCTTTGAACTGTGCGCGGGTGAGGTGCTTGCCCGCGACGGCGGACGCCGGGATTGGTTTCGCGCAGTGCACAATCACGGACACGCTGATGCGCTTGCGTGCGCCGGCCGCGACCTTCGGCTGCACCGCGGCGCGGCGTTTCCCGGTTGGTGCCATGGGAGTCCTGTCGCTGCCGGGGAGGGGAACTCGCGCTTCGGTCAGGTAGTTGAGGGCGGGGACGCGGGCGGCACTCTTCGTGGTTTTGGACATGGCAGGCTCCTGCTTTTTGAGATGCCTTGTCTTCCTGCCTGATGTGATGGCGGCGCGATAAGACGAGCTTGTCTGAGAGAAGGGGGCGCTTTGTGTCGCATCAGACTGAGCAGTTCGCGCGTACGCGACTAGTCCACCCTTTCGCGATGAAGCCGCGAAAGAATCGAGCACCCGTGCTTCTGTCCTTGCGAGAAGCGCCTAGCTTAGGAACATGCAATCGCCGTAGGAGAAGAAGCGATAGTGCTTGTGCACGGCGTGTTCGTACGCGGCAAGAACCTTCTCGCGGCCACCTGTTCCCGCGAAAGCGCTTACCAGCATCAGCAGGGTCGACTTGGGCAGGTGGAAGTTCGTGAGCAGGGCATCGACCAGCGCGAAGCGGTGTCCTGGCTGCAGGAAGATGCTGGTGCTGCCGGAGTGTGCGTGGACCTGGTTCGTCGCGGCCACATGTTCCAGCGTTCGCGTCGTGGTGGTGCCGACGGAGACGATACGCCTGCCTTCGGCTTTGGCGCGGAGGATCGCGTCGGCGGTGACGCCGGGCAGCGTGTAGTGCTCCTCATGCAGGCGGATGTCTGCGAGAGTATCCGCGCGCACGGGCTGGAAGGTGCCGAGACCGACGTGGAGGGTGACGTGTGCCGTCTCCACGCCACGTTGCTTGATCTGCTGCAGGATCTCCGGTGTGAAGTGCAGACCGGCGGTGGGTGCTGCGGCGGACCCGTGGGTGTCGGCGCCGGCGTAGACCGTCTGGTAGCGATCGCGGTCTTCCGGCTCGTCGTCGCTACGGCGGATGTAGGGCGGCAACGGCATGTGGCCGAGGCGATCAAGTGTGCCGAAGAAGTCGGCTGCGGGTGCGAACTGGAGGGTTCGTTCGCCGAAGTCGCCGGCTTCGATGACGTCGGCTTCCAGGTGGGCCGCAGGCTGTCGGTCCTGCGTCTCAGAGGCAAGATGTGGAGCACCCGATTCGCTGGCTTGCTCAAAGAGGAGACGTTCGCCGACGGGGACTTTGCGACCGGGTTTCACCAGGGCACGCCAGCGGCCTTCGCCGAGTGGCTGGGTCAGCAAAACTTCGACGTGGCCTGTGGGCGCGGGGGAGTTGTGCTGGGTGCGCAGGCCCGCTCGTCGTGCAAAGAGCCGTGCCGGAATCACGCGGCTGTCATTCATCACCAGCAGATCGCCGGGCCGCAGCATGGAGGGGAAATCGCGGAAGTGCCGGTCGGCGAGTGCACCGGAGGTGCGGTCCACCGTCATCATGCGAGAGTCGCCGCGTTCCGCCGGTGGGTGTTGCGCGATGAGTTCCGGGGGAAGGTCGAAGTCGAAGTCAGTTACGCGCACAGTCTCATTGTAAGTAGCTCGCGTTCTTCGGCTCAGTGAGTCATATCATCACTTCAATTCTGTGAGGGACTCACTTGCTGATGGCGCTACGTGGATCATTCTCCGTATTGCTAGGTTTGCTGTTCGTCGCAGGTCCTGTCGCTGCGCAAACGGTCAGTCCAACGCGACAAAGCTTCGAGGTGACCACGGTTCGTCCGGCAAAGCCGGACAGCACAGGGCAAAGCTGGCATACGCAGAACAACCGCACAGACATGGAGAACTTCACCTTGCGACACCTGATCCGCAATGCCTACCGGCTGAAGGTTGACTCGCAGGTGCTGGGCGGGCCGGAGTGGATGGACAAGGATCACTTCGATATCACGGCGAAGATGGACGACGAGGACTTTCGGAGGACGAAGGCGCTCCCGGCCTCGGAGTCGGGCCGTGTGAGTGCGCAACTGCAGCAGTCGTTGCTGGCGGAGCGGTTTGACCTCCCCGCTTCTGTTGAGCAGCGTTCCATGCCGGTGTATGCGCTGGTGCTTGATGCCCCCGGTAACAAGTTAGTCAGGTCCGCGGATCCGCCCTTGAAGGACGGCGAGTTGAAGCCGGAGGTGGAGCACATCATTTCAATGCGTACTCGCGACCACGACATGCACCTGGAGGCAAAGAGCATCACAATGGCCGATCTAACCGGGCTACTCTCGGATCGGTACGAGACAGGGCATCGTGTGGTGGTGGACCAGACCGGGCTGACGGGGAACTTCGACTTCAAGCTGGACTGGGCACAGGACAACGGTTCGGGGATTGCGGCCGATGCGACGCAGCCGGGACTCATCATGGCACTCCGGGAGCAGCTTGGTCTCCGATTGGAGAAGCAGGAGCGAGACGTTCCGGTGGTGGTCGTGCAGTCTGCCGCTCTTCCACAGTTTGATTGACGGCGTTTAAGCCTCGGCGGAGCGAACGGCCCCATTGAGCGAGTCTTGTAAGGAAAGTGTCGTTGGATCTTCCAACGGTGCCTGCCACGCTACGCGAACGCGGCTGAATGGCTTTGGGATGAGGAAGCGGTCCCAGGAGCGAAGGGTCCACGCGGATTCCGGATGCAGATGGAAGCAGGATGCGCTACTGTGGGCGCGCTGCGCGATGGCTGCCGCTCCGTCCTTTGCCACGTAGACAGGGCCTCGCGGCCCGTCTGCGGTAATGGCTACTTTGTAGCCGGCCTTGCGGGCGCGCGTGGCGGCGAGCAGGCCGGCGGCGCCGCCGCGTGAACTGGAGCCGCGCACCGGCACGAAGCCCAGGCGCTCCACCAGGCGAGCGATGAGTTCGCCGTCGAATGAGGCAGAGATGAGGATGCGAATGCCGAGCCCGCGGTAGCGCCAGGCTGCCAGCAGCAGTGCGCGATGCCAGAAGACGTAGACCTCCGCTTCCTGCGGGAAGCGGTCTGCGGGGCGGGCACCGGGTGCGTCCCGATCTTTGAAGCGCAGCGTGGAGCCCAGCAGGTGCAGCAGGAAGGAGGCGAGAGGTGGCACGATGGTCAGCAGCAGCCGCTGCTGACGCGTGAATTGCAGGCCGCCGGTATCTCGGGGTTCCGCACTTGCCTGTTGGGGAGAGGGCACGGGAATATTGTAGGTTGCGTGCGATGAAAGTGGCTGCACGGAATACAGACTTGAAAGACACGCAGTAGCGCTTAGACTGGATGCAATCCCCCGCACCGATGAGTGAAACCGTCCCAAAGACTGACTTGCCGACTCTGCCTTCGACAACGTCGGACGCGGTGATGCCTGCTGACATCCGCGATGACCTGCGCTACATGCTGGATCACCTGCCGGACGGCGTCATCTTCCTGGATGAGGAGTGGCGGATCACCTACGCGAATGAGCAGGCGCGCCGTATCAGCCGCATTCGCCCGGAACATCTGAACAGCAAGTCACACTGGGAGCTCTATCCGGCCACCGTGGGGACCGAGCAGGAGCGGAAGTACCACCGCGTCATGCACGAGCGGACGACCGAGGAGCTTGAGTTCTACTACGAGCCTTTCGAGGTCTGGATCAAGCTGCGAGCGCTGCCCATCGCCAGCGGTATCGCGGTCTACTACCAGGACGTGACCGAGCTGCGGAATTCCCAGCGCGCCGCTGAGTTGGCCGCGGCGCGCCTTCGGCAGGTCTTTGATGTGACGTCCGACGCCATTGTCACGTTGAACCGCGAGTGGCGTTACACCTTTGTCAATCGGCGCGCGAAGGACCTGCTGGGAAGCGGCGATGAGCTGCTCGACCAGACTGTGTGGCATTTCTTCCCAGAGACTGTCTATCCCGGCTCGCCTTACGTCGAAAACTTTTATCGCACGATGGTGCAGCGCGAGGCGACGATCTTTGAGGCCTACTACCCCGAGCCACTGAACAAGTGGCTGCGGCTGGAGTGTCAGCCCTCCGAAGAGGGCATTGCCATCTTCTTTCGGGATATCACTCAGAGCAAGAAGTTTGAGCATGCACTGCGCGCGCAGCAGGCGGAGACGGAGCGGCAGCGAGCGGAGCTTGAGGCGATCTACCGCACGGCGCCTGTCGGCCTGATTCTCTTTGAGCCGACGGAGCTGCGGTATGCCCGCATCAACGATCGCCAGGCAGAGATGATGGGTCTGCCGCGGGAGGCAGTCATCGGGCGGCGCGTGGAGGAGATCGTGAAGTCGCCGGTCGCACTTGAGAATCTGCGCAAGGTGGCCCAGGGCGGCGTTGTCACGGACTTCACCTATGAGACAGGCTTCATCGGTCGCCCGGGCGAGTCGCAGGCCTTTAATGTGAACTATTCGCCTGTCTTCGATGAGGACGGTAAGGTCCGGGCCATCAGCGTCGCTGCGCTGGATGTTACGCAGCTGCGCAAGGCCGAGCGGGCTCTGATTCAGAGCGAGAAGCTGGCGGCGGTGGGACGCCTGGCCTCTTCCATCTCGCATGAGATCAACAACCCGCTTGAGGCAGTGACGAATCTGCTGTACCTGATTGCGACGGATGCCGCGTTGCCCGAGTCGCTGAAGACGTATGTGCATGCGGCGCAGGACGAACTCTCGCGCGTCTCCCAGATTGCCACGCAGACTCTGCGCTTCCATCGCCAGTCCAACAAGCCGACCGAGGTAACTCCCGCGCAACTGGTGGATGCGGTGCTGAACCTCTTCGCGGGCCGTTTGAGCAACAGCGGCATCCACGTGGAAGCGTCCTACGCGACGGCAACGAAGATCCTGTGCTTCGAGAACGATATACGGCAGGTACTGAACAACCTGATCGCCAATGCCATTGACGCGATGCGCACGGGCGGCCGCCTGGTGATTCGCGCGCACGACGCGCGGCACCGCATGCTCGGAACGCCGGGGATTCGCATTATCGTCGCCGATAACGGCTCCGGCATGTCGGCGGAGACGCAGCGCCGTCTCTTCGAGCCCTTCTATACGACCAAGGATCTCAATGGAACGGGCCTGGGCCTTTGGATCTCGAAGGAGATTGTGGAACGTCACGGAGGCGAGTTGAATGTGCGATCGACGCAGGAGCCGCAGCGGCAGGGCACTGTCTTCTCGCTCTTCCTGCCGCTCGAGCGTCGGTCCGTGAAGCGCGAGGAATCTCCTGTTGCCCGGATTCCTGCGTGAGCCTGCGTTAGCATTACGGCTGAGCTTTTAAGTTTTTTGAGAGAAGGGTAGCCCAGCATGGAGATGACGTCGCAGGCAATTCTGCCCTGCACGCTGGTAGTGCCCTGCTACAACGAGGAACTGCGGTTTCGTGAAGACGCGTTCTCAGCCTTCCTGGCTGCAGAACCCGACGTCACGCTGCTGTTCGTAAACGATGGCAGCCGCGACGGCACGCTGGCGCGGCTGCAGGCCTTTTGCGCGGCACACGCCGGCCGCTGCGACGTACTGGATGTGCAGCCGAACGGCGGCAAAGGTGAGGCAGTGCGGCGCGGCATGCTGCATGCTCTGCTCACCGCCGCAAATGGTTCGCTGGTTGGCTTCTGGGACGCTGACCTGGCCACGCCACTGGATGCTTATGATGACTTTCGCCTGATCCTGGAGACGCTGCCGGAGATCGAGATGGTCTTCGGATCGCGCATCCAGCTGCTGGGCCGCCACGTCAGCCGCAATCCCATGCGTCACTATGCGGGCCGCGTCTTTGCGACGACTGTCTCCGTGGTGTTGGGTTTACCTATCTACGACTCGCAGTGTGGCGCCAAGGTATTTCGTGTGTCAGGCGTGCTGCGTGAGGTGATGGCACGACCGTTCGTCTCGCGCTGGATCTTTGATGTTGAGGTGCTGGCGCGCTTCCTTGCTGTGTGGCGCGCGGGGAGCGTCCACCCGGAGACCCGCATCTACGAACTGCCGCTGAAGGTGTGGATCGATGTGCCGGGATCGAAAGTCCACTTCAGTGACTTCGTCCGTTCCTTCACGGATCTGATCAAGATCCGAGGCAGCTTCCCGCCGGGGCATGGACCGAAGGGCCGGTAAGTTCTCAGTTCGTGATCGAGTTAGAGGGGTGGGGTATCGCGCCTCAGCGCTAAAGTTCCGCGCGAGAACAAAACGTTCGCGCAAGCGCGAACACCCCAACCTTCGCGAAAAACCGCGAAAGGTTGGGTACCCGTCTTCGCCGCTCCTACAACTTTGCGATCTGCGCTGTCAGGTCGGCGATCAGGTCGTCAGCATCCTCGATGCCACAGGAGATTCGCAGCAGGTCTTCCGGGATGCCGCGTGCTGCCCGCTGATCTGCAGGGACGCTTGCGTGGGACATTCCGTATGGAATGCTGATCGACGAGTTCACGCTGCCGAAGCTCACGGCGATTTTGAAGAGCTCAAGACCCCCCGCAATCTGCTTCGCTGCCGCAGGGGAACCTGCGCGGAAGGTCAGCAGAACGCCGGCACCAGTCGCCTGAGCTGCCTGCACTGCGTAAGCGGCATCCCCTTGCAAGCCAGGGTAGGCGACTTCCAGTTGAGGGTAGTGCAGGTGCAGGTGTTCGGCGATGCGTTGCGCATTGGCCTGTTGCGCATCGATGCGGAGCTTCAGCGTCTTGAGGCCACGCAGCAGCAGGAAACAGTCCATCGGGCCGAGCGCTGTGCCCTCCGCGTTTTGGAGGAAGTAGATTTCTTTCGCCAGCGCTTCATCTTTCACGACCACTGCGCCTGCCATCACATCGCTGTGGCCGCAAAGCAGCTTGGTGCCGGAGTGGATGACGATGTCGGCACCGAGTGCGAGAGGCTGCTGCAGGTAGGGCGACATCGCGGAGCTGTCGACACAGAACAGTAGGCCGCAATCCTTGGCAACGGCCGCGAGGGCGCGGAGGTCAAGCACGCGCAGCAGGGGATTGGTAGGGGACTCGACGTAGAGCATACGCGTCGCGGGCCCAACGGCTGCTCGCACGGCGTCGATATCGGTTCCATCGACCAGTCGAACGGTAACGCCGGCGCGACGCACCACGCTGTCAAACAGACGGCTTGCGCCGCCATAGAGATCCCAGTCCGCCACAATTTCGTCGCCAGCCTTCAGCAGCCGCGTGACGGTGGCGATGGCGGTCATGCCGCTGGAGAAGGCGAAGCCACGGGCTCCGCCCTCAAGCGCAGCCATGTGGTCTTCCAGTACCCGCCGCGTCGGATTGCCGGATCGGGAATAGTCGTACTCGCCGAAACTGTCCGCGTGCTCCTGTTCAAAGGTGGCCGTCTGGTAGATGGGCGTGGCCATCGGACGGTAGGGATCCTTTGGTGCCGGGTCGAAGTGGACGAGGCGTGTGGCGGTCTTCATTCGCCACTTCCGGCGGTGTTGCCGTTGAAGGTGGCAGCGAAGGCCTGCTCGAAGTCTTTGATGAGGTCCTTCGGCGACTCCAGGCCTACGGAAAGGCGGATGAGACGGTCGGGGATGCCGAGGGCTTCGCGCTGTTCCAGCGGCAGGTCGCAGTGCGAGGCCGTGGCGGGATTGGTCACAAGCGTCTCGACGGAGCCGAGGCTCTCCGCGCAGGTGCAGAGGCGCAGCGCGTCAATGAAGTGCAGCGAGTCGACGGTATTGGCCGCCAGTTCGAAGGACATCATGCCGCCGAAGCCTGTCTGCTGCTTCTCGGCGAGTGCCTTCTGCGGGAAGGAGTCGAGGCCGGGATAGTTGACCTTATGAACCAGCGGGTGCTGCTCCAGCCAGGTTGCTACGGCCATGGCGTTCGAGCAGTGCATGGCAAGACGTGCAGGCAGAGTCTTGACGCCCTGCAGCGCAAGCCACGCATCGAACGGCGGCTGGATGCTGCCGATGGTCTTGCGCACCAGGCGCATACGCTCTACGAGCGCTTCGTTGTGCGTCGCGAGCGAGCCGCCGATGGTCGCGTTGTGCCCATCGATGTACTTTGTCGTGGACAGCATGGAGACGTCCGCGCCAAGGTTAAGGCAGTTCTGCAGCAGCGGCGTCAGGAAGGTGTTGTCAACGGCGACGAGGATGTCCTTGTGCGAATGCGCCATCTCCGACAGTGCGCGAACGTCGCTCAGCTTCAGCGTCGGATTCGCAGGCGTCTCAAGGAAGAGGAGGCGTGTGTTCGATTTGATCGCCTTTTCCGTGTCTTCCACGCTCGCGGTGTTGGCGAAGGTGTACTCGATGCCGAAGTTGCCGAGCACCTGGTGGAAGAGCCGCGAGGTACCGCCGTAATTGACATCGCTCAGGATGACGTGATCACCGGCCTTGAGCATAGAGAGGCAGAGCGTCGTGATGGCCGACATGCCGCTGCGGAAGCAGAGCGCGTGTTCCGTTCCTTCAATGGCGGCGATCGCCTGCTCCAGCGCGTTGACCGTGGGGTTCGCACCGCGAGAGTAGCCGTATCCCTTGGTGACGCCCACGCTCTCGTGGATGTAGGTCGCCGTCTGATGGATGGGGAAGAGGATCGAGTTCGACTGCTTTTCGTAGCTCCGGTTGCTGTGGATGACGAGTGTCGATGGATCGAAGTCCGGGCGGTCTGGCAACATGCTTCTCCCTGCGTGCGGTTGTTCACCGCGTACATCAATCTTCTTATTTCAGCACATACGTTGGATCGACGCGGGTGATGCGGCGATTCGTCGATTGCGTCGTTACGCCGGGAGATCGCGAGCGTGTGTGAATTTCGCAGTCGCCGTCATCACGAGCCTCTCGCTCCGGTCCATGCCGCGCCGGTGAGCGCCTGTCGAGGCGCACTGAAGGCGCGGGCTTTCAGCTCGCAGACGTCGCGCTCCATAACCTTAAACAGAGAAGGGAGGCCGATGTGGCCTCCCTTCCTGGTGTTCGTATTCGAGCGATCTAGACGATGGCGAGTGCGGCGCCTTCCATCTGCTCGTCGCCTTCCTGCGCGACGGGACGGTAGAAGAGCTTGTCGCCCGACAGGTAGACCTCAAGGAACGCCGGCCGTGCTGTGATCTGGCCCGCGATCAGCGCCTCGGAGAGCGGATCTTCCACGTAGCGCTGGAGGGCGCGGCGTAGCGGACGCGCGCCGTAGCTGCGGTCGACGAGTGTCTTGTCGAGGATCCACTTCTTGGCCTCGTCGTTGACGCTGATAGTGATGGCCTTGTGCACCAGGTTGGTGTTGAGGTTCTGCACCAGCAGCTCCAGGATCTGCATCAGGTCCGCATCCGATAGCGACGTGAAGACGATGATCTCGTCCAGGCGGTTGATGAATTCAGGGTTGAAGGTACGCTTCACTTCCGCCTTCACCATCTCCTCCATCTTCTCCAGAACAATCTCTTCCTTGTTCGAGGCGAAGCCGAGGCCTTCACGCTTCATCAGGTGCTTGGCGCCGATGTTCGACGTCATGATGAGGATCGTGTTCTTGAAGTCGACGGTGTTGCCCAGGCCGTCGGTCAGGTGGCCGTCTTCAAAGACCTGCAACAGCAAGTTAAAGACATCCGGATGCGCCTTCTCGATTTCGTCGAGGAGCACGACCGAATATGGCGACCGCTTGACGCGCTCGGTGAGCTGACCGCCCTCTTCGTAACCAACGTAGCCCGGAGGCGAACCGATCAGCTTGCTGATCGAGTGCTTCTCCATGAACTCCGACATATCGAAGCGGATGAGGCTCTTGTCGCTGCCGAAGAGGAACTGCGCCAGAGTGCGCGCCATCTCCGTTTTGCCGACGCCGGTGGGTCCGAGGAAGAGGAAGGAACCGATGGGACGCGCAGGGTTCTTGAGGCCCGCACGCGAACGGCGGATGGCGCGGGAGAGGGCACTGATCGCCTTCTCCTGGCTGATGACACGCTTGTGGAGTTCTTCCTCCACGCGCATCAGCTTCGACATCTCTTCTTCCTTCAGCGAGTTGATGGGTACGCCCGTCCAGCGGCTGACCACGTCCTCAATGTCTTCCTTGGTCACAATGCCCGAGGAGGAATCGTCAAGGTGGTACTTGTCACGCAGGGCGCGAAGGTTCTCACGCTCTTTACGCTCTTCGTCGCTGTAGAAGCGCGCCTTCTCGAACTCGTGGTTCGCGATGGCGTTCTCCATGCGGTGCACGATGAACTTGATGCGCTTCTGGACCTCAGTCAGTTCGTCGGGCAGGGTGGTCTGGCGTAGTTTCACGCGAGCGCCCGCCTCGTCGATCAGATCGATGGCCTTGTCCGGCAGGAAACGGTCCGGGATGTACCGCGAGGAATGCGTGACGGAGTAGGTGATGGCCTCATCCGTGTAGCTGACCGCGTGGAACTTCTCGTATTTGTCCTTGATGCCCATGATGATCTTGATGGCATCTTCTTCGTTGGGGGGCGGTACCTTCACAGCCTGGAAGCGCCGTTCCAGCGAGCGATCCTTTTCAATCGACTTGCGGAACTCCGCAGGGGTAGTGGCGCCGATGCACTGGATCTCGCCGCGCGAGAGTGCCGGCTTCAGGATATTGGCGGCGTCTAGCGATCCCTCGGCCGATCCAGCGCCCACCAGGGTGTGCAGCTCGTCAATGAAGACGATACTGTTCTGGTTCTCCATCAGTTCTTTCATGATGGTCTTCAGGCGCTCTTCGAATTGGCCGCGGTACTTGGTGCCCGCAACGATCAGCGAAAGGTCGAGCGACAGGACGCGCTTATCCGCCAGAAAGCTGGGGACTTCGCCGTCGGCGATCTTCTGCGCCAGACCTTCGACGATTGCCGTCTTACCCACGCCAGGCTCGCCGATGAGGACCGGGTTGTTCTTGGTCCGGCGGCAGAGAATTTGGATGACGCGATCGACTTCCGTGTCACGGCCCACCAGCGGATCCAGCTGCTGATCCATGGCGGCCTGCGTCAGGTCACGGGAGAACTCGGCGAGCATGCTCTGTTCGCCACCGCCGCCCTGCTGCTGGGCGCGGCCCTGCTTGCCGCTTCCCTGCTGTGCCGCCGGCTTCTCCTGCGTGGTGCGCTGGAGTTCTTCTCGGATGGTAGGAAGGCGCAGGCCACGCTCCATCAGGATCTCCGCGGCGAAGCACTTCTCTTCGCGCAGCAGACCCAGCAGGAGGTGCTCCGTGCCAATGTGTTTGTGGCTCAGCCGCTCGGCTTCCTCTGCGGCGTAGGCCAGAACACGCTTGCACTCGTTGGAGAGGGGGAGATCGACCGAAGTCGAAACCTTCTCACGAATGGTCGTGTGTCCTTCAATCTGTTTGCGGATGGACTCCACCGAGGCGTGCGATCGGAGGAACCGGTTGGTCAGCGCCTTGTCCTCGCGGAGCAGGCCCAGCAACAGGTGCTCCGTCTCGATGTAGGGCGAGCCAAATTGACTTGCTTCGTAACGCGCAAAGAAGATCACGCGCCGCGCTTTTTCGGTGTAACGCTCGAACATGCTCCCCCTTAGCCCTCATGCTGCGGCGTGCTGCCGCTTCTGAGGCCATTGGTTCACCGCTCGTTCCCGCATCACGCGCTAAAGCGTTCGATGCGGGAACCCCTAGAACAAACTCCGCCGAAGGCACGCCGGCGAAGCTGCTCCCACATCTCAAAGTGCGACCAGTGTACCGAACCCGGCACGTTGTGCGCATTTGCCCTGAAACTTAGGCAAAACCTTATCAGGCAATCACACTCCTGAAACCTGTTTATTGGACGCATCCTGTGGGAAAACGATGCGTAACCGCTACGGCGTAGCGGTCGTTCGTTGACAGCACGCATAAAGCGAACCAAAGCAGGGCGCCGTGCGCGTTTCAGCCGACCAGTTGTCCCTCGCGCAGTACCAGCGTGCGGTCGCAGCGGGCGGCAATCGCCATGTTGTGCGTGACCATGACTGTGCTGACGCCGTGTGAGGCGTGCAGACGGTTCAGGAGATCGAAGATGGCGTCGCCAGTCGCGGCGTCCAGATTGCCGGTAGGCTCGTCGGCCAACAGCAGGCGCGGTTCCGTCACCAGGGCGCGCGCCAGCGAGACGCGCTGCTGCTCGCCGCCGGAGAGTTCGCCGGCCCGATGGGTTGCGCGGTCGGCCAAGCCGACCTCTGCGAGCCACTTGCGGGCCTTCCGGCGGGCGTCAGCCTGCGATTCGCCCCGGGCCAGCAGCGGCATGGCGACGTTTTCCTCGGCGGTGAACTCCGGCAGCAGGTAATGCGCCTGCCAGACATAGCCGATGGTGCGGTTCCGGAAGTCGGCCTGCTGCTGTGGCTTTAGAGAGGCGAGGGAAGTACCGTCGATGACGACATCGCCGGAAGTGGGCGAATCCATGGCTGCCAGCAGGTGCAAAAGGGTGCTCTTCCCTGCGCCACTGGCGCCGACGATGGCCAGCATCTCGCCACGCGCGACGGTGAAGCTAAGTTCGCGAAAGAGCGCGAGCTCGCCGCGGCCGGTGGTGTAGCTCTTCGTGAGCGCGTCGACGGTTACCAGTGGCGTCGCATGGAGTGGTGTCGGGTCGGGCATCTATCCTCATCGTAGAGGAGACACGATGCATCCTGCTGTCGAAAGCTTCCTGGCGAAGCCCGCCGCTGACGCCCCGGCGGGCCCACTGCGTGCCCTATGGCATGCCGCCCACGGCGACTGGACCGCCGCACACGAGATCGCACAGGCCAGCGAAGACCGCGATTCGGCCTGGGTGCACGCGTATCTGCACCGCGAAGAAGGCGATCAATGGAATGCGGAGTACTGGTATCGGCGAGCGGGTAAGCCCGTGTTCAAGGGTTCGCTGGAAGACGAGCGGGAAGCGATGATCGCTACGCTGCTCGTCTAGCCAGCGTTTGTCGCAATGGCCGTGACCAGCTTTGCCTGCAACTCCGGCAGTTCCGCGCTCTCCAGCACATCTCCATCTCGCGTCAGGTAGAAGACGTCGATGGCGGTGTCGCCTTCGGTGTCGATGACGGCAACCTCAATGTTTGCGCGGGCCTCGCCGATGGTGGTGCTGATGGCATAGAGCAGACCGGGAAGATCCTGCGCAACGACCTGCAGGACTGTCGAGTGAGACGAAGACTCCGTGTCGAACTCCACGGAGGTCTGCACATCGACGAGCGGGGCGCGGCGGCGGGATCGCTTGCGGTTGGCGATCATCTTCTCGGCCACGGCTGGGTCCGCGATCGCGTCATGCAGGTTCTGCACCAGGCGTTCGCGTTCGGACGGGTTCATCTCCAGCGTCTTGAAGCTGTCGGTGAAGCGGAAGCTGTCGACGACGATACCGTGCGCGTTGCTGAAGGCATCTGCCGTGATGATGTTCATGCCCCACGCTGCCAGCACGCCGGCTATGCGCGCGAAGAGCAACTGGCGATCGGGTGTGACCAGCGTGATCTCACTGCGGTCAGCGCGCCATACGAAGTCAAGCTGCACTGCGTCGATGCTGAGCTTTTTGCTCATCAGGTAATGCGTGCGGATCTGCTCGGGCGAGCGGGTGCGCAGGTAGCGTTGCGGGAAGCCTTCCAGGAAGTGCATCACGTCGCGGCTTTCGCCCTGCAGCAGTTGCGCGACGCGCAGGACGAGTTCGCTGCTGACGCGCAGGTCGACGCGCTCTTCGTCGATGTTGCGGTCGAGGTGGTTTGACGTGGCGATGTACAGGCGCCACAAGTTCTCAGCCTTCCACGGCGTCAGCGCGTCGGGGTGGACCGCGTGGATGTCCGCAAAGGTGAAGAGTGTGATCATGCGCAGCTCTTCGGGCGTCTGGATCTTCGCCGCGAAGCCGCGGATGGTCTCTGCGTCAAAGATGTCGCGGCGCAGGGCAGCGCTCATCTCCAGGTGATTCTGGATCAGGCCCAGGACGAGCCCTGCTTCGTAGTCATCCAATTCAAGCCGCGCCACAACGCTCTTCGCCAGGCGCGCGCTTTCCGTGGTGTGTTCGCCGGTCGACCGGCCCTTGCCCGTGTCATGCAGCAGCGACGCGAGATAGAGCAGATCGGCATGCTGCAGGTCGCGCAGGATGGCGGCGAAGCGACGCTTCCACTCTGCCATGGGGCCTTCCCCAGGCGTGAAGAGGCCGTGCAGTGTGTCGATCAGCACGAAGGTGTGTTCGTCCACGGTGTAGCGGTGATAAGCGTCGCGGATGACGAGCGCATCGATCCCGTGAAATTCCGGGATCAGCAGTTCGAGGATGCCCAGCGCGTGCATCGAGCGCAGTGCCTGACCGGCGTACCGGCCGAGCAGGATCAACCGCAGCTTGTGCCAGAGCGCAGTACCCTCTTCCAGTTGAGACGACAGGACCGGAACGGCTTCTTCGAGCCGAACTTCTGCCACGTTGCTGAGTGGCGCTCCGGTCTCCGCGATGGTCTGGAAGGCGAGCAGCATCACCTCTGGATCGCACGCGGGATCGTACGTGCCGCTGGCGTCGTCGACCATGATGCGACCGCGTTCCAGCCGCATGCCCGGCGTTTCCGGAGGAACGCTGCGCTTCAACAGATCTCGCGAGATCTTCAGCAGCGATTTCTGCTTGGGCAACGCATCGATCTGCTGCTCCAGCCTCCGGGCGATCACACGCGCGTGGCGGAAGTAGAGTTGCATCCAGTGCGCCGCATCGCGAGGCAGGCCGCTTGGAACGCCGATACCATCCGCGGCCGCAGCGTCCTGCGTCTTCCAGTCGAGCGCGTTGCTGTCGCGGCCGTTGCGCAGATGCAGGAAGCAACGAACAGCAGCAAGAAAATCGAATGCCTCGCGGAACTCCGTCATCGGTGACGGTTCATCCTTCGTCAGCCTCGCGAGCCAGCCGCAGACATGCGCATCGCGCAGCCCGCCGGGGCACTCCTTGATGTTTGGCTCCAGGTGGAAGAGTGTGTTGCCGTAACGGGCGTGACGCTCGCGTGTCAGTTCGGCGACGCGCTGGATAAGACCCTTCCGCTCGCGGTCCAGCAGTTTCGGCACGCATTCGTCCGTCAGTTTGCGGGAGAGCGCGACGTCGCCCGCGACCTGCCGTGCGTCGAGCAGGGAGAGCGTGAACTCCGCATTGTCGCTGTCGTACTTCTCACATTCGGAGAGGACGCGTGTCGTTGCGGCAACGCGAATCTCGCTGTCCCAAAGCTGCTGATTAATCCGCTTGATCGGATCCTTCGCGCTCTTTTCTTTCGCGGCATCTTCCACGATGAACAACAGATCGAGGTCCGAAGCAGGGAAGAGCTCCTGGCGTCCGTAGCCGCCGACGGCCAGCACGGCGATGCCGCTCTGCAGGCGCTCTTCGGTGGCCTCAGCCGCCTGCCACAGCGCGCGGACCAGCGCGTCGGCTGCGGCAGCACGCGCATGAACCAGCGCCACGCCCGTTGTTGCGCGAGCACTAAATTGGCCTCGCAGGGTGGCCATGCTGTGGAGGTACTGTTGCCGGGGCGCGGCGGTGTCGTCTGCCATGCCCTTACCTTCTCATGCTTTCCGACTTCTTTCTAGAAGCAGCTCTCAGTGGGAGTCCGCAATCTCCCGCGGGCTGAAGCGGCGATAGAGCAATGGCAGCACGAAGAGCGTCAGCAGCGTCGCGGTGACAAGGCCGCCGATGACGACGACCGCCAAAGGTCTCTGGACCTCGGCGCCGCGCGAGTTTGCAAGGGCCATCGGAACGAAGCCGAGCGAAGCCACGAGGGCTGTGATGAGCACGGGTCTCAAGCGGTCCGACGCGCCTTGTTGCACGGCTGTCTCAAGATCCTTACCGTCTTTACGCAGCGTGTTGATGTGCGACACCATCACAACGCCGTTCAGTACTGCAATGCCGAACAACGCGATAAATCCAACGCTGGCCGACAGGTTCAGGTTGATGCCGGTGATCCAAAGCGCAGCAATGCCGCCGACCAATGCCAGTGGAACGATGCAGAGGATGAGCAGCATCTGCCGGGCGTTGCGGAAGGTTGCATAAAGCAGCGCGGCGATGATGAGGATAGAAATGGGGAAGACGATGGCCAGGCGCTGCTGTGCGCGACTCTGGTTCTCGTACTGGCCACCCCACTCCAGCCGATAGCCGGTAGGAAGCTGCATGCCGCTCGCAATGGCCTTTTTGCAGTCGACGACGAAGCTGCCCAGGTCGCGCCCGTCCACGTTCGACGTAACGACAGCGCGGCGCGTAGCGTTTTCGCGATTGATGAGAATCGGGCCGCGCACTTCGCGGATCTCAGCAAGCTGATCGAGCCGCACGAGGTTCCCGCTGGGTGTCTTCATCTGGATCGCGCTCAGTTGCTCGGGGTCGTTGCGGAGGTTGGCGGGCAGCCGTAGTGCGATGGCGAATCGCTGCTGGCCGATCAGCATCTCGGAGACAGTCTTGCTGCCGTACAGCGACTCGATAAACTCACGAATGTCCGAGACGTTGATGCCGTAGCGTGCGATGGCATCCCGGTCGATGCGGATCTGAAGCTCCTCCGCTCCGGAGATAAGTTCCATCTGATTTTCGGAGGCGCCTTTGACGCCGCCGATGATGCGGTTGGCCTGGTGGCCAAGCTGTTCCAGCGTGTCAATGTCGCCACCGGTTTCGGGCGCAAAGATCTTGAGCGCTATGTCGCCGCGTGTGCCGGTGATCGTCTCATCCATGCGCATCTGCATGGGCTGGGTGAACTCGTAGTTCACGCCGGGAATCTTCTCCAGTTCTTTCTCAATGCGGTCGGAGAGCTCTTTGTGTTTGCTGGTGCTCGCTTCCTGAAATTTCGGTGTGAACGAGACGTAGGAGTCCGACTCGTACTCTCCCATGGCCTCAGTCGCCAGGTCGGGGCGACCCAGCTTGGTGACGACGCTGCTGATCTCGGGGAAGCTCTTGATGGTGCGTTCAATCTGCTGGCCGATGGCGACGGATTCCGTCAGTGAGATGCCGGGCAGTCGCTTGGAGGTGATGACCATGGAACCTTCGTCGAGCCGCGGCATGAACTCCGTGCCGATGAACTTGAGCGATCCGATGGCCAGGACGATGAGCACACCGGAGACGACGAAGATCCAGCGCGAGTACCGCTCCGAGCGCTTGAGCGCACTCTCGTAATGACGGCGAAGTTTGTCGAACCAGTTCGGCTGTTTCTCTTCGTGCTTCTCCCGTTCTTCCTTTGTCTGCTTCGCCTTATGACGCAGTGCGAAGGAACAGAGTGTGGGCACGATGAAGAGTGCGAGGAAGAGGGAACCCGCAAGCGCAGAGACGACCGTGACCGCCATGGGCCGGAACATGCGGCCTTCAAGGCTCTCCAGCGTAAGTACCGGCAGATAGACCGCGATGATGATGAGGACGCCGAAGGTAACGGGACGGGCGACCTCGATGGCGGCGTCGCGGATGATCTCCAGCAGCGGTCGCTGCTCGCCTGTCTCGACGCGATGGATGCAGTTCTCCACCATGACGACAGAACCGTCGACGATGGTGCCGAAGTCGATCGCGCCAAGGCTCATCAGGTTGATGGAGATACGGAAGGCACCCATCCCCAGGAAGCCAAAGAGCAGCGAGAGTGGGATGGTGACGGCAACGACGATGGCTGCGCGCCAGTCACCAAGGAAGAACAGCAGGATGACGATGACGAGGAACGCCGCCTCAATGAGGTTTTTCTTGACGGTGTGCGTCGTGGCGTTGATGACATCGCTCTGATCGTAGAAGGGGAGAATGCGTGCGCCGCCCGGCAGCTTGAGCGAGGCGACCTTTTCCTTCACCAGCTTGATGATCTGGTCGCCGTTTTCTCCGCGCAGGATGATGACCATACCGGAGACGGTCTCACCCTTGCCATCCTTCATGACGGCGCCGTGACGGGGCAGTGCCGATAGCTTCATCGTGGCGATCTGGTTCAGGTACGTCGGGATGCCATTGCGTGTGGTGACGACGATCTTTCCAAGGTCATCGAGCGACGTGGCGCGACCGATGCCGCGAATGGTGTATTGCTGCTCGGCGTGCTCGATGTAACTGCCGCCGAAGTTGTCGTTGTTCGACGAGACGGCGGTGACGACGTCGTGCAATGTGAGGTCATACCGGCGAAGGCTGTCAGGGTTGACCTCGATGGTGTACTGCTTGGTCTCGCCGCCCCAGGAGTTGATTTCGCTGACACCGGGAATGGAGAGCAGGTCATAGCGGATGACCCAGTCATGCAGCGTCTTGATGTCCATGGGGGACATCTTCGGAGCATCGACGGTGTACTGGTAGACCTCACCAAACGCCGTGGCCATGGGGCCAATCTGCGGTTGCAGACCCGCAGGGATGCGGCCCTGCACCTGGTTCAACCGCTCGGCGACAAGCTGGCGGACGAGGTACTTGTCCATGCTGTCATCGAAAATGACCGTGACCATGGAAAGGTCAAGCTTCGAAGTGGAGCGCACCATCTGCAGCTTTGGCATACCCATCAGCGATGTTTCGATTGGGTACGTCACAAGCTGCTCGACTTCAACAGGCGACAATCCCGGGCACTGCACCGTCACGACGACCTGGTTGTTCGTCAGGTCGGGGAAGGCCTCGATCGGCAGCTGGAACATCGTGTAGATGCCGCCTGCAATCAGGACGAGCAGCATCGCAGCCACGAGCCAGCGGTTGTCCAGCAGGAATGAGATGACCTTCTTCATCTGCGTTTAGCTGTCTCCCACGGTGCCCTTGAGCAGCTCGCCCTTCACCATGAACGATCCCTTGACTACGATGCGGTCACCCGGCTTCAGTCCCTGCACGATCTCCGCACGGCCCATGGAATGCGTGCCCAGCTTGACGACCTGTGGCCGGAAGGTAACGCCGTCGGCGGTCAGGAAGACGATCTGATTGCCGTTGATGTTCTGTAGCGCGTCCTCCGGAATGAAGACAGCAGTGCGTGTGGCGGACCCAGTGATGTGTGCCGCGGCAAACATGCCGGGACGCAGGCGCTGCGCGGGGTTGGGCAGCACGATGCGCACCGGAATGGTGCGCGTCTGCGGATCGAGTTCGCTACCGATCTGGCCGACACGGCCCGTAAAGGCGAGGTCGGGAAAACCCTGCGTGGTGACGTCGGCAGCAGCGCCGTTGTGCAGCAGGCTGATGTCCTTTTCGTTCGCCGAGGCTGTAACCCACACCGTGGAGAGGTCGGAGATCAGAAACGCCTCATCGCCCGTGTTGACGACCTGGCCCACGGTGAGCGAACGCGTGAGGACGATGCCGTCGATGGGAGAGCGGATGGGCACGAGTTCGCGGTTGTAGAGGTTGTTTGCGTTCAGGCTTTCGGGCGCGACCTGCAGCAGTTCCGAGAGATGTTCGCGCTCCATGTGGACGCTGGCCTCGGCATCGGAGAGACTCTGCTTTGCCTGTAGCAGATCCTGCTCAGACTTCTGCTTTTCTTCCAGCGATGCTGCCTGGATGCCGTACAGCTTCGCATAGCGATCACGGGCCTGCGTGGCGAAGGTGACGGCTCCCTTCGCACGATCCACCGCGGCGAAGGCCTGCAGGAGAGCGCCGACCGTCTCATGCACGGAATGGCTATGGACCTCGCCCAGTGTTTGACCCCGGTGAACGACCGCGCCCGGCAGAACATTCAGTGCCGTGATGCGACCGTCCGCGATGACGCCGACGTGCGAGGTACGCTGATCATTCGGAACCACCTGACCGTTGAGTGTCAGGAGCTGCGGAACCGTCGCGGTTTCAACCGGCGCAATGGAGATACCGGCCTTTTGCTGGTCGGCGGCCTGGATCTTTACAGCGTCGCTGCTGCCACCCATGCTGTCCGGTTCGCCGCTTTTGCTGTCACCCTTCTTCGAAGAGGCCTGCTGATCGGAACCCTTTGCGCTGCCGCTGTCGCTCTTCGAGCAGGCGAGGAGCGAGAGGCAGAGGAGGGCTGCGGGGATGAGGCGTGCGTGCGCGTTCATGGGCGCTCTCCTGTGGCGATCTGCAGGCGGAAGGCGCTCTGTTGATACTCGGTGAGGGTTTTCAGTGCGGTAATCTCAACGTCGATCTCGGTGCGTTCGGCGTCAATGTAGCGCAGCAGGTCGACACCGCCGATGCGGTAGGCCTCGGTCATGATGGTCAGGTTCTGGCGAGCACGGTAACGCATGTCGGGCAGTGTGTGTTGCACAATCTCAAGCTGCTGCTGATAGCTGACGCGAGCGGCATCGATGTCAGCTTTCGCGGCCATCTGCGCCTGGCGTAACTGGTCTTCTGCGAGACGAACCTGTGCCTGCGCTCGTTCGATCTCGCCCTGGTTCCGATTACGGACCGGAAGTTGGATGTTCATGGCGGTGTAGAGCGTGTTGTCCGCGCTGTTGCGCTTGTAGCCTGCAGAAAGGTCGAGGTCCGGTGTCGCGACGGCATGTTGGAGCCGCAAATTCGCCTGGGCCGACGCGAGTTGCTGTTCCGCGATCTTCAGATCGTAGCGGCGGCTCAGGGCCGTCTGCACGTCGACAGGCGGCAGCATCTGCACGTTGGCGATGTCATCCGTCAGGCGGATCGTGCTGAAGTCCTGGCGGCCGATCTGGCGGAAGAGTTCCGCACGGGCAAGAGCAGCGTCGCGTTGCGCGGTCTGCAGCGATAGGTAGACACGGTCGCGTTCGATCTGTACGCGAATCAGGTCGACACCTCGCATGGCTCCCTGGTCGACCCGCTCTTTGTGATAGCGGACAATCTCGTCCACGCCGGCGATGTCCTGCTGCAGCAAGTCCACGATGGACTGGGCGCTGACAGCCTTCCAATAGCTCGCGGCGACACTGGCGATGAATTGCTGCCGCTTCAGATCGCGTTCCGTCTGAGCGACGTGCAGGTCAGCTTCCGCTACGCCAACACGCTTCCTGCGCTTGCCATCGAGCTCGAAGGTTTGCATCAGGTACCCATAGTCCTCGGTCTGGGTGGTGAAAGAGAACTGCGAGTCCCAGGGACGGAGGTCTTCTGACTGCAGATAGAGTCGCGGATTAAGACCAAGCCCTGCCTGTCGTACCTGGGCTCGGGACTCGTTCAATTGCTCGTCGAAGACCTGGGCGGCAGGGCTGGAGAGGGCAGAGGTGATTGCATCTGTAAGGCTCAGAGGCTGCTGTGCAATCAGGTGAGGCAAAGCGAAGAGCGCGGCGGCAGTCGCGTAACCGAACGTGCGGGCACGCAGAGATTTGCTTTCCCCACTGCGCCTGCATGACTCTGGTCTGGACATCCCGGTTTCTTCCTGGCTCCTTTGCACTGATCGCGACCTGCGGAAGCTGTCGTGACTCTTCATGGACAAGTGTCCACAGGCCCGCAGAGATCAGGCGTTATAAATTCTGCGATTCGACCATTTACACGACATCGCCATGATCTCGCCTGCGAGCCAAGATCACAACGCCGATAGCAGTCCAGGACTGCTGCAGGACCTGAGGCAGCAGTTGTCGTGAAGCCGACTCTATCAGCAGATAACTTAAGTTTCCATAAAGAGCTCAATCAGCTGTGATTACCTCAATCGCTGATCTCTGCGCTTTTGGAATGGTGATACAAGGTCACGCGCTAATTCTCGGAGGGTCGCTCCACGTGCTCGACCACGAGAAAGCTGATAGGGGCTTTGGCGGGCTTCAGTCGAAGGCCCAGCTGCTTCTTCAGGGCATCGAGGATGTTCGCAGAGTTATCCCCGACCGCGTCGTTCTGTCCGGACGCGTCATGCACCCAGCTCAAGGTGAAGTCATAGAGCCCGTTGAGTCCGGTCTGATCGACCACAGGGCGGGGCATTGCAGCCATGCCCGTCATCGTTGGCAGCGAGGTCGCCAAAAGGGAGAGGGAAACGGCGTGACCGCCATAGTGTTGTCCCGGCTCGGTGGAAGCGACGTGCGCAATGACGCCGCAAGCGCCAGGGATATTGACAACGGCGCCATGAGCAGCGCCAGCCGCAGGAGTTCCGTCCGGCCCGCGAGCCTCGCACTTGTCTGAAGATGGAAGGAGATCCGGTCCCAAGACACCAGGACTGACCAGCACAAGCGCAAAGACCGGGGCATCCGCGGTGGTGGTGTGCGTGACCAGATGGAAACGCTCAGCGAGAAGGGTCTGCATCATCCGGCGCATCTGGTCGATGGAGGTGTCGGCGGGAGCGCGCGCCGTAACGTCGAAGAATTCCGGGGCTGCGTCGAAGGATCCGGTCACCCAGAATGGCGCTCCGGATTTTGGTGTGCCGGAAAAGAAGTTGAACCGGAGAGCAAGCTCCTGTGTGCCGGAGAGCTTGTAAGCGAATGAGATGAACCGCCACAAGGGCTGGTGACTCGCAATCAGGAGACCGCCGGCAGCTGATCGCGCATCGTCGGCATCGATGGTGCCGTAAATGTTGCCGGAGTCGAGTGGAACGTTCGTGTGTTGCGCCGCGCCGGGCTTGCTTGGGCGGACCGAAGCGGTTTCAAAGGACGGCGCCGCAGGTGCGGGGGCAGTCTGGGCACATGCGGATGCCGCTGCCAGGATGCAGAGAGACGGCGTGAATCGGAGTAGAGAAGAGACATCGGCATCCCGGGGGAAGTCAGGTTCGACCAACGACAACGGGCACGGCTCGTGGCCGTGCCCATCGTATCGCGAAGGAGCTGGTTTAGAGCGCCAGATCGCCGCGGTCTTCGTTGCGGATGCGGATGGCGTCGTCGACGCGGGTGATGAAGATCTTGCCGTCGCCTATGGAGCCGGTCTGCGCCGCAGTGATGATGGCGTTGACGGCCTTCTCCGCCAGGTCGTCGGTGACGACGGTTTCGAGCTTGATCTTTGGCAATAGATCGACCGAGTATTCGCGACCGCGGTAGAACTCCGTGTGACCCTTCTGGCGGCCGTGTCCGCGCGCTTCCAGGATGGTGATGCCTTCAATGCCGGCCTCGATAAGTGCTTCTTTGACTGCGTCCAGCTTGCCTGGCTGGATGACTGCTTCAATCTTCTGCATGGTGTTCTCCGAATCCTTCTCGCGTGCGCCGTGTGCGCCGCGAAGCATCTCATTCTGCCCGAAAGGTCCGGGCGCTGTCGTCACCCATTGGTGAAACGGCAGCACCCATGCTGGTTCCGCTTAGTAGGACGGCTCGGCGTGATAACCCTCTTCGCCGTGCTGGGACAGGTCAAGACCCGTGTCCTCATCTTCGGCGGAGACGCGCAGACCGATCGTCTTGTCGACCACGATCAGGATGATCGTGGTTCCCACGATGGCCAGGCCCCAGGCGATCGCCACGCCGACCGCCTGGTTCAGCAGCTGGTGTCCGTTGCCTTCCAGGACGCCGGTCGCTTTGCCTGCGCCAAGGATGGGGTTGATGACCGATGTGGCGAAGATGCCGGTCAGAATCGCGCCGATAGTCCCACCGGCACCGTGGACACCGAAGGCATCCAGTGAGTCGTCGTAGCCGAACTTCTGCTTGACGATAAAGACCATGAAGAAGCAGAAGACGCCGGTGATGGCGCCGATCCACAGGGCTGAGATCGGTGTCACGAATCCGGCCGCCGGGGTGATGCCGACGAGGCCTGCGACCGCTCCCGAGATGGCACCCAGGGCAGTGGGCTTGCCGGTCTTGATCCACTCAGCAACTGTCCATGCGCAGGCTGCTGCGGCAGCAGCAAAGTGCGTGGCCACAAATGCGGAGGTGGCCAGACCGCTTGCATTCAGGGCCGAACCCGCGTTGAAGCCGAACCAGCCAACCCACAGCAGCGCGGCTCCAATGAAGCTGAGCACCAGCGAGTGAGGCGGCATGGGTTCCTTCGGGTAGCCGCGGCGCTTGCCCATGTAGAGGCAGGTCACGAGGGCCGAGACGCCGCTGGTGACGTGCACGACAGTTCCGCCGGCGAAGTCGAGCGTGGGGAACTTGCCACCGAGAGCAGCGTTCAGCAGGCCGCCCTTACCCCAGACCATGTGTGCCATGGGGCTGTAGACCAGGATCGCCCAGAGGATCATGAACACCAGCATGCCGCTGAACTTCATGCGTTCTGCAAAGGCGCCCGTGATCAGCGCCGGGGTGATGATGGCGAACATCAACTGGTAGACCATGAACGTCTGCAGGGGAATGGTCGTGACGTAAACCTTATCCGGCACCAGGCCGACGCCGTGCAGGAGCGCGTTCTGGAACGAACCAATAAAGAAGCCGAAGTGGCCGGTGTTCTCACCAAAGGCCAGCGAGTAGCCGATGAGCGCCCACAGGACCGTGATGACGCCCATCATGGCAAAGGTCTGCATCATGGTGGCGAGGATGTTCTTCTTGCGAACCAGTCCGCCGTAGAACAGGGTCAGGCCGGGCGCGGACATCATCAGCACCAGCGCTGCGGAGACCAGCATCCATCCGTTATCGCCAGCGCTCTGCGCCGCGGCTACCGACGTCTGGAGATCAGCATTCGCCTTCTCCAGCGCGGCAATGCGAGCGTCGGATGTCGGTGCGGTACCAGAGACGCCATGCAGTTCGGGACCGGGGCCTGCAGTCGGTGTCTGCGCATGCGCGCCACCCGCGATCAGGAGCAAAAGTACCGAAAGAAGACATGGAAGCAGGCGCTTCCGGGAAATTCGTTGCAGATTACGCATAGTGCAGATCACCTGTGCCGAAAAAAAGTAAGGGAGTCGGCCACATCGCGGCCTCATCGCAGAGGAACGCGGCGTGGTATCGCCGGTAGAAGGAAGCGCGGCGAAACGGTGCGTACAGTTGGTTCGTTTCGTTTACTGTACACAATGACCCGAGGTACTTAGGTGGTTCACAACGCATGACGGCACGATTTCCCGCACGCGTCGCAGGATTACGCGGCACGTCTATTTTTTTCGCGCTGCTGGCCCTCGGAACGAGATCGCTGCTTGCGCAGGGACTGCTTTGTCCGTCGCGGCAGTTTGAAGGGCAGGTCGAAGCAGGGAAGAGCTTCCGGCGTCCGATGGATCGATCGCACGACTTTGTCCTGGAGAGCATCGCCTCCGGGTGGATCGTCCGCGTCCTGCCAGCTTCCGGTCCGCGCCCGATGCATGATTATGCAGAGCTCGCCACGCCGCCATACCGTTCGCCTAACCCCTTACTCATCTCAACCGATTTCAGCTTTCGCGCGCAGGACGCCATTGCCTGGAACCCGCGGGAGTTTCATTTCTTCACCACTGGAACGCAGTTGGCGACGGCGACCAGGGCTCTCGAGGCGACAGAGCGAGAGCCGAATCACCCATCGGCCGGTGCCGCACTCTTTCCCCTGCTACCCCAGGCGTGCACGGCCGAGTTGCGGATCACGGATGCCCGCATCGCCGGCGGTACGGCCGACCAGGCAGCCACTGCCGCCATGGTGGCGTCCCACTTCGCGCAGACGGCACACACGCTGGAGACCGATGCCACGCCAACAAAGCTGGGCCGGATCGTCTCCTTGCATTTCCGCGTGTTATTTCAAGGCAGCAAGCCCGCTTCCTCTCACTGAAGCACCGTGATTTGCATCACAATATCTACCGGTGCCGTGTTCAAGAATCTGTTGCAGGTCAAATAAGGTCGACTGCATCGAGATTCGGAGACATCGTCCGGCTTCACAAAAGTTCGTGACATAGAATGAGGATCATGAGTACACCTCCAGAAGAGACCTCCAGCAACGGTCGGCCCGCGTCGCCCCAGGGGTCGGACCGCTACTTTTTCGGGACCCTTGATTCCTTTGGGAAGAACCAGGACAAGCTGCGTGAGGTGAACTGGGGACCGCAGCAGCCTGAGGGCGTTGTACTGGCGTCCATGGACGCTGCGGTGAACTGGGTCCGCAAGAACTCGGTTTGGCCCATGACCTTCGGCCTGGCCTGCTGCGCCATCGAGATGATGAGCATGGGCGGGTCGCGCTACGATATTGCCCGGTTTGGTGCAGAGGTGTTCCGTCCCTCGCCACGCCAGAGCGACCTGATGGTCGTCGCCGGTCGCGTTTCGCAGAAGATGGCGCCCGTGATTCGCCGGCTGTATGAACAGATGCCGGAGCCCAAATGGGTCATCAGTATGGGCGCGTGTGCAACTTCTGGGGGAGTCTTTAACAACTACGCGTTACTTCAGGGGGTCAACCAGATTATTCCCGTTGACATCTATGTTCCTGGGTGTCCCCCACGTCCAGAGCAGCTTCTTTATGCAATTACACTCCTTCAGGAAAAAATTCAGCGGGAGCGGGGCAGCATAAAGGACTCTTTGAACATCGCATAGTGCATATAAGGATTTGTTTCGCCCCCTGCCGAGCGTTACTGGTTGGATTCGGCCTGTGGTCACGGAACAGTTGCGCTGATGTAAACCAGCATCAGTGCATAGGACAACAGCAACGGTAGATATTTCTGTGATCGCATAGAAATGCTGCTATACACTCAATCGCAATCGTTACCAAGCGGGCCATTTCTCTCTAGAGCCCGCGCAAGCGTATTAGATATTCCGCGGAGGATAAGTCGCATGTTTTCTCAGCCGTTTCGCAAACTGGGCCGTTCAGTATTGGCAGCCAGCGCAGTAACCCTGGGCGCTGCAAGCCTGGGTGCGCAAACAACGCCAGCCGCACCGCCCGCAGGTCCCAACCCGTCGCGCGTCGACATCTTTATGGGATATTCATACTGGAGCGGTCATGGCCAGCTGAAGCCCGCCGGTATCAGCTACTCCTCGATTAACCTCGGCGCCATCGGCAGCGGAGCCTACTACTTCAACAAGTATGCGGGTTTTGAGGTTTCGGCCGCATTCCATCCGGACGGCAACAACGACGGCCTCATGCCGCTGCTGCAGGCTGGTCCGATCTTCCGCCTGCCCGGACAGTACGTTACCTTCTTCGGTCACGCGATGGCCGGCGCTGCCCGTCTGGGCGGACCGAACAGCGAAGTTCCCGGTGCGGTCTATCACGAGCCCTACAACTGGGGCCCGGCCCTCACGGCCGGCGGCGGCATGGATTATGATCTGCCGTTCTTCAACCACAAGCTGGGTCTCCGCCTGTTCCAGGCTGATTACACCTACATCCACGAGGACTACGGCCCATACACGCAGATCCCCACGGGCGGTGTGCTCGGTGGCCGTGCGAACGTAAGCTCTGCTCAGCTGAGCTCGGGCCTGCTGATTCACATGGGCAGCATCGTTCCGCCGCCCCCTGTGACCTACTCGTGCGTCGCCAGCCCGGCTTCGGGTTATGCGGGTGATCCCATCACCGTGACCGGTACGGCCATGAACGTCAACCCGAAGAAGACCGCGACCTACGCGTGGACTTCGGATGGCGGCAAGGTATCCGGCACCAGCAATGTTGCGACTGTGGACACCACGGGTGCTGCACCTGGTACGTACAACGTGAAGGGAACTGTCACGGAGAGCATGAAGGCTGGCCGTTTCGCAGAGTGCGCTGCTCCGTTCACGGTTAACCCGCTGCCCGCTCTGTCGCTCAGCTGCTCTGCCAGCCCCTCGTCGGTTGCGCCGGGTGGATCTTCGACCATCAACTCGGTGGTTTCGGATTCCTACGGTCGTCCGGTCAACTACACGTACAGCTATAGCGCCACCTCTGGTTCGATCTCGGGCAGCGGCACCACCGCGACCCTCTCGACCGCTGGTGCTGCTCCTGGCACGGTCTCCATCACCTGCAACGTCATGGACGACAAGGGCCGCAACGCAACGGCATCCACGACGGTAGCGATTGTTGCACCGCCGCCGCCGCCGCCAGTCGCCACGTCGAAGTCGCTCTGCTCCATCACCTTCGACAAGGACAAGAAGCGCCCCGCACGTGTGGACAATGAAGCCAAGGCCTGCCTGGATGACATTGCTCTGAACCTGCAGCGCGATTCGTCCGCGAAGCTTGACCTGGTTGGCAATGCTGCAGCCGGCAAGCGCACTGGCAAGCTCGCTGCTGAGCGTGCCGTCAACACGAAGGCCTACCTGGTCACCGAGAAGGGCGTCGATGCTTCCCGCATCCAGCTCTACACCGGTTCGACCGGCGACAACTCGGTCACCTCGACCCTGGTTCCGGCTGGCGCCACCGCGCCTGACCTCGGCACCTCGGTGGATGAGTCCGCTGTCAAGGTCCAGCCCCGCACCGCTCCGGCTCGCCGTCACCACAAGAAGTAAACCGGAACGGTAATGAACAGGAGGCGGCTGACCGAAAGGTCAGCCGCCTCTTTGTTTTCCGGCGTCTAAACTTCTGGCGCTTTCGCCAAGTCAAAACGGGATGCACCATGACGTGCCGTCGCAGGTTCCTTTACGCGCCTCCCAGGAGTCGCGGCAACTAGAATCATGGTGCTTTCTATAACAAGGAAACCCATGAAGTCTTTTGTCAAAATTGCTGCCTCGCTGACCGTTCTCGCTACGCTTTCCTCTGCTGCCATAGCTCAAAATCGCTGGCTGCCGTATGGTCCGGATGGCGGCGACGCCCGTTCCTTCGCGACCGACCCGCACGACCACAACCACATCTATCTCGGCACTGTGAGCGGCACCATCTACGACTCGCATGATGGCGGCCAGAGCTGGAAGCGTCTTGCTGTCGTAGGCAAACGCGATGATCTGGTGCTGGACAACATCCTGGTCGACCCTTCGAACGCCAACCATGTGCTGGCGGGCGGATGGGTGTTGAGTGACGTGGATGGGGGCCTGTATGTCTCCAATGACGCGGGCAAGACCTGGACGCCCAACAAGCAACTCGCCGGGCATTCGGTGCGATCGCTCACTGTTGCTCCCTCTGACCCGAAGATCATGATCATCGGCACGCTCGACGGCGTGTATCGCACGACGGACAGTGGCACCACCTGGACGCTGATCAGCCCCGAGGGCAGCAAGGAGATTCACGAGGTCGAGTCAGTCGCCATCGACCCGAAGGACCCGCAGCGGATGTACGCGGGCACCTGGCATCTCCCCTGGCGTACGACGGATGGTGGTCAGACCTGGCAGAACATGAAGGAAGGCATCATCGACGATTCCGATGTCTTCTCCATCATTGTTGATCCTACGAATCCAACGAACGTCTACCTCTCGGCCTGCTCCGGTATTTATCGCAGCACAGACCAGGGTATGAAGTACACGAAGGTGCAGGGCATCCCTGCCACGGCCCGCCGGACACGCGTGCTGATGGAAGACCCCAAGGCGCCGGGCACCGTCTTCGCCGGGACCACGGAAGGCCTGTGGAAGACCAGCGACAGCGGCCGCACCTTTCTTCGGAACGGCGATCCTTCTTGGATCATCAATGACGTCAACATTGACGCGGAGAACAGCAAGCGCGTTCTGCTGGCCACCGATCGCAACGGCGTTCTGCTCTCGAACGACGGCGGTCTGACCTTTGCGCCGTCGAATCGCGGCTTCTCCTCGCGCCAGATTTCATCCATCGCACAGGACCGTACCAACTCGCAGCATGTGTACGTCGGCATCATTAACGACAAGACAGCGGGAGGCGTCTTTGCCAGCGAGGATGGCGGCCTTACTTGGACACAGAAGGCCAGTGGTCTGAGCGGCGCCGACGTCTTTTCGCTGACGCAGGCCCCCGACGGCACGATGCTCGCCGGTACGCGGCACGGTATCTTCCGTTCGAACGGCGACGGTTGGGTCAGTTCGGGCCTGACGCTGGCACTCGCGGCAGAGCCTGATCCCGAGGCACCGAAGAAGCCGAAAACGCCGGTGAAGACTCCCGCCAAGGCCACGACCCGTGGGCGCGCGACCGGCAAAGCCTCCACGAAATACCATGCACCCGCCGTCAGCAGCATGGCGCCGTCTCGTACCGTGCCGCCGCAGGAGTCGAACACCGGTGTGTACTCCATGACGTCGCTGGACAACACGGTCTATGCGGGCACGGAAGAGGGCCTCCTGAGCTCCGCGGACAATGGCCGCACCTGGAATCACGTACGCAGCGCTGCGGGCACCTGGCGGCTGGTATCGGCCCAGGGCCTTCGCGTCGCCATCGGCGATCTTCACAAGCTGGCTTTGTCAGTCGATAAGGGGATGAACTTCCACGAGATCTCAGCGCCCACGGAACTCACCTACATCACGGCGGTCGCAGTGGATGACGGTGGCAGGATCTGGGTCGGTGGACGCGAGGGCATCTGGGTTTCGGACAATAACGGTACGTCCTGGCATTCGCAGCCGAACCTGTTCGTGCCCAACGTCAGCGGGATCTACTATGACCACGCCAGCAGCCGCGTGCTGGTCACATCGCATGAGCCAAACACCCTCGTCTTCAGCGTGCATACGCCGGATCTGAAGGTGAGCTACAGCGATGCGGGCTGGTCGCTCCGCACGGTGCGCCCGGTGGGCGACCACCTGGTGGGTGTCACGCCGTTTGACGGCGTCGTGCTGGAGCCGCGGATGGTTGTGTCGCAGGAGCAGCCGCTGCGCAAAGAAGCCCCATCAAAAACCAACTGAAACCGACCCGCGGCGCCACACAAATCGAAGCGTGGCGCCGCCGGGCTCATCTAAACTAATGTCATGACCGAATCGCCCACAGGCCGCCCTCGCCACGAGTTTCAGACAGACGATGCCAGCCTGTTGCCGATTGCACAGAAGGTGATGGCCGGCGAGCGCCTCTCCGCCGAGGATGGTTACGCGCTGTATCGGTCGCCCGACATTTTGGCCGTGGGTTGGCTCGCCAACCTGGTGCGCGAGCGCATGCACGGCAACCTGACGTTCTTCAACGTCAACCGCCACATCAATCCGACCAATGTCTGTGTCGCCAGTTGCCGCCTATGTGCCTTTGGCAAGAAGAAGGGCGATAGCGGCACGTACACCATGGCCCTGGAAGAGGCGTGGCAGTCGGCCGGCGAAGGTTACAGCGAAGCTGTCACGGAGTTCCACATCGTTGGCGGATTGCATCCTGACCTTCCCTTCGAGTACTTCCTCGACCTGGTGCAGGGCCTGAAGGTCCGCTTCCCGAAGGTCCATATCAAGGCCTTCACGATGGTTGAAGTTGCCTTCCTGGCAAAGCGCGCAAAGCTCTCGATTCCCGATGCGCTCATCCAGATGAAGCTCGCCGGTGTCGACTCCTGCCCGGGCGGCGGCGCGGAGATCTTCGCGGATCGCGTGCGGCACATCATCTGCGACCACAAGATCGACGGCAGCGAGTGGCTCGAGACGGCGGAGATGGTCCACAACGCGGGTCTCCGCTCGAACGCGACCATGCTCTACGGCCACATTGAGAACGAAGAAGACCGCGTCGACCACATTCTGAAGCTGCGCGCGGTGCAGGATCGTACGGGCGGCTTCCAGACCTTCATCCCGTTGGCCTTCCACCCCGAAAACACCGTCCTGGGCCACCTGCCGCGCACGACGGGCTTCGACGACATGCGGCAGATCGCCGTGGGCCGCCTGCTCCTCGACAACTTCGCGCATGTGAAGAGCTACTGGCAGATGGTGACACCGAAAATGGCGCAGATATCTCTTCGCTTCGGTGCCGATGACATCGACGGCACCGTCGTCGAAGAGAAGATCTATCACGAGGCAGGCGCGACCACCCCGCAGGGGATGCGCCGCGCAGATCTCGAACGGCTCATCCGTGAAGCAGGCCGAGAGCCAGTTGAGCGCGACACGCTCTACAACCGTGTGACGCGCACGGAAGACACCTTCGTGATTGCCGTTTAGTTTCGCCCCCTCCCTGATACGCTGCTTGCGTGACCACTCGCCGCCAGCCGGGCATCTATGTTGAGATCCTCATCGATGCTCCGTTGGAACGCGTCTGGGAACTGACGCAGGAGCCCGGCGTCCACCAGCGTTGGGACCTTCGCTTCACCAACATTGAATATCTTCCACGGCCTTCCTCTGAGGAGCCGCAGCGCTTTCTCTACGAGACACGCATCGGAGCCGGTCTCGCCATTCGCGGTACCGGGGAGAGCATTGCCACGCGGACAGCGGAGGACGGTTCCGCAATCTCATCTCTGCGTTTCGCGTCGGATGACGCTCTTTCGCTGATCCACGAGGGTGCCGGTTACTGGCGCTACATCCCGACGTCCTCAGGATTGCGCTTTCTTACCTGGTACGACTACCGAACCAGATTCGGGCGGCTGGGCTATCTTGCAGATCGCACGATCTTTCGCCCGCTCATGGGCTGGGCGACAGCTTGGAGCTTCGATCGCATGCGGCTTTGGGCAGAGCATGGCATCCCTCCGGAACTCTCCCTACGCATGGCCGTGATTCACGCGATGTGCCGTACGGGGATTGCGTTTGTGTGGTTGTGGCACGGCCTGGTCCCCAAACTCATCTTCAAGGATCCCGACGAGCAGGCTATGCTGCTGCAGGCAGGAGTGGGTCTGCGCTGGCTCCCATGGATTGGCGGCGGAGAGATACTGATGGGCATCCTCGTCCTTGCGCTCTGGCGATGGCGCAGCTTGTTCCTTCTGAACATCACGCTCATGATTGGGGCACTGGCAGCCGTGCTGTTGCGCTCACCGGCGTATCTTTCGCATGCCTTCAATCCAATGACATTGAATCTATGCGTGGCACTGCTGGCGGGTGTGGGATACATCGTCTCAGCACAGCTTCCATCGGCGCGCCGATGCCTGCGGGTGGATCCCAGGGAAAAGGACGGAAACGGATGATCTCCATCTATCAACGTGCGCTTGGGTCTGATTTCGCGCGGCTGCATCCACGCATTCAGCAGCGCTTCGCTCTGCACTCACAGAGCGGTTTTGCGCACGTTGGTACGGGTGTCATGGAGTCGCTGTGGCACGGCCCACCCTATACACTGCCGTTCCTGTACATCGGCACGTGGCGCGCCATCATGTTTCCAGAGCAGGGAAAGAACGTCCCTTTCACCATCCAGAACTACGGCTATCGCGACCCGCTCGGCCGCGAGACCGTGACGTGGGTGCGCACCTTCCGCACCGCCCGACCGCGCCGCTTCGACGCGTACATGATCTGGAGCGAGGAACGCGGATGTATCGTCGATTACCTCGGCACCCATCAGCACCTGGCCGTCGATCTGGAGCTGAGTGTCGCAGAGAATGGCGGCCTCCGCATCCGCTCGCGCGAGCAGCGCTTCTATGAAGGGCCGGTGTCGTTTCGCTTTCCCATGTTCTTCTCCGGGGAGGCCGATGTCTGCGAGTGGTACGACGATGCGGCCGGTTGCTTCCGCATCCGCGTGAATGCAAGCAATCGTCGATGGGGACCACTCTTCGGCTATACGGGCAGCTTCCAGTCTGAGGTTGTCGCGCCCCTGCCACCGGCGGAGATTCTTCCGCGGCGGCTTGAAGCACGCGAGTGATAATCGCCAGCTTGGACGACCGGCGCCAGCTGCTTATGTCGGCGTGCGCTACCATAAACCCGAATGAAAAACGTTTCGATAAGCATCCTCGCCGGAGCAGCCTTGCTGCTCGTGACCTCTCCCGCAACGTACGCACAGAGCATCGCAGCGGCTGCTGAGCAGGCGCGGGTAGACGGTGCGGCCATGGCTTCGACCGTGATCGCGAAGTGGCCCAATGGTGTGCTGGCGACACAAGCGCGGCCCGGTGTGTGGACCTATGAGACGGGTGTCACTCTCGACGGCATGGCAGCGCAATGGCAGGTGTCGGCGAACGGCGGTGACTTCGCCTACGTGAAAGCTGCGGTGGATCGCTGGGTGGATGACAAGGGCAACATCAGCGTCGATCCGGGCAAGGCCTTTGATCCTTCGGCGCATACGCTCGACAATCTGGAGCCCGGCCGTGCCGTGATGCTGGTCTATCGCGTCACCGGCGATGCGCGCTACGCCAAGGCTGCGAAGACGCTGTATCAGCAGTTCGCCACGCAGCCTCGCACGACGGAGGGCGGCTTCTGGCACAAGCAGATCTATCCGCGGCAGATGTGGCTGGACGGCGCCTACATGGCCGAGCCTTTTCGCGCGGCGTACGCGCACACATTTCAGCAGACGGCTGACTTCGACGACATCGCAAAGCAGTTGCTGCTGATGCGCGACAAGACGCGCGACCCGAAGACTGGACTGCTGCATCACGGTTGGGACGCAAGCACTGCGGCCGAGCAGCCGCAGCCATGGGCCGACAAGCAGACCGGAATGTCTGCCGAGGTGTGGGCGCGTGCGATGGGCTGGTATGTCGTAGCACTCGTGGACACGCTGCCGTGGTTCCCTGAGGGGCATCCGGATCGTCCAAAGCTGATCGCTGCATTGCAGGACGCGATGGCAGCCGCGACGAAGTACCAGGACAAGTCGACAGGCCTGTGGTGGGATGTGCTGGACAAGGGCACGCAGCCCGGCAACTTCCTCGAAGCATCTGCTTCCGAGATGTTCGTCTATGCGACTGCGAAGGGTGTACGCCTTGGCTATCTGCCGCAGAGCTACGAAGCTTCCGCAGTGCGCGGATGGACCGGCATCGAGAAGAAGTTCATCACGAAGGACGCGGCGGGCCAGGTCACATTGCATGGCACGGTGAAGGTCAGCGGCCTGGGTGGCAAGCCCTATCGCGCGGGTGACTACAACTACTACGTCCACGAGGGTGTGGGCGATGACGATGGCAAGGGCGTCGGCATGTACCTGATGGCGGCGAGCGAGATGCAGATGGCTGCAACACAGTCGCTGGCTCAGGGCAGGCTGGTGCTTGCGGATGCCTGGTTCGATTCGCAGACGCGCAAGAATGCCGAAGGCCAGACCGAGCTCTTCCACTACAAGTTCGATGATGACGCGAACTCCGGCTTCGCGTTCTTTGGCAGAGGCTTTGAGCGCAACGGTGCGCGCATCGCGAATCTGCATGCAGCGCCCACAACGGAGAATCTTGCAAAGGCGAGCGTGTACATCCTAGCCTCGCCCGACATACCTTCGAAGACGCCGAATCCGAACTACATGGATGCGAAGTCCGGTGATGCGATTGAGGCATGGGTCAAGCAGGGCGGTGTCCTTCTGCTGATGCAGAACGACAACACCAACGCGGAGTTCGAGCACTTCGACACACTCACGCGGCGCTTTGGCATCCACTTCAACCCGGTGCTGCGCAACACGGTTGAGGGGCGTCACTTTGAGCAGGGCGAGCTTCACATTCCTGCCGGCACCGGTGGAATCTTCCCGCAGCCGCTGCAGGTCTACATGAAAGAAATCTGCACCATCACGACGAGCGGCCCCGCCAAGCCCATCTATGTCGACAGGGGCGATACGCTGATGGCGGTTGCGCGTGTGGGCAAGGGGACTGTGTACGCCGTGGTCGACCCTTGGCTCTACAACGAGTACGTGGATGGCCGCAAACTTCCGAAAGAGTTCCAGAACTTCGACGCGTCGGTAGCCTTGTCCGCCTGGGCATTGCGGCAGACGAAGTAAGCTTGCGCCGCACATTGGCGCAGTCCCGGTCGACGAAGGGACTGTCTAACAGACATGCCGAAAACAGCTGAACGCCCTGCACCCAACGCCGTCGCCGTGGGGCGCTTCGCCCACATCTGGCGCGCGTTGCGGCACCGCAACTTCCGCCTGTACATGATGGGGCAGGGCGTGTCGCTGATGGGCACGTGGATGACGCGGCTAGCACTGTCGTGGCTCACCTTCCGTCTGACGCACTCGGCATTTTTGCTGGGTCTGGTCGGATTCTCCGGGCAAATCCTGACATTCCTGCTGGCCCCGTTTGCCGGCGTCTGGGTCGATCGAGTCGATCGCCGCAAACTGTTGCTTGCAACGCAGGTCGCCGCCGCTCTGCAGTCGCTGGCTCTCGCATGGCTGACGCTCGCGGGTGTGATCACCATTGGTGAGATCCTTGCGCTGGCCGCATTGCAGGGCCTGATCGATGCCTTCGATATGCCGGCTCGGCAGTCGTTCGTGGTGAAGATGGTTCCCGAAAAAGCCGACCTGGGCAATGCCATTGCGCTTAATTCCTCAATGGTGAATGTCGCGAGGTTGGTGGGACCGCCCGTAGCTGCCTTCGTGATCGCGAGACTGAGCGAAGGATATTGCTTCCTGATCGATGGCGTGTCTTACATCGCGGTCATTGGGTCGCTGCTGCTGATGCGCGTCGTGCATGAACGTGTCGTCACCAATGGCAAGCCTTCCATGCTGGTCCAGATGCAGGATGGCTGGGGTTATGTCTCGCGCTATCTTCCGGTGCGCAATATCCTGCTGATGTTCGCGATCAGCAGCCTGCTTGGTATGTCCTCCATGGTGCTGACGCCAGTGGTTGCTATCGATGTCCTGCATGGCGGGCCGCATACGCTGGGTCTGTTAACGGCATGCAGCGGCGTCGGTGCATTGACATCGGCAATCCTGCTGGCATCGCGTAAGAGTGTTATCGGCCTGCTGCGCAAGATCCAGATGTCGTCCTATCTATTTGGCGCGGGTCTGATTGTGTTAAGCCTGTCGCACTGGCTGCTCCTGTCCCTGGCTGCAATGCTGGTCTCGGGCTTCGGCATGATGCAGGGTCTGGCATCCAGCAACACCGTCATCCAGACACTTGTGCCGGAAGAGAAGCGCGGTCGCGTGATGAGTTTCTACACGATGGCCTTCATTGGCATGACGCCCTTCGGAAGTCTGCTCGCGGGGTCTCTCGCGGCCCGGTTTGGTGCGCCGCACACGCTGATGCTGTGCGGTGTGGGCCTGATCCTTTCGGCGACCCTGTTCCTGTTGCAGAGCCCTCACATGAAGCGCGAGATGCGACCTCGCTACGAGGAACTCGGCCTCCTCCAGCCGCTCGCATAACTGGGTGGATGCGCCCTGTGACAGATAAGATCGTCTGCATGGGTAAGAAGCAGATTGATCCGGCGCACCGTTGCCGATGGGCGAACAGCGATGCGCTGATGACCAAGTATCACGACGAAGAGTGGGGCGTGCCTGAGCGCGACCCGCGCATGCTGTGGGAGACCCTAATGCTCGAAGGCTTCCAGGCTGGCCTGTCGTGGAGCATCATCCTGCGCAAACGCGAGACCTTCCGCGAGGCCTTCCTCGACTTCGATCCGAAGAAAGTCGCGCGCTTTGGCGAGCGTGAGATCGAAGTGCTGATGGCCAACCCGGGCATCGTTCGCGCTCGCGCCAAGATCGAATCCACCATCAAGGGCGCGCAGATCTATCTCGATATGAAGGAACGCGGCGAGAGCTTCGCAGACTTCTGCTGGAGCTTTACGGACGGCAAGGTCCTGAAGGGCGATGGCGAGACCTTTGCGACTACGACACCGCTCGCGGAGAAAATCGCGAAAGAGATGAAGAAACGTGGCTTCAAGTTTGTGGGGCCATCCATCACTTACGCGTGGATGCAGGCCGTCGGCATCGTGAATGATCACAGCAAAGAATGCTTCCGCCGCAAGCAGGTCCAGCCATCGACCGGGTGAAGGTGTATTGCGAAGGAATCGCAGCGGTCGAGATCCCCGTTGCGCGCCTGATGAGCAAGGACTATCGCGGCAAAAGAGAAATGCCGAGTCGGACTACGGAAGTCATGCACGCTCAAGGCGACCATCCACCTGAGCCTCTCGACCATCCACTTGACTCTTGATCGTCAAGCTGAGCCTCTTAATCATCCACTCGAGCCTCTCGACCATCTACGTGAGCCTCTCTCCACCCCAGGCTCTCTCCACCTGAGCTTCTTCATCATCCCCCCTGAGCCTCTTTCGGAGGAGCATGGCTTTAGCTATGCTGTTTGCGTCCAGGTTGAAACACGGCTTCAGCCGCTGAGGGATTCACTGCCCGTCGATAGGAAGTCCCTCAGGAGCTAAAGCGCAGTCCTTAGCAGTGCAGTTCTGACATGGCTGAAACCATGTCCCTCCGAGGGCTAGAGCGCCGAGCTAAAGCGCCATCGCCTTCCGCTTACGTTCGAAGAGATAGAAGACCGGCACCCCGAGAACGATCACAAGGCATCCGAGCAAGGTGTTCTTCGGATCATCCATCAGCTGGAAGACCGTCAGCGCAATCGATGCAAGGATGAAGAGAATCGGGACAACCGGATAGCCGGGCGTCGAGAAGGCACGAGGCTTGCCGGTCTTTGCGTCGCGGCTGCGGAAGACAAAAACAGTGCTGACAGCGAGGCCGTAGGTGATCCACTCCGCGAAGATGGCGAGTGAGAACAGCGCCTGGAAACGGCCAATGGCGAAGATCAGCAGGGACGACATCGCAGCCTGCACGACGAGTGACACCGCAGGTGTTTCAAAACGCGGATGGACGCTGGCAATCGATGAGAAGAATAGGCGGTCGCGTGCGGCGGCAAAGCTGATGCGTGCCCCCGAAAGCGTTGTGGCGATGAGCGTCGCGGTGATACTGATGGCCATGCCGATGCTGACCAGCGCTGCTCCCCATGCGATGCCGTGAGAGCTCATCACCAGGCGGAGAGCGTCTGCGGCAGGACGATCATCCGCGGCAAGCGCCGCTGCCGGAAGCACGTATTGAATCGCCGCATTGGTCAGCATGTAAAGGCCACCAACAGCCAGAATTCCGCCGACCAACGCAATGGGCAGATCACGCTGCGGGCGCTTCACTTCGCCTGCGACGGCCGCTACGTCAGACCAGCCGTCATAGGCCCACAGCGCGGCGATCAGCGCCACCATGAAGCCGGCTGCTCCGCCTCGTGCTCCTGTGAAGACAGAGGCGAAGTGGTGCACGGACCCGAGTGGACCGGCGAAGACAAAGCAACTGATCGCAATGACCGCGATAAGGATGACCTTCAGGAGAGTCAGGCCCATCTGCACGTCCGCCGCCTTGCGTGTGCCGACGATATCGAGGCCGGTTGCGAGCCACAGGGCGACCAGTGCGGCGACCTGTCCCCAGTTCATATGGAGGAAGGCGGGATTGTTGAAGAAGTAGAAGATGCTGAAGGTCGCCAGCGTCCGCACAAGACCGCTCACGACCGATGCGATGGAGGCGGGCTTCGCAATGGTCCACCACGTCCACATGTGCAGGAAGCCGACCATGTCGCCATATGCCTCGCGCAGAAAGGCGTATTCGCCACCATAGGCGGGGCGGGCAGAGGCGATCTCTGCATAAGTGAGAGATCCGAAGAGGCTGAGCAGGCCGCCGACGATCCACACCAGGTACAGCGTGCTGGACTTGCCGACTGCCGCGATCATCTCGCGCGGGACAAGGAAGATGCCGCTGCCGATGATGATACCGACAACAATGGCCGTGGCATGCCGTGCGCCGAGGACACGCGGCAGTTCGTGGTCGTGCTGCGGGTGGGAAGTCATGCGGTGGATGCAGCGTAGCATCCACCGCAGCGATCCGGGAAATCGAATCGATCAGAAGTAGAACTTGCTCTCGGCCCAGTCCGGGGCCAATGGCATCTTGCGATGACGCGCGAGGTAGATATCGTGCCGCTCGTACGGCATGGAGAGCGGGTTGTCGACGTGACCGACCACCTGCACCTCCTCGTAGTACTTGCGGAGCTTCTCCACCGACGTCTTGCGATCGATGATCATCAGTTCTCCGTCCAACCCGCGCGTGCCCCACAACCAATAGGTGTTGTGCTCGCTGATCACTGTCGGCAGGCCGTGCCCCAGCCACTCCAGCGATGCGGCTTCACCGTAATTGCCGCAGAAGATGCCAACCTTCGCCCGGTCTTCCGGCGAAAGGCTGTTGACGATGCGGGTGACCTCGTCGACATTCTCCTGCCAGCCGTAACGGTCCGCGAAGAACTGTGGCAGGGCAGCGCGTTCTGCGTTCTCCGTCTCGGTGTCCGGAAGATGGAGTGTCTTTGCGAAGCGCCAGTAAGCCTGCGGTCTGAGAACCGGCGCGGCCGATGGAAAGACGATCGCCGAAAAAACAAACATGGTGGCGATGGCGCCGATGAAGGCGAGACCGCTGTCACGTTGTACGGTCTCTCGCTTGGCGAATCGTGCCTGCCATGCGACACCGCCCGCGGCGAAGAGGATGGGATAGACCGGCGCAAAGTAATAGTCTTTCGCCCCGAGCGCGATCATAACGACGAGCAGAATCAGAAACGTCAGGCCAAGCCATCTGCGGTCTGCTCGTCGCAGCAGGTGAACCAGTCCGGGAATCCACACCAACGCGGTCCACGGGCCGATGACCACAAGTTGATTAAGCAGGAAGGCCGGCGGCGACAGCGCGATGTTCTTGCCTTCAACACGCCCGTTGTGCAGGAATTCGAGCGTAGGCCAGTGGTTGTGAAGCTGCCAGAAGACGTTGGGGAGCGCTATGACGGTTAACAGCGCAACGCCGTAGGCGGCCTGGCGTGTAAAGAGAACTCTCCGCTGCGGCGTGAGCAACAGCGCAATGCCGAGCGAGACCAGGAAGAAGAGCATGGACGGCTTGTTCAGCAGACCGATGCCGGCGCTGACGCCGAGCAGGGACCACCACATCCAGCGGCGGTCAGTGCCTTCCGCCTCATCGCGCAGGATCATGATCAACGCGAGCAGGCACGGCATCCAGAACATAGACTCGAAGCTGTTCATGGACAGAAAGCCATCGATGCCGAGGAAGAGCGGGACGCAGGTGACTGCGGCCATGGCCAGCGCCTGCGCGGATCTTCGGCCACCAAGTGACCAACAGAGCATGCCCGTCAGAAAAACGCGCATCGCTCCCGCTCCAGCCGATAAGATCCGGATGCCTAAAAGGCTGTGGCCGAAGACCGTCTCAGCGAAACGGGCCTGCAGCGCCACGATTGGGCCGTGATCCACATAGCCCCACGCCAGGTGGCGTCCGCACATCAGGTAGTAGAACTCGTCGCGAAAGTATCCAACGCCGATATGCCGCTGCCAGAGGGTTGCGGCGATGTGGATCAGAAGTTTGATCGCCGAGAAAAGCAGCGCAAGGCGGACGGCGGAGCGCAGGGAAACGTCTGCCGGTCGGACGATGGTCGTGCGGGTCATGCCGGAAGCATACGCAACCCGCAGCCTCCTTGTTCCTCCAATTTGCAGCTTACGTTTCCGGCGCAGGCATCGGCGGGCGTGCGGTAGCATCCAACGGAGCGCAAAACAAATTTACGCACCACACACCAAGGGGCACACAGATGGAATGGACGCCGGGCGGTACCAGCAGTGACATCGAGGATCGGCGGGGCGATTCCGGCGGCGGTGGCGGCTTCAACCTGGGTGGCGGTGGTGGCTTCGGCATCGTGGGCTTCATCATTGTTGTTGTGATCGGCCTCATCTCCGGCCGAGGTTTCCTTGGCAGCATCCTTGGCGGTCTCGGCGCGGGCATGGGCAGCGGTGGGGCCAACGTACAACCGGCGCAGGAGCGCCAGGCACGTAACGCGGATGGCACCGTGCAGGAGAGCAGTTCGGAGCATCGCGACGTGCAGCTTGTCTCCTTCGTACTGGACGATGCGCAGAAGACTTGGACGGCGATCCTGCCAGAGCAGGCCGGGCGAAACTATCGGCATGCCAAGCTGGTGCTCTTCCGCGATGCAACCCGTTCCGGCTGCGGCAATGCACAGTCCTCTACGGGTCCTTTCTACTGCCCGCAGGACGAGCGTGTGTACATCGATCTCGGTTTCTGGGATGAGTTGCGCAAGCTTGGCGGCAATACCGGCGACTTTGCGCAGGCCTACGTCATCACGCATGAGCTTGGCCATCATGTGCAGAACATCCTCGGCATCGAGCAGCGGGCGCAGAGCGCCATGCGCGATCCATCGCAGCGCTCGAAGACCTCCGTTGAGCTCGAACTGCAGGCCGACTGTTACGCAGGTATCTGGGCGCACAGCACGCAACAGCGCAACATCCTCCAGTCGGGCGATATCGACCAGGCGCTGCAGAACGCGGCTGCCGTGGGTGACGACCACATCCAGAAGATGCAGCGTGGCAGCGTGAGCCCGGAGAGCTTTACGCATGGCACCAGCGCGGAACGCCAGGGCTGGTTCAAGCGCGGCTTCACCACGGGCGAGGTGAAGCAGTGCGACACCTTCACCGCCGGGGCAGATGGCTACGGCCGCTGAAGACGTGGGCGCGCCGTTAGCCGTCGATGATCCAATCCGAAGACGGGCATCGGCGCGCTTGGCTCTGCGGCTGTATGTCATCGCTTTTGTGTTGCTATCGGTGATCGGGTGGGGCCTTGAGATTGCCGGCCGTGCAGACGTGGGCGATGTGTCGATTGACCACTCGGCACTCTTTCATCCGGAGGAAGATTTCCGGGACCACGCTGCCTTTGGCGACCTGACCGACGTGAAAGAGCGCACCGTACACCTGAGTGCTGCGGCACTCCGAAAGCCGGACGCCGTCGCCTTCCCCTATCCGCCTGCGTCGGCGTTTCTGTTCAAGTTCTTCAACCAGGGGTTCCGTAATGGCGTGGCTGCCTATCTTTGTTGCTTCGGACTGATCGCTATCATTGCGATTCTGCTGGTAGCGATCAGGATGGGCCGCGCACTGCCGCTCGCCTGGGCTGCTCTTGCGGTCACGGTGCTCCTGGGCTCTGCGCAGATCTTCTGCGCGAATCGCGGAAACCTGGAGCTCTTCAGCGCGACCTTCGCAGCGGCAGGGCTCGGTTTGTTTCTCGGAGGCTTTGGCTGGGCGGCCGCGGTGCTGATCGGTTTGGCGATGTGTGTCAAACCATTTCCGGCGGCGCTGCTGTTGTTGTTCCTGTGGCGCAGGCAGTGGGCTCAGGCAGCGGTCGCTCTTGCTGTCTGCCTCGTCCTGTCGATCAGTGCCCTGTACATCCTGGGACCGAGTGTGGCCGCAGCAGGGAAGATCATTCTTGCCTGCTGGGGTGATTACTTTTATCAGCAAGTCCTTGTGCTGAACATCGTCCAGGAACTCAAGACGGATCATTCCCTGATGGACGCAGTGAAGATGCTCCTGTGGCGATTGCTGGGGGATGACTCGCTGGCCGTCCGGTTGACGGATTCGGACCTGCCGGTATGGGCCCGGCTTGATCTCTGGACCCGGTTCTTCGAGGTCTTCGCAATCCTCGCAGTTACAGGAACGGCATGGTACTTCCGTCGCAAACCGATTCTCAACCAGGTCTTCGCGCTTGTGCTGTTGATGCTCCTGCTGCCTTACATCTCGTCGGAGTACACGCTGATGCTGCTGTACCTGCCGTGTGCAGTGCTGCTGCTCTGGATCAGCCGCGATGAGTGGGCGGCGAGTACCGGGCAAATGGTTTTGCTGGCCTTGCCGCTGGCAATGATCTTCGCGCCGCTGAATGTCGTGGGGGTGTACTCAGGGGTCGTAAAGACCCTTCTGTTGCTTGGTCTGTTCGGCTACATCGCGGTCGTGCCGTTGCAAAGAACAAACACTTCGCAGTGATACGGTAGAGACTACTGCAGGATGCGCAGGGAAGGTTCTGCCGAGTCGGTGGTCGGTGTGCCCATCCCATCGATGGCGCCCTCCCGTTCCCCGTCGAAGTAGGCACGAATCTTCCTGGCCGTTGCCGCGTTCACCACCGCTGTCAGAGCGTCGTAGCCTGCTGCCTTGATCCCGCGCAGGCTGCCGAAGTGTTCGATCAGTCGCTTGCGGGTGGTGTCGCCCACGCCCGGTATCTCCAGCAGTTCGCTGTCGCGGTCGCGCATCTCGCGGCGTTTGCGGTGGTAGCTGATGGCGAAGCGATGCGACTCATCGCGGATGCGCTGCACTAAGTGGAGGACCGGACTGCGCCGGTCTAAGACCACAGGATCGTCCTCCTGCCCGTAGACGTAGATCACCTCTTCACGCTTGGCGATGGAGGCCAGCGGCTGCAGGGTGATGCCAATGCTCTCAAGCGCCGCGTACGCCGCGTGGAGCTGGCCTAAGCCGCCGTCGATGAGGATCAGCGAAGGGAAGGGCTCGTTGTTGGCCTGCAGCTTGCTGTAACGGCGAACAAGAATCTCGTGCATTGACGCGAAGTCATCGACACCGCTGACCGTCTTCACCTTGAACTTGCGGTAGTCGGCCTTCTTCATCTCGCCGTTCTCCCAGACGACCATGCTGGCAACGGTCTCGGCGCCGGCGATGTGCGAGATGTCGAAGCACTCGATGCGTGTGGGCGTTTCGGGCAGTCCCAGTGCCTCCTGCAGCGCATTCGCGATGGCGTTCTTCGATGGTGTCAGCGTGCGGAAGCGTTGATCGTACGCCTGCTTGGCATTCTGCCCCACAAGGTCGACGAGCGATCGCTTGTCCCCGCGCTGTGGTGCGAGGATCTCGACCTTGCGGCCGGACTGCTCGCTCAGGAAGGATGCCAGCGCCACTCGATCGGGGAACTCCAGCGGCACAAGGATCGTGCGCGGAACGTAAGGCTGATCCAGATAAAGCTGCTTAAGAAACGCTGAGAAAAAGACGCCTGGGGAGAATGGTTCGCCGGCGGCTGGTGACGCGTTCACGCTGTCCGCCGCGGGCTCGGCTTGTTCTTTCAGGCTGACGCCCGGCGTCGGCTCAACGGAGAGTTCATCCTGCTCAGGTTCGGGAGCATCGAAGAGCAGATCGGGCAGGTCTTCCCAGAAGAAGTCACGCTTGTCGACGATCTTGCCCTCGCGCATATGGAACTGCCCGACGGCGAGCATCTCCTTGTCGAAGTGATAGCCGAAGACGTCGGCATCCTCATTCTCTGCAGAGGCGATGCGCTGCTTCTCCTGCAACTGGTGCACGGTCACTAACTGGTCGCGGAATTTTGCTGCCATCTCGTACTGCTCGTTCATGGCAGCGTCGGCCATGCGCTTCTTCAGACGGCCCTCAAGCTCATCTTCATGGCCCTCCAGGAACAATTGCACATCGCGGATGGCCTCGCGATACGTCTCTGCTGCCACCTGGTTCTCGACACAGGGCGCCAGGCACCGCTTGATGTAGAACTCGAGGCACGGCCGTGGATGATACCGATTCAGGTCGACCTTGCAGCTCGGGATCAGGAACGATCGATGGATCAGGTCCACGATGCGATACGCAAGGTTACCCGGGAAGTAGGGGCCGTAATACTGGCTGCCATCCTTCTTCAATTTGCGTGTGACGAAGACCTTTGGGTGACGGTCGCCCACGGTCAGCTTCACGTAGGGGTAGGTCTTGTCATCGCGCAGCAGGATATTGAAACGCGGCTTCCGCTGCTTGATCAGGTTATTCTCGAGCGCCAGAGCTTCGTGCTCGTTCGCTACCTGAATGTAATCAACGTCGACGGCCTCACGCATCAGCGAGCCGGTCTTCCGGTTTGCTAACTGGTTCGCTTCCAGCAGGTAACTGCTCACACGGCTGCGAAGGTTCTTCGCCTTGCCGACGTAGATGACCTCGCCTTCCGCGTTCTTGTACAGGTAGACGCCTGGCTGCTTTGGCAGCGTCCGAATTTTAGCGGCGAGATCCATGGGGCTTGTTTCGAGGCGAGCGCGATGCTGACTGTAGTTTAGATCGCCGCCGTGACAGGAAGATTCTGCCCGAAATTCCGGCAAATTCTGCCATGCTTTTGTCGTATTGCTTTCGCACGGACGGTGCAAAGCTATCAATTCAAAGTGGTTGTGCCGTAGAAGTGTTTGGTGTCCAAGTTGCTTCGTTCCCTACGTCAGGCGCCATGCGCCTTTAAGACCTGGAGGATGGACCAATGAATACCAGCGCAAAGAAAATGACACGTGCGGGTTTGGCGGCAGGTTCCGCTGCCCTGATTCTCTTTCTGACCACGGGCTGCTCCACCAAGAACTACGTTCGTTCGCAGACGGCACCCCTGGTGCAGAACACCAATGAACTTGATGCACGCACCTCGCAGGACCACCGCAATATCGTAGACACGGACACGCGTGCGCAGGCGGGTATCGCCAGCGCTCAGAACGCAGCGAACGCAGCGGATCAACATGCAATGGCCGCTGGTCAGGCAGCGAACCAGGCGCAGGGTAGTGCGAAGGATGCTTACAACCGCGTCGACTCTCTGTCGGGTGTAGTGGCTGGTCTGGATACTTACAAGCCGTTGAGTGAGAGCAGTGTGACCTTTGCCTTCGATAAGTCGACGCTAACGCCGGCGGACAAGAAGGCCCTTGACACCATCGCGGCGAGCCTGGACACAACGAAGCACTACATCCTGGAACTGACGGGTGGAACTGACTCCACGGGCGATGCCCAGTACAACTACGCCCTGAGCCAGAAGCGTGCGGACGCCGTGGCCTTCTACCTGCAGAGCAAGTACAACATTGCGCCGCACAAGTTCTACATGGTCGGCATCGGCAAGGATAAGGAAGTAGCTTCCAACCGTACGGCAGCAGGTCGTAAGGAGAACCGCCGAGTTGAGGTTCGCGTCCTGTCGAACCTGCAGGAAGAGGCAACCACGTCCGCCCAGAACGCACCGGCCGGCCAGTAGTTCCTTTCGCTCACCGTATTCCAAAGGGGTGGCCAACATGGCCACCCCTTTTGCATTGTTTTCTTCATGAGTAGATTAGGGAGCCACATAATTTCAAGGCAATCGAGTACGCTCACTGAAGAAGGGCCGTCCGATGCCAAAACTAGTATCCAGTTCTTCAGAACTATCTGGCATAGGTACCAGCAAAGAGGATGATGCCCAGATCACCGGGAAGCAGCTCAATGAAGAAATTCGGCTGTTGGACAGCGGCGGTCTTCGCTGGCTGAGTCACATACCCACGCTTGAAGCCCACTTCGAGACAACGACAGCGGCGCAACGCTCTCGGCGATTTTGGATGCTCGGCATCGTCTGCATCTTCGTGTTCAACTTCTTCCTGATCTCTGACTATCTCTTCTCTCCGGCGCACTTCCTTCATGCGTTCGTGGTCAGGGCCTGCATCGCAACGCCGCCGACGATACTCGCGGTCGTCTTCTTACGCCGCGGCGTCAGCAAGGCGGTACGCGAGGGCATGGCCATTATGGTCTGTGCCATCTTTGCGTTGTGCAGCCTGGATCTTTATTTCAATGTCAGCCCGGTGGTCTCGACCTATGCCATGACTTCGATGGCGATCCTGGTGCTCTTCACCAACATCGGCATTCGCGTTCGTTTGCCGTACGCGATTTTTGCAGCGGTGATGTGCCTTCTGTTTGGCATCGTCTACCTGCTGACAGACTCCACGCTGAAGAACCCGGAGAAGTTTCAAAGCTTCTCGATCCTGCTGGCAGCCGCGGTGCTTTCCCTGGTGTCCAACTACACCGCCGAACGGGGAGAGCGGCTCAACTTCCTCCATCGGATTCGAATCGAAGCGAACTTTGGAGCGTTGGTCGATGCGAACGATCAGCTGCTGATTCTTTCGCGGGAAGACAAACTTACCGGGATGGCGAATCGCGGTCACTTTGACGAGACCTACAAGCGCGCCTGGGCCGAATGCGCTCAGAGGGGAGCAGGTCTTTCGATCATCATGATCGACATCGACAACTTCAAATCCATGAACGACCGCTACGGCCACCCGTATGGAGACCTGGTTATCCAGCGCGTGGCGCTGCTGCTGAAGCAGTCTTTGCGCAATGAGAATGACTTTGTGGCGCGCTACGGTGGCGAGGAATTCGTAGTGATGCTGCCCAACGCTGCCGAGAGAGTTGCACTCCACGTCGCGCAACGAATCCGGTTGCTGGTGGAGGTCGCAGGCAGTCCCCCGGTTTCGCTGTCAGTCCCAAGTGAAGGCGGTTGGGGAACCGTCAGTTGCGGTGTGTCAACGGCCTGGCCGCGTCACGGCATGAATCGTAACGATCTGATTGCGCGCGCCGACCTGGCACTCTATCGAGCCAAAGCCGACGGACGGAATCGCGTCTCTGTCGATGAGCAGGCAGCTTAGAGGGGGAGGGGCGAAGACTAGAGCAGTGAGCCGATCAGGTGGCCCATCTTGTCCCGCTTCACTTCCAGATACTTCTGGCTGGTTAGTTCCGCGGCGACTTCTGCACTGATCCGTTCCACGACTCGAATGCCGGCATTTTCCATGGCCTGCACCTTCTCCGGGTTGTTCGTGATCAGGCGGACGGCCTTGACGCCCAGCTGCTTGAGGATCTCCGCAGGCAGGGTGAAGTCGCGATGGTCGGAACGATAACCCAGATCTTCATTGGCCTGGATCGTGTCCCGGCCCTGGTCCTGCAGTTCGTAGGCGCGCAGCTTTGCCATCAGGCCGATACCGCGGCCTTCCTGCGCCTCGTAGATCAGGATGCCGGCGCCATGTGCCGTGATCGTGTCCAGCGCCAGTTCGAGTTGCTGGCGGCAGTCACAGCGCAACGAATGAAACACATCGCCCGTAAGGCACTGCGAATGGACGCGAACAATCGGTGTCTTGCCGTTGCAGTCACCGTCGCTGCAATTCCCGAAGACTAGAGCGACAGCTTCTTCGACCGTCTTGCCCATGGGACCGGGCGTAGCACCCGGAGGCAGGTGGCCTTCGAAGCCAAGAATGCGGAAACTGCCCCAGCGCGTGGGCAGATCGGCTTCGGCAATTTTTTCAACCCGGCTGTAGAGCATAACGTCATTCTATAGATGCAGGGCGAACCGGACGGATGCAGACGCAGCGTCTTGGAGCAACGGGGCGGCGCGGAGGCGACCGGTCGACGTAGAGTAGAACCGTGAACCCAATCGAACCCAAGCTGGTTCTTATCTCGTTGTTGGTCCAGTTGGGCGTCGCGGCGGCGGTATCCAGTTCGCTGGCGCGGTCCACGTTGTTCCGCAGGCTATTGCTGAGGCCCGAGCGCTCCCCGATGGACCGGTTGAAGATGGTTGCGCTGATCTGCGCTCCACTGATGCTCGGCGTCTGGATCCGCGGGGTTGTGCCGAACTTTCTCGCTGCCGATATCTCGCTGGCAACGGTGATATTGCTGGGCACCATCGTGGGCACGCCTGCGGCATCCATGGGGGCAGTTCTCCTCTCGCTTCCAGCGCTGCTCCATCGCGAGTACCTCTCACTCCCCGTAAACCTGATTGCGGCCGCAGTGGCGGGAGCGTTCTACCGTTTCGTGGATGTTGAAGCTGTCTGGTCGTTTTCACCGATGATCGACCTGAGCCTCTATCGCTGGGTCCGCCGCAACCTGCGCCGCCCTCACCTGGACCGGCAGGTCCTCCTGCTGGTGATCATCGCCCTGCTGCAACTGGGTGCCAGCGAAGTTGCAGAGTTCTATCCGCGCCGCTACTTCAGCCTGCGGTCTGACCTTTGGCTGTTGCAGCTTGCCATCTGCGCCGCTACTCCGGTGCTGGTGGGTATCCCACTGAAGATCTGGAATGCGATACGCATTGAGGACAAGCTGGAGCAGCAGGCGCGCCTGCTGCTGGAGGCTCGGCTGGACGCTCTGCAGCGCCAGATCAATCCACACTTTCTGTTCAACACGCTGAACTCCATTGGATCGCTTATACGGGTCGAGCCGGACATGGCGCGCGAGATGGTCAACCGACTGGCCAACATCCTGCGCATCTTGCTCCGGACGCGCGAAGCGTTTGTGCCTTTCCGTGACGAGCTTGCATTCACGGACGATTACCTGGGCATTGAAGTGGTTCGCTTTGGAGAAAAGCTGCGCGTTGTGAAGGAAATTGCGCCGGAGACGCTGGACCTGGTCGTGCCCAGCATGCTGCTGCAGCCGCTGATCGAGAACAGCATCAAGCATGGTCTGGAGCCGCGCATCAGCGGTGGTACGGTGACGCTGCGGAGTCGCGTGCGTGGCCAACGACTGCTGCTTGAGGTGGAAGACGATGGAGTCGGCGTCGCGCCGGAACGACCGCTGAACAGCGCAAGCGGTCTGGTGCGGCCAGGGACCGGCATCGGCATGAAGAACGTGCGGGAGCGTATGGAAGTGCTCTACGGCCCCGACGCTGTGATGGAGATGGAGAGCCGGCCGGGTCGGGGCACACGCATCACGCTGGAGATGCCGATCGTCGATAGCACCGAGCTGGCCGGTGGCCGGGGCGATTCCCGGCGCTAGAGGTCTGCGAAGCTGATCAGTGCAATGCGGCCATCGCGAACTGCCTTTGGGATCAGTTGAAGAAGGGCCTCCCGCTCCGTGTCGCGTGTCGCTCGCAGACGTGTCTTCACCTGATCCAGATCCCGATCGTTGTAGCCCGGGTGGCAGACCAGCTCCCACGTGCCCGGCGTTGCCGCGGTGAGCAGGCGCTCTAACGTCTCCGCATCCAGGTTCCCCGTAGCGGAGACGCCGATCGAGCCGTCCGTCGTTTTCAGGCCGGCAGCCCGGCGCAGTTTGTGAAACCTCTCCGAGAACCTCCGCAACGCAGCGACCTCCATCTTGCGCAGGAGCGCTCCACGGGTAAGGTTGGCCGACCATGCCTGCTCGAACGGATTGCGGATGGCCCGCACGTCGCAACGCAGGGCTGCACGGATCAAAGGTCGCGCGACGTGCGGAAACAGGTGCGTGTGCTTGTGCGTGTCCACGTGAGTGACCACGACGCCGGCAGACTGAAGTCGGGAGATCTGCGCGACCGCCTCAATCTCAATCTCTTTCTCGGTGATCCGACCCATCTGCAGATCGGCAACAAACCGGACAAGGGAAGTCTGCAGCTTGCCGTTTTTATTTACGAGCGATGGGACCTGGGCTGCGGGGGAAACGGGGGATCCATCTACCAGAACGACATGGCAGCCAGTCGCAGGCGCGCCCCCGGCGATGGCGTCTTGGAACGCCGATCCGTTCGCCATCAGCGTCGTCGATGACAACGCACCCGCGGCGGCAAGCTCTGTGACCGCCCGGTTAACTCCGGCGGTCAGACCTGCGTCGTCAGCGTTCACAATCAGGCGGATCGCAGGTGTCGGTGTCAGAGGAGGCATCTTGCGAAGTCTAAATGCGCGCGCCGAATCGCACCGGCCCGAAGTGTGAACGGTCGCATAGGCCTACCGACCGTCGGCTCGGTCCGCTGCACACTGCCCAAACGCGAGCGCCATTTTCGGCAACTTTTTCCCACTGTTGGCGCATTTTGCGACATTTGATTGCATAAACAACATCTTTTAGCTCCTCCACTGGGTTATTCTCGGTTCAAGCAGCCAGTAAAAGGCAGTCATCCCAGAACTTTCTGGCGGTGCTGCAGGCCGAACTCCCTCAACGTAACCACGCGCAACGCCATGAAGCAGCCGGTCCTACGGGACGGTGAGCACGCGGCAAAAAAGGGTTGTGATGCCACCAGCACGAGATTACCCCCACGAGGGTGTCATGAGCGGCCGACCGGCGATGCGGTCGCCGATGCGCACTGGCTCGGTCGCGCAGGGCGTTCTGGAGCGGCCAAGCATCACAAGCGCGGCCTGGGCTGTTTTGGATGTCGTAACGACCCTTGTCGCCTGCATGATCGCCACGCGCTTCCGGCTGGATGTAGCGGATCCCGGTAGCGCAATGAGTAGCGAAGGTCTGCTAAGCGGCCTCTGGAGCACATTCGGGGCTTACATGGCCTGGTTTGCCGTGTGCCTGGTCTTTTTCACACGCTCCTATGGCCTCTACGGCCCAATTCAAAATCGCAGCGGACTCAATGAGCAGCGCATGACTCTGCAGGCAGTTCTCGTCTCTGGTCTGATTCTTTGCGGCACTATCTATCTTTCGCGCGGCGAGGCCGCCTCACGCATTGTTGTCGTGCTCTCCGTGCTCCTGACCGGGGCCATGCTCTGCGCGCGCCGAGCCCTATGGCGCTCCATGGTCTACACGCGCTATCGCGAGGGCGTGGATACGCGCAATGTACTCATCATTGGCGCGGGTCGCGTGGCGCACGCTCTGCGCAATCACCTGGAGTCCCTTCGCCACCTGGGTTTCCGCTTTCGTGGTTTCATCTCGCTGACGGAGCAGGAGGCAGAGAGCGGCGATGCTGACATTATCGGTGACGTAAAAAACTGCCTGGCGCTTGCGCGGGCGCTCTTCGTCGATGAGATCTTCTTCTCGGTACCGGCCGACAAGAGGATGGTGATCGCGCTGGTGAACGAGGCCCGTGAGCTGGGCATCGATGTGCGCGTCGTGCCGGATCTCTACGACGGCCTGGCCTGGAATGCGCCGGTGGAGTACATCGGCCAGTTTCCGACCATCCCACTCCATCGCAGGGATTTCCCGATTGGCTCCTTCATGGTGAAGCGCATGATGGACATTACCCTGTCGGCGCTGGCGCTGCTGGCACTGAGCCCGGTCCTGCTTGCGATTTCGATCGCCGTACGGTTCAACTCCACCGGTCCCATCTTCTATAAGGCGCGGCGAATCGGCCGCAAGGGACGAACCTTTAACTGCATGAAATTCCGCACCATGGTCCAGAACGCGGACGATCTGAAGGCGCAACTGGAACACATGAACGAGCGGGACGGCATCCTCTTCAAGGTGACGAACGATCCGCGCATCACACGCGTGGGCCGTGTTCTTCGCAAATACTCGCTCGATGAAATTCCGCAGTTCTTCAACGTTCTGCGGGGTGACATGAGCCTCGTTGGACCACGTCCGCCGATCGCCTCCGAGGTGGAGCGGTATGACCTCGCCCATCTGCGTCGCCTGGATGTCCTGCCCGGAATCACCGGTCTGTGGCAGGTGGAAGCGCGGCAGGACCCATCGTTCGACAGCTACATCTCGCTCGATACGGCCTACGTCGAAAACTGGAATCTATGGCTCGATCTGAAGATCCTGGTCCGCACCGTCAGTGTCGTGCTGGGCGGGACGGGCACTTAGCGTGTAGCGAACTGACCTGCCACGAGCGCCACCTCACCCACTTAGTAGAATGATGTTGTGAAGATTGCTCTGGCGCAGCTGAATCCCACCGTTGGCGATTTCGCCCGGAACGTAGCAAAGATTCTGGCAACAGCAGAGCGCGCGGCAGCACTGGGCGCTGAGCTGGTCGTCTTTCCAGAACTTGCGGTTTCGGGCTACCCACCCCAGGATCTGATCGAAGACGATAACTTCCTTGATCGAGCAGAGGCGGCGCTTCAGCAGGTCGCAGCGGCAACGGCCAACGCCGGGATGCCAGCCATCCTGTGCGGCAACGTTCGGCGATCGGAAATTCGGCCCGGGAAGCGCGCCCGCAATGTTGCAGCGCTGTGTTTCGATGGCGCCGTGAAGTTTGTGCAGACGAAGATGCTGCTGCCGTTCTACGACGTCTTCGATGAGCAGCGTTACTTTCAGCCGGCCACAACGCAATCTTTGTGTGCCTTCGGCGATGAAGTACTGGCGATCACGATCTGCGAGGATGCATGGAACGATAAAGGCTTCTGGCCAGACCGCCTCTATGAGAACGATCCTGTCGAACGCCTTATGAACTGCTCCCTGCCTGACGGACGCAAGCCGACGGTGATGTTGAACCTGTCCGCGTCGCCCTATTGGGAAGGGAAGCAGTCAGTGCGGCGCCGCATGATTGGCGCGGTCGCCAGGCGCCATGGAGTACCCGCTGCCATGGTGGGACAGGTCGGTGGCAACGATAGCCTGATCTTCGATGGTGCTTCGTTCGCCGTGGATGACCAGGGCGAGACCGTCCTCGCGGCAAAGAGTTTCGAGGAGGACCTCGTGCTCTTTGATACCAGGAACCTGTCTGCAGGCACGGCTCCCGCGCTGCCGCAGGATGGCGTCGAAGCAGCCTGGAATGCACTCGTTCTGGGTGTTCGTGACTACGTTCGCAAGTGCGGCTTCAGCAAAGTGTTGCTGGGTCTCAGCGGCGGCATTGACTCGGCCGTGGTTGCCGCGATTGCCGTAGACGCACTGGGTGCGGAGAACGTGCTCGGCATCGGTATGCCCAGCGAATTCTCGTCGACCGGATCGGTTGAAGACGCGCGCGCCCTCGCGACGAATCTTGGTATCCGATTTGAAGTGATCGCCATTCGCGAAACCGTCGACATGATGGCCCGCGCGCTGCAGCCACTCTTCGCGGGCACTCCTTTCGGCCTTGCCGAAGAAAACATGCAGGCGCGGATCCGCGGGACATTGCTCATGAGTGTATCCAACAAGTTCGGTCACCTGGTGCTGACCACGGGCAACAAGAGCGAGATGTCGGTGGGATACTGCACGCTCTACGGCGATATGGTCGGCGCGCTTGCCGTGATTGGCGACGTCTGGAAGACGCGGGTCTACGAACTGGCGCGGTACGCGAACCGTGAGCGCGAAGTGATCCCGCAGGACACCATCACGAAGCCACCGAGCGCGGAGTTAAGGCCTGATCAGAAGGACACCGATTCGCTGCCGCCCTATGAGGTGCTCGACCCGATCCTGCAGGCTTATGTGGAGCGCTACGAGTCGGCGGAGCAAATTGCAGAGTCACTCGGAGTAGATCTCGAACGTGTCGACCACTTGCTCCGGTTGGTGGAACGCAGCGAATACAAGCGCCAGCAGGCTGCACCGGTGCTGAAGGTGACGGCAAAGAGCTTTGGAACGGGGCGTCGATTCCCGTTGGCGGCCCGAGCGCGTTAGCGCTGTTCCAAGATGTTTCCCGTTTCCCCTGGGCCGTGGGACGCCGTCTTGCTGTTCGCCTTCCACGTTGAATCGAAAAGCCTAGTTCGGCATGGGCGTGTCGACGTGGTCGATCACGAGCGTCGCTACGGTGCTGCGCTCACGCACCAGGCGCAATCCCAGTTCCCCTTCGAAGGCAGCTCTCATCACTGCCTTCGGGTCTGCATGGATGTCACTCGCTTCATCGACGTAGGGTCGAAAGTCGATGTCAAAGTCATATTTGCCTGAAAGATTCGTCTTGTCGACCAGAGGCGCGGCCAGCGGTTCCGACATGTAGGTCACGAAGTCCTGCATGCTGAAATTCCTCGCCACCATTCCCATCGAGGAGTTCTGGTGCCACGGTTCGCCGTCTTTCACGGCGGCAACTTTGAGCTTTTTCAATCCCTTCGGTGCGATGGTGAGGCAGTAGGCATCCACCTGCTTTGTACCGGGATGCAACTTCAACGCAAATCGCTCGGCGAGCAATGAGCGGAGCATGACACGCATCTGTTCTGTCGTCGGCTCTCCCTCAACCTTGGCGATGATGTCGTAGTGCTGGTGGCCCAGGTCCTCCGGTCCGTCAATCTGTACACGCTGCACTTGATAGGCCCACTTAATGGAAGTGAGCAGCGTAACGTCATGCATGCGCAGGGACCCGTGGGAGACCGTCACCTCCCCGTCGCGTTCAAATTCCACCGCACCGCTGCTCGGCTTGACCGTGGCTACATCGAAGTTGGTCTGCGCGAAGGCACAGGAGGCGGCGAGCAGACCGGCGGCGAGGAGAGGAAGGTGCATGTGTAGGCCTTACGCAGGTAGCCCGCCCGGGGTTCCGCAGATTCTGGCTTTCGTATCCGAAACTCAACGTCACCCGTCTCAAGTGAGAAAATGAAGACGATCATGCGAATTAAGTCTCTTTCCGCCTTTGCTGGTACGTTGGCGCTCCTTGCCGGCGCCGTGTCTTTCGCCCAGACGGCCGCGCCCAGCGCGGATCCGTTCCCGCCTGTGAATCCAAAATTCTTCGATGCGCCGTCGCCCACCGCTGCGGATGTCGACGCTTTCCTGAAGGCCATCTGGGGTTACGACACCAACCGTACGTGGCGCGTGGAGGCGGTGCAGAAGACAGCTGCGCCCGGCGTCAGCAAGGTGACCATCTTCGTCGCGGACAAGAGCCAGGGCAACAAGGTCGAGAGCGTGCGCTTTTTCGTCACGCCCGACGGCAAGTATGCCATTGCCGATACGGTCTTCCGCTTTGGCGCAAAGCCATTTGAAGACAATGCGAAGCTGCTGGAAGCTGAAGCGAACGGCCCTGCGGAGGGCTCCGCTTCGAAGAAGATTCTGCTTGTGGAATTCGCCGATCTGCAGTGCCCTCACTGCAAGGAAGCCGTGCCCACCATGGATCAGTTGCGCAAGGACTATCCGGACGCTCGCATTGTCTTTCAGAACTATCCTCTGACCCAGATTCATCCGTTCGCGTACAAGGCTGCGGCCATGGGCAACTGCGTTGCTGCCGCCAAGGGCGATGCTGCCTTCTTCGCTTACATCAAGGATGTCTTCGATCACCAGGAGTCGCTGACCGACCAACTCGCCGAGACGACCATGACCAATGCTGTGAAGGCCGCGGGCGCCGACCCGGCATCGGTCGCGACCTGTGCCGCATCGCCCGCAGCCAGGGCGAAACTGGATGGTCAGACGGCTCTTGCGGAGAAGATCGGCGTCGACCAGACACCGATGATCGCAGTCAACGGTCACCTGATGCCGCTGGGCGGCGTACCCTACGAAACGCTGAAGCAGGTCATCGACTGGGACCTCAAGCAGGGGAAGTAGTTGACACGCGCGATACAATAAAGGAAGAAGCAAAGGGAGGGCCTACGGGCTCTCCCTTTCGCGTTTTGGCGGCTAAGTGCTTTGTTCTCTAATTTTTGCGTGTAAGTCTTTTCGAATCTAATTTTTGCCGTTTCGGGAAACGTCAAGTCCTTTGGAATGAAATTTTTACGGAAATTGCGGGGGGGGGGAGGATCCGAACCGGTGCCGTGGCACTAAGTGCGAGAGAGGAACGCGAAGCGCGCGATAAATAATCCTGCCAATAAAAAAAGCAGCCAGTCATGCCGCGTCGCCTTGCCGCTGAATAGTCGCAACGCCGCGAAGGCAGTAATGCCGATTCCGAGGCCATTTGCGATGGAGTATGTCAGTGGGATCATCACCAGCGTGAGGAACGCGGGAATGGCGACGGTCGCATCGGCCCAATCCACCTCTGCGATCGACCCAAGCATTAATGCGCCGACGATGATTAACGCGGGCGCGGTCGCGGCGCTTGGAATTGGTCCCACCAGCGGCGCCAGGAAGAGCGATACCAGGAAGCAGAGTCCCGTGACGATCGCGGGGATTCCTGTGCGTCCTCCGGCGGCAACGCCAGCCGACGATTCGATGTACGAACAAACGGTGCTGGTGCCCGTCAGCGATCCGACGATGGTCGCCGTCGCGTCCGCGAAGAAGATGCGCGACAGCCTCGGGATCTTCGCATCGTCCGTGATCAGTCCAGCCTTCTTTGTGACTGCGACAAGGGTTCCAACATTGTCGAAGAGGTCGACGAACAGGAAGACAAAGATGATCTCAAGCGCGCCGGTATGCAGCGCACCGCGTATGTCGAGCTGCCCTGCGGTCGCTGTGAGTTCGTGCAGAGCGAAGTGCTGCGGCGTCCAATGGACCTGTCCGAAGACGTACCCGGTGAGCAGAGTGCCCACGATACCGACGAGGATCGATGCGCGGATCTTCAGCATCTGCAGCACCGCGATCAACAGCAGTCCAAAGAGCGCGAGAGCAGTACCCGGCGCGCGCAGATTGCCGAGCGCGACGACTGTGTCTGAGTCGCGCACCACGATGCCCGATTCGATGAGGCCGATAAACGCGATGAAGAGTCCCACGCCGCCGGCAACCGACGCATGCAACTCCCGCGGGATCGCTTCGACCAGCAGTTGGCGAATGCCTCCAAAGGTGAGCGCGAGGAAGATGACTCCTGACAGAAAGACAGCGCCCAGCGCGGTCTGCCACGGGATGTGCATCTTCAGGCAGACCGTGTACGTGAAGTACGCGTTCAGCCCCATGCCCGGCGCGAGTGCCAAGGGGTACCTCGCCAGCACGCCCATCAGGATCGATCCGAAGGCTGCGCAAAGACAGGTCGCTGCCGTCACTGCGGCGATCGGCATGCCTGTCTTCGACAGGATGGCGGGGTTGACGAAGATGATGTACGCCATCGTCAGGAAGGTGGTCAGGCCCGCGAGAATCTCGGTGCGCCAGGTGGCGCCGAGACCGCGGAAGTCAAAGTACTGCTCGATGCGCGCGTGGGTGCTGTTGGACAAGCGGGCCTTTCCGTTGGACGGGTGTAACGCCATCATACGAAACCGGGAGGACGTTGATGGCGTCAGCGTAGGCAGTCACGCAGATGAGTTGGAATGCATCCCACTCTGTGCGATGAAGCCACGTGTAGCCGCCCCTCACTCGAAGTCCAAGCAGAAGTCTCGGAAGGCAGCCGTGGAGATCGTCCTCGATCCCGAGGAGGCGGCGCGAGCTGCGGGTTTGCGCTACGTCTCCGACCGCCAGCCCGGCATCCATCGTGTGAAGCGAGGCGATGCCTTCCGATTCGTCGCACCCGACGGAAAGTTGGTGCGGGACAAAGCGGTGCTGGCCCGCATCAAGTCGCTGGTGATCCCGCCAGCATGGACCGATGTGTGGATTACGACGTCAGCAAACGGACACCTTCAATGCACAGGCCGCGATGCCCGCGGCCGCAAGCAGAGCCGCTACCATCCGCACTGGCGCGAAGTCCGCGATGAGACGAAGTACGAACGTATGGCGCACTTCGCGAAGGCTTTGCCCGCGATTCGCAAACGTGTCACGCACAACATGGCACAACCCGGCTTATCGCGTGAGAAGGTGCTTGCCACCGTGGTGCGGCTGATGGAAGAGACGCATATTCGTGTGGGCAACGAAGAATATGCGCGCACCAACAAGAGCTATGGCCTGACCACCATGCAGAACAAACACGTCAACGTGCGCGGAGCCACGGTGCGCTTTAGTTTTCAGGGTAAGAGCCGCGTCCATCACACCATTGACCTTGCCGACAAGCGCATCGCTCGCATCGTGAAGCAGTGCTCGGATCTGCCGGGCCACGAACTCTTTCAGTACGTCGACGAGGAGGGGAATCCGCACTCCATTCACTCAAACGACGTAAACGACTATCTGCGTGAGATCACCGGCGAGCACTTCACGGCGAAGGACTTCCGTACATGGGCCGGGTCGGTGCTGTGCTGCGATCTGCTCAGCGAGTTTGAGCCCGCGACCTCGGTTACGGAGGCGAAGAAGAACGTGGTGCAGGCGATCGCGCAGGTTGCTGCGAAGCTCGGAAACACACCCAGCGTCTGCCGCAAATGTTATGTCCACCCCGCGGTGCTGGAGCGGTACTTGGGTAACATCTCCGCGGCGGATGCGAAGGCTACGCTGGACCACGAAATCGAGGCGGAGCGTATGACCATAGCCCAGCACAGCGAGGCATTGCGCAAGGAAGAGCAGGCTCTGCTCAATCTATTGCAGCAGAAAGAGCTGCTGACGAGAGCAGCGTGATTGCGTAGAAGCCGCGTCCGCTGACTGGGCAGGAGCATCTGATCCGAAGAAGCTTTATCCTGAAGTCTGGCAGCAGGCTGCGCCGTAGAGGTCACCAGACCGCGCGAGCGCGTTGTGAGGGAGTGGACGTTGGCATCGGTTGACCGCACCATCCAGTTGATTCGCATTGGCGAACAGCAAGGCAGCAGTTGTTCCTCAGCATTGGCGGAAGCACCGTGGGAGAGCGACGTCCATGAGGGCTACGGCCCGGGAGCTTCGCAGCGGGATCTGATCCCCGGCGGTTCGCCGGTACAGGGAGTCATTCCCCGCGAATATCGCCAGGCTTCGGCCGCTGAGCTGGACCTCCGGATCCGCGCCGCACGTCATTCGCTGGGGGAACGGGTGGTGCTCTTAGGGCACTTCTATCAGCGGGATGAAACGATCCAATACGCCGATTTTGTCGGCGACAGCTTTCAACTGGCGCAAGCCGCCAAGACTCGGCCCAAGGCGGAGGCGATCGTCTTTTGCGGTGTGCATTTCATGGCTGAGACGGCTGACATGCTCTCGCGCGAAGACCAGGCAGTGATCCTGCCAAACCTGGCAGCCGGTTGCTCCATGGCGGATATGGCTGACCTGGACAGCGTGCAGGACTGCTGGGAGGAGCTAGAGGCTCTGTACGGCACGGAGCCGGATGCGCAGGGGCGCGTGCCGGTCATCCCGGTCACGTACATGAACTCCTCCGCCGCGCTGAAGGCCTTCTGCGGAGAGCACGGTGGCATCGTCTGCACGTCCTCGAATGCCTCACGAGTGCTGGAATGGGCCTTTGCGCGCGGACAGCGTGTACTGTTCTTTCCAGACCAGCATCTGGGCCGCAACACCGCGTTTGCCATGGGCATCCCGCTGGAGGAAATGCCGGTGTGGCAGCCAGAGCAGCGACTCGGCGGCAACAACGAAGCCACGATGCGTGAAGCCCTTGTGATCCTTTGGCATGGCTACTGTTCCGTGCATAAGCGCTTCACCGTAGAGCAGATCAAGCATGCGCGGCATCGGCATCCGGGCGTCCGTGTCATCGTGCATCCTGAGTGCCCGATCGAGGTGGTGCAGGCCGCCGATGAGAATGGCTCGACGGACTACATCAAGAAGGCGATCGAGGCTGCGGAGCCCGGCGGCATCTTCGCCATTGGTACCGAGATCAACATGGTGCAGCGGTTGGCAAATGAGCATCCTGAGCACACGATCTTCTGCCTTGATTCGATCATCTGCCCCTGCTCGACGATGTATCGCATTCATCCCAGCTACCTGGCGTGGGTGCTGGAATCGCTGGAGCGCGGCGAGATCGTCAATCGCATCACGGTACCGGAGGGCGTGGCTGTGCCCGCTCGCGTCGCGCTGGAACGAATGCTGAGTCTCAATCCCACGACTGTGCCGACGGGGCAGGGGCAGTGAGCCTTTCGCCGGACCTAATCGAACGCATAGTCCGGATGGCGCTGGATGAGGATGCCCCGTGGGGCGACATCACTTCGGAGGCGTTAATCCCTTTAGATGCTATTGTCACGGCACAACTCGTGGCCCGCGAGGACGGCGTGTTGTGTGGCGCAGAGATCTTCGCTGCTGCCATGGCGATGTGCGATCCTGGCATCGTCGTGGACTTTGCCGTAGAGGACGCTTCGCGCTTTACCGTGGGGCAGACGCTTGCATCTATCACCGGCCCCGCGCGCGGCGTACTGCGTGGTGAACGGGTGGCGCTGAACTTCACGCAGAGGCTTTCGGGCATCGCGACGATGACGGCGAAGTATGTCGCGGAAACGTCCGGTACGCAGGCGCGCATTGTGGATACGCGCAAGACCACGCCGGGGTTGCGGCAGTTTGAGCGGTATGCCGTGCGGTGCGGCGGTGGGTGGAACCATCGCTTCTCGTTGTCCGATGCTGTGATGGCAAAGGACAATCATTTGGCCATCGTGGCTCAGAGCAGTCCCTTGTCTTTGACCGAGGCTTTGCTTGCAGCTCGCAGGCGTTTGCCGCATACGATGCACATCGAAGTCGAAGTGGATCGTCCCGATCAAATAGAGCCGGTGCTCGCTGCCGGTGTCGATACGATCATGCTTGATAACTTCAGCACCGCTGCGATGCGGGACGCCGTGGTGCAGACCGCCGGGCGTGCGCTGGTTGAAGCGAGTGGTGGGATAACGCTGGGACGGATCCGTGAGATTGCGGAGACTGGCGTGGACGTGATCTCGGTCGGGGCGCTGACGCATAGTGTGCGGGCGCTGGATCTCGGGCTGGATATCGCTGTCTTTTAGCGCTGGCCTTCAGCCCGCTCAAGTAACCTCTTCAGCCTGCCTACCAGGTCTCAGACGCACGACCTTGGCACCTGCTTGCCGCTCTTAAAGTTGTCATCCTCCGTTGTGCTGCGGGATTTGCGACTTCATGAGGGAAACAACGGTGATAGCCGCGCGCTGAATCTTGAAGTAAATCCATGGAAAAAGGGCCACCGTCTCCGGTGGCCCTTGGTGTCTACGCGCGAGCGCGTCGTGATCGGTACGAAGTGCTGAAGTGCTTAGTCGATGAAGTCGACCTTTGACTTCATGGGGATGACACCGCGTTCGTAGCCCATGTCCAGCAGCTTCTGGATGGCGATGCGGCCGTCGTCGCCGTAGTTCAGCGTGCGTTCGTTGACGTACATGCCGACGAACTTGTTGGCGAGGGCGGGGTCGAGGTCGCGTGCGAACTGCATTGCGTACTCGAGTGCTGCCGGGCGGTGGTCGAGCGCGTGCTGGATGCTGTCGCGCAGGGCCTGGGTCGTAATCTTCATGCTCTCAGCGCCCAGCGAGCGGCGGATGGCGTTGCCGCCGAGGGGAAGGGGCAGGCCGCCGGTTTCGTCGCGCCACCAGACTCCCATGTCCAGGATCTTGTGCAGGCCGTTGTCGCCGTAAGTGAGCTGGCCTTCGTGGATGATGAGGCCGGCGTCGAACTCGCCGGAGACGACCTTGGGGATGATCTCGTCGAAGGGAACGGTGACTGTCTCAATGTCCGGCGCGAAGAGCTTCAGCGTCAGGTATGCCGTCGTCATGGTGCCCGGGACGGCGATCTTCAGCTTCTTGACTTCGTCCAGCGTGTACTTGCGCGGCGAGACGATCATGGGGCCGTAGCCATCGCCCACGGAGCCGCCACACGCCATCAGCGCATAGTTCTCCTGCAGGTAGGGATAAGCGTGGAAGCTGATGGCGGTGACGTCGTAGTACGGATCGTGGATGGCGCGCTGGTTGAGCGTCTCGATGTCCGTAAGGACGTGCGTGAACTTGTAGCCGGGGACGCGGACCTTGTTGGTGGCCAGGCCGTAGAACATGAAGGCATCGTCGGAGTCCGGGCTGTGCGCAATCTTGATCTCTTGAACGTCGGTCGCGGTGGTAGTGCTCATGTACGTGTGTTGCCCTTCTGTGTTGCTGCTCGAAAGTATCTCTAAAGATTCGACGTTCGCGCGCGCGCGACGACTCATACGATGCTGCGTTAAGCGCGCTTGACCAGCGCTGCTGCGATACCCGCTGCAGCGCAGATCTTAACCACGTCCGACAGCGCAAAGGGCAGAACGGTGCTGCCAAGCGCTGCGGAGAAGTGCATGCCCAGCTGGTGGCTAAACCAGAGCGCGCCGCAGGTGTAGACGACGGCCATGGCAGCGACGCCGCCCAGCGCGTACGCAACGAAGCGAGGCGACTTCACCATCCGTGGCACGGCGCCAGCAATAGCGGCGGCCAGCGGATACGCGAACAGGTAGCCGCCGGTGGGGCCGAGGAGGCGTGCAATGCCGGGTAGACCAGCGGGCGTGAAGACTGGCAGTCCCGCTGCACCTTCCGCGAGGTAGACGGCCATAGCCGCGAAACCTGCACCTGGACCGAGCAGCATGCCGACGAGGATCACGGCAAAGGGCTGCAGTGTGAACGGCACGGGGGTAAAGGGCAGCGGCACGGCGATGTGTGCGCAGAGTGCGACAAACAGGCTGGCGGCGACGACAACAGCCGCACGTACCAGCAGATCAAGCGAGCGCGAGCGGCCGTTGACCGCAAAGGGTGCCGGGCGCAGAGCAGAGGAGGTAAGACGCGACATCAGGTGGCCTCTCAGAAAATCTTCTCCGATTGTACCGGGGCGAGGTGAGTTGGTTGCCGTCTCCTGGCGTCAGAGGGGCCACGGTGCTGCCGAATATCGCTACCACTGGCTTCCGTCGACGGCTTCAAATCTGCCGCGACCAGCGGCGCGTGCCAGACGAATGCCAGTCGCTACCGTTCGGGCTTGGAGAGGGATCCGAACGGGCGCTGCACGCCACCTGCGGGCAGGCCACCCGGGGCGGGATCGCTGAGGTCGCCATTGTCCTGGTTGAAGTAAGCCCAGTCGGGCCGCCGGCGGGGCGGACCCTCTAACCCGGTCTGTGCTGAGGTCACGGATGCCTTCGGTACCTGGATGCCTTGCCGCCGCGCCGGATGCCGAACTGCCTGGGCAGACGCTACAACGCCTGCCGCAAGATCGAGTCGAGGATGCGGACTGGAGCGGCGCCGCACTATGCGCGCTTCAGCCTTGGAGCCGACCGCGGTGCGCCTCTGTGCGATTCGCCAGAGCGTCACTCCGACGAGAGTTGGGACAGAGCAGCCAGCAGCGATCTGGAGCAGCAAGTGCATCTGCAGCCGAGGATAGCAATCGGCGAGGATGCCGCCAAGCGGGAGGCGCGATGACAAACCCAGTGGACCGCCGCAATGGACTTTTGACGGGCTCATGTGTTCATGCTGTACGGGCTTATCTGTGCTACGCCAAAAGAGGCCAGCGAAGGGGTATCTTTCGTGGCACATTCTCTTGATACACAGAGGCGATGAAGCATCTACTGGAGGAGATGCCGCAGCAGCACAATCCGACGCGCACAGGCCGAGTCATGAGTCAATTGAGCCGTGCGTATGAAGCCGTGTACAACGGCCGGACGAAGCTCGCCACGGGAGCTGCCGGCATGCTCGCACTCATGGTCGGCTATCACGTGGTTTTCGGACAGAACGGCCTGACGGCCTACCAGGCCAAGCGCCGGGATGCGCGGGATCTGCAGGTGCAGGTGCAGGAACTGAAGCGAGATAACGATCGTCTGAAGGCGCACGTGGACCGGTTGACGAATGACCCTGATGCCATCGAACATGAGGCTCGCGAAGAGTTGCACTACACGCGGCCCGGCGAGGTCATCTACACCATGCCGGCAGAGCGCAAATAGTCCGGCGGACTTCAGTCCGGCTCTCTCCAATGGAAAAGGCTTCAGCTCTGAGGGATTCGTCCCTCTACATGGCTGAAGCCTCTTGTCCTTGTGCTGAAGGGCAGCTAATCGACGTGCAGGTCACCGTCGAGGTCGACGGTCAACTTATCCTTCGCAACCAGCATGGAGTGGATCTTCAAGGCATCCAGCGCCACCATGTAACCAGTGGACTCCTTGGACCGTCCAAGGGCAGTCCGCAGCAGTTCCAGTGCGTTCAGTTTCATGTTTGCAGGTAGCTTGCGGCTGAGGAACGGCACCAGGATGAAGTCAAGTTCCTTGTTTCCGGTGAAGCGGTCAATCCGTGCATCGCGAAAGCCAATGGATTCGCCTTCGGCATCCGGCATGACCGACACGTCGGCTTCCGTATTGAAGCCAACTCCAACGCACTTGCCGAACATGCCCGCGCCCAGCCGCGAGTGCGTGTGGACATGGATGACGACACGGTCATCCTTGAAAATGACGCTGGGATTGTCGACGTAGACGAAGCAGGCGGAGTTCGCGTCGCCACGGAGATAGTAGCGCCCATCGGGACCGGAGAATAGTTGCTGCTTCAGCGTCCGTTCCAGCGCACCAGACGAGACCTTGAGCTCGATCGCACGTGCTTTGACGGTGAGCAGGGACATGAGGGCAAGCACAAGCAGAGAGCGCTTCACAACTCCTAGGATACCGCGTAGGCGTCGCGAAAACAGAGTAGCCCGGCGCGATGGCCGGGCTCTCTACGATCAGGCACAGATTACTTTCCGGCGACTTCTTCGGACTGATCCTGGGCTGCATCGTGGTCTGTCACCCCGGCGACGGGCAGGGGAGCGGTCGCCAATTCAGCGTTCGGGCCCAGGCCCAGCTTGATAAGGGCACGCGAGTCAGGAACGATCTTCGTCTGCCAGCCATTGTCACCCTGCATCTTCTGCATAGCAGCTTCGCTGGCATTGTCCCAGTGACCGCTGGCCTCGCTAAGGTAGCCGGCCTTTACAAGCGCACCCTGGATCTGCATGGCGCGCGTGTCATCGATAGCGCGCTGGTGCGGGGATTTGTCGGCCTTGGTGACTTTGTGCCGGGGAGCGGTGGGGCCTCGCCGAATGCGGGACGCCTCAGACGGCAGCGCGGTCAGCAGGATCGCGGCGGCGGTCAGGATTGCGGTCGTAAGGGGGGAAGAAGAACGCATAGCAAACCTCAACAACAATGGTATTCGTATCGTGTGATCGGCTGATTTCACACAGTACACACCTTTCTAAACACAGGCGCAAGGGTAGTGTGTCGCTCCAAAGCGACACCGGCAGCCCATTTGACGGGCTGCCGGCGCGGTTTGGCTTGGATTGGCGTTACGGCAGGCGACCACCGACGAAGCTGGATCCGCCACCACCACGTGCATTGGGCGAGTGGACGACGAAGACAACGTCATCCCCGGACTTCAGCTTCGCGATCGCCGACTCAAACTCGCTGAGATTCGGCGTTGCGTGGCGGTTGACCTCGGTGATGATGTCGCCCTTGCTGAGCGGCAGATCATCGGCAAAGGAGCCCGGCTTGATGTTCGATACCGCGACGCCACCCGAGAGCTTCAGGCGAGACAGCATCTCCTGCGGAACCGTGGTAACGGACATGCCGAACTTATCCTGCGAGACGTTTGGCGATGGCTTTCCGGGTGTTGCATCGTCATCTTCGCCGCCATTCATGGCGACAGCGGTGTCGTTGCGGTCAGCAATGGCAACCGTCACGGTGTTTTCCTTGCCATCGCGGAGATAGGTCAGGCGAGCGCTGGAACCGGGACGGCGAGGCGCCACGTTCGAGACCAGGTCGTCACCATCCTTGACAGCGTTTCCGTCGATGGCGGTGATGACATCCTGAGCCTTGATGCCCGCCTTGGCTGCCGGACCACCGGGGGTGACGGTACTGACCAGAACGCCTCCCTTGGCGAAGCCGTAAACGCGGCTAACCGAGGAGGAGAGCGTCGGCTGGAAGGAGATGCCGATCGATCCGCGTACGACCTTATGCTCCGGCGAAATCAGCATGTTGTAGACGCTGATAACGGTGTTCGACGGGACGGCAAAGCCGACGCCAACGGAACCCATGGACTGCGTGTAGATGGCAGTGTTGACGCCAACAACGGAGCCGGTCATGTCCAGCAGCGGACCACCGGAGTTGCCGGGGTTGATGGCCGCGTCCGTCTGAATGAACTTCTGGAACTGGCTGCCACCACCGGGCTCGGTGCGGTTCTTTGCGGAGACGATGCCGGCGGTTACAGTCTGCGAGAGTGAGAACGGGCTGCCGATCGCAAGAACCCAGTCACCCACCTGCGCGCCATCCGAGTTGCCGAGCTTCACAGTTGGCAGGGGGCTGGGCGCGTCGATCTTGATGACGGCGAGATCGGTTTCCTTATCGACGCCGATCACGCGCGCCGGGCGGCCCGGGTCATTTTCACTGTCGGTCGAGAGCTTGACATTGATCTTGTCCGCCTTGTCTACGACGTGATTGTTCGTCACGATGTAGCCGCGGGGATCGACGATGAAGCCCGATCCGAGCGCGCGGCGCTCAGCGCCTGCAGGACCGGCCTGATCGTCATCGTCATCGCCATCACCGCCGCCAGGGGCGCCGTTCCCGCCGAAAAAGCGGTTAAAGAAATCCTGCATGTCGCCCTGATCACCGCCCTGACCACCACGCGGAACAATGCCACGGCGTCCCTTGGGAGCGGTCGACTGCTTGGGCAAAGACTCAGTGTTGATATTCACGACAGCAGGACCAACCTGCTTTGCGATCTGTGTGAACTGGTTCGGCTGGCTCGCTGGCGGCGGCACGCGCAGGGGCGTGGCGTCGCTGGTATCTGCCTTCTGCTGCATGGCGCCGTGCACGGTGCCCGTGAGCACGGAGCCGGCGATAACACCGGCTGAGAGTGTTCCGAGCAGCACAAAGGTGGCTGCAAGCCGGTGCGAGCGAAGTCTTTCTGGGAAGGACTGAATCGGTGCCATGAAGTGTAATGTCCTCGTTCTTTGTGCAACATCGGGAGCCTGTGTTTCAGGCCCGTGGACTTTTAGACGCCGTTTGGGGCGATTTGTATGCGTGGAATTGCCTGTCGGCGATTATGCGCCACCGTTGGCTTGTGATTCCACTCTGGCAGTTTCAATTCGTCTGCATCGGTCCATCGGATGAAGCTTCGACCCAAAATCCGGTGCGTGGCGATACGCTGCCGGGCGGTTATCGTTCTTCTGACTGGCCTTCGAGAATCAGATTTCCTTCGGGCTGTTCGGACACCGCGCCCGACAGTAGTTCACTCGCCACCAGGCTGCAGAATATGAGGGCTGCGCCCGAGGCGGAGCGGAGCGTGAGGCGTTCTCCGAAAAATAAAAGGGCGGTCAGCAGTGCAAAGGCTGGCTCCAGCGCCAGCAGGAGAGCCGTGTGGCTTGCCTGGAGATGCTGCTGCGCCCAGGACTGGATGCTGAACGCAGCGGCCGTTGCGAGCAGGGCGCAGACAACCAGCGCGAAGACCAGTGACGTGGTCCAGTGCAGGTACGTGTGTTCAATGGCCGGTGTCGCGATGGACATGAAGACAGCCGCGAAGCCGATCTGTAATGTCGCCAGTTGTGCCGTTGGAATACGCCGCGCGAGATGGGCCAGTGACAGCAGATGCCCGGCGAAGGCAACGGCGCAGAGCAGACTGAGGACATCTCCGCGATTGACACCTCGGGTGAATTCACGCAGCGGCATACCGGCAGGGGTGGTCAACAAAACGATGCCGGCAAAGGCGCCGGTCGCACCCAGCAGAGCTGTCGCACGGGGCTTGGAGGCGCCGGGCGCGTGAAGTCTCGGTACCACGCTACACAGCGGAACCAACACGACGACCAGACCCGTCAGGAACGCCGAGCGGTCGGGTGTTGTGTACACCAGCCCGGCGGTTTGCAATTCGTATCCGGCCGCGAGAAAGAAGCCCGCGACAACGCCTGCCTTGATCGCATCGCGCCCCATGCGTGGCCACTCGCGCGCGTGCAGGATCGCCAGCGCGACGAAGGCAAGAATCATGCGCAGTTGGTTGAAGAGCAGTGGCGAGGCGTCGCGCAGAGCGCCTTTCACGACGCCGAAGGTTCCGCCCCACACGGCGACCGTCGCTAACAGAAGCAGGTGCGCCAGCACGGACTGACGGCGCGTCGTGCCAGTCATGGCTGGCCTGCACCGGATGCTGCGTCGCTCTCAGTTTCGTCGGATTCGATGTTGCCACAAAGGTCCAGAAGGATCAGCAGGACGCGCCGCAGTGCCAGGTCGCGGCCTCGCGTGTCGTGCCATTCGTTGGTGGTGTGGACGCCGCCTGCGAGGCCGCCTGCTCCAATGGCCACGGCTTCCAGGCCGAGCGAAAGCGGGATGTTTGCGTCTGTCGAACCAAGCCTCTCTTCGGTGCGCAGACGAAGGTGCCGGTCCACCGCTCGAACTGTTTCGAGCAGGCGCGAATTCGGGTCGAGTTCCGCCGCAGGACGATCGCCGATGAGCGTGATCTGCGCCTGCAGTTTCTCGCCACTGCTGGCGCGATTTGCGGCCAGTACCGCGTCCTCAACCGCACGGTAGAGATGTACCTCCAGCAGCAGCAATTGCCCGGCGTCGGTAGACCGCAGATCGAAGGTGGCCTCGGCCGATTGCGCCACGGCTGTGACCGAAGTACCGCCCCGGATCTCGCCCACATTCAAGGTCGTTCGCGGTCGGACAGGCAATGTGCGGGAGCAAACCTCGGCGATGGCGGTACTGAGCGCAACGATGGGATTCGCGACCGCCGAGTCAGTCCATGCATGGCCACCGGGGCCCGTTATCTCGACGCGGAACCGGCGGCTGCCGAGCGCTCGTGTGACGATTATCTCGGTCCCCGCACCTTCCAGAGCCAGCGTGCCACAGATGCGTTGGGCGAAAGGCGACCCGGTGAAGAGATGCCGCATGCCGCGGAGATTGCCTTCTGCTTCCTCGCCAACGTTGGCGGCAAAGAGAATGTTGTTCACTGGCTTCAAATCCGCATGGCGAATAGCAGCGGCCAGCGCCAGCAGGCCGGCGAGACCAGCCCCGTTGTCGGAGATGCCGGGACCAATCAACAGTGATTCATCCTGCCGTATCTCCAGGTCCGTGTCCCCCGCGAAGACGGTGTCGAGATGCGCTGAGAGCAGGGCGACGTTCGACTCGCCATCGTCAGGCCGCAGCAGTCCAAGAGCATTGCCGGCATCGTCGATGTGGACGTCATGGAGACCCAGTTCGAGCATGCGGTCGGCGAACCATGCGGCACGCGCCGCCTCACCGAAGGGAGGCGCTGGGATCGCGACCAGCTCCTTCTGCCATGCGCGAATCCGTTGCTCATGCAGGTGCAGCCAGGCGAAGGCGCGATGCACCGCACGGTCCTGCGCCAGGTTGGCGATGCGCGCCAGCGGCAACGGCTCTTTTGGCCGTTCGCGGAAGATCATACGGCCGCCACCGTTCCAGAATTCTGTTGGGAGCCGGTGACGTCGGCGAGGTAGTTCACCTCCGCCAGATGCAGGCCTTGTGGTGGCGCGGTGGCACCTGCCTGTCGGCGATCACTAGCGGCCAGGATGGTGGGGACAGCATCGGCGGGCATGCGTCCCGCTCCGATCTCGACACAGGTACCGACAATGTTGCGAACCATGTGATGGAGGAAGCCACTGCCGGTGACGCGATAGACCAGCAGGCCATCCAAAGCACGCCAGCCCGAACTGAAGATGGTGCGGACGTTGTCGACCGGCTCCCCTGCGTCCAGTAGTCGCCGGGTGCGATCCGGATCGGATGCGGCAAAAGAGGTGAAGTCGTACGTCCCGACAAATGCCTCGGCTGCGTGCTGCATCGGTTCCAATTGCAAAGGCCAGCGGCAGTCCCATACATAACGGGAGATCGGCGGCAGGCAGATGCGTTCCGTTCTGTCGCCGGCAACTCGCCGCTGGAAGATGCGGTACTCGTAAGTCTTATCGCGGACGCCGGATCGAGCGTGAAAGTCGGCAGGTGCATCCGTCAGGCGGACGATGCGGATGCTGGCGGGCAGGCGGCGATTCAGCGCCGTATGCAGCCGGTCCGCGGGGATGTTCACCTGCAGCGTCAGAGACACGCTCTGTGCCGAGGCGTGGACACCCGTGTCGGTGCGGCCGGAGCCTTGCGGTAGAACGGTCTCGCCGGTGACGTCGCGGACGACCGCTGCCAGCGTTCCCTGGATCGTGGGCAGTCCAGGTTGGACCTGCCAGCCAAAGAAATCCGTGCCGTCGTAGGCCACGGAGAGGCGGAAGGTGCGCGCGGGCGGTGCGTCCGGCGGTCTTCCGGCTTCGCTGTTTTCTCCGGAATGTTCTCGGTCAAGAGGGAACATCGGGGCTGTTTGAACCGTACCATGCAGCACCCATGCGAACGGGTGTTGCCGGTTGCTATACTTTGTCTTCCGAAGAACCTGCGTCGGTCTATGCGTTTGATCAGGGGATCGTGCCCCACGGGAGAAGCCGTGTGTCACAAACCCTTGCAGATGAAAACCATGCCTGCCCGTTGCAAACCTCAATGGGGATGCGCGAATGGCGGATCGCACGGAATATAGTGCGTCCATACGACGCTGGCGCACGTCTTCGTAAGGGAATACTTTCGGATTGGCTGGAGAAGAGGCGTGAGAGCAGGAAACATGCAGGGAGCAGCGAGCGTCGCTCTGTTGCTGATGGGAACTCTGGGATCTGACGTGTCTGCGCTTGCGCAGGCAGCCGCACCGCAAACCGCCGGGGGCACCCAGACCAATCCGACTGCACCTGCCACGCCTCAGGCGCAGCAGGTGGATACGACCGGTCGTCCGGATATTCCCCAGGCGCCGGAACCGGCGCACCCGGGGCCACTGTATCTTCGCAAGTCCGGCAAGGATTACAGCAATTTGAAGGCCTATAGCTTCAAGCATCCGCTTGGGCCCTACACCTCCACCGACTACGACGCGCCGCGTCTGTCGAATACCCCGAAGCTTGCCGACCTTCTGCGTAACGGACAGCTCTATCTGAGTCTTTCGGACGCTGTCCTGCTGACGTTGGAAAACAACTACGACATTGAAATTGCACGAGTCAACCTGGACATTGCGGATACGGATATCCTCCGCGCAAAGGCTGGCAGCACGCTGCGCGGTGTGTCCTCGGGCGTCGTAACGAACACACTTGGCGGGACATCGTCTACCGTGACCGGCGGTGGTGGCCCAGGCGGCACCACAACATCCTCCGGCGGTTCCGGTACCGGCGCTTCGGGCCTTGTGCTCAGCACCAATGGCGGTGGCCCCACGCCGTTGAACCGTGACGGCCTCCTCACGGGAACGATCCAATACGAAGATGCAACGACACCGGGCGGATCGAGCCTGGGCGGCGGCACTTCGAGCACGTCGACTAGTACGGGTACAGGTACCGGCACAGGAACCACAACCGGTACGGGCTCAACGGGTACCGGTACGACCTCTACCGGCACATCGAACCTGTTTAACGCTAACCCAACCGAGACGACGACGGGAACCTACAACTTCAATTACCTGCAAGGGTTTTCGACCGGCACGCAGTTGCAGGTGTCGTTCACGAACTCGCGCGTCTCTTCCTCGTCGACCCTGACGTCCTATCGTCCGAACTTCAACTCGGCATTCAAGGCAACGGTCACACAGCAGTTGCTGCAGGGCTTTGGCCCTGGCATCCAGAACCGCTTCGTGGTGCAGGCGAAGAACAATCGCCGCATTGCCGATTCTGCCTTCCGTCAGCAGTTGATTTCGACGGTCACCCAGATCGAGAGCATCTACTGGTCACTTGTTTCCGCTTATGAGGATGTACAGGCGAAGACTCGTGCGTTGGAGCAGTCGACCAAGCTTGCATCGGATAATCGCCGTCAGCTTGAAATCGGAACGCTCGCGCCGCTGGATATCGTCAACAGCGACCAGGCCGTATCGACCGACCGGCAGTCGCTGACCACGTCGCAGTCGAACCTGGAGTATCAGCAGTTGCTGATGAAGCAGGCTATCGTCCGCGATCTGAACGACCCCGTCCTGGCCAACGCGCCGGTCATCCCAACGGACCGTGTCAGTCTGGAACGTACGCCGGAAGAAGATATGCCGGTGGAAGACCTGGTGAAGCAGGCCTACATCAACAACCCACTCGTGGAGCAGGGGCTGCTGACGCTGGATAACAACAAGATCACCATCAAGGCGGAGAAGAACGGCCTTCTGCCGATTCTGAATGCGTATGCCTTTTATGGCGGCACTGGCATCGCTGGTAATCCGAATCCAACGTCGACGATTTGTACCAGCAACCCGACCCTGGCGAACTGCGGCCTGACAAACGTTGGCGGCTATGGCACGGCATTCCAGAACGGCTTTAACAACAGCGCACCAGACAAGGGCGTCGGCGCCACGCTGAGTATTCCCATCCGAAACCGCCCGGCGCAGGCTGATCAGGCGCGTTCGCAGATGGAATACCGTCAGGCACAGATGCGCTTGCAGCAGCTGTACACACAGCTCCGCATCCAGGTCATCAACGGCCAGTTTGCACTCACGAATGATCGTGCATCGGTGGTTGCGGCGCAGGCGACTCGCGACTACCAGGCACAGGCTTTGGATGCGGAACAGAAGCGCTTCCGGCTTGGTGCGTCGACCACCGCGAACGTGCTTCAGCAGGAGCGCAACCTGGCCACAGCGGAGAACACGTTGATCACCGCAACCGCCGTCTATGCTCGTGATCGCGGCGGTTTGCTCTCGATCCTGGCGAACACACTCGATCGTTACGGTATCTCGCTGGTGCAGGCAGCCGCAGGCACCATGACGACGGCTCCCGTCGTTCCCGGACTGACGGCACCGCAGGCACCAGCCGCTCCGAGGCCGCTGACGAGCACTCCGGCACCGCTGCCGCCGGACACTACCCGCCCGGCACCTGGAGCAGTAACACCTCGGTAGTCTGAAGCAACAAGAGCAGGTGGGAAGGGCGAAGGGGCAATGGCCTCTTCGCCCTTCCTCTTTACACGTCCCAAAGGTCTCTTTTCTCTGTGAAACGAGCGCCCCAAACCTGGTACCCAGCCCGTCGGCTCAATCCGTCTGCCGCGTGCAGCACGCTCAACTCCACTAAACTGGATAGATGTCCGATCAAGCTCTGAACGCACTCGCCTCTGCCTCGTCCGCCTATCTCCGTTCGGCTATGCATCAGCCCGTTCAGTGGGAGCAGTGGGGTGATGCGGCCTTCGCGCGCGCTGCAGCAGAGAATAAGCCAGTGCTGCTCGACATTGGTGCTGTGTGGTGCCACTGGTGCCATGTGATGGATCGCGAGAGCTATGAGAACGCTGAGACTGCAGCGCTGATCAACGAGTATTTTGTCGCTGTGAAGGTGGATCGCGATGAGCGGCCTGACGTGGATACGCGTTACCAGGCGGCAGTCGCCGCCATCAGCGGACAGGGCGGATGGCCACTGACCGCCTTCCTGACACCCGACGGCCGGCCATACTTTGGCGGCACCTACTTCCCGCCGGAAGAGCGCTACGGCCGGCCAAGCTTTCGCCGCGTGCTGATGACGATGGCGGGCTCGTATTACGACAAACATGACGAGGTAGAAGAGTCCGCGAGCAGTGTGATGGAGGCCATCGAATACAGTGAGACCTTCACGGGCGAGGCGACGGATCTCGATGCCTCCAGCGCAAGTCTGGACTTGCTGGACAAGCTGGTTGAAGGAGCTCTGAAGCAGTTCGATCCGATTCACGGTGGCTTTGGATCGCAGCCCAAGTTCCCGCATCCTGCTGCGCTGGAGATGCTGCTGGACGCGGCGTCGCGTCCTGGCGGAAAGGCGGCACAGTGTGCGGAGACTGCGCTTGTCTCACTTAAGAAGATGGCGCGTGGCGGCATCTTCGATCAGCTTGCCGGCGGCTTCCATCGCTACTCGGTCGATGAGCGCTGGGTGGTGCCGCACTTCGAAAAGATGGCGTATGACAACAGCGAACTGCTGCGGGCCTATGTCCACGCATTCCAAACGTTCGTTGATCCGGAATGCGCCGATGCCGCGCGCGCCACGATGCAGTGGATGGATGAGTGGCTCAGCGACCGTGAGCGTGGCGGCTTCTACGGTTCGCAGGACGCGGATCTATCGCTGGACGATGACGGCAACTACTTCACATGGACGCGTGCCGAAGCAGCCGCTGTCCTGACGGAAGATGAGTTGAAGCTCGCCGAGCTTTACTTCGACATTGGCGCCGTGGGTGATATGCATCACGATCCTGCGCGCAACGTCCTCTTCCGCCCGATGACGCTGGAGCAGGCGGCACAACAGTCAGGAGTCGATGAAGAGATCGCACCGATGATGCTGAAGGTCATCCGCGCGAAACTTCTGGCATCCCGGCTTGAGCGCCCTACGCCCTTCGTCGATAAGACGATCTACACGGGCTGGAACGCCATGTGCATCTCCGCCTATGTGCGCGCGGGACGCGTGCTGCAGATGCCGGCAGCACGCGCGTTTGCACGCAAGTCGCTCGACCGCGTTCTGGATGCGGCGCTGGTCGACAGCTCTGTGAAGCACGTCGTCGCCTATAGCGACCCGGCCGCGCCGCACTCGGATGTTGCGGGAGTGCTGGACGACCATGTCTTCCTGGGGCATGCGTGCCTGGACATGTGGGAAGCCACGGGCGAAATCGTGTATTTCAACGGCGCGCGAGTGATCGCGACGACGCTGCTGCGTAAGTTCTATGACGGCCGCGGCGGCGGCTTCTTCGATACGGCCTCGGACTCCACGGAGACGATTGGCGCGCTCAGTACTCGCCGCAAGCCAGTACAGGACGCGCCCACGCCCGCAGGTAATCCCGCGGCGGCTTCGCTGCTGTTGCGGCTACATGCCCTTACCGGCGACGAGAGCTATCGCGAAACTGCACAAGAGACGCTGGAGACCTTCGCCGCCATCGTCGAGCATCTCGGGCTTTACGGAGCGACCTTCGGCCTGGCGCTGGGACGGCTGGCGCGTCCCGCCGTGCAGGTCGTTATCGTTGGCGGCGGTGCGAGGGCAGCGCAACTTGAGATGGTGGCGCTCGCGCGCTTTGCCGTGAACAAGACCGTCATCCGTATCGCGCGCACGCAGCTTGGTTCGCTGCCGCCCGCGCTCGCCGAGACGTTGCCGCATCTGCCTGAAAGCGATGAAGCAGTCGCGCTGGTATGCAGCGGTGTGACCTGCCAGCCGCCCATTCGCGATGCTGCAGAATTGGCCGCAGTGTTAAATGCGGTAGATGCACTCTAAGTACGGTTTCATTTCCTCCGAGGATGTTGTCATCCTGAACGCAAGCGAAGTCGAAGGACTTGAATTAGCTGGCGGCGCTACAAATGCGCGCGGCGGCGCTCCCACCTGGCGCTGTCGCCAGACGAATGCGGGATCTTCAACGGCACTTGAGCTGCGCTGCGTTTCGCTCAGGAGAACAAGGGAACGAAGTCGTTACCGCGTGCGGAAGGACTTGATCGCGATTGCGTTGGGGTGCGTGCCGACCGGCAGCATGGTGAAGAGCTCCGGGCCGTTCGTGTCGCGGGTGCGGATCACAGCAACGTCGCTGCCGCCGGAATCGGCGACCAGCAGCACGGGCTGTCCTGCCGATAGTGCCATGGCTGTCGGCTGCGGACCGGTATGAACGCTCATCGACATGCGGCCTTCGTCGATGGCGTACAGGCTGACCGAGTCGGCGCCGGCATTCGATACCCACAGCGAGGTGTTGTCGTCGCTGACGATGCCGTTCGCAGGCTGCGTGCCAATGGGATAGGTGCCGCCAACCTCATTGGTGAAGGTCGAGATCTCGCTGACGCTGCCTGACCCTGCGTTGCTGACGAAGATTTCGCCCCCGTCAGGCTTCACGGACAGGTGAATTGGCATGCGGCCCACGCGGAGGCGAGCCATCAGGTGGTCCTGCATCGTGCTCGGATCCTGCTTGGCGGGCCATGTCCCGGGTGCGGTCGCGAGGCTGATGGAGAGCACATGGTCGTCGGCAGAGCAGGCAACAAAGGCTTTGGAGGAATCGCTCAGGACCGCGACGTCGCTCGCACCCGCGCAGTTGCCGAAGGTGGCGCGAAGGCGCGGCATCGGGGCGCTCGTGATCTCGTAGACAGAGACACTGCCGCTGCCGCGATTTGCGACAACAAGCGAGCGTCCGTCCGGTGCAACCTTCACCGTCGCGGGCTGCTCACCGCTGCCGACGCTTGCGAGTTCCCGATGATTCGTCAGATCAAGCACGCTTACCGTGTTGGAGCCGGTGTTGGTGACATAAGCACGTTCCCCTTTCGGGTCCACGCTAATGCTCGATGGCTGCCGATGCACGCCGATGGTAGCTGCGATGGCGTTGTTGTTCGCGTCGATGACGGACACCGTGCCGCTCGCAGTATTGACGACGTAGACCTCGTTGCTGGCGGGATTCGCAGCGACAGCGGAGGGCGTCTCGCCGACCTTCAACGTGCGGTCCGTGCGGAAGTTCACCAGGTCCAGAACGCTGACAGTACCTGTGCCGCCATTGGTGACGTAAGCGTATTCACGGTAGTTGTCCGCAAGCTGGGGGAAACGCATGCGTCGGCACCCGCCTGCGAACAGCAGCAAGGGAAGAGACGCGAATGCAAGGGTACGAGTGAGGCGCACGGCGATCAATCCTTAGTCTTCCGTGCGATTCAGCTTGACCCACATACCGCGGAGCCACAGTGCGAAAACAATGTTGACGCCAGCGACCAGCAGGTAGGCGGCCCAAAGGAAGTGCATGCTGTTGACGGTGGGTTGCATGTCAGGCCTCCAGAGCCCGCAGTGCAGCGCGTTCTTCTGCACGTTGCTCGCGTCGAACGATGGCGTAACGCGCCCAGATCAGCGCGGTACCCCAGCAGAACCAAGCTGCCGCATTCCAGAGAAACGCGGGCCACATGGAAGGATCGAGCGAGCCATCTCCCGTAAGAACCGGCGCGGGATGTTGCGTGCGCCACCAGCGGATGCTCATGAAGACAATGGGCACATCGATACCGGCAAAGACACTGAGGACTGCCGCGATGACGGGTGCCTGGCTACTCGTCGAGAATTTACGCACCAGGATATAGCTGACGTACAGCAGGAAGAGCATCAGCGCAGACGTAAGTCGGGCATCCCACGCCCACCAGATACCCCACACCGGTCGGCCCCAAAGCATGCCAGTCGCCAGGCCCAAGCCGACGTACATCACCGTCACTTCAGCCGTTGCAATCGCAAGCGCGTCCAGCTTTGCCGCCAGTTCCTGCTTCGTCCGACGGAAATACAGGAACGCGATAGACGCGATCATGTTGATGTACGGGAAGATCTCCGCGGAGATGTTGATGGGTACGTGCCAATAGAAGATCCGGTAGATGGATCCCATGGTGGCCTCGACCGGCGCAACGAAGACAGCTTCGTAAAAGCCTATGGCCAGCAGGGCCACGCTGAAGCCGCACAACATCCAGAAATAACGCTTCATGATCGTTATCCAGTCTACCGGTTGGAGCGCTTGGCTGGTGTGTTATTCGGCCCGGCGTCTGGGCGTTATTCGGCGTTGAGGACGGTATCGAACAACAGGATGCAGGCTGTGGTGAAGATGACGTCAAACCCGAAGATGAGGCGAATCCACATTTGCGGTTCAAACTCACCCGTGATGACGCCCGTAGTGGCCTGGGTGACGCCCAGCAGCGCCGGAATTGAGATAGGGAAGAGGATGACCGGCAGCATCAGCGCACGGTTGCGGCTGCGCAGGCCGAGAGCAGCGAAGAAAGTGCCGTTGACCACGATGGCCCAGGTGCCCAGCGGCAGGATGAGCCACAACCACTTGATCTCGCCCAGCGGGTGCAGGTTGTAAAAGACGACGAAGACCGGCGCAAGGACCGCCTCGACGAATAGCACGAACAGCAGGTTGGCGAAGGCCTTACCGAGGAACAGGGCGGACGCGGGGGCGGCGGACATGCGGTGCGCGTCCAGCACCTGGTTACGGCGCTCACGCTCCCATGAGATGTTCAGCGATGTAGTCGCGGCGAAGAGCAGTCCCACCCACAGCAGACCGCCGCTCATTTGGCGAGCAAGCGTCGGGTAGCCCGTGGGGTCGAAGGCCATGGCGAAGACCACGGCGATCAGCAGCGTGAAAAACAACATACCCGCAACGGCCTCGCGGCTTCGCCATTCCAGTTGCAGGTCTTTCCTGAGGTGCAGCCAGACGGTGCGCGCGTAGTTCACGAGGGAGTCACCAGAGCTTTCGTCAGGTCGGCAACCGCGGCCTCGGCAGCGCGGATGTAATCGGCTGGAGCGAGGATTAACTGAAGCCCACGCATGCCGGCAGAGACGCTGATGGTCTCGAAGAGTTCGACTGCCTCGTCGACGAAAGCGCGATAGGCCTTCTTCGCGCCCATGACGGTCACGCCGCCGCGGATGTAGCCGGTGAGCGGTTCAACATCTTTCAGCCCGGCGAGCTCGGCCTTCTTGGCGCCCGCGGCGAGGGCCAACTTCTTTAAATCAAGCTCACTATCACCGGGGATGGCGGCAAAGACGTACTCGCCATCGCCCAGACGGCAGAGGAGTGTCTTGAAAACCTGCTCGGCCGGCATGCCGATCTTTCGTGCCACGTTGGTGGCGGTCAGGTCGTCGGGATCAACCTCGTACTCGCGAGTCGAGTAGGGGATGTTGAGGCGGTCCAGCAGCCGCGCGGCATTCGTCTTCACGCGGCGGTCGCTCCCGCAGGCGCTTCGGCCGTGACAATCGACCCGCTGCGCATGGTGACGATTTGGTCGGCGGCTTCTGCCACGAGTTCAAACTGATGGGTCGTGACGATGACCGTTCGTTGTGCGCCACCAGGCAGCGGCCAGGTGCGGAAGTCGAGGAGCAGCTGCACCAGCTCTTTCGCACCGCCCACATCCATGTTGCTGAAGGGTTCATCGAGCAGCAGCAGTTCCGGATCGGCCACGAGTGCGCGCGCCATGGAAACTCGCTGGCGCATGCCTTGTGAGAACTCGGATACGGGGCGACGGATCGTGGGATCGAGCCCGACGGCGCGCAGCGCCATCTCGGGTGATCCACTGCAGTCGCAGGTGGCACCTGGATTCTGAAGCCGGGCGAAGTAGCGCAGATTCTCCATGGCCGAAAGCTCTTCGTAGAGCATGGGAGCGTGACTCATGTAGGCCATGCGTGCGCGCGCAGCGTGCGGGTTGCTTCCCAGCGTGTTGACTGTCCCGCTGGTGGGTGTGATCAGACCTGCAAGGACACGTAAAAGCGTTGACTTGCCCGCACCGTTGGGGCCCAGCAAGACGTGGAAGCCGCCGGCAGGGAACTCGCACGTAACGCGCTTGAGCGCAGCGAAGCTGCCGTAGAGCTTGGACAGGTTACTGACACTGGCGGCGGGGATGAGACTGGACTGCATCGTTTCCGAGTATAGTGCGCCGAATTCGGTTGGCGGGCCGCGACTTCGCCTCTGGAGTTGGCGCAGGCGCGACCGTAAGCAGGGCCGACTGTGGTTTGCCTCGCCAATACGGCACGGATTCCGAGCTGAGCTTCGATCTTGATCGATTGGGAACGGCACAGCTTCAGCGGTGCCTACTTGCACTAGCCGGTAGATTGGGCCTTAGCCCCTGCGGTTGAGCTTTCGTCTCAGCGCGAGGAAAGCGTGCCTCAGCGGCTAAAGCCGCTCGCTTCTTTGAGAGTTTCCGGCACAGCTGAAGCTGTGCCCTTCCGAACGCCCTGGATCCAGAAACCCTCAATCCAGATCAGCGAAGGCTTTGCCGCTCCGCGCACCAGCTGTCGGAAGAGTCTCTTTGAGACTCCCGAGAACGTCCTACTTGGCTGGGACTACAAGCGTGGCGGTCGTTCCCGCCGCCGGGCTGGCAGCAGGCTTGTCTCCGGGCTTGGCGGGAGCGTACTTGCTGGCGCACTTGGCCTGGAGCTGGTTGGCCTGAAAGGTGCCATCGCGGCCCAGATGGCCCATGGCGAGTGCTTGCGCGTCGTCCTTGAAGGTGTCGGGTGGCGGCTCGGCGCCGTCGTAGCTTACCGGCAGTTCCTTGCCCAGCTCCAGCAGAACGAAGCTGGCATGGGTACCCATGCGGTGGATGCTGCCGGGCTTCACATTGCCCGCTACGCGCAGATTCCGGCTGTACGCCTTGTTGCCCATGCCCTGCAGCTCGCCGATAGTGCAGTAGTAGCTGGTGGCCTTGCTGTCGCGCGCGCCGCTGATGGCCAGGTAGAGCACGGCCGCGATGATGACGACGGATGCAACGATGACCTTTAAAGACGATGCGCTTTTGGTGTTCATGGCTTCTCCATTTTACCGCGCATTCGCCGGGGCTGCCGTGCCGATGATCGCACTGTCTTTAGGGCTGCTGGAACGGTTACGCCGCCTCGTCGACCGCGCCAAACGGGTATACTTCGCCATAAGTCATACGTAGGGAGACACGGCAGATGAGCGCACTCGCGGGCAGCAATGGTAACGGACACAATGGCAACGGAAAGCAGTATGACGTGCCCACGCCGCGCGCGGAGTGGATTGTCAAGCGCCGCGAAGAGGCTGCACGCACCGGCGATACGAACATGAGCCAGATGCACTTTGCACGCAAGGGTCTCATTACGGAAGAGATGGCCTACGTTGCGCACAAGGAAAAGCTCGCACCGGAGTTCATCCGCAGCGAGATCGCCAAGGGAACCATGATCATCCCGGCGAACATCATGCACCCTGAGCTTGAGCCCATGGCAATCGGCGTCGGCTCGCTCTGCAAGATCAACGCAAACATCGGCAACAGCGCGCTCGTCTCCAACGTGGACGAGGAACTCCGCAAACTGCACACCGCAGTCCACTTCGGCGCAGACACCGTCATGGACCTGTCCACCGGTGGCGACATCCCGATGATTCGCGAGGCCATCATCCGGCACTCGCCCGTCCCCATCGGCACCGTGCCGCTGTACGAGGCACTGAGCCGTGTCAAGCGTGTTGAGGATCTGAACATCGATCTTTACCTCGAGGTTATCGAGGAGCAGGCGCAGCAGGGCGTCGACTACTTCACCATCCACGCGGGCGTGCTGATTCAGTACGTGCCCATGGTCTCGAAGCGCATCACCGGCATCGTCTCGCGCGGTGGCGCCATCCTGGCGCAGTGGATGACGGCGAACCACAAACAGAACTTCCTGTACGAGAATTTCGACCGCATCACCAAGATCATGGCGAAGTACGACGTGAGCTATTCGCTGGGTGACGGTCTGCGTCCGGGTTGCGTTGCGGACGCTTCGGACGAGGCACAGTTTGCCGAGCTGAAGACGCTGGGTGAGTTGACCCGCCAGGCCTGGAAAGACGATGTCCAGGTGATGATCGAAGGCCCCGGTCATGTGCCGATGGACAAGATCAAGGAGCAGGTCGACAAGGAAGTCGAGCTCTGCGATGGCGCTCCTTTCTACGTGCTTGGACCGTTGGTCACCGACATCGCTCCTGGTTACGACCACATCACCTCGGCCATTGGCGCGGCCATGATCGGCTGGCATGGCGCGGCGATGCTCTGCTACGTCACCCCGAAGGAGCACCTCGGTCTGCCGAACGAGAAGGACGTGAAGGACGGCATCATCGCGTACAAGATCGCCGCGCACGCAGCGGACATTGCGCGTCACCGTCCCGGCGCACGTGATCGTGATGACGCGATCTCGCACGCGCGTTACACGTTCGATTGGGATGCGCAGTTTGACCTGTCCCTGGATCCTGAGACGGCCCGCGGCATGCACGATGAGACGCTGCCAGACGACTACTACAAGGAAGCGGCCTTCTGCAGCATGTGCGGACCGAAGTTCTGCTCGATGAACTGGTCGAGCAAGGTCGACAAGTACAACGAGGAAGTGCACGGTCTGAAGAAGCCGGAGCTGACACAGATCGTGACGGAGCAGCTGGCGCTGCGCGGGTAGACCGACGTTGATCCAAGGAAGATGGGCCGCACATTCCTGTGCGGCCCTTTTTATTTCTCCAGAGTCGAGTCTGGAGTGTCGCGAAGTGCGACCACCGCCGGACTAATCACCATGGCAAGAAAGCAGACTGCAATCAACAGATCGTGCATAGTGCGGCCTCACGCGGGGGAATCGACTTCCCCGCAGATGAGGATGCACTGCCATCGAACCATTGTCAGCCGGAATCTGCATGGATGTACCTGTGTGGTCACGCCTGCAGTGCGACGGGCTCCGTGCAGAACTTGCAGCGGGTCGCAGCAACGGGGATGTCGCTGAGGCACTGTGGGCAGGTCTTGGTGGAGGGCGGTGGCGGAGGCGCAGCCGGTTCGAACTTCGCCATCAGGTACTTCATGGGAACGACGATCATGAAGTAGATTGCGGCTGCGTTCAACAGGAAGCTGATGAGTGCGTTCAGGAACTTGCCGATGTGGATCTCACCCGGCGGCACATAGTTTGCCGGCAGCGGGTTTGGCGGCACGACGGTGCGCAGCGTCGGCATGTGGAAGACCATGCTTGAGAAGTCCGGTGCGCCGACGAGCGCTGAGATCATGGGGGTGATGACGTCTGCCGTCAACGATGCGGTGATTGCTCCGAAGGCCGCACCGATGATGACAGCGACCGCCAGATCGACTACGTTCCCGCGCAGGATGAAGTCGCGAAAGCCTTTCAGCATATGGTCTCCCTTTCTGTTCGAATCAGCTTACACGTCCTGCTGCTCGGCTCACAGCCATAAAGGGTAGATGAGAAAGAAAGCGATCATGCAGACGGCCATCAGGTCCATGTAGGCGCAAAGCACCACGCCTCCGTGGTACCAGCTCCAGCGCGTGCGCATGCAGCGGCACGTGTCTGCAGTGCCAGCAAAGGACAGCAGCAGCGGCAGAACAATCCAGTACGACAGGCGATTGTGAGGGAAGTTCGACAGCCAGAAGGCAGAGAGCAGAGCAATAAGAACCAGCAGATTGGCGCGCACGAGCGAGCGTTTGCGCCAATCTGCAAAGTCCTGCAGCCACGAATTAGACGGTGGCCGCATTCACCTCGGCCTGCATGGCAAGCATGGTGTCGCCATACGGGGGATAGAGCACGCCGCGCTCGGTAATGATGCCGGTGACATACTTCGCGGGGGTTACGTCAAATGCCGGGTTCTCGATGCCCACATTGTCAGGCGTCATCTGCTTGCCGTTGGAGTGGGTGACCTCGTAGGCGCTGCGCTGCTCAATGGGGATGTCATCGCCGTGCTTCGTTGCCATATCCACCGTGGCCCAGGGCGCTGCAACGTAGAAGGGAATGCCGTGTTCCTTTGCGAGGACTGCGACGGTGTAGGTGCCGATCTTGTTGGCGACGTCTCCGTTGGCTGCGATGCGGTCTGCGCCGACGATGACGGCCTGGATGCGGCCCTGGCGCATGAGCGCGCCGCTCATGTTGTCACACAGGACGGACGTTGGAATGTTGTCCTTCATCAGCTCCCACGCGGTCAGGCGAGCTCCCTGCAGGAAGGGGCGCGTCTCGTCCGCGAGGACGTCGATCTCATGCCCACGCTCGACAGCTGCGCGGATGACACCAAGCGCCGAGCCGTAGCCACAGGTGGCAAGCGCGCCCGCGTTGCAGTGCGTCAGGACAGTGCCTTTCTTCGGCAGCAGGTCCGCGCCGAACTGGCCCATCGTCTTGCATGCCGCAATGTCTTCGTCGTACATGCGATTCGCTTCGGCCACGACTTCGTCGGTAATGGCCTTGATCTTGTCCGCATCACTGCGATCCGCGGGCTGCGACGCTGCCAGCTTGCGAACGAGCGTACGAATGCGCTCGATGCCCCAGAACAGGTTGACCGCGGTAGGACGCGTCGCGGCGAGCACGGCTGCCGCCTCGTCAACATCCTTCAGCAAGCCGTCAACGGTGGTCGCGGGCGATTTCTGTACGGCAAGCGCCATACCCATCCCGGCGGAGACGCCGATTGCCGGCGCACCGCGGACGATCATGTCGCGGATGACGGTGGCAACGTCCTGGTAGGTGGTTGCGAGAACGTAGGTCTCTTCCAGCGGCAGCTTCGTCTGATCGAGGAAGTTGACGCCCTTATCGGTCCATTCGAGGGTAGGAATCATCGTCTATCAGTTTACTGCTCTGGGCGCTTGGGCGCTGAAAGCCAGTGACGCGCTTCATAGGATGGACAAACAGAGCTGACCCCTCTGTCCCCGTCATCTCGGTAGTCCGCCCGCCTTGCCGTAGCGCAGCGGAGCGAAGGATCGGGTTCTCCCACCATACGTCCGAAGTCGACGTCTGCACCTTCGAATCACGAATGAATGCCGTACTTCACGCCCAGGAACGCCTTTAGGGGTCGCGGCAAAGTTTTCGCGATCTCCTGCCATGTCAGAAAGATCATGCGGCTTCGCAGTGCTGATGCGTTGATGCAGGCGACGACGGCAAACCACTCCTCGCGCAGGTCTGGCCGGCGGCCGTCGCAGATCACGGCGAAGCGGGCGTCGTGATGCGCCGCAGCGAGTACCCCGCGCAGCAGTTGGTAGCCACGAAACTGGCCGCGTGCGCGTGGCAGGCGCTCGGTGTCGAAGAAGAGCTCAAAGTCTTCATAGCGCGCCATCAGGTCGGCTCGAGCAGTCTGGAAGTTGCTCTCACTCAACTTGGCTTCCACCAGCAGGTCACCCAGGCGCATGTCGACCTCGGTACGGTCTTCCAGTTCGTTCGCGATGGGTGTGCGAACGCGGACGCCGAACTCTGGTTTTGCTTCGGGCTCAGCGTGTAGGAGTGCCTGCAGGGCTTTGCACTGCAGCGTCTTCGGATGGCAGAAGATGTTCATCAGCAGCGCATCGCTGCTGTTGCTGCAATCGAGTTCAGCGCGCTCGCGCTCATTGCCACGCACGATGCGGCTGGAGGCCGTGTAGGTCTTCGCTAGCCGTTGTGACCATGTTGCGTTGGCTCGGATGCGCTTGTACGAAGCCGGGAAGAAGTTGCCGTGATTTCCGGTCTCGTCTTCGCGGTAGAGGACGCTGGCTACGGAGCTGTAGGTCGTCTCATGCGCGTGCTGAGAGGCAAGTGCAAGATTGCGCGCGCTCAGTTCGCGACGTAATTGCGATGCGGTTCGTGGTGCGGCTTCGGGGAGTTCGGCGCGGCCCGGCATATTTTGATTCTAGGCGATGAGAAGGCGAATATATCCACGCCGGTTCGCGCTCGTATTCCCGCCTTCATTCGGGCCTAAGGCAAGCCCGTTGCTTCGTTAAGGTAGGCCTCCCGAATTCGGGCTACCATCGAGGGATGCGCTTTCTGAATAAAGAAAACCTCGCCGCGGGCGAGGACTGGTACGGCAACAATGCTGCGGTAACTTGCTACAACTGCGGCAAGGTCTTTCTCACTTCACAGATCCTGCACCGTAAGGGCCGGGCTTGCCCTCAATGCGGTGCCTGCAAAGTGATGTTTACGAAGCAGGGTGTTGAGGTTTCTGAAGCCGGGGATGCCGCCTAGCCTGGTCAGTCTCAGGCGGCGTTTGGAAGGCTACAGCTTTAGCTGTGCCGGAAGCGTCGAAAAGAGAACGGGGCTTCAGCCCCTGAGGTTCGCTTTCGTCAGCGCAGCCCATCGAGAAAAAAGCTAAACCTCAGCGGCTAAAGCCGTATTCGACAGAAGTGGATATTGGCACAGCTGAGCTATGCCCTTCCGAGTGAATGCAGCCATGCCTTCTGAATGATCGTGCTGCGGGCTCAACGAATGACGTTGAGCCTTTCCGAATCTCGCCCCATAAGCCCGACTCGATTCCAGTATTCGTACCATCCGCGAATCAGACCTAAGTAGTTCGCAGTCTGCGCACGGCCCACTCGTGCGCGATAAAGCTGGGCATGAATGGGGCACCCGCTCTCGTGATTTATGCCTGCTTGAGTTTTTCCGCACGGACGTCGCTTGCGGTGAAGACGCTGACGAACTGTGCGGAGCCGATGACGGCTTCGATGTTGGCTCGGCCACCCTGTTCACGGTCTACAAGGCAGAGCACCGCGGCGACCTTCATGCCTGCGGCCTGAACGGCTTCGATGGCGGTGATGGTGCTGCCGCCGGTTGTGCAAACGTCGTCCACCACGACAACCTCGGCGCCTTCGCGGACATAGCCTTCGATCTGGCGGCCGGTACCGTGCTGCTTCATGGCCTTGCGGACGAGGAAGCCGTGGACCGGCTTCGCTTCCGGGTTCGCGAGTGCATACCAGGCTGTAGCTGATGCGGTGTTGCTGACGAGGGGATCGGCGCCCATGGTCAGGCCTCCTACAGCGACCGCGTTGGGTGCGTGCTGACGGATCATTTCGGCAAAGACCAGGCCGCTCAGGCGGCCGCCCTCTGCATCGAGCGTGGTGGTTCGGCAGTCGATGTAGTAGTCCGACTTCGCTCCCGATGCGAGCGTAAAGTCGCCGAGGCGGAAGCTCAGCTTTGCAATGAGGGAGAGCAGCGCGGCACGATCGGCGACGAGGGCGGTAGTCAGGTCCATATCTCTATAAGAGCAGCGACTTCGCGAGTCAGCAAGTTGGCGTTGACAAGGATTTTGCCGAGGCGTCTGATGCCTGCGTGAGGTGATGGTATGGATGCTGTCTCTTTCTTCCGGGCGCAGTTGGAGCGGGAGCAGGCACTGAATCGGAAGGTGCTGCAACAGGTGCCTGAGGGGAAGAACTCCTGGAAGCCGCATGAGAAGTCCATGGAGTTTGGCTACCTGGCAGCGCTGGTGGCGCAGATGCCCGGGTGGATCGCGATGATGATCGCAACGGACGGTCTCGATCTGGACGACAAAACATCGGGTGACAAGTTTCAGGCACGCGCTTCCGAGTCGAATGAGGCTTTGTGGGAGCTGGCCGAAGAGAACTACCTGAAGGCCAAGTCCGCGCTGGAAGGGACTACCGAAGAGCACCTCGAGGGATCGTGGGCATTCCGTATGCGCGGTGTCGCTCTGAACAGCGGTCCGCGCCTGGAGCAGATCGCCGACACCTTCACGCACATGGCGCACCATCGCGGCCAATTGACGGTCTACCTACGACTGCTGGGCGCGAAGGTGCCCGCGACGTATGGGCCCAGCGCCGACGAGAAGGTCGCGTAACGCGCCTTAGTGGCTGCCGAGCTTGTCCAGGTGGCGGAAGCCATCCGTAAGAAAGAACATCACCACGAACAGGAAGCCGTTATAGGCCGCGTGTACGGTGGCGCTGGCAGCGACGGACCCGAAGCGCAGGCGCACGACCGTAAGGACACCGCCGACGACCCACAGCACGCCCACGGCATTCCATGCCCAGCCGAGCTGTGCTGCGTGCATGGCTGCGAACATGCCGCTGGTCAGGATGCCGGAGAAGATGAGGCCACGCCGCGACAGGTCGCCGGTGGTAGCCCAGCGTTCGCGGTCCGCTTCGGTCCAGCGCGAGGCGATCCAATCATGGAAGATGGCGAAACCGCGAAGGAGGAAGCCGCGGAAGAAAATCTCCTCACACACCGGCGCGACGAGCGTTCCGAAGATCGCAATGATCCACACATCTGACGGATGCTTGAAGAACTCGTCGACCGGCATCTCCTTTGGCAGTGTCAAGAAGCTTTCGAGCGCCTGTGCCACGATGCTGAGAACCACGCCCGTCAGCAGCAGTTTGGCGGCATTCGTTTTTGCGGCAATCGAGTTCCAACTTAGAACCTCTCCGAACGGCCGCTTCCACATGCGCGGGAAGAGCGCATAGGCGGTCAGCAGTGTCAGACCGAAGGTAATCGCCTCAAGAAAGATGCTGGCCTTCGGTCGCGAGGTGAAGGCCTTCGCAGCATCATGCGCAGAGGCGTGTCGCAAACCCTCTGCAATGTCGTAAGCGACGGCAAAGCCGATGGAAACCAGCGCAAGAAATACCAGAATCATGACGAGCAGCATCGCGGCGTAGCCGAGGTTTGGCTGGCGCTCCACTGGCTCGTCAAGCGGCATCGCCGGCTGCGGCGTCCACAGGCGGAACTCGCGGGGCGGTGGCGGAATGTGGTCGGCCGGGTCGAAGCCGTTGCGATCGTTCGTCACGCGATCTTTGTCCTCGCGGCTTTCTTTGCCTTGCTCTTCACTGCTGCGGCTTTTGCTGCGGCCTTGCGCTTGGCGGCGCGTTCTTCCACGGATGGAGCGAACTTGGTCGGGTTCGCGACTTCGGTCTTCACATTCACGGGCGCGACGTATGCAGGTGCCGGTCCACGCTTGGTGTACGGACGCTCCTCATACAGCTTGGCGAGGAAGAAGCCGGTGTGCGACGCCTTGATCTTCGCGATCTGCTCCGGCGTGCCGGCGCCGACAACCGTACCCCCGCCGTTGCCTCCCTCGGGACCCATGTCAATCAGCCAATCCGCGTTACGGATGACGTCGAGATTGTGCTCGATGATGAGCACACTATTTCCCAGGCCAACCAGCTTCTGCAGTACTTCCAGCAGCTTGCGCACATCGTCGAAGTGCAGGCCCGTAGTCGGCTCGTCCAGCAGATAGAGCGTGCGCCCGGTCTGGCGCTTGCTGAGTTCCTTCGCCAGCTTCATGCGCTGCGCTTCGCCACCGCTGAGCGTCGTTGCAGACTGCCCCAGGTGGATGTAGCCAAGGCCGACATCGACCAGCGTTTGCAGCTTCTGCTTGATGTTGGGCAGGTCGCCAAGCGCGACAAGCGCGTCGGCAATGGGCAGCTCCAGGATGTCTGCGATCGAAAGGCCATTAAGCTTTACGGCCAGCGTCTCCTGGTTGTAGCGGCGGCCATTGCAGACCTCGCACAACACGTAGACGTCCGGCAGGAAGTTCATCTCAATGCGGCGCTGACCGTCGCCCTGGCAGGCCTCGCAGCGGCCACCCTGCACATTGAAGCTGAAGCGGCCGGACTTGTAGCCGCGCTCACGCGACTCCGGCAGCATGGCGAAGTATTCGCGGATCTGCGTGAAGACGCCGGTGTAGGTCGCCGGATTGGAGCGGGGTGTGCGGCCGATGGGCGACTGGTCGATCTGCACCGCCTTGTCGAGCTGGTCGATGCCGGTGACGCGCTTGTGTGCGCCGGGCTCGTCTTTGCTGCGATAGAGGAACTTTGCCAGCGAGCGGTACAGGATGTCATTGACCAGCGTGCTCTTGCCGCTGCCGCTGACGCCAGTGATGACGACGAGCGCCCCGAGGGGGAAGTGCGCGGTCACGTTCTTCAGGTTGTGCTCGGTTGCGCCTTCGACCACAATCTCTCTGCCGCTCAGCGCGCGTGGCGCGTCGTTGCTGCGAATGTCGATCTTGCCGGAAATGTACTGCCCCGTCACAGACTTCGGATTTGCCGCCATCTCCGCGGGCGTGCCCGACTCGATCAGGTAGCCGCCATTCTTGCCGGCGCCGGGACCCAGGTCGAGGATGTAGTCGGCCTTGCGAATGGTGTCTTCGTCATGCTCGACGACCAGGACGGTGTTGCCCAGGTCGCGCAGGTTCTCCATGGCGGAAATCAGCTTCATGTTGTCGCGCTGATGCAGTCCGATGGAAGGCTCATCCAGCACGTACAGCACGCCGCGCAAGCGTGACCCGATCTGCGTTGCTAAGCGGATGCGCTGGCCTTCACCGCCGCTGAGCGTTGCCGCGCTGCGGTTGAGCGAGAGATAGGACAAGCCAACGGCATTCAGGAACTCGAGCCGTTCGATCACTTCCTTTTGCAGGCGATCTGCGATGAGCTTCTCGCGGCCGGTGAAGTGGAAGGTCTGCGCTGACTGCATGGCCTCGTCCAAGGGCATGGAGGTGAAGTCGCTGATGGACTTGCCATCGACTTTTACGGCCAGGGATTCCGGTCGTAGACGCTTGCCGTTGCACGCGGGACACAACGTCGCGGACATGTACTGCATGTAGTACTCGCGGAAGCTGTCGGACTTCGACTCTTCCATGGTGTCGCGCAGGTAGCCGAAGATGCCATGGAAGCCCGTGCGTGCAGCCTCGCCGCGCGCCGGTCCGTAGAGCAATACCCTCTGCTCCGCCTCGGACAGATCTTCAAACGCGACCTTCAGGTTGATCTTGTTCTTGTCGGCGAAGAGTTTGATCAGGCGCAGCAGATACGCCGAACCGGCACCGGGTCCCATGGCGCCGTCGAGCAGCGGTTTGGACCAGTCCGTGATGGTCTTGCCGGGATCGAAATCGTAGGTGCTGCCCAGGCCGTTGCACTCGGTGCAGGCGCCGTAGGTGCTGTTGAATGAGAACGAACGAGGCTCCAGCTTGGGCACGTTGATACCGCAATCCGGGCAGGCCATGGACGTGGAGTAGAGGGTCTCGTCCATGCCGTGAATCGCGATGACGACGAGTCCGTTCGCCATCTGCAAAGCCTTCTGTACAGAGGCTTCCAGCCTGCGGGTGTCAGGCCTGCCCTCGGCATCGAGCTTCAGGATGACACGATCTACGACCGCTTCAATCGTGTGGTTCTTGCGCTTTTCCAGGCGCATGCCTTCGGTGATCTCGATCATCTCGCCGTCGACGCGGGCGCGGAAGCCCTGCTGGTCGAGCGATTCGAGTTCTTCGCGGAACTCGCCCTTGCGGCCGCGGACGAGCGGTGCGAGCACCGTGATGCGTTCGCCGGGCTTCAGCGCGACGACACGTTCGACGATCTGGTCGGCGGTCTGGCGGCTGATCTCATGCCCGCACTGCGGGCAATGCGGCTTGCCCACGCTGGCCCACAGCAGGCGCAGATAGTCGTAGATCTCCGTGATGGTACCCACGGTGGAACGAGGCGAGCGCGAAGTCGTCTTCTGCTCGATGGAGATGGCAGGGGAGAGGCCGTCGATCGCGTCCACGTCCGGCCGTTCCATCTGGTCGAGGAACTGCCGCGCGTAGGCGGAAAGTGTCTCCACGTACCGGCGCTGGCCCTCGGCGTAAATGGTATCGAAGGCCAGCGAACTCTTGCCCGATCCGGAGAGGCCAGTGACCACCGTCAGCGAGTTTCGCGGGATGGTGACATCGATGTTCTTCAGGTTATGATGGCGCGCGCCGCGGACGGTGATGTGAGTAATGCTCATAGGGCTTGTTCGTGACCGATATGGGGCGAGTTGCGCCGCATCCCCTAGGTTACGGCATCCGCGCGGGCAGCGCTTCCGGCATACTGGAAGAAGCCATACTCGCATCGCTCCCACGCAACTACGTCGTTTGGTCGTGCAGGTACCCGTATGGGTACTGCCGCGTGTGCGGCAGGCGAGGCAAACTGTGTAAGGCCTCCTCATCGATTGTGGAGAGGCGATTGCCCACCCCAGGGCAGGAGAGATTTTTGTGACGACCGTAGTCTTGATTTGCGCCGTTCTTGCCAGCCTTGCTGGTGGAGTCCTGTTGGCGTACGCGATCTGCTATTCGATGTTCAACATCTTCCGGATCCATTCGATCCAGGTGGCACAGCAACGCGCCGCACAGCGCCAGGCGCAGGCCATGACCGCGGCAGACGCCGCAATCTAGACCTCCTCACCCGAAACCGTTATCAGCCCCACCGCCGCAGGAACTGCGCTGTGTGGGGCGTTTCTGTTTGTGGCTTACTGCGTCGGCGCGGCCTGCTGGCGTTTCCGCAGTTCTTCGAAGATCTGCTCGGGTGTGCGGGCACCGTTGGGTGATTGCTGCTGATCCGTACCCGCAGCCGGCGTGCTGGTGCTGTCACTGGTCGTCCCGGTCGCTGGTGTGCTGTTATCGGAGGAGGCGCTCCCTGCGGGCATGGGCGGCGGATACCCGGGACCGCCGCTTCCGTCACCGTCGGACGGCGGTCCTCCCGGACCCGAGGGCGTGGCGCCGCGAGGTCCTTGCGGACCAAAGCTGCGTGAGGTCGGGAGACTGGCCGGCATGACCGGGTTGGATCTGCGGCGAAAGCGGTCATCGTCGTTGGTCACCTGGCGGACCTGTGGAGGCGACGCAGAGCCGGTACGAGCGGTCAACACAAGTTCTTTGGGCGACGTTTCACTGCCATTGATGAGCATCATGTTGATCGAAAGCCCGTCGAACAGCTGCCCCATGACTGTCTGCACGGAACCAGGGCCGTAGTTGCCAAAGACACGCTCGTCCGGCACGCCGCCAGTGATCTTCATCCCGGTCTCCCGGGCAATCTGCTGAAGGATCTCAGGCAGAGCGTCGCCTGCTGCATCGACCGTGAGACTGGAGCCATTCCAGGAGATGTGGCTCTCGCCGCGTGGCGAACTTCCCGTGGCCGCGGGATGCGCTGACGGCAAGTCAGACACAGATTGCGTTGGAGCCGTGGCCGGGATGGCCGCCGAGGGCTTTGCCTGCGCTGTGAGTGGGGACGCGCCGACAAGCGAGGCTGCGATCGCAGCAAGACGGAAAGACTGGCCGATAAGTTTGTCGCGCTGCGTCATGGGCTGCATCCTTTCAGGTGAGACGGCTCTGCGGGGCGATATGCTCACATGCACTTGGGTAATGGCGTCTGTACTAGACTAGCAACCGCGGTGGCATCTGCCGCAACTGGAGTTTTGTCGATGTCGCTCATGCGAGGGAACAGGATGCAGGGAACTGGGAAGCGGACCTGGTTGTGCGCTGCGGCTTTGGCTTGCCTGTCCGTTCTGGCCTTGCCCGCCTTCTCCGAGACCTGCATCACGCAGTCGGCGATGACGCCGGCCGATCGTACCGCGCTGGAAGACGCCGGTCAGCGCTTTGCAGCTTTGACCGCGGCGAACAATGCGGACGCCGTGCGTGCGCAGACGATGCCCCAGTTCGCGCAGGACTTTGGCGGCATCGCCGAAGCGATCCGTACAGCAGCGCCGAAGCTCCAGGGCGCCAGCTTTGTGCGGGATACCCTTTGGATTCTCGACGCGTCCACCTCAAAACCGGGTGCTGACGGCAGTGCGCAGGACGCACAGTTCTTCTGCAATCTGAACGGCGGATCGCTCCAGACCAGTTTCCTGATCCCGGCATTGCCGGCCGGCCGCTACGCGTTGGTGGTCCTGAACACGGCGGGTACAACTGAGCCCTATCAGATCGCCATGTTGCTGCGTCAGAGCACGCCTGGCACCTGGCAGATGGGCGGCCTGTTCCCGCGCGCGACCACTGCCGGGGGACACGACGGTGTGTGGTTCTGGAAGGCGGCGCGTGATTACGCGGCCAAGAAGCAGTCCTGGAATGCCTTCGTCTACTACAACGAGGCCGAGCAGTTGTTAAAGCCGGTCAGCTTCCTCAGCAGCTCGCACCTGGAAGCGCTGCAGGCTGAGCGGTCGAAGTCGGCTCCGCCCGCACTGTCGACCGGCATCAGCGCAAGCCAGCCGCTGGTCATCGCGGCCAAGGGAGGAGCGGAGTTCCGTGTGACCTCGCTTGAGGCCCTGAATGCTCCTGCACAGACGGGCCTCGATCTGCTGGCGCACATCCACACGGAAGACGCGGTGTCCGACCCTGTGGCATTGCGCGCGCGGAATGCCGCCGCGGCCAAAGCGATCGTCGCTGCCTATCCGGAGCTCCGATCGGCGTTCCATGGCGTGTGGATTGTTGCCGATCTTCCAAATGGGACCACATTTGTGAGTGAAGAGCCGATGAGCGCGCTGTAGCGACGTTTGAGAGCTAGCCCCGGGGCTGGACTCCCGTTACACTCATACGCGATGCTTCCACCGCTTAAATCGCTGCCGGACGCGATCCGCGAACGCCGCAGCACACCCTCGTTCGATGGGCGCGAAGTCCCCGCAGAGGATATTCGAAAGATCCTCGAGGCAGGACTTTCCGCACCCTCCGGCTACAACGTGCAGCCATGGCGCTTCGTGGTGGTGCAGTCGCCCGAGGTGAAGAAGAAGCTACGTGCAGCATGCTTCAACCAGGCAAAGGTTGAAGAAGCTCCCGTGGTGATTGCCTGCTGTGGTGATGTGGACAGCTGGCGTCGCGACGCCGACGACATCGTCCGCATGGGCCTTGAGGGCGGCATGAGCGAAGGCTACGCCGCACAGTTGAAGAGCTACGTTGAAAGCTATCTGCTGAGCCTGAACACTGACCAGATGCATGGCTGGCTTAACAAGCAGGTGACCTATGCTGCTGCCTACATGCAGTTGACTGCCGAGGTCATGGGCTATGACACCGCAGCCATGGAAGGTTTCGAAGAGGACCACGTAAAGGAAGCGCTGCGTCTGCCACTGAGCTACTGGGTCGTCTCCCTGCTTGCCATCGGCCATCTGAAGGGGCCGGACAAGTATTTCGGCGGGCGATTCGACATCAATCACACCTGCTTTGCCGATGAGTTTGGGAAGCCGCTGAAGTGAGTGGAAGTTCCACACGCCGATGGCCGGTCTGGGTCGCGGTCGGGGCCAGCATTGTCGTCGTGCTGGCGCTGCTGATCTGGTTGAATCCCTTCCTGCTGATCGACACGAGCGTCGATGTCTACCTGCGCACGCACGGCGTCAGCCATCACCACGTGGATGTCGACGGATACCAGATCCACTACCTCGAAGCGAAGGCCCCGGCGGGTTCGCCGGATAAGCCCCTAGTGCTTGTCCATGGACTCGGCGCGCGCGCTACAGACTGGGCGCCGCTGATCCCGGCGCTTGCTGCCCACGGCTACCACGTCTATGCGCTGGACCTGCTGGGCTATGGCAGCTCGCCGAAGCCTCGCGACGGCGACGCCTCGCTGGCCGTGGAAGAGCACATCACCTCAGGGTTCCTCCAGGCACTGCGTCTGGACAAACCGGATGTCGCCGGATGGTCCATGGGGGGCTGGGTCGCAATGAAGCTTGCACTGGACTATCCCGAACGTGTGCGGCGGCTGCTGCTCTATGACAGTGCGGGGCTGTATTTCATCATCGACTTTCCGCACACGCTCTTCACGCCGACGGATCGCGCAGGCTTCGATGCGCTGATGCAGCGCATCGAGCCGGATCACCCTCGCATGAAGATGCCTGGGTTCGTGATACCCGGCATGCTGCGGCGCTTTGAGAAGAACCGCGCCATCGTCGACAGCTCATTCCACAGCATGCTGACAGGCCGCGAGATCCTCGATTTCCGGGTGCACGCCTTGCAGATGCCGGTGCTGATCGTGTGGGGGACTGAGGACAAGCTGACGCCGCTGGCAACTGGTCTGCGCCTGCATGAACTGGTGCCGCAGTCTGTGTTCGTGGGATTGCGCGGCTGCGGACATCTCGCTGCCGCCGAATGTTCCAAACAGGTGCTGCCAGAAACTCTGAAGTTCCTCGACGCGGAGCCACCGCTCCCCGCATCGATCAACTACCTGGACGCGCCGAAGTAGCGGTGCACCACGTCTCTCTGCTGAGACAAGGCACACAGAGTGCCGTGACGTCCTATTCGCCGGACTTCCACTGGTAGGCTTCAGCCTGCTGCAGCCCAACGTGTGCCAGCACACGGCATGCGAACTGACGTGCGATCTCCTCCAGCCCCGGTGGCCGGAAATACATCGCGGGGATCACCGGAAAGATGGTTGCGCCGGCGTCGGCTGCCAAGGACATGTTGCGCAGGTGAATGCGGTTGAACGGCGTCTCACGTACACAAAGGATCAGCGGCCGACGCTCCTTAAGCGTCACGTCGGCGGCGCGGTCAATCAGTCGCGATGCCAGACCGTTGCTGATGGAAGCCAGAGTCCCCATCGAGCAGGGAAGAACGATCATGCCGTCCGATGGATGGCTGCCGCTGGCGACCGCGGCACCAATGTCATCGTTGCGAACCGTCTTGATCTTGGAGGAGGCCGGACCACCACCAACAGCCTGCAAAAGCGCGTCCACCAAACCACTGCGTCCAGTGGGCGCCAGCTCCTCTCCGACGACGCGCAAGGCGTGATCGGAGGCAATGAAATGAATCGTCTCAACGCGAACGTCCGCGTCCAGCAATTTGAGCAGGGCAGCGGTGAAAAGAGCGCCGCTGGCGCCCGTCATGGCAACGGTAAGAATGCGGCCTTGCGTGGACTGATTCATAGTGGTCGTCCCTGATTACGCGGTTGGCTCGTCAGACTTCTCCAATACCGGCTTCTTGGCAGGGCGGAGGAGCGGGAAGAGGATGACGTCGCGAATGGACCGCGAGCCGGTGAGCAGCATGGTCAGGCGATCGATGCCGATGCCTTCGCCACCGGTGGGTGGCAGGCCATAGGCCAGCGCACGGACGTAGTCCGCGTCCATGGCGTGAGCTTCGTCGTCGCCGCGCTCCTTCTCGTGGAGCTGGTCTTCAAAGCGCCGGCGCTGATCTTCCGGGTCGTTGAGCTCGCTGAACGCATTGCCGATCTCGAAGCCGCCGATGTAGAACTCGAAACGCTCGACCCAGTCGGGTTCGTCCGGTTTTACCTTGCTGAGTGGTGAGACGGCTAGCGGGAAGTCGTAGATGATGTGCGGCTGGATGAGATGTTCTTCGGCAAGGACCTCAAACAAATCCGAAATCGACTTTCCAAGTGGAGCGCCACCCATATGAGCATCGTGTATCTGTTTGAGAGCTCTGGCACGTAGGTATTCACCGCGCTTTTCCGCGGTCATGAGCTGCATCTGATCGCCGCTCTTGATCCAACTCCCTGATGTTTCGCTCGAAGCTTCGACCCAATCGCTCGACGCGTCACCGCCGGCAGACTGCGCTGCGCGCACTATCGCTTGACCGAACAAACTCCGTTCATTGAAGTCGTCTTTGGATAGAGCTGCTCCGTATTCTTTCGGCCACCACTTGATAATCGCTTCCTTCATCGAAAGCTTCGTCCACTTTCCAAGATCAATCTCCACCATCTCGCCGGCGCGAGGCCCCTTGGGCAGCGGGAAGTTGATCAGCGTTGTCCCATTCACTTCGTTGGCGACGAAGGTGACGATCTCTTCCGTCATGGTCATCAGGTCGTTATAGTTCGCGTAGGCCTGGTAGAACTCCAGCATCGTGAACTCAGGATTGTGCTGGGTGCTGATGCCTTCATTGCGGAAGTTGCGATTGATCTCGTAGACACGGTCCAGGCCGCCGACGACCAGGCGCTTCAGGTAGAGCTCCGGCGCAATGCGCAGGTAGAGCTCCATGTCCATGGTGTTGTGGTGCGTGACGAACGGCCGCGCCGCCGCACCGCCGGCGACGGGCTGCATCATGGGCGTCTCAACTTCGATGTACCCGCGGCTATCAAAGTACGTGCGCAGCGCCTTCAGCACCTGCGCGCGCTTCACGAAGACATCGCGTGCGGGCAGGCGCTTCAGCGGAGCCGTTGCGGCTGCAATCGCCTCCGGGTTGACGCTGTCGGCTGCTGCTTCCTCGGTCGACGGCTCAGCGGCATCTTCGCCGGTGTCCATGAACAGGTCGACATAGCGCTGGCGGTAGCGCAGCTCAATGTCGGTGAGGCCGTGGAACTTGTCGGGCAGCGCGAGCATGCTTTTCGACAGGAAGACCAGCTCCGTGACGTGTACGGTGAGCTCGCCGGTGCGCGTGCGGAAGAGGTGGCCCTGCACGCCGATGTGGTCGCCCAGGTCGAGCAGCTTGTAGAGCTCAAAGGCACGCTCGCCCACATCGTCCTTGCGGACGTAAATCTGCAGGCGGACGCCGTTATTCTGCAGCACGGCAAAGCCTGCTTTGCCCTGGCGGCGGTGCGCCATGACACGGCCCGCGATGGCTACGGGAGGCTTGTCTGCCTCAAGCTGCTCGCCGGTGACGTCGGCGTAGGCGTCGACGATCTGTGGGGCGGTGTGTGTAAACGAAAAGCTGTTGGGGTAGGTGGCCTCCAGCGGCAAAAGACCTGCCTGAGCGCCGAGCTCCTGAATTTTCGTGAGCTTTTCCTGGCGCAGCTTGTACTGCTCTTCTTCAAAATCGGATGCGAACATGTCCTTCGAAGTATAGAAGGCTGCGGCGCGCGGCAGGGCGCGCGTGATGTAATGGCTTCTGCGATGAGCGACAAAGGCAACACACCGGGCAAACCGAAGGGCACACTGGGCGATCTGGTCAAGGCCGAGAGCATGATCCAGCTTGCGATCGCGCTGCCCATGGGCTGCGTTGTGGGTTGGTTTCTCGGCAGCCTGCTCGACAAGCACTTCGGCACGCACTACTGGATGGTCGTCGGCATCCTGATCGGCGCGGCAGGCGGATTCATCAAGATCTACCAGACCGCTTCGAAGTTCATGAAGGACCCCGAATAGTGGCGGAGAGCCTGGCAAATTTCACCGACGCGGATGCGCGCGAGGTCATCACGCGCGCCGTCAAAATCGTCGTGATCCTGGGCGTCATCGGCGCGCTGATCACCCTGGCAAAGGCTGGCTGGAAGTCCGCGCTGCTGCTGCTCATCGGTGCAGCCATTTCAGCGACCGGCTTATGGGAGTGGCGGCGGCTGATGGCTGCCCTCACCGCACGCATGGAGCCGCTGGAAGGCGAGCATATCGTGGGCGCGCGCAGGCCTTCGATTGGGTTCGCTCTCGCGGGGTTCTTTCTCCGTTTGTTCGCAGTCGTGGCCGTGCTTTATGTTAGCCTTAGGTATCTGAACGGCTCTGCGCTCGCGCTTGCGGCGGGTCTTGCGATGGGCGTGTTTGCGCTCACAATCGAAGGCCTGCGGTTGCTGCGGAGCGGCACCATTTAGCCGCCACTCAGAGCTGATTTTGAAACCCCTTCCGATTCACGCCCCTGCGGCTTGAACGACAAGAAAGAACCATGCCGGAACAGCTAGTTTTCACACGATTTCTGAATGCGCACTTTGCCGGTCCGGTAGATGCGTTGTTGCGTGCCGTGCACGTGCATCCCATGTACCCCGAGGCACCGATCTCCAACGCCGTTGCGATGGAATTGATCGTCGTTGTGCTGCTGCTTCTGTACTTCGTCGCGGTTCGCGCATCGCTCAGTGTTGATCGTCCGAATGGCGTGGCGCACTCCGCGGAGATGATGCACGAGTTCGTCAGCGGCCAGGCGGAGAGCATCGTCGGCCACGGCTACGAGAAGTTTGTCGGCTACCTGTCGGCACTCGCACTGTTCATCCTGGTGATGAACCTGCTTGGCCTGATTCCCGGACTCATGTCGCCGACCTCAAACCAGGTCGTGCCGCTTGGTCTGGCACTGGTTACATTTGTGTACTACCACTACCACGGCATCCGCTCGAACGGCGCTGGCTACATTAAGCAGTTCCTGGGACCCGTATGGTGGCTGGCGCCGCTGATGTTCATCATTGAAGTGGTCTCGCACTTCGCACGTGTCCTGTCGCTCACCGTCCGTCTGTACGCGAACATGTTCGCGGGTGACCTTGTGACGCTGGCATTCTTCTCGCTGATTCCGGTCGGCGTACCGCTGATCTTCCTGGGGCTGCACCTTGGCGTGTCGGTCATCCAGACGTACGTGTTTATGCTGCTGGCGACGATCTATCTGAGCCTGGCTGTCTCGCACGAGCATTGATCCGCTAACGCGGATCAGTCCGGGCTGAAGCCCTGACCTGCCGTGTAGTGGATGCATAAGTTTGACGTACGTGGCGCAGCCTCTTCCACGTATGGAGTTCGACCCGGATGAGCGTGAGGGGGTCAGCACGGTGAACCTCAACCACCCACTGGTCCGGCATTCCGGAGGCATTTGGAGCACGACATGAAGTTCATGAAGTACGTATTTATGATGATGGCGACCCTGCTGATCGCAGCGCCAGTATTCGCGCAGGATGCAGCTGCGAACTCGTCCAAGGGCATGCTGTACATCGGCGCCGGTCTGGGCATGGCACTCGCTGCCGGCCTCTGCGGCCTGGCACAGGGTAAGGCAACGGCTTCGGCCGCTGAGGCTCTCGCACGCAATCCCGGTGCACGCCCCGGTATCTTCACCTTCCTCATCCTCGGCCTGGCCTTCATCGAGTCGCTGGCACTGTTCACGTTCGTCATCATCTTCATCAAGCTCCAGTAGTACCCTCCGCTGCTAGCGCAGCAATAGAAAGGCCCTCGCTTCGGCGAGGGCCTTTTTCATTGGTCTGAAGCCGGTTATCGAACCTTATCCGCGTGGTGGTGCGCACGGTAGACGTAGTGGCCGATGAGCCAGCCTGCGGCTGAGCCGATGAGGACGTCGGAAGGGAAGTGTTGCTGGCCGAGCACGCGGGTCATGGAGACGGCGCTGGCGGCGGTGTAGACGCCGAGCTGAGCCCACGGGTTGTGATACTCGCCTGCAATGACGGCAGCAGAAGACCACGCGACCATGCTGTGGCCGGAGATGAACGATGAATCTGCACCGGACGACCCAATGTAAAAGTTGCCGCGGGCGTTGTCGGTGAGTGGCCGTTCGCGGAAGGACGAGAGCTTCACGATCTCGTCGGCGACGTACGCTTCGATCCAGGCCTGCGATGCAAGGATGCCGGTCTCTCGGGCCTTCTCGTTATGGACTGCGGTTCCCCAGAGAAACATTGCTGCTGGTGCTGCGATGAAGCCATCGCGGCCCGCGTCGGAGACGTTGATGGCCGTCTGGTTGAAGCTCGTGTCGTGGCTGACGACGTCGCGCATCGTGTGCGTGTCGGTCGCAAAGGCAGCGGCGGTGGCGCCGGCAAGTGGCAGCAGGTAGGCAAGATCTCTCGTGCGGATATAGATCGGTGAGACGACGATGTGCGCTGCGTCGGCCAGCATGTGGCGCGGCGTGTTGCGGAGGGTCACTGGCGAGTGTGGCTGGTCTTGCAGTGGCGTGTCATCCTTCGCGGATGTGGAGACGCTTGAAGGCGCGCCACCCTGTTGATGCTCGGCTGCGCGGGCTGCCGAAGGCGCGTCCGGCAGTTCGTCCATCGCTATGAGGGAAGATGATACTGCTTGCTGCGCCCGCGTCGAGTGCGCGCTGATGGCCAAGGCAGCGCAGACAAGCGCAATGCGGCCTGGCAAACAGCAGCTTCGACGTGGGGTACTAGGGGAGGGCACAACCGATGTCATTCGGATAGGTTCTCTGACGGCGCTTAAGTCACCCTGAAGAATCGCCGGAGGGAAAGGAAACGGGATGCGCCGAAGCGCATCCCGTTTTGTATGGCGAATGATCCGCGCGGTCTAGTGCAGTGCTGCCGGATCGCCCACAGTGTTGCCCGTTGCAACGCCCGCAGGGGCGGTAGCGATGGCGGCGACCTGTGCCATGGTGAGTACTCTTCCCGGTGCGATGCCGAGTAGAAGGGTCGCAGCCACGGCTGCTGCCAGAGCAAGGTACGACGGGACACGCGTGATGGTCGGGGTGGTGAAGTAGCCGGTCGGACGCTGCAGCATGGCCGGATCGGTCTGGCTCGCGAGCGTGTAATCCGCGAACTCGGCAGTCGCGGGCGCTGTGTAGATGCGCACGATCAACCGCAGGTAGTAGAAGCATGCGACCCCGGAGTTGAGCAGGCCGATGACCGCGAGGTTCACGTGGCCGGTGTGCATGACCGCCGTGAAGACGTAGAACTTGCCGAAGAAGCCGCCGGTGAAAGGGATACCGATCATCGACATCAGGAAGAAGGTAAGGGCAGCGCCGAGCACAGGATGGCGCAACGCGAGGCCAGTGTAGTCTTCGCCGGTACGCAGGCGCTCCTGGTAGCCGGTGACCAGGGTGATGACGATGAAGGCGCCGACATTCATGGCCGCGTAGGCAGCGGAGTAAAAGGCTGCGGCAGCGATGCCGTCCGTGGGCAGGGCAGTGAAGGCTGCAATCAGGTAGCCAGCGTGAGCGATCGAGGAATAGGCCAGCATGCGCTTCACATCACGCTGCATCAGCGCGCCAAGATTGCCGATGCACATGCTTAGCACGGAGAGGATCGCCATCAGGATCTGCCAGCGTGGCTGCAGCATGGCATAGCCCGAGAAGAGGATGCGCAGCAGAACGGCAAAGGCAGCGGCCTTCGGTGCGGTCGACATCATGCCGACGACGGGCGGCGGTGCGCCTTGGTAGACGTCCGGTGTCCACACGTGAAAGGGAGCAGCAGAGACCTTGAAGCCGATCCCGATGATGATCATCGCGACGGCGAGGACCGCAAGCACCGGGGTCTGTGTCGTCGTCATGGCCTGCGCAATGACCGTGAGGTTCGTCGACCCGGTTGCGCCGAAGGTGAGCGCGATGCCGTAGAGGAAGAACGCCGTGGCGAACGAGCCGAGCAGGAAGTATTTGAGCGAGCTCTCGGTGCCGGTGGCTTGGCCCTTGCGGAAGCCTGCCATGATGTACGTCGAGATTGATGAGATCTCAAGGCCGATAAAGACCATCAGCAGCTCGGTCGAGCAGCACATCAGCATCATGCCGACGGCGCCGAAGCAGACCAGCGCGTAATACTCACCAGCGTGAGATTCCTTGCGGTCCAAAAAATCCAGCGAGGTGAGCAGCGTGGCCACGACGACCAGGCCGATGATGACCTGGAAGAAGACCGAGTAGCTGTCCACACGGATGGAGTCGTGGAACGCATTCATGATGCCCAGGTGAAGCTGCCAAAGGCTGATGACAGTTGCGACGACGCCGCCAAAGATTGCGAGCCAGCCCAGCGGTTTCCGCGAGCGTGATGGGGGCAAGACAGGCTCCAGAAGCATGATGATCACACCAATGATGGTGAGCACATACTCCGGCAGCAGCGCGAGAACGTTGTTTCCAAGGGATTCGAACATTTAGCGGGCGCCTCCTGCTACGGATGCTTCGGGGCGTGTCCCGACTGATGCGGTGAGAGCGGTTGGTACAAGCTTCTGAATGCTCAATCTGTTTCCAAGCGGAAGAAGGGCGTCCATGATCGTCGGCGATGCAACGCCCATGTATAGGAACAGCACAACCATAGGCCAGAGTGCCAGGTGCTCACGTGCCGTAATATCCCAGCCACGCTTCTCTGCAGTCACTGCGCCAAGGTTCGCGTAGAAGACGCGCTGAATCATGGTGAGCAGATACGCTGCGGAGAAGATGACGCCGGTGGTGGCGATGGTGGCCCACAGCCAGGGATGTGCGGAAAGCTGCGTGGATGCAGCGCCGGAGAGGATGAGGAACTCACCGACGAAGCTGTTCAGCATCGGCAGGCCAACGTTGGACAAGGCAGTGATGACGAAGAGCGTCACCATCCACGGCAGGCGTCCGGCGATGCCGCCGAGTTCGCGCATGTCGTAAGTGCCGTAACGCTCGTACAGGAAGCCCATCAGCAGGAAGAGCGCGCCGCCTGAGATGCCGTGGTTCAGGATCTGGTACATGCCGCCGTCGAGGCCGTTGATGGTGAAGCTGAAGATGCCAAGCGTGATAAACGACAGGTGACCCAGCGTGGAAAAGGCCGCAAGGCGCTTCAGATCGTTCTGCACCAGCGCGATGCATGCGCCGTAGACGATTCCAATGGCACCGAGCGCGATCATCAGGGGAGCGATACGGTGCGCCTGCTCTGGGAAGATACCGAAGGAGTAGCGCAGGATACTGTACAGACCGATCTTGCCGGCCACCACCATCACGGCGGCCGTCGGTGCTTCGCTGATGGCGTCCGAGAGCCAGCCATGCAGTGGGAAGACAGGTACCTTGACTGCGAAGGCGAGCAGGAAGGCAAGCGATGCGAGCCACAGCGCAGTCGAGGAGCCAGGGATCGCGTGTGCCGAGGCAAGTGCGATGAGGCGCGGCATCTCGAACGTGCCCGTCTTCGCATAGATCCAGATCACACCGACCAGCAGGATGGCCGACGGGATGAAGTTATACAGGAAGTACTTCATCGCGGCCTTCTGGCGGTTGTTGGTGCGGCCGAAGACAGCGATCAGCACCGTCATGGGAACCAGCGCCATCTCGAAGAATGCGTAGAAGAGGAACAGATCCAGCGAAGCAAAAACGCCGAGCATGGCGACCTGCTGCAGCAGGAAAAGCACATAAAACAGCTTACGGCGCGATGCGATTGCGTTCCACGATGCCAGGACACCGAGAGGAGCCAGAAGGCCTGACAGCACCAGCAGCCACATCGACAGGCCGTCCACGCCGAGGTGGTAGCGGATCAGCGGCGACGGGATCCAGAACTTGTTCTGCTCGAACGCGAAGCTTGTGACGTACTTATACGTGCTGCCGAGGATCGGGTCGCCGACAAGGTGCGTATGCGCCTCTGCAAAGTGGGCAGGGAGGTGCAGCGTCATGGCGAAGGTGATCAACGTGACCACCAGGGCGCCCCACTGTTGCAGACGGCCGCGGTCCGGCAGCACGGCAAGAATGCCTGCTCCCGCCAGTGGCGTGAGGATGATCAGCGAAAGGATGATGCCGTTCAGATTCATGGTGTCCTTTGCCGTCTCCTATTTCAGGTGCAGCGCGACGCGGGTAGCGTGCGCTGTCAGCGAGGTGTAGGTCATCAGCAGGATGACGGCGGCGGCGCCGGCGGCGAGCCAGCCGGCGTACGAACGAATGTTGCCGGACTGCATGCGGCGCGTGCCCTCGCCGGCCTGACGTGTCAGGAAGGTGGCAAAGGCGCCGGAGCCGTTCACGATGCCGGTATCGACAAGACCGAGGAACAGTACACGCGAGATGATGAGGATGGGCGTGATGATGGCGAGCTGGTACAGCTCATCCACGTAGTACTTGTTGGCAACAAGGTTGTAGACAGGGTTGCCAGCAGCCTTCGCGCCGAGCGTGCCGGGCTTCTTGTAGTAGAAGACGTAGGCTGCAAGGAAGCCGATGATTGCGACCAGAACAGACACGCCTGCGAGGCCAAGCTCAAGACCGTGCGAAACCTGGTCGGCGTTGGCTGCGTTCTGCGCTTCGATCGTCAGAGCGAAGACGGGATCGAGGAAGTGCTCGAAGTGGTTGGAACCACCGAGCGCCTGAGGAATACCGACCCAGCCGCCAATGACGGAGAGAATCGCCAGGATGACGAGCGGCGCCAGCATGACCCAGGGTGACTCATGGACGCCATGCGAGTGGGTAGCCTGACCGCTATCGTGTTCGGCTTCGTTGTCATGGTGTGCAGCATGTGCGTCTGCGCCGAGGTGCGCTTCGTCAAAGCGCTCTGCGCCGAAGAAGGTCTTGAACCACAGGCGGAACATGTAGAACGAGGTCAGACCAGCGGTGATGACGCCAACGGCCCACAGCAGCAAGTGCAGCGGGTTCGGCGAGCTGAAGGTGCGGTAGAGGATCTCGTCCTTCGAGAAGAAGCCTGCCAGCGGCGGAATGCCGGCGATCGCGACGACGCCCGCGGACATCGTCAGGAAGGTGATGGGGGTCCGCTTGCGCATGCCGCCCATGACACGCATGTCCTGCTCGCCGCTGAGCGCGTGAATGACCGACCCGGCCGCGAGGAAGAGCAGTGCCTTGAAGAAGGCATGCGTCATCAAGTGGAAGACAGCAGCCGAGTACGCCGCAACGCCGCAGCCAAGGAACATGTAGCCAAGCTGCGAGATGGTCGAGTACGCCAGCACACGCTTGATATCGTGCTGCACCACACCGATGGTCGCTGCGAAGAGCGCGGTGGCCGCGCCGATGATGGCGACGACACCGAGGGCGTAGGGCGAACGGTCGAATAATACGTGCGAGCGGCAGACGAGGTAGACACCGGCGGTGACCATCGTCGCCGCGTGGATCAGTGCGGAGACGGGCGTGGGACCTTCCATTGCGTCCGGCAGCCAGACGTAGAGCGGAATCTGTGCTGACTTACCAGCAGCGCCGACGAGCAGCAGCAGCGCGATGGCAGTCAGGAAGCCGCCGTGCAGCTCCGGCTGGTGGTTGATCGCGCTGAAGATCTGAACGAAGCTCAATGTGCCGAAGTGCTGGATCAGCAGGAACATTGCCAGCAGGAAGCCGAAGTCACCCACACGGTTGGCAACGAATGCCTTACGACCAGCAGCGTTGGCGCTGGGCTTCTGCCAGTAGAAGCCGATAAGCAGGTACGACGCCAGGCCCACGCCCTCCCAGCCGACGAAGAGCAGCAGGAAGCTCTCAGCGAGGACCAGTACGAGCATGAAAAACATGAACAGGTTCAGGTAGGCGAAGAAGCGCCAGTAGCCATCCTCATGTGCCATGTAGCCGGCCGAGTAGATGTGAATGAGGAAGCCAACGCCAGTGACCACCGCCAGCATGATCAGCGTGAGGTGATCGACAGTGAAGGCGAAGCGGACCGTGAGCGCTGACGTCTCAATCCATGGACGGGAGGCTGCGGTGATCTGCAGGATGTCGTGCGACAGCATGTGCTGCCACAGCCAGGCGACGAGCGCCAGGGGAAGGGCGGTAAATAACAGGGCAATTGCGGCCACGCCCGCGCGCGGCAATCTGCGGCCAAGTGTGCCGTTGAGCACAAAGCCGAAGAAGGGCAGCAGCGGGATGAACCAGAGCAGATGTTCAATCGTCATCGGAAGGTCTTCGATCTCCGCTTAGTTCTTCATCAGGTTGATGCTGTCCACGTCCAGGGTTTGGCGTGTACGGAAGATGGCGATAATGATGGCGAGTCCAACCGCGGCTTCTGCCGCTGCCACCACCATTACGAAAAATACAAACAGCTGACCCTTTACCGCATGATGCATATGGGAAAAGGCCACAAAGGTCAGGTTCACCGCGTTCAACATCAATTCAATCGACATGAAGACGGTGATGATGTTGCGCTTGATCAGAAACGCGCCAATACCGATGCAGAACAGGATCGCGGCGAGGATCAGGTAGTAGTAGATGGGCACCATGGTTTAGGGTTCCTTCCGCGCGAGAACGACCGCGCCCAGGATGGCTACCAGGATGAGGATCGATGTGACCTCAAACGGCAGCAGCAGATCAGTGAACAGTACGCGACTGATAGCGCTCATATTGCTGACGCCATTGTTCAGCTGGCCGCCGAAGGTCGCGTAGCCAAGCTTTGTGCGCTCATGTAGGAAGGTGTACGCCAACAGGGCGAAGACGCCCACGACGCCCGGGATACCAGCGAAGTACGCTGCCCTGGAACCGCGGGTGCGTTCTTCTTCGCCTGCATTCAGCAGCATGATGACGAAGGTGAAGAGCACCATGATGGCGCCGGAGTAGACGATAACCTGTGCAGCCGCGAGGAACTCAGCGCCCAGCGTCCAGTAGATGACGGCGAGCGACATCATGACGACCACGAGCGACAGCGCAGAGTTGATGGGGTGGCGCTGAAAGAGGAGATTCAGCGCGCTCACCACGCATATCGCCGCGAAGATGAAGAAGAGCGCAGTTTGCATCGGTCCGGCAGATCCTTACACGTGCTAAAGGCGGTTGAAAAGAAGGGTGATGACCCGATTGTAATGCGTCGGTCGAGAGATCAGCCGTGGATGGCGAGTACGAGTGCGGTGATAACGATGTTGATCATGGCCAATGGCAGCAGCCACTTCCAGCCAAAACTCATCAGCTGGTCATAACGGAAGCGCGGCAGAGTCGAACGCACCCAGATGTAGAGAAACAGGAAGCAGAAGACTTTGAAGACGAACCACAGGATTGGGAAGATCGCCGACAGGATCGGGCCGCCGAAGTTGTCCGGCAGCAGGTGTCCCAGCGGGGAAGTAGCGCCGCCGAAGAAAAGCAGCGTAGCCACGCAGGAGACGGTGATCATGTTCGCGTACTCCGCCATGAAGAACATGGCGAACTTCATCGAGGAATACTCGGTGTGATAGCCGGCGACAAGTTCGGACTCCGCTTCCGGAAGATCGAACGGTGCGCGGTTCGTTTCAGCGTATGCGGCCATCAGGTAGATGAAGAAGCCCAAGATCTGCGGCCAGATGTTCCAGCTCAGCAAGCCGTGGTGCGCCTGTGATCCGACGATGTCGCGGAGGCGGAGCGATCCGGCGCGGAGCACAACACCGACCAGCGACAGGCCCAGCGCAAGCTCGTAGCTGATGATCTGTGCCGAGGCGCGGAGCGAGCCCAGCAGGGAATACTTGTTGTTCGAAGACCAGCCCGACAGCGCAATGCCGTACACGCCAACCGACGTGATGCCCAGGACTACGAGCAGGCCGATGTTGATGTCGGAGATCTCGAAGAGGCTGACGCCGCGGTAAGTGAAGACGTTGCCGAAGGGCACAACCGCGATGGAGATCAGAGCGCATGAGAGAGCGATCACGGGCGCGATGACGAAGAGCGGCCGTTCGACCGCGATCGGCATGAGGTCTTCCTTCAGGAAGAGCTTGATGCCGTCAACGAGCGGCTGCAGCAGGCCGAAAGGCCCTACGCGGCTCGGTCCCCAGCGATTCTGGATCAGGCCGATGACCTTACGCTCCAGCAGCACCGTGTAGGCCACTGAGGTAAGCGTAATGACCAGCACGACCACGATCTTGAGGATCGTCAGGAGCAGGAAGATTTGGAAGTCGGAGAGATGCGTCACGGCTGTCGTTGTCCTGTTCTTGCGTTAGTCGGCTGGAATGCCGGCGGGTTCAACGGCATACTTGTCGGCGAGTTCGACCAGCTTGGGCGAGTAGCGGCCAAGCGTGCCGGAGGTGAACAACGTGTCGTCTGCAGGCAGCACAAGATCGCGGCGAGCCGGCTCAATCTGGACCAGATCGGCAGGCGCAGCGGGCGAAAGGTGCTGGTCATTGCCGCTCAGCAACTGCAGGCGCAGCAAATCATAGCCGGGCACCAGACGCTGAATCTCATCGAGTACAGCGAAGGGATCGAAGGGCGAGAGCTTCATCTCAAGGTTGTTTGCCGAGAGCCAAACTGCATGACGGTCGGCCTCACCAGACTGCGCACCGCGCGTCTGACCCAGGTCAGCGCGAAGTCCCGCACCCTGCTTGCCGAAGGGCACCAGCTCACGGATGTTCGCGCCCATCTTGTCGGCGACGCGGACGATCAATTCGAGATCGGTACGAACACCCGCACGATCGGAAGCCTTCTTCACAAGTTGAAGATCGCCGTAGCTGTTTGTGACCGAGCCCGACTTCTCATACAGGTTGGCCGAGGGGAAGATCACATCGGCAAGCTGCGCGGTCTCCGTCAGGAACATGTCATGAACGACAACGAAGGTGTTCGCCAGTGCCGCCGGATCGACCGAGTAGCGCGAGACCGGGTTGGCATTCACGACATACAGCGCGCCAAGGTTGCCGGCGATTGCTGCGTCGAACATACCGATCAGGTCGAGACCAGGCGTGTTGCTGAAGCGTGCGCCATACTCGTTGTTGAAGTCGTGCGAGCCCTGCAACGGCAGGTAGCCGGGCAGCATGTCGGGCAGCAGACCCATGTCCGAGGCGCCGTGGCTGTTGACGTAGTCGCTCAGCAGCGCAAACTTCGCGTTCGGCAGCGTAAGGCCAAAGTCAATCAAGGCCTTCAGGCTGGCACCGCGTAGCTCGCTGCCAATCAGGATGACGATCTTCTCTTCGGCCTTCACTGCGTCACGCAGCGCGGTGAGAGACTCCGCACCTGCAGCACCAGCGAGCGTGCTCATCGCTTCGCCGTAGCCCAGTTCGTCAATCTCCGCGAAGAGCTTTGCCTGGCGGCGCAGCTTGATCGGCTGGTGATTTACGACATAGAGGCGAGCACTGTTCAGACGAACATCCGCGCGGATATTCCATGCGGTCAGCGGATTCTCGTTCGTCGGATCGCCGCCCACCAGCAGGATAGCGGGCGATGTCTCGTTGTCATGCTGCGATGCGAAGCGATCGCGATGACCGCTGAGTGCTGCGGCGAAGGTAACGTAATCAGCCGTGCGGTGGTGGTCGATGTTATTGGTGCCGAGGACACTGCGGCCGAACTTCTGCAGCAGGTAGGCCTCTTCGTTCGTCAGGCGATTGCCGCCAATGACGCCCGTTGCAGCGCCGCCGCGGGCATCCCGAATCTCGCGCAGCTTGTTTCCGGCGTAGGCGATTGCCTCGTCCCAGCTGACAGCCTTGAACTCACCGTTCGACTGCTTGATCATCGGCTGGGTGATGCGGCTGTGCGAGTTGGCGAAGTCAAAGCCGTAGCGGCCTTTGTTGCACAGGAAGTCGCCGTTGATGCCGCTCTTGTCGCGGTTGTCGCCGCGGACAATCTCGCTGCCGTCGGTCGTTGCGCGAACACCCAGCGTGGTCTTGCAACCGTCACCGCAGTGTGTGCAGACCGTGGCAACGTGGTTCATCTCCCACGGGCGCGTCTTGTACCGATAGGTGTCGCTGGTCAGCGCGCCGACAGGGCATACGTCGATGCACATGCCGCACTCTTCGCAGTCCAGGTGCTGCAGGCCATCTTCACTCTGCGATGCGGGGATATTCGGCGCAATGACAGCGGAGGAACCGCGGTTCTGGATGCCCAGCGCGAAGACGTCCATGCCCTCGCCGCACATACGAACGCAGCGATAGCAGAGGATGCAGCGGGGACGATCGAAGTAGACCGTCGGCGACCACTGCTGCTCCTCGCGGTGATTCTTCGGCTCGGTGTAGAACGATTCCGCCGCGCCGTACTTGAAGGTCATGTCCTGCAATTCGCACTGGCCGCCGGCATCGCAAACGGGGCAGTCGAGCGGGTGATTGCCCAGCAGCAACTGCAGTGTGGCCTTGCGAGCCTGCGCGATCTCCGGGGTCTCCGTCGCAACAATCATGCCTTCCGCAACGGGCGTGGTGCATGCCGTCTGCAGCTTGGGCATCTTCTCAATGCGCACAACGCACATGCGGCATGCCGCCTGCAGTGACAGGCCGGGGTAGTAACAGAAGGCAGGGATCTGGATGCCGGCTGCCTTGCAGGCGTCGATGAGCAGCGTGCCCGCGGGGGCGGTAATCTGCTGGCCGTCTACGGTAAGGGTTACGTCTGGCATTCGTGTCCTCTGCTAGTGCGAAGCGCCGATAAGTTCTTCGGTGGTGATGAAGGTCTTCTCTGTCCGAGCGCCCTTGAGGTATTCCTCGAACTCAGGGCGGAACTTCTTGATGAAGCCAAGCGTTGGCATGGCTGCGGCGTCGCCAAGCGGGCAGAAGGTGCGGCCCATCATGTTCTCAGCCAGGTACTGAATGTTGTTGATGTCCTTCAGATTACCGCCACCGTTATAGAAACGTGTCAGCGTCTTCTTTAGCCAGTCCGTTCCCTCGCGGCAGGGGATGCACCAGCCGCAGGATTCATGCTGGTAGAACTTGATCGTCCGCAGCGCGAACTCAACGATGGAGACCGTTTCGTCCAGCACAACAATGCCGCCCGAGCCGAGCATGGTACCGGCCTTGCCCATCTGATCGAAGTCGAGGCCGACATCGAGCTCATCGGCAGTGAGAACCGGGCAGCTCGATCCGCCGGGAACAACAGCTTTTAGCTTGCGACCACCCTTGACGCCACCGGCAACTTCATAGATGGCCTTCTTCAGGTTGTAGCCCATGGGCAGCTCGTAGACGCCGGGGCGCTCGACGTGGCCGCTGATGCCAAAGAGGCGCGTGCCGCCGTTGCGCTCGCTGCCGATTTTCGCGTAGTCCGCGCCACCCATCAGAAGGATATGCGGCGCGGAAGCGATCGTCTCGGCGTTATTGATGACGGTCGGACCGCCGTACAGGCCCACGACAGCAGGGAAGGGGGGCTTGATGCGCGGAACACCACGCTTGCCCTCCAGAGACTCCATCAGAGCGGACTCTTCACCGACTTCGTACGCGCCTGCGCCGGTCTGCGTGACGATGTCGAAGTCGACGCCTTCCTTGCCGAAGATGTTCTTGCCCAGAATGCCCTTGGCGTACGCATCGGCAACGGCTTTCTCGACGATCTTCAGCAGGTAGCGATACTCGCCGCGCAGGTAGATGAAGCCCATCTTCGCACCGATGGCCAGGCCCGCGATCATGGTGCCTTCAATGACGGCGTGCGGATCGTGCAGGAAGATGACGTGATCTTTACAGGTGCCCGGCTCAGACTCGTCGCCGTTGACCAGGACGTACTTGGGCTTCTCACTCGTCTTGGGAACGAAGGACCACTTCAGGCCGGTGGGGAAGCCTGCACCACCGCGTCCGCGGAGGCCGCTGGCCTTCATCTCGTTGATGACCCACTCAGGACCCTGTTCGATGGCCTTCTGTACAGCCTTGTAGCCGTCCAGTTCGATGTACTTGTCGATCTCTGCAGCGCCCTGTCCAAAACGGCGGGAGAGGACGCGAACCTCTTCGGGATGCGATACCAGGGTGGGCATTACTTCACATCCTTTCCGCGGCCGGCGGCATAGTCAGCCAGGATCGCGTCGACCTTTGCGGTAGTCAGGTTGTCATGGAAGTCGTAGTTCACCTGCATGGCAGGCGCCCAGCAACAGGCACCGATGCATTCCACCTCTTCCAGGCTGAACTGGCCGTCGGGCGTAACTTCCTTGTGACCGATGCCAAGCTTCGCCTTGCAGTGGTCCAGGATGTCATAGCCGCCAACGAGCATGCAGGAGATGTTGGTGCACACCTGCACGTTGTACCTGCCAGCCGGCTTGGTGCGCAGCATGGAGTAGTACGACAGCACGCCTCGTACGTCCAACTCCAGAAGGTCGAGTCGCTGTGCGATCTCGGCAACAACGGCGTCCGAGACATAGCCCACTTCGTCCTGCGCGTACAGCAGCATAGGGACAAGAGCGGATCGCTTTACCGGGTAGAGAGTGACGAGTTTGTCGAAACGCTCAGCGGTAGCCTGCGTGAAGATGCTGTCGGTTACGGTGCTCACAGGTTAATTATCGCCGATGCCAGCCGCTCTGCGTACAGGTCCATCTCATCTTCGTCGTCACCCACGCGGGCACGCCCATTTTCTGTCAGGGTGAAGGTGCGTTCCTCACCCTCGCTGGTGGTGTAAGCAGCAGGCACGAACTGCATCCAGCGCAGTCCATAGCGAACAAGGATGCGGTCTTCGCTTACTTCGACGACAGCATGTTGCTCACGGCCGAGCGAGTGGACGGCGGCGTAGGAGCGCAGCAGGGAGGCCCAGGATGTCCACAGTTCGCGATGAAGTTGTTCGGTTATCACCTCTTCACGCTACCGCAAAGCTGCGCTAGCATGGCGGAGCTCCTCGCGAAACCGCAGTGATGCGGTTTCTGCCCTGTCCTAAGCTCTCGTCAGGGCACGGACAGAGTTCTCAGCGAGGGAGCATGATCCCGGAGTGAATTCCATGGCCAAGAACCAAGTTGCCTATCTCGAACTGCCGACCCAGGATGTCGCTTCCCTCAAGCAGTTCTACGGCTCTCTGTTTGGATGGAGCCACGAGGACTTTGGCCCGGACTACGCTGCCGTGCACGGCTCCGGTCTTGAGGCTGGATATAACGGCGGCAGTGACGGTCGTTCCAGAGCACCGCTTGCGATGATCGTGACCGACCATATCGAAGCCATGGAAGGGCAGGTGGTTGCCGCAGGTGGAAAAATCACGGTGCCTACGTTTGCCTATCCGGGCGGCCGGCGGTTTCACTTCACCGATCCGGCGGGCAATGAGCTGGCCGTGATGCAGCCAGATTCGCGGTCCTAAGAGTTCAGCGTCCCTGCCGAGCGTGCGTCTGGTGTGTCGCCTTGCGTCTGCGCCTGTTCCGCGGATTCCTCTCCGAGCAGATTCCAGCCGTCGAAGGTGCCATTCATCCCGCTTGCCGTGTGAACCATGTCGGAGACGAATTCCTCGCGCACCGTGTCCCGGAGGCTGCGCTTCACACCCACACGGATCTGAAAACGGTCCCCCCGTTTTTCCGGCTCAGGTTGAAGCACACGGGTACCCTTCGCGAATAATGCCTTGATGAGAGCGCGCGCGCACTCGTCATCGTCCGAGGAGAAACACAGAACGATGGAGCGCGTAACTTCCACGTTGTATTGCTGATCCACCAACTCCTTCAAGCGGGCGGTGTTGTTCGCAAGCTGCTGGTCAAGATTCTCTTTCGCGCTGGCTTCAGTCGTCATGCGTGGCAAGTCCTCGCGCAGTTGGATGCGCCTGACGGGACTTACGCAATCCGCTAAGCCTTCGGGGCGCTGTCGATCTCTTCGAAGATGTCCGCGATCGTGAGACCTACCGGAGTGCCGGGGATGGTGAAGGCTTCGTCCACCATCGGCAGTGCACCTCCGCTGGCATCCAGAACCCAGCATTCACGAGACTTCGGATCGATGATCCAGATATTTGGCACGCCCATGTGCAGATATTCCTGCGCGCGCGTCACGACCCGTTGAAAGCGGTCCTCCGGCGACAAGACCTCGACGCAGAGAACGGGCGGATCCGTCAGGATGCCGGTGAACGGCTTCTCAGACGGCACAACGCACACATCTGGAACACGGAAACGAGTCGACGACACCTGGACCCGCTGCTCGGGAAGAGCACGAAGAAGCCATTCTTTCCGGTGCATGTAAAAAATGGCGCTGATCGCACCTTGAACTGCGGAGTGCCATTCCTCGCCCAAGTAGCGCTCCTCGAGGTCACCGTCGACATAGTCACAGTCCGGCTCGTAGGAACTGCGAAGATATTCGCTCACCGGGATGTGGACCGTGGTCGCCATGGATCTATTGGACGCTGCTTATGCGGATCCGCGCAAGAGAAAACCCCACGTCTTCGGAGCGAGACGTGGGGCATCTGGATTTAAAGGTCAGCGACTAGCGGTCGATTTCACCGAGCACGATGTCGATCGATCCGATGACCGCGACCACATCGCCCAGCAGCTTGCCCTTGCACATGGTCTCCAGCGCCTGCAGTGTGGCGTAACTTGGGTTGCGCATGTGGCAGCGCAGCGGCTTTGCTGTGCCGTCACTTACGACGTAGTAGCCCATGACGCCGCGCGGCGACTCCACTGTCTGGAAGACTTCGCCTGCCGGAACGCCGAAACCTTCGGTGACGATCTTGAAGTGGTGGATCAGCGATTCCATCTGCGTCTTCATCTGCTCACGGTTCGGCAGGATGATCTTCGGCGCGTCTGCGACAACCGGGCCTTCGGGCATGCGATCCAGCGCCTGCTGGCAGATCTTGATGGACTCATACATCTCTTCCATCCGGATCACGTAGCGCGCCCACACATCGCCCTCGGTGCGGATCGGCACCTTGAAGCTGTACTTCTCGTAACCGGAGTAGGGCATGTCGCGACGCAGATCCCAGTCCACGCCACTGGCGCGGAGCGGCGGTCCAGTCACGCCAAGAGCAACAGCGTCCTCAGGTGAGAGGTAGCCGACACCCTTCAAACGCGAAATCCAGATGGGATTGCCGGTCAGCAGACCCTCATACTCCGCGATTTTGGACGGCATGATCTTCAGGAACTTCTGCACGCGTGCGAACCAGTCGATGGGCGGTTCCATGCTGATGCCACCAACGCGGAAGTAGCTGGTCATCATGCGCTGTCCCGCAACCGCCTCAAACAGGCGCAGCAACTCTTCGCGCTCACGGAAGCAATAGAGGAAGACGGTCAGCGCGCCGATGTCCATGGCATGCGTACCCAGCCAGACCAGGTGGCTCTGGATACGCGTCAGTTCGTTCAACAGAACGCGGATCGTCTCCGCGCGCTCGGGAATTTCCAGGCCCAGCAACTTTTCAACCGCCAGACAGTAGGCGAGGTTGTTGGTCATGGGACACAGGTAGTCGATGCGATCGGTCAGCGGTACCACCTGCTGGTAAAACTTCGCCTCGCAGGTCTTTTCAATGCCGGTGTGCAGGTAGCCGATGTCCGGCGCCAGCGAGACGACGGTCTCGCCGTCGATCTCAAGGACCAGGCGCAGAACCCCGTGCGTGGACGGGTGCTGCGGTCCCATATTCAGAACCATGGTGCGGTCCTGCGCGGGATCGTCCTGGTGACGTGCGGAGTCGGCGACGACGTCCAGGACGTCCGGCGTGATCATGTCTGGCGCGGCAACAGGAGCCATTGTGCGAAACCCTCAGGTGGTGCGGTTACTGAAACAGCAGGCGTTCCAGCGGAACCCTGCGACAGTTCTAGCGGTAGCCTTCGACCGGATAGTCCTTACGCAGCGGATGACCTTCCCAGTCGGTAGGCATCATGATGCGCGTCAGGTTCGGGTGGCCGCTGAAGCGGATCCCGAAAAGGTCGAAGACCTCGCGTTCGTAGAAGTTTGCGGAGGGCCAGACGGATGTGATCGACGGCACAACAGGGGAGTCGCCCTCCAGCAGCACAGCCAGCCGGATGCGTACCTTCATCTTCATCGAAACGATGTGGTAGCTGACCTGGAAACGCGGCTCGCTGGGGTACCAGTCCACGGCGGTGCAGTCTTCAAAGAAGTTATAGCCGGCATCCTGAACAGCCTTGGCCGCCGCAACGATATTGTCCGCACTCACGGTGACGGTCAGTTCGTTTCGGTCGAACTTGGCCTTGACTGGCATATCGCCCAGCGCAATCATGGCTGGGTTGTCGGTCATGGCCTCACGAACGGCTTCGAGAGAGAGGAGAGCTTCTGCCATTACAGGTCCGCCTTATCGTTGCCCCAATCGAGCACGCCCTTTTTCCAGACATAAAACAAGCCTACGGCGACGAATCCCAGGTACACGATCATCTCGTTGAAGCCGAAGAACTTCGAGCCGGTCAGGGCCGGCAACTGACGGAAGACGGTCGCCCACGGCAGCATGAAGACTGCCTCAACGTCGAACAGGATGAAGAGCATGGCAACCATGTAGAAGCGGACAGAGAAACGTCCGCGAGCGTCGCCCACGGGATCCATGCCGCACTCATAGGCGCCGGCCTTCACCTTGCTGGGCCGCTTCTTGCCGATGAAGAACGAAGCGCCCACCATGCCGCCAGCCAGGCCGATGGCCACCAGCAGTTGCAGCGCGAGCGGGAGATAGTTCCAGACGTAAGGGTGTGTCGGGTTCATGTTTACCCGATTCTAGCTGGAGACCGCACCGAAGGGAATCCGGGTGCCCCGTGGGCGCTGAGAATTCGCTTCCGCCGGTCGAATTCGTGGCCCATCATGTTGCCATGATGGATCGAGCACACAATCTGACGGCAATTCTTCCATGCAACGACGTCTCCCGGAGCAGAGCCTTCTACGAGCGGATGGGCTTCCAGGTCTGGGCCGGCGACGACCACTACCTGATGATGCGCGACGGCAAGGGTGGCGAACTCCACCTGCAGCCAGCCTGTGAAGACTGGCTGGTGCCGGGCCGCAATCCCTTCGGCCTCTACCTGTACTCGGAGGACGTCGACACACTGGCCGAGAACTTCCTCGGCGAGATCCTCGGGAAGATTCATGGGCCGGAGGACAAGCCGTGGGGCATGTATGAGTTCTCAGTTTCGGACCCGGACGAGACGCTCGTCCGCATCGGCTGGCCGACCCATCTGCGCGCAGCTCTTTCGAAATAAGCAGCAAGAAACTCTTCCCATCAGATCGCTGGACGCGATAAAGTGCTCGTGCTGTCGTTTGTGGACGATGTACACATCCAAAATTGGAGAACGGGAATGAGCCGGATCAGGCTGCTGGTGGGCACACGTAAGGGCGCCTTTGTGCTGGAGGCGGATGGCACACGGAAGGACTGGACTGTAAGTGGTCCGCACTTTGCTGGATGGGAGGTGTATCACGTGAAGGGGTCACCGCTGAATCCTGACCGGATCTACGCTTCGCAAACCTCCTCATGGTTCGGGCAGGTAGTGCAGCGGTCGGATGACGGCGGCAAGACGTGGGCTGCGGCGGGGAACAAGTTCCTGTACGAGGGCGTGGCCGGAACGCACCAGTGGTATGACGGCACACCTCATCCGTGGGAGTTCAAGCGTGTGTGGCACCTGGAGCCTTCGCTCTTCGATCCAGAGGTCGTCTACGCCGGTGCAGAGGACGCCGCGCTCTTCCGTTCAACCGACGGTGCGGCGAGCTGGACGGAACTTGCCGGGCTCCGCAGGCACGGCAGCGGCCCAAACTGGCAGCCTGGTGCGGGCGGCATGTGCCTGCACAGCATTGTGCAGGATCCTGCCGATGCGAAGCGGATGTACATCGCTATCTCGGCGGCAGGTGCCTTCCGTACGGATGACGGCGGCGAGACGTGGAAGGCCATCAACCGCGGCCTGCGTTCAGAGTTCATTCCGGACCCAAACGCCGAGGTCGGTCATTGCGTCCATCACATCGCCATGCACCCGTCGCGGCCGCAGACGCTCTTCATGCAGAAACATTGGGACGTGATGCGTACCGACAACGCGGGAGATCAGTGGTCTGAGGTGAGCGGCAACCTGCCGACGGATTTTGGGTTCGTGATCGACGTGCATGCGCACGAGCCCGAGACGGTGTACGTGGTGCCAATCAAGAGCGACTCGGAGCACTATCCCCTCGACGGTGCCCTGCGCGTCTTCCGCAGCCGAGGCGGGGGGAACGAGTGGGAGCCACTGACAGCCGGTCTGCCGCAGAAAGACTGCTACGTGAACGTATTGCGGGACGCCATGAGCGTCGACTCACTGGACGAGTGTGGCGTTTACTTCGGCACGACCGGCGGACAGGTCTACGCATCCGCAGACGGCGGTGACACCTGGAATGCGATCGTGCGCGACCTGCCCGCTGTGCTGTCCGTCGAGGCACAGACGCTCGCATGAAGATCCGGGTAGAACTACCGGCGAACCTGTGCCGGCTGGCACACGTCGCGCCTCTGGTAGAGCTTGAGGCAGGGGATCAACCCACCCAACGGTCCATGATGGAGGCGCTGGAGGCAAAGCTGCCAGCACTGCAGGGCACCGTTCGCGATCACACCACGCAACTGCGGCGGCCGTACCTGCGCTTCTTCGCCTGCAACGAAGACATCTCGCACCAGGACATCGACCAGGCGCTCCCACCATCCATCGCCAATGGAAGCGAACCTCTGCTGATCATCGGAGCCGTCTCGGGCGGCTGAGTGGAGCAACGTGGGACGGATAGTGCTCGCCTCGTCGAATGGCTATCGGAAGAGAGCGAGATAGGCATCGGTGATCCGCTCTCCATACAGCGCGGCAAGTAGCCCGCCCATGCACAGGAAACTGCCGAAAGGAAGCCGCGTTGCGGCGTCCGCTTGTCGGCGGAGCAGCATGACAGTCGCATAGAAGGTCGCCAGCATCAGGCCGAGGAAGAGCGACAGGACGGTGGGGGCCAGGCCGACGAAGGCTGCGATCATGGCCAGCAGCTTGGCGTCGCCGAGACCCATGCCGTCCCGTTTACGGATTGCCCGATAAGCAACGCGGATGAGGAACAGCAGCAGGAACGCGCCGATTGCCGCAAGCAGGCGGCCGAAGATCAGGTGCTCTGCACCCGTCAGGAAGATGTTGCCGGGGCTGCGTCCAGCGTTCGCGCTGTTGATGTCGGGGGCGTGCTGCAGAATTACGTTGCCTTCATTGTCGCCAAGAAAGACCGCCTCCGCGCACGCGAAGATCAGTCCAAGCAGGATGCCCGGGATCGTCAGCGTGTTGGGTAGTAAGTGATGCTTCCAGTCGATGACCATCAGTGCGATCAGAAGGCTGCCGACCATAGCGATTCCAACGGCGTGAACGATGAGCCTCGCGAAGATGTCGCCGGAGAGATCTATCCCATGGGCCACAACCAGGGCGGATAGCGCGAACCAGATGCCGGTAACGAGCTCCACCGCCGGATAGCGCCATGAGATTGGGGCGCCGCAGTCTCGGCAATGTCCGCGCAGCAGTGCGTAGCTCAGCAGGGGAATGTTGTCGTACCAGCGGATGGTGTGGCCGCAGGCAGGGCAGCGCGAACGCGGTGTCGCAACCGACTCATCCAGCGGAAGCCGTGCGATACAAACGTTGAGAAAGCTGCCAATCAGCAGACCGAAGAGAAACGCAATCGCTGGGAGGAGTAGGTCGGCTCGCACAGACTGAAGTATAGGTGCTCATGCATTGCTCGAGCTGAAGTATAGGTGGTCATGCATTGCTCGAGGCTTTGGCGCTATCCGGCGTTTCGGCCACAGCCTCACAGCAAACCTGTTGTCGGTTGCCGCCAATCGAATTCTTCATGATCCGCAAACTCAAATCCGGTGAATATCGCATCTACTCCCGCTCGACCGACGAGAAGACGGGCAAGCGGAAAAACCTGGGCACCTTTGCCACACGCGCTGCGGCAGAGAAGCATGAACGCGCGATTCAGTACTTCAAACACGGTTAGAGCTACAAGAAAAGGCAGGCCCGGCCTCATGGGCCGGGCTCCTCACTGCTTTGCCTCGATCTACTTCTTGGCGCCGACGACGGTAAGTCCCAGCCCGCAAACGATCAGCACACCAGCCACAATCGGGCCGACCGGTACGTGCTTCGTCGATTCGTGGCTGATCTGGATGGGGCCGGCATCCACGTCCTTCTTCTGATGCGTGAAGGAGAAGCCACCTGTTACAAGGCTGGCGACACCCGCCAGGATCAACACCACACCAACCACAACCAATGCCTTCATAAGGACTTACCTCCGGGAAAGAACAACTGGCCGTGTGACGGGAAGCACGGGAAAGAGGATGCTTTGCGTGTGGCGGAAACCGACGCACCGTGCGGCTTGCAGCGGCGCGGCTTCCGGGCGTATGTTGTCTCTACACGGGAAAGGAGGATGATCCAGCCTATGAAATCTGACAGTTATTTGTGTGGTTCAACAGTACGTGAGGTGACTGAGGCTTAGGGCGTTCCGCTCTAGACCTGGCAAGTGTTTTTGCCGAAAGAACGATCATCAGCAAACTCCGCCGAGGCCCTCCAAATGAGTGGACGCCTCAGGTCAATCTCAACAGTTCACCGGTAACGGCTCGGGTCATCATGACCCGGGCCGTTGCTTTTTGGCGGTGACGACAAGCACAGAATGGGAAGCATTCCGGTCTTAGAATGGAGTCCATGGAACTTCTGGTTATCGCAGGCAAGGCCTTTCAGTCACGGCTGATCGTTGGAACGGGCAAGTACAAAGATGGAGCGGAGACACGTGACGCGATCGAAGCGTCGGGCGCGGAGATGGTCACGGTCGCGGTCCGCCGCGTGAATCTCGACCGCTCCTCGGAGTCGCTGCTGGACTTCATCGATCCGCAGCGCTACTTCCTGCTGCCGAATACGGCTGGCTGCTACACGGGCGAAGAAGCGATCCGTGCCGCACGGTTGGGCCGCGAAGTGGGTCTTTCGGATTGGGTGAAGATCGAGGTCATTGGGGACAAGCGCACCCTCTATCCCGACGTAGCAGGAACGCTGTTAGCAACAGAGGTTCTGGTCAAGGAAGGCTTTACGGTATTGCCGTATACCTCTGATGACATTGTGTTTGCTAAGCGATTAATCGATGTCGGCGCGGCCGCGGTCATGCCGCTGGGAGCGCCCATCGGTTCCGGCCTGGGCCTGCAGAACACGGCCAACCTGCGCATCCTGCGGGAGATGATCACGGAAGTACCGTTGATTGTGGATGCAGGCGTAGGAACAGCCAGCGACGCTGCGGTGGCGATGGAGATGGGCTTCGACGCCGTTTTGATGAACACGGCGATCGCAGAAGCGCGTGAGCCTGTCTTGATGGCGGAAGCGATGGGGAATGCCGTTCTCGCCGGCCGCCAGGCGTTCCTTGCGGGCCGGATGCCACGCCGACTCTACGCCTCGGCCAGTTCGCCCATGGAAGGCGTCTCGCGATAGTCTCCGGTCTCCCTGGTGTCTGTCCGTGCTGTGCGCAGCAGCGTCCAGGCACCAGCGAGGAACAGGATGACGAGCAGCGGTCCATCGATCTGCTTCCGGATCTCCCAGCTGTAGATCGACAGGCCGTTCGCCACCAGGAAGAACACGATTGCAAACACTCCTGCCGCTACACGGAAACGATCTAAATTCGTGATCCAGCGCCAGGCGAGCAGCGCCAGCGGCAACGTGATGGGCGCGACGTCATATTCCAGCAGCCGCGGATTTAACAGAATCGTTCCGACCAGTAACAGTGGAGCCCAATCCTGCAGTGTGAAATCGCCGCGCAGGAAGCGTCGCGACAGGTAGACCATGCAGGCCAGCAGTGGCAGCGCATAGGCAAGGTAAACGAAGTAGCTTGCCGGCGCGTACGGCAGACCGTGATCGAAGCGAATGGCGCTGAACAGTCCAGCGGGGCTGCATCCGAAGTCACGGTTGAAGCTGAACTGAAGCTCGACGGCCTGGAGGTAATGCCGGAAGAGCGATGGCCAAAGCACCGGCTGTATGCCGAACAGCAACGTTCCTGCTGCAACGGTCGCGACGGCTGGCAGCATCTGCCGACGGGCTGAGAGCGGGGCGATGACGACAAGGCTCAGCAAGGGCGCTTTGACGCACGATGCAAGGACGACCGCGCAATAGAACGACCACCAGTTCTGCCGTCTCCAACCGTAAACCGCCGTTGCAAAGACCAGGGCATACAGAATGTAGGCGATATTGCCGCTCTGAATGGTGCCGTTCGCCAGCAGCCCAGGAAAGAAAAAGGTTACCGGAGCTACATAAGCGAAGATGCGGAGCTCCCGGCTCTTCAAAAAGCGCATGCTGACCCAGATCTGCACCAGTGCGCCTGTCGCGTATAGCAGCCAATAGACTGAGCCGCTGAACCATTCGGGCAGATGTGCAATGGCCCTCAGCAAAGGCAGGGTAATTGGTGAGTAGACGTAGCTGTATGGGGGCGCAACACCAGCCTGCAGGGAATGAGCAGCATGGTAGGCGCGCTGCACAGCCATTGCCTGCTCATAAGGGTCCAGACCCGCTGCAGCATCGTGCATGCCCTTGGCATAGATGGCAACGTCCCAGCCGGGAGCGTCGAAGTGCACCCATACCGGAAATACCGCAAGCGCGAGCACCCATAGCAGCAGAACAGAATTGCGATGGATACGGCTCGATCCGTTCAACGTACCAGAGTCTCTCAGCGGACGGCCTCAATCACGGACGCAAATCGTTCTTCCGGCTGCGACGAGGAAGACCGGCGGCGTGCCGGCCAGGTGAAGACGCTGCTCACGGAAAGATTCCAGACCGATCCCAGGACAATGCCCGAAAGACCGGCCAGGTACCATTCCACATTCGATTGCAGCAATGCGCGCGAGAGGACGACATTCGCCCATGCTCCGAAGGAGCAGGCCAGCGCAAACTTTGCCAGGCCCGGCAGCAGCCGCGATCCTTTCAGTTGGCGGTCGCGGAAGGTGATGCGGTTGTTCGCGAAGAAGTTCGCGACCATGGCAAAGGTGGTGGCAAAAAATTGAGCTTCGACAAAGTGCATGTGGCGTAGCCGCATCAGTGTCAGCAGGGTCACCAGGTGTACCAGGAGACCGCAGCCGCCGACCAGAAGGTATACCGCCATTCGAGGCGGCAGGGCATTGCCAAGCAGCTTGTTGGCCACCATGAAGAGGTATTCGATTCCCACGACGATGTCCAGCTTGCTCTGGCCATGCCGGCGTGCCGCGAAGGTATAACCAACCTCGCCGACGCGAACCGGGCGACGTGACGATGCCAGGAGATCGACCAGGATTTTGAAGCCCTCGCCCTGCAGATCCCGGACGACCTCCTGCAGAAACTCGCGCCGCAGGAGGAAGTAACCGCTCATGGGATCCGTGAGTTCACAGCGGCAGATGGACTGGCTGATCTTTTGTCCGCAGCGACTCAGCATGACGCGTCCGCGTTTGAAGTCACCCATGCTGCCGCCAACGGAGTTCCGTGTGGCCACGACGACATCAAGGGATTCGCGCCGCAGTCGACGAAGCATCTGTGGCAGGATCGCGGTGTCATGCTGCAGATCGGCATCCATTACGGCGATCACAGGCGCGTGGGTGGCCATCATGCCTTCAATGCAGGCGGACGCGAGGCCGCGGCGGCCGACACGGTGGATCAGTCGCACATTTGGCGTGTCGACGGCGCACGCCGTCACTACCTCTGCGGTTCCGTCGGGCGAATCGTCATCGACGAAGATCGCCTCCCACCGCAAGCCGTGCAGATGTTGTGCAAGCTCGGCGAGGATTAGCGGAACATTGTCGCGCTCATTGAAGGTCGGCAAGACCACGGCGAGGTCGAGGCAGTGTCCCGCCGGAACCGGGTGATTGAGGGGCAGGATGTGCTCAGGCTCAAAAGCCGATTGGACGGGCATACGCGAGAAGACACCAATCTTTCTGGCAGTTGCCGATGCAAATGCCCACTGACTCCCATCCTGCGACGCGCAAAGGGGGGCAGCGGTTTACATACTTACAGAAAGCAGATTAAGGCGTCCCGATATGGGCAATACGACAAGCTAGCGCAGAAAGACGCTCAGTTCATTGGCGGCCTGGCGCAGATAAGGCAGAAAGTGCGCCTGCATCTCCATCATAGGCATCCGTGGGGCATGGCCGCTTAGATTAATGGTTGCAATCACTTTGCCGCTTGGCGCGTAGACCGGCACCGCCATCGAGCGCAGGCCCACCTCGTATTCCTGGTCGCAGACCGCATAGCCGTTGCGTCGCACATTGCGCAACAGCATGCGCAACTTCTCTACGGTGTTGACCGTGCGAGGAGTAAATGGCTTGAGGACGACCCGCGAGAGGTAGCGTTCCACCTCGTCGGGAGGCTGGGAGGCGATCATGACGCGACCCATGCTGGTGCAATACGCCGGCAGACGGCTACCAATGTGGAGATCAACACTCATCACGCGCTGGACCTGCGTCCGGGCGATGTAAACGATCTCATCCCCATCGAGCGTCGCTACGCTGAAGCTCTCGTTCAGCTTCTCGCTCATGCGCTCCAGAATGGGCTGCGCAGCAGACGACAGCGTATTGCTCACCGTGTACGTGTGGCTCAACGTCAGCATCTTCGGACGCAGGCTGTAGCGCTGGCCGTCCTCTGACCCTACGTACCCCAGCTTGTTCAGCGTATAAAGACAGCGGCGAACGGCGGCGCGGCTCAGACCGGTTTTATTCGAGAGCTGCGAGATGGTCATCTGCGGTGTCTGCTGGGTAAACGTCTCCAGCACCGTAAGGCCGCGCGCCAGCGAGGTCATGAAATTCGCGTCACCCTGGTAGATCTCAAGCGCCTTTGCGGGCGAGACCTTTACGGGCGGTTCAGCAACGGCGGCGGGAGCAGGCACAGGCAGCACGGACACGGAGATCACCTCATTGGATCGGCTCATTTGCTGGCAAACGAACGTTGCTGTTCGAATAACGCGCAGATGAGCGATAAACGCACTTTCAGTGTAGCCGCCTTCCCACAGGCCGCGCAATGGTGCAACTTCTGTCGCTGGCAAGGTTTGGCATGGGCCAACCCGATTGAGTGACGCGGACGCGACCCTGCCTCCCATAGAATGAGAGGCATTATGAGCTCGTTAGATCTGCAGATTTCGCTCCCGTCCGCGCTCCAAAGCACCGTCACCAGCACCGCAGCCGAATGGCAATCGGGCGGTAAGCTAAGCCGTCTCTGGGCGAAGGATGCATCGCTCTGGACCTCCGCCACGGGCAGCGATGATGAATCGATCTGGCTCGGCTGGCTTGATATCGTGGAGCGCCAGCAGGCTGATCTCGCGTCTTTCGCCGCTTTGCGCGAAGACATTCGCAGCACCGGCTTCACTCACGCCCTGCTCCTCGGCATGGGCGGCTCGTCCCTTTGCCCTGAGGTTTTGTCGCTTACCTACGGCCAGCAGCCCGGCTTCCCCAAGCTGCACATCGTCGACTCGACCGATCCCGCGCAGGTCGCTGCCGCACGCGCCGCCGTCGATCTGAAGAAGACGATCTGCATCGTCTCGTCAAAGAGCGGATCCACCCTGGAGCCGAACATCCTGAAGGACTACTTTTTCAGCGAAATGGCGAAGGAAGTCGGTGCGGGCAATGCCGGCAAGCACTTCATCGCCGTGACCGATCCTGGCAGCAAGATGGAAGCAGTGGCAAAGGCCGACGGCTTCCGCCACATCTTCTATGGTGACAAGACCATCGGCGGCCGCTTCTCGGCTCTGTCCAACTTTGGTATCGTCCCCGCAGCCGTTGCCGGCCTGGATGTTCCGCGATTCCTCGCAGAGGCGAAGCGTGGGGTTGATGTCGCACACAAGGCCGACGTCGCCAGCAATGCGGGCGCGCTGCTGGGCATCGTTCTCGGCGACGCTCATAACGCCGGTATGGACAAGCTGACCTTCTTCACCTCGAAGGAGATCTTCGATCTGGGCGCATGGCTTGAGCAGTTGATCGCCGAGTCTACCGGCAAGACCGGCAAGGGCATCACGCCCGTCGACCGCGAGCCTGTCGGCCCGCCCAGTGTCTACGGCAAGGACCGCGTCTTCGCCTACATCCGTCTCAGCACCAGCGACAACGCTGCGCAGGACGCCGCTGTCGAAGCTCTCGCTGCGGCCGGTCATCCCGTGGTGCAATTCACCATCGATGACGTCTATGAGCTGCCCGCCATTATGTTCCTGTGGGAGATCGCTGTTGCCGTCGCCGGTTCGGTGATGGGCATCAACACCTTCAATCAGCCTGACGTGGAAGCAGCGAAAATCGAGACGCGCAAGCTGACCGATGAGTACACCCAGACCGGCAAGCTCGCTGAGCATGAGCCGATCCTCGACGTGGATGGCATCAAGCTCTATGCCGACGAAGCCTACGGCCTCACGCTGTCGACCACCGCAGGCGGCAAGACTCTTACCGAGTACCTGAAGGCGCATCTCGCGCAGATCAAGCCCCATGACTACTTCGCGACGCTCGCCTATATCGAGATGACTGAGGCGCATGAGGAATTGATCCAGCGCTTCCGCATGATGGTGCGTGACCGCGAAACGGTGGCTACCTGCCTTGGCTTCGGCCCGCGCTTCCTGCACTCGACCGGCCAGGACTACAAGGGCGGACCGAACACGGGAGTCTTCCTGCAAATCACCGCGGATCACGCAGCAGACCTTGCGATCCCGAATGCGCGATACACCTTCGGCGTTGTCATTGATGCACAGGCAGCAGGCGATCTCGCCGTACTGCAGCAGCGTGGACGTCGTGCACTGCGCGTGCACCTGGGCGCAGATGTGACCAAGGGCCTGAATGCTCTTGGTGTCGCGATGGTCGAAGCACTCGCGTAAGCCATTCGGCGAACACCGATTGCGTATCGTGTGCCCCATTTTTTCGCAGGCTCTATCGCGAACGAGTGGGGCATTCGTGCGTAGCGCGAGCCATACTTTTCGGCGGAAGCGTTCATGCTTGACCGCGACAGCCCAACCCCATGCTCCGCAAAGAGTGGGGTGGGGTGTCGAGAGTGGGCATTGGGCGGTGGCGAACTAAAGAGCTGCGAGCACGTCCTCGGGCTCAGGCCGGACTCTGAAGTCCGCGTGTGCCTCGGCGAAGCGAATCACACCGTCCTGCCCTACGACGAACGTTGCTGGCAGCGGCATCTTCCAGACAGCGTCGTCCACAGGAGCCATCACGTTCTTGCCGCTGTTGATGAATGGAATGTTTACCAGGATGGACCGGTAATAACGCTGCAGTGCCGCGGAGACGCTATATGCGATCCCGAACTGCTCGGCCAGTGCGGAGTTGGCATCCTGCAGAAGAGGGTAGGGAATGCCGTACTGCTGCACGGCGAAGTCGCTCTGGCGCAGCGTCTCCGGTGAGATGGCGACGATGAACGCACCGCGCTCGCGCAGTTCCGGATACAGATCCCGCCACACCTCAAGCTCCGTGACGCAATAAGGATCCCAGCGACCGCGGAAGAAGTTGATGACGAGTGGCCCCAGCGCCAGCAGGTCGGTCGACCGGATCGGCTTGCCGGAGATCGCGTCCGGCAGCGTGAACTCCGGGGCTGTCGCTCCTGCAGCCAAGACCCGATCTTCAATGCCGGTCTCGAAAAGCTCGGCGATCGTCTGCTCGCTGATGGCCAGTCGTTCCGGTTGCACCAGTTTGCGGGTGTTGTGGGTAATCTCGTCGAGCTTGCTTTGCAATTGCGGCATTGCATCCATTCTCTCAGCTTGAGAGCGCCGGCGCGAGGGTCACTCCCGAGCCGCGGCTTCCAGGTCGGCGATGATGAACTTCTTCATCTGCATCATCGCCTGCATTGCCTTCGGGTGTTTCAGGAGATGGAAGATGTTGTCCGGGACGATCTGCCACGACAGACCGAACTTGTCGTCCAGCCAGCCGCACTGCACCTCGCAGCCACCGTCCGCTGTCAGCTTGTCCCAGTAATAGTCGATCTCCTCCTGGTCCTCACAATGAACGACAAAGGAGACGGCCTTATTGAACTTGTGGTGTGGTCCACCATTCAACGCCGTGAAGGTCAAACCCTCCAGATCAAACGAAACCGTAATCGCCTTGCCGTCAGGGGCTGTCAGGCCTCCGGTCTTCTTCGCATTCGGGAAGACGGAAAGGTAATAGTCGACGGCCTCCTCGGCATTGCCGTCGAACCAAAGGAAAGGGGTAATCTTTGAAGCTGAAACAGCCATTTGCCATCTCCAGAAGGTCATGGCGTCTGCCGTGTCCTTCAAGTGCGGGTTCATGTCCTGGGACAGAACGATTTGGGAGGGCACAGCTTCAGCTGTGCCAATACCAAGAGCAACTACATGCCGCTCATGTTCATGTCATGGCACTGCATCGCGCTCGCCTTGTCCGCGACAGCCTTCTTCCGCGGCACGGGCGAATACAGCGCAGCATGGGGCTTGCCGGCAGGCATCTTGTCGATCTTCGCCAGCTCCGCCTTCATCCGCGCAAAGCCCTGCTCACGGGCCGTCTTGTTGCCCTCGACCGTGTTCGTCGGATCCACGCCGGCACGCATAAAGCCGTGGCCCGCACCGTCATACGTGACCGGCTCGTAGGTCTTGCCGGCGGCCTTCATCGCGGTAATGGTCGCAGGGATGGTCGCATCGATACGCGCATCGTTACCCGCGTAGAAGCCGTAGATGGGCACGTTGATATTCGCCATGTCGGCATCGCTTGGTGGTGGGCCATAGAAGACGAACGCCGCGCTCAGATCTTTCCGATGTGTAGCAAACGCGAAGCTCTTGCCGCCTCCCCAGCAGAATCCAGTGACGGCCAACTTGCCATTCGCAGCAGGAACCTTCTTGATGTAGTCCGCGGCCGCGTCCAGGTCGGCCATGACAACGCTGTTGTCGAGGCCGCTGACAGCCTTCGTCACCGCATCCATGCTGGCAAACGAATCCGTGCCGCCACCATTCGGACCCATGCCGCTCAGCACATCGGGCGCGATCACAACATAGCCCGCGGCAGCCAGATCGTCGGCCATGGTCTTCGCCCACGCGCTCAGGCCGAAGATCTCCGGGATCAGCACCACGGCGGTCGCCTTGTTCTTCACTTCGGGGTAGACGACGAAGGCCTGGATCGGCTTGCCGCCAGCCTGCAGCGTGACGTACTCGTGGTGGCGAGGCGATGCGTCCAGCTTTTTCACAGCCCAGTCCTGCGCATGGATGACGGCGGTGGAGGCGCAAACGATAACGGCTGCTGCGGCGGTCTTCAGACTGAGTCTCATGCGGAGGAGTCTAGTCAAACCCCGCAGCGACGCGCAACGGTGAAATCACGGATTAGTTGTCACTGCACCGTCACTGACTCGAAGCTCTCGTCCCGTGATTTGAGCTGGCCTTAGGACTGTCCAATCAGGATGCCGGAGAGGAAGACGAGTCCGCCGCCAACGACGACCTGAAGAATCGACAGACTGAAGCTCGTCTTCATGAAGCGATAGCGAACCCAGGAGATCACCATCAGTTCGACGCCGACCACCAGGTACGCATAGATCAGGGCCGTGTGAACATTTGCAATGAGGAACGGCAGCGTGTGGAGGAAGCCGCCGATGAACGTCATCAGGCCCGTGACGAGGCCCCGGACGATGGGACTGCCGCGACCCGTAAGTTCACCGTCATCGGACAAGCCTTCGGAGAAGGCCATGGAGATGCCCGCACCGACCGCAGCAGCCGCGCCAATGAGAAATGCTGTCCTGGAACTATGCGTTGCAAAGGCTGTGGCGAAGATGGGCGCCAGTGTTGATACGGACCCATCCATCAGGCCTACGAGGCCTGGCTGCACGATGCGAAGCAGGAACTTTTGCTCGTCTGCGAACACTTCCTTAAGCGTGTCAACACGCTGTGTCTGCGTAGCCATTCCTTTGTAGATGCGGAGAAATCGCCAAAGAAAGTGCGATCAAAACAGTCCATAAAAGAGGGAGACTAGCGGCCGAAACCACCGCCGCCACGTCCCATGCTGCCCATCTGGCTCATCAGGCGACGCTGCATTTTGCCACCGCCGCTGCCCAGGCCTTTGAACATCTTGCGCATCTGGCCGTACTGCTTCAGCAACTGGTTCACTTCCTGAACCGACGTACCGCTGCCCGCAGCAATCCGCTTACGCCGCGATCCGCTGATGATCTCGTGGTTCAGCCGCTCCTTGGTCGTCATCGAGTTGATGATGGCCTCGGTCCGCGTCAACTGGCCCTCGTCCACGTTCTCTGCTGCCTGTTGCAGACCCTGGAAGGGGCCAACGCTCGGCATCATCTTCAGGATCGACTGCATGGAGCCCATCTTCTTGATCTGGCGAAGCTGGTCACGGAAGTCTTCGAGCGAGAAGCCATCACCGCTCAGAGCCTTCTTCGCGAACTCCTCTGCCTTGCCGCGATCGAGCTTCTCTTCCGCGCGTTCCAGCAGCGTCTGCAGATCGCCCATGCCCATGATGCGCGAAACGATACGGTCCGGGTGGAAGGGTTCGAATGCATCCGGTTTCTCACCGGTACCCAGGAACTTTACGGGTGCGCCTGTGACATTGCGGATCGAAAGCGCCGCGCCACCGCGAGCATCGCCGTCCATCTTCGTCAGCACAACACCGGTGATGCCAAGCTGCTTGTGAAAGGCATCGGCAGAATTCACAGCGTCCTGGCCGGTCATCGCATCCGCAACAAACAGAATCTCCGAGGGATTGAGCAGCGCCTTCAGCTTGCTCATCTCCTCCATCAGCGCGGTGTCGATGCCAAGTCGGCCGGCGGTATCGACGATCAGTACGTCGTTGCCAAAGTTCCGAGCTTCGCGCAGTGCTTCCTTCGCCAGCCGCTCGACTAGCGGCGTGCCGGCTTCTACTTCGCCGGTTTTGCCGATGTAAATCTGTGCGCCAACGCTCTTGGCGACGATAGCCAGCTGCTCACGCGCGGCCGGGCGGTAGACGTCGACCGACACCAGCATGGGCCGGTGTCCACCCTTCTTCAGCCACGCGGCCAGCTTGCCCGCGGTGGTCGTCTTACCAGAACCCTGCAAGCCCGCCATCAAAATGACCGACGGCGGCTGCGAGCTGAATTTGAACTTCGCCGTGTCCTTGCCGAGGATCTCGACCAGCTCATCGTGCACGATCTTGATGATCTGCTCGGTCGGCGACAGGGCGGTTGCTACCTGCGTGCCGATGGCCTTCTCGCGGATGTGGTCGATCGTCGCTTTGACGACGGTCAGGTTAACGTCGGACTCAAGCAGGGCGAGGCGAATTTCCCGCAGCGCCTCGGAGATGTTCTCGTCCGTGATGGTGCCCTGGCCGCGAAGGTTCTTAAAGGTGCGCTGAAGCTTTTCCTGGAGGTTTTCAAACATGGCTTATCCCCGTAAGTTTATCAGTGAGAAGCGGAGGTGACCCGGAATGGCTGAGCACGAAGTAGAACCATGGCTGCGTGGTACCCACACGGACATCGATCCGGTCCGCCGGGCGGTCGTACATGCTCTGGAACTGGCCGAGGAGGATGTCCATCGATGGACGCGCGATTTGGACAGTGAGGCTTTGGAACTTGAGCCGCTCGGGTTACCCTCCGTTGCCTTCCAGATGCGTCATATCGCCCGCAGCATTGACCGCCTGACGACCTACGCCAGTGCAGGGAGCCTGTCGGAAGACCAGTTGCTGGCTCTGGGGACAGAGCGGACGCCCGGCAATAATCGAGAGGCGCTCTTCCAGGAGTTCACCGCGTCAGTCCGGGATGTAAGGCGATTCGTGATGACTTTGCCTCTCGAGGATCTGATCAAGCCCCGCAGCGTGGGACGCGCGGGTCTACCAACGACACTGGCGGGGTTGATGATCCATATCGCCGAACACACGCAGCGCCACACGGGACAACTGATCACAACGGCCAAGGTTGTGATGGCGCTGCGCGATGCGCAGGGCAGCTAATTCTTCGTCAGTTCGAAGCTAGCTTTTTGTCAGTTTGTAGACAAGCCCAAGCACCGCCGTCGCCACAAACACCCATGCCAACTGATACCAGTAAAAGAATGGAAAGCCGAAGAGCGTGGGCGTCTCGTGGTTATACAGGCCGGGAAAAATCAGCGCGAGCACAGGAATAACCAGCAGCCAAAGAGCCCTGTTCGGTCCGGATGTTTGCTCGTCACGATCCATGTTCAGCAGCATACTGCATCGCGATTGATACGATGGACGCATGATCGACAACTCATCGGCACAGGCAGCAGGCGAAGCCTTCGCAGAAGCCGTCCGCATCATGGCGCAACTCCGTGGTCCGGGCGGTTGCCCGTGGGATCGCGAACAGACGATGGATTCCATCAAGCCGCATACGCTTGAAGAGACTTACGAAGTTTTCGATGCCATCGATCGCCGCGCATGGCCCGAACTGCGCGATGAACTCGGCGACCTGCTGCTGCAGGTCATTTTCTATGCGCAGATCGCTGCGGACGACGCCCACTTCAACATTGAGGAGGTCGTGCTCGGCCTCAGCGCGAAGCTCATCCGTCGTCATCCACATATCTTCGCGGACGCTGTCGCTGAGACCGCCAGTGACGTGAATCGCACGTGGGAAGCGGTCAAGCAGCAGGAGCGAGCAGGAAAGCCCAAGTGCGACGAGGGCCTGATGGCCGATGTGCCGCAGTTCATGCCGGCACTCGTTGAAGCGCGCAAGCTAGGCTCCAAAGCAGCTAAGGTAGGCTTCGACTGGCCCGACGTCACAGGCCTCTTCGACAAGGTGCAGGAAGAGATCGCAGAGGTCCGCGCGGAAGTTACTGAATCGCCCGACGTCGCGAAGCTGGAAGAGGAAATCGGCGATCTGTACTTCGTCCTCACAAACCTGTCAAGGCACTTACAGGTCGATCCGGAGCAGGCACTGCGCAAGGCGAATGCAAAGTTTCGCCGACGCTTTCGTGCCATGGAAGTGGAAGCAGGAGATGCTTTTGAAGGACTGTCCTTACAGGAAAAAGACACGCTATGGGACAACGCAAAGGCAGCGGAGAGGCAGGCATGAGCGAACTGCGCATTGCACGTCTTACAACGCAGGAAGAATTCGAAGCTTGCGTTGATCTACAGCAGCAGACTTGGCAATACTCCGCGGGAGAAATTCTGCCGCGGCGTGTTTTTTTTCTTGCGGAGAAGTTAGGTGGCCACGCGCTTGGCGCTTACGACGGCGACAAGCTTGTCGGCTTCAACCTGGGTCTGCCGGCGCAGCGTCGCGGCATGGGCTACATCCATTCGCAGATGCTCGCCGTGCTGCCGGAGTACCGGAACAGCGGCCTGGGGCGGCGCATGAAACTTGCGCAACGTGAGCTGGCTATTGAGCAGGGGATCCAGGTCATCGAATGGACATACGATCCACTTGAGATCAAGAACGCCTTCTTCAATCTGTCGCGGCTGGGCGCCATCAGCCGAAGGTATGTTCCGAACTTCTACGGCGCATCGTCGTCACCTTTACAGGGCGGTCTTCCCACGGATCGGCTTTATGCCGAGTGGTGGGTCAAGTCCGCGCATGCGGAGCGCGTAATGGCCCGGCAACCATTCACTGAGCGGGTGTTGGAGCGCCTCTCCGTGCCGGCGCAGATTTACGCGTGGAAGGCTGAAGGCGACCGGCGCGCGCAAAAGACACAGACCGTTCTGCGCGGACGTCTGCAGCAATATTTTGCCGACGGTCTCTGCATCATCGGCTATGACCGCGAGGCCGACGGAGCCGGCCTCTTCCTGCTGGGCGAAGTGCCCGCCGAACTTGAACTGCGAAAGACCTAGGAGATTCGTGATGAAGATCGATGCAATCGTAATGCGTGAGATCAAGATGCCACTGGTGCATCCGTTTGTGACCAGCTTCGGCAAAACGACCGATCGCCGCATCCTTCTCATCGAGGTCCAGTCCGAAGGCTTTTCCGCATGGGGCGAGTGCGTCGCGGGTGAGCACCCCTACTTCTCGGACGAGATGATCGACACGGCGTGGACCATCACCGAGCACGAACTCGCAACCCGCATGATCGGTAAGGACATCGCCGCGGGGCGCGACGTGCCCGCCATGCTGCTGCAGGTGCGCGGACACCGCATGGCAAAGGCCGCGCTTGAGAACGCGGTGTGGGACCTGGAGGCACAGGTCAAAGGCATCTCGCTCGCAAAGCTGCTGGGCGGCACGCGTGACACGATCGCCTGCGGTGTCTCCATCGGCATGCAGCCATCTATCGAGCAGCAGCTGGCCAAAGTAGAGACAGAAGTCGCCGCGGGCTATCAGCGAATCAAGCTGAAGTGCCAGCCCGGCTATGACTCGAAGATGTTTGCCGCAGTGCGCGAACGCTGGCCTGACATTCTGCTGAGCTGCGATGCGAATTCTGCCTATCAACTCAGCGATGCGGACCATATCGCGTCGTGGGATGAATTCAAGCTGCTAATGATTGAACAGCCGCTCTGGTATGACGACTTCTACTTCCACGCGCAATTGCAGAAGCGCATCAATACGCCCATCTGCCTCGACGAATGTATCCGCAATGCGCGTGATGCGCAGGCTGCACTGGAACTGGGAAGCGGTCGCATCATCAACATCAAGGTTGGCCGTGTTGGCGGCTTCACGGAGGCCATTGCGGTGCACGATGTGGCCCGGCAGCATGGCGTGCCGGTGTGGTGTGGCGGCATGCTGGAGAGCGGCATCGGACGTGCGCAGAACATCGCTCTCAGCAGCCTGCCAAACTTCTCACTGCCGGGTGATGTCTCCGCCTCCAAACGCTACTGGAGCGAGGACATCATCGAGCCGGAAGTCATTGTCAGTAGTGCAGGCGAGATCGTGGTCCCGACCGCCGCGGGCCGTGGATACGAAGTCAGGCAAGACCGCGTGGATGCATTGACGGTCCGGCAGCAGAGACTGAGCATCTAGGTCAGGGCTTGGTGTTCAGCAGCATATTCACGGCTTCGCTGACCGATGGCGCCTTCGGCAGATACGTGATGTCAGTCGCAGTCAGTGTTTGATGGTAGGGGACGACCTTCACCATTAACTCGCGCAGTTTTACGTCGATGTCGATGGCTCGATACGCATAGTGGCCGCCGCCCACTGGCTGCTGCTCGTAGGTCAGCGTTCCTCCCTGGTAGACACGCGCAAGAATTCCGAACATCAGGTTCAGATTTTTTGTGACATTGACCTCGATGCGCAGCAGATGGTGCGTTTCAGCATCGATCCACATGCGGCCGGCGATTCCGAGGAGGAGTTGTTGGGCTGTCGTTTGGGGATGGTATTTCGGATTCGGTGTGTAGTTCAGCACGACCTGCGGCCTCGTGAACTGCGGCAACTGTGGCTGACCGGATACCAGCGTGTACTCCATCGCAGTCGGTAGAGCGCTGATCAACTCGATACCGTATTTATCTGACGAGTCCGAATTACGCCGGCGCCGCAAAAGCTCTGCCGCGGACACGGACCGCAGACGCTTCTCCTCATCCGCCGCCTCTTCGCTAGTCAATGGATGGCCATGCCGCATCAGCGTGCGGGCCACATTGCCATCAGCGCTTTCGATTAACTCGCGGACGCTGTCATCCCTGGTATCGATTCGGTGAACGCGATAGCGGAGAGCCCACGTCGTGTGATGAAAGTCTTCCAGTTGGTACTTCACTGCATCGGCGATCAACGCAGGCACTTCTTCCTGCGTGATCGCTTCGGCTGCTGCAGCATGCGGCACTGCATGTGCTGCGGGAAGCAGGAAGGCGGCGAGCGCGCCGGCAGCGAAGAGGAACGTTAGCGGAAGTTTCATTGTGCGATCAAAAGTCCTGCAGCCAGATTGTGGCTAGTGTACCGATGAGTGACTTATAGCGACGGCGCGTTGCCACCCGGGTGCGCGTTGGTTAGACTCACCGCAGGTCGAGTGAGGGAGCGCGTAACGATGGCAGGAGAAGTATCCACGGTCTTAGGCAAGTCCATTACAGTGCGCGGCGAAATTGTCGGTTCTGAGGATTTGGTAATTGACGGCAAAGTTGAAGGATCCATCAAGCTGACGGAGAGTCGCCTGACAATCGGTCCGAATGCGGAGATATTCGCAGACCTACACGTCCATGACGCTATCCTGCTGGGACGGTGTGAGGGTAATGTGATCGCGAGCGGACGCGTGGAGTTGCGCAAAGGGGCGTCCTTAACGGGAAATCTCACAGTGGCGCGTCTTAGCGTTGAGGACACCGCTTACCTTAAGGGCAACGTCCTCCTGAGCGGTACGAAAGAAGCATAAGCGATCGAATCAGCTTCACACGGCATGGGCGCCAGGTGCGCCGTAGATACCGGAGGTAGATGTGCGTCTGTTTGGCGGTTCTGAATCCCGTAATGCAGCGGCAAAGGAAAGCGCGCGGATTCCACGCGTCTCGAGCGGGTGGACTCACCTGCTGAAGCTGCTGCGCGCAGATGAGGGACAGCGCATCCTGGACATCGGGCCGACGTCGTCCATCAACATCAACTTTCTTACCGGTCTTGGTCACAGCATCTATATGTCCAACCTGGTCTCTGAGGTGTCCGATCCTCGTTGGTCGCCCACAGAGGCTGATGGCGCTTTTCCTGTCGAAGCATTCCTCGATGAGAACCTGAACTTCCGGGGCAGGGAATTCGACACCGTTCTGTTCTGGGATACTGCGGACTTTCTTCAGGCTGATCTGCGCGAGGCGGTCATTGGCCGTCTGCACCAGGCGCTTGTCCCGGGCGGTCAGTTGTTGGCGTTCTTCCATACGAAGCCGGAGAACGGCTTTCACCGTTATCATCTGCGTGAAGACGGCCAGGTGGATTCACAGCAGATGTCCGATCAGCCTGTGAAAGAGATTCTCAATAACCGGCAGATCGAGAAGCTCTTCAGCGAATACGGCAGCTACAAGTTCTTCCTCGCGAAAGATAATCTTCGCGAGGTGGTTGTAACCCGCTGACAACTTTTGGATAACGAAAAGAGGGAGCGCCTGGGCGCTCCCTCTTTCACGATCTGGAAGAATCTTACGAAGACTTGCGGCGGTCAGCCCAGCGCTTCTTCTGTGCATCCGCGATACGCTTGCGCGCCTCGGGGCTCAGGTTGCGCTTCTTGCGGCTGGAGCTGGTGCTCTTGGTTGCTGGCGGCGGTGCAACTACCTTGCGCGGACGACCGACGGCTTTTTTCGCAACGACGGGTGCTGCGGTTGTGCCGGAGCCTGCCAATAACGCGCGGGCCTGCTGTAGCTTCGCGATCTGGGCATCAATCTCTGCGAGGATGCGGTTTACTTCCAAAGTGTAGCCTCCTGAGAGCTCTCGCTCCGAACACAAGTGTAGACCATTCTGCTCGGGAGATTCGATCTTTCGAGTAACTACTTTGGGTTACGAAGTAGTTATTTTTCGGGAATATTAACGCTTGTTCCAGCGGCGGTGAGGGAATATCCGGGCCCCTCATCGTCAACGTCCTGGAACCGCGATACGGCACCAAGACCGCGCCGTTGGCTCTGTTCATCCATGTTCAAGCGCAGTTGCTGCGAGGTCGCAGTTCGGTCGTTTGCATAAGAGGATGCGAGACGAGTAAGTGCGAAGGTAACTATATCGGAGTGGTGCAGGTGTTCCATATCAGGATCGCGCCGCATATTCAGCCACAGCCGGTGCACAAGCTGTACATCGCTGGCAGGAATGCTTGGCGTATGCGGCCCTATATGGAAACTCTCAGCTTCACCGGCAGGCGGCACGACGTAGAAGGTGAACTGCCGTTTCGGCTCGGGCAAAGCCTCCCATGCCTGGCCTACGTGGTAAGCCTGTTCCTGCGCCGTTAGCTTCGTCGAGAGGCCAGAGACGACCGCTGCGACATCCAAAGAGTTTGCAGTGCGAACAATGGCAGCGAAGACATCGCCAGCTGGAACCACGACAAGACCGATGTGTTTGCCGAAACTCTCAGCGACGGAAACAGCCTTGGTAAACAACATCTGTTCGTGCTCGCTGAAGAGCTGCTCGGATGCGTCCACGTATTCCGGACCACCAGCACCCATCATGCGAGCTGCGAGAACTACCAGGTCCTGATCATCGGTATCCGTGCGCGCAAGAGCCCACTTTAAAGCATGAGGTGTTTCTGCGTCGCGCATGGTCACCAGGACGCCGCCTGAGCGAATCGCCAGGTCATCCCGGCCCACTTCTTCCGAGTGCTCCAGCTGGAAGTGTTCCTTCATCTGCCGTTCCGTTGCCTTGTGGCGACGTTTGTTGTCACGCTCAGATAACGAAAAAATGATGAAGAAGGCGACGGCAAAGATGATGCCGCTAACAGTCGCGACGGACTTGGTAAACAGATTCACGATCGCAATGGTCAGCAGCACAAGGAAGACGCAGGCCAGGCCAATGGGATATTCCGTTTTACCAATCTTAAGGTTGAGCGGGACCTTCGCGCCACGTTCGCCTTTGTACTTCCACCGCAGCACAAGCATGGCCAGCGCGTTGAAGGTAAAGCTCCAGATCACGCCGAAGGCATACGCTTCGCCGATCATGATGACATCACCGCGCGTGACGATGATGACAAACAGCTGGATGATGCAAACCAGGTTGACGATGCGATAGCTGGTGCCGAATTTACGTTGCGGCTTGCGAAACCAATCTGCAAGCACGCCATCTTCTGCAACGCGCATCAGCACGCCTGTAGAACCGACAATGGCCGTATTGACTGCACCGCCAAGAATCAGGAAGCCGACGATCACAACAAAAACGCGGAAGGCCACGCGCATCGCCAGGGGGCCGACCATGTACATGGCCATGCCGGCGATCAGGTTGTCGCGGTAGACGCTGACGCGAACCCCGTCGGGGATCAGCATGACGGCAAGCAGGGAACCAAGGCCGGTGAAGATCGTGCTGTAGATCGCGATGATCAGCGCCGCGCGCTTCAGGTTCTGTAGTTTGGGATGTTCGATCTCGCGATTGACCTGTGCGAGTGACTCTTCGCCGCTCATGGCCAGTACGGAATGGCCGAAGGCCATGAGGATACCGAAGAGACCAAGGCTCTTTGCAAAGCTTGTGTGCTTCAGAAAGCCAAGCGAAGAATCTGAGAATTTGAGGTTCGAGGGCGTGGGAAGAGGTGGCAGGTGCGCGCCGTAGTGGCCCACGCTGTACAGACCCCAGCCGATCAGAACGATCACCATGATAGTGGTGATCTTCATGATGGTCAGGGCCTTCTCGCTCGATTCCTCGATGCCCTTGATGTTCTGCCACCAGAAGTACAGCGTGATGATGATGGCAATGCCGGCAGAGGTGTGATTGACGTCAAACTGCCGCGTGGTCCCCGCAGCATTTGTCACCATCGCGTGGAAGTGGTGGGACGAACCCATCTCGATCAGCAGGCCGTTGAACAGGCCCACGATATATTGCCCTGCCGAAACGCCGGAGATCGGGCCCGTCAGGACATAGTCGAACATCAGGGCGGAGACACTGATCTTGGCGAAGGTACCGCCCAAGGCTTCCTTCACGATGCGGTAGACGCCCCCGCGCGTGTACATGGAACAGCTCTCGACATACACGGCACGAACCGCGTACGAGAACAGCATGACACCCAGGATGAGCCAGGGAGCAGACTTGCCGACAGCCTCCTCGGCGATACCGCCTGCATAGAAAGCGGACGAGCCAAGATCGTTGAGAACGATGGCGGCGGCGCGCCAGAAGGAGATAAACGTCAGCATCACGGAGGATGCGACTACCAGGCGAACTCGGCTGGATTGCGTCGGTGCGGGAATGCGTTTTGACGCCATTGGTTAAAGGGAACTCGTCTTCCGGCGTAGCCTGAGTTGCCTCGGCGGAAAGCATCGCCCAGCGAGGAGTGTACTGCGACGATGTGGGAGAGTCAATCGCCTGTGCACGCAGTTACTAGCTCAGACCGTCGGGAGAGGTGGCTTCTTCCCCGTTATCCGAGAAGAAGTCGTGAATGTCATGAACCACTGTGATCGCAACCACGATCGCGGAACCTCCCATGCCAATCAGGAACATGGGTACCAGTACATGCGAAATGGCGCGGACAATCAGGTCGAGCATGATCTTCATTGTATGCCTGTCAGCGAGGCTCGCAGCAACGTTAAACGAGGCAGGATGCTAGACTCCAACGCGATGCGCGTCCTTTCCAGCCGAGTCCTGACAGCGCTGCTGCTCGCCAGCGTCCTGCAGATCGTTATCTTCCCTGTAGCGGGACCGCTGCCCGCTTGGCGCTCTGCTTTGTCATGGTTCGCGCTTATCCCATTGCTATGGATGCTCCTGTCCGCCGGCGCCGCCTGGACGATGCGGCAGGCCGCACTCGTCGGGTATCTGAACGGTGTGCTTTGGTATCTGGGCACGTGCTATTGGATCTACTTCACAATGCATCAGTACGGCGGCATGGCGGTTCCTGTCGCGATGCTGGTCATGCTTCTGTTCTGCATGTACCTGGCGCTCTATCACGCGTTATTCGCGGTCCTGCTGCACATGGTGCGCCGAGCCGGTGCCGTATACGCGCTGATGGCCGCACCCTTTCTCTGGATCGCGGTGGAGCTTGCCCGTGCGCGGGTCACCAGCTTTCCCTGGAATCTACTGGGATATTCGCAGGTCGACAACGCCGTCCTGGCATCGCTTGCCCCCGTCACCGGTGTCTATGGGTTGAGCTTCGTACTGGCTGCCGGAAACGCTGCGATTGCGGCGGCTATCGTTCTGCCCAGGCGGCGCGTCGCCACCACCGTCGCCTTGGTAGCGGCGGTGATCGCAACAGGCGTCCAGAACTTCGGCTGGATGATGCAGGCGCCCATCCGGCACGGTTCTCAAAAGGCTGTGCTGCTGCAGCCCAACCTCTCGGTCACGGGAGGGGAGAGTGCTGACGCAGGGACTCTTGCACGCAGTTCTGCCGGACTTTCGTTGCAGGCCTCCGTGCTCGATGACTCTCCAGCGCGCGTGATCCTGTGGCCGGAATCGCCGTCGCCCTTCGATACGCAGAAACCTGGCTTCGTCTCCACGGTAAGTGGCCTTGCCTCTGAAACGCATGCGCCGGTCATCTCTGGCGCAGTCGGCTACGTGCAGGACCCATCGATCCAGCGGGGCTATCGCGTCTATAACTCCGCGCTGCTTTTCAAGCCGGGCAGTGGCTATGCCGCGCGTTATGACAAGATCCACTTAGTGCCATTCGGGGAATTTGTCCCGTACGCCAACCTCTTTAGCTTCGCCAGTGGCCTGACGCAGGCGGTGGGCACGTTTGATCGGGGTAGCAGCCGCGCAACCATCGACGCGGACGGCCATCGCTATGGCGTGTTCCTTTGCTACGAATCCATCTTCAGTGATGAGATACGACAGTTCGCGCGTAATGGTGCAGAGGTGCTGGTGAACCTGTCCGACGATGGCTGGTATGGCGATACCAGCGCGCCGTTCCAGCACCTGAACATGGCGCGTATGCGCGCCATCGAAAACCGTCGCTGGCTCCTTCGCGACACCAACAACGGCATCACCGCTTCCATCGATCCCAACGGCCGCGTGGTTGAGACGATGCAACGAAACCAGCGCGGAGCCGTTGCTGTCCACTTCGACTACCTCTCGGACAAGACGTTCTATACGCTGCACGGCGACCTCTTCGCGTACGCCTGCACGCTGTTCGCAATCGCCCTGCTGGCTTACGCGGCGCTTACACCCAGGCGGGCGGTAGACTGAAGTCATGTTGACTGACCTGGAATACAGCTACTCCCCGGTTCGTGCCCGCGTGCGCGATCTGCGGGAGTATCTTTGACTCGCCCAAACTCAAGAAGCAATTAGCCGTCGTTGAAACGGACATCTCCGACCCGGCGGTCTGGGCCGATGCCGCGCGTTCACAACCGCTCATGCGCGAACGCAAGCGCCTGGAGACGCTGCTCTCGGATGATGCAGAACTCGCTCGTCGCACAGACGATATCGACGCCTACTTCGAACTTGCGAAGGAAGGCGAAGACGTCGAGTCGGAGCTCGCAAAGGCCATCAAGGACGTCGACGAGTTCGCCGAGCAACTTGACTCGAAGACCATGCTCTCGCAGGAGAGTGATCCTCTGAATGCCATCGTCACAGTCCATCCGGGCGCCGGCGGTACAGAGAGTCAGGACTGGGCCGAGATGCTGATGCGCATGTACCTGCGCTGGGCCGAGAGGCAGGGGTTCAAGACCGAGATCAATGAAATTCAGGACGGCGACGAGGCCGGCATTAAGTCCGCCACATTTACGATCACTGGTGACTTCGCGTACGGCCTGCTGAATGGCGAGACCGGCGTCCATCGCCTTGTTCGCATCTCGCCCTTCGATTCGGCGAAGCGGCGCCACACGTCTTTCTCGTCGGTCTTTGTATCGCCTGAGATCGATGACACGATCATCATCGACATTAAGCCGGATGAGCTGCGTATCGATACGTATCGCTCCGGCGGGAAGGGCGGTCAGCATGTCAATACGACCGACTCCGCTGTTCGCATTACGCACCTCCCCACCGGTATTGTCGCCGGCTGCCAGAACGAGCGGTCGCAGCACAAAAACAAAGAGAAGGCGATGAAGATGTTGCGGTCACGCCTCTACGAGTTCGAGCTGGAGAAGAAGCGCGCGGTTAGCAAGAAACTCGAAGATGCAAAGAGCGACAACACTTTCGGTTCGCAGATCCGCTCGTATGTTCTGCAGCCCTATCGGATGGCTAAGGACCTGCGCACACGCGTGGAAGTGGGCGATGTGGATCGGGTGCTCGACGGCGATCTGCAACCCTTCATCCGCGGTTTCCTGAAGATGCGGCGTGAGGGTGGACCTTCTGGTCCCGTGGAAGACATCGACTAAGCGAAGTAAGTCTTCGCTATGTTGGGCTGCATCTTACTCAGCATGGCGAAGACGACACTCGAATCCGAACTGAAGAATCAACTGAAGGCTCTACTCGACGGCGGGCAGGCTCATGCGAAGCTCGACGACGCCGTGACTGGCATTCCTGCCGAAGCGCAGGGCCAGGTGCCGCAAGGATTGCCATACTCTCCCTGGCAGTTGCTCGAGCACATTCGTATCGCACAGAGAGACATTCTCGAGTTCAGCGACAACACCGACGGAACCTACAAAGAGATGAAGTGGCCGGACGACTACTGGCCCAAGTCTCCTGTGCCGCCCGACGCGCACGCCTGGGATAAGAGCGTCGCGGAGATGCGCAAGGATCGCGCAGCCTTCGAAAAGCTGCTTGCGGAACGTGACCTGACGGAGCCCTTCCCGTGGGGCGATGGGAAGCAGAACCTGCTGCGCGAGGCACTGTTGATCGCGGATCACGAGTCGTACCATACAGGCGAGTTGATCGTGACGCGCCGGTTGCTGGGGGTATGGCAGCCGAAGAAAGGGCACGCATGAACTCCCCGGAAGACATTGCAGGCATGCTCGCGGCAAAGACCATTGCCGTCGTGGGGCTATCCGACGACCCGTCAAAGCCAAGCCACTACGTCTCGGCTTATATGCAGACGGCAGGGAAGCGCATCCTGCCCGTAAATCCATCCGTCCAGTCCGTCCTGGGGGAAACCTGCTACGCCTCACTCAAAGACCTGCCCGAAAGGCCCGGCGTAGTGAATGTCTTTCGCTTGCCCAAGGCGATCCCCGGCATCGTCGACGAGATGATCGAGCTCGGCCTGACCGATCTTTGGGTACAGCAGGGCATCCGCCACGCCGAGGCCGCAGCCAAGGCTGAAGCAGCCGGCATCCGCGTCGTCATGGACCGCTGCATCATGGTCGAACACCGCATGCGAGGCCGTTAGCCGACACAATCGGGTCGCCTTTAAGGAATCAGCCTCCAGGCATCCCTCTTCAATCAGTTTTTACTAACGGGTGGGCGTGATCCGATGTTGCTGAAATGAGCAGGGCAGGTGCGAATTGTAAGGTCACAGCTTCAGCGATGCCATATCAGTCCTTCCGGAAATCCGACTTTGGCCGCTCGGGCGTAACCGATGGGTAGGTTCCGCGTCGAATGAAAGCAACCGTCGAGAAAAGCAACAGCACCCTACAATGACAACGATGAGATTTCCACGCGCCTTTCGTCTTCTGCCGGCACTGTTGCTGGCATTCCTGTCGCCCAGCCTGCTCTCCGGCCAGATTGGCATCACGGTAGGCGATGGCGGGCCCGGCCCGGTGAAAGCGCAGCACCTGACCGTGGAGATGATCTCTGCCGGCCCCCAGATCGCCGCTGGCGGGAAGCAGACTGTCGCCTTCGTCTTCTCCATGGAGACTGGCTGGCACGTTTACTGGCGCAATGCCGGTTTCGCCGGCTACCCGCCCCGCGTAAAGTGGACGCTTCCCACTGGCGTCACCACGGGCGAGCTCCAGTTCCCTGCGCCGGACCGTCTTCCCCTGGATACGACGGTCGACTATGGCTACGAAGATTCCGTCGCCTATCCCGTTACCGTCGAGGCCGCTCCGAAGTTAAAGCCCGACGCGAAGGGGAATGTTCATCTGGCGGCGAAGCTCGACTGGCTCGTATGCAAACAGGTCTGCGTCCCCGGCAAGGCCGATCTCGGGCTTGATTTGAAGCTGGTACCGGCTGGCACCCAGGTAAGTCACGACGGCGAAAGTGTCGGCGAACTAGGCGCTGCACTAAAGTCCATGCCGAAGCCGATCCCCCCGGCATTCAAGCTCACAGCGAACAGCGTCGGCGACCGCATCTACCTGACCGCCGTCACCGGTACCCACGAGACCGATCCTGAGTTCTACCCGATGGATCAGGATGTCATCGCGGATGCGGCGGACGTCCCGGCTTTTGGCCTGGAGGACGGCGCTCAGATCCAGATGCAGAAGTCACCCGCGGCGAAGACAATGCCTGCGACCCTGCATGGACTGCTCAAGTTCTCGCCCGAAGAAACTTACGAGATCAACCTTCCCATCGTGGCAGGTGCGCCTGCCGTCATTGCAGGCGGATCGACGAGCACGACAGATGGTGGCGCGACGAAGCTCACTGCAATCAGCGCCATAGCGCTGGCCTTCGTGGGTGGCATGCTGCTGAACCTGATGCCGTGCGTCTTCCCGGTGCTCTTCCTTAAGGCGCTCTCGCTGCTGCAGTCTTCCACGGAAGAGAAGCATCGCGTCCGTGCCCATGGCGTTGCGTACACGCTTGGCATCGTGGCTTCGTTCTGGCTCGTGGTTGCCGCTCTACTTGCGCTGCGTGCCGGCGGCAAACAGTTTGGATGGGGCTTCCAGTTACAGTCTCCGGGTTTCGTCGTCGTCCTGGCCGCGTTCCTCTTCTTCTTCGCACTGTCGCTGTCTGGCATGTTCGAGCTTGGCCTGTCGCTCACCAGCACGGGCGATGCGCTGACCCGCAAGAGCGGCTACACCGGCTCGTTCTTCACCGGCGTCCTTGCAACCGTCGTGGCAACGCCATGCGTTGGCCCCTTCATGGGCGCCGCCATCGGCTTCGCCCTGGCACAGCCTGCGGTCGTCACCTTCCTGGTCTTCACCTCACTCGCACTGGGACTGGCCGCGCCTTACCTGGCTCTTACGTTGCAGCCAGCATGGGTCCGCCTGCTGCCGAAGCCCGGTGCATGGATGGAAGTTTTGAAGCAGGTCACGGCGCTGCCGCTCTTCGGCTTTGTCATCTGGTTGGTTTACATCTACGGGCGCCTCTTCAGCGGACCAAACAGCGGTTCCGACGGCATCCTGCGGATGACCCTGCTGCTGACGTGCCTGCTGCTCATCGCGATTGCCGCCTGGGCGCTCGGCCGCTGGCCTGCGAATCGCTGGAGTACCATCGCCGCCGTGCTGATTACGGTCGGTGCTTTGGCAGTACCACTCTCCGCCTCGCATGAGGACGCAACCGCCACTGTTTGGAAGACCTTCAGCGCAGAAGACGTTCGGCAGGCCCGCGCGAGTGGCAAGGCAGTCTTTGTCGACTTTACGGCGGCGTGGTGCCTTAGCTGCCAGGTGAATGAGCGCGTTGTACTGAACTCGGGTGATGTGAAGAAGCAGCTGCAGGCAGCCAACGTCGTGCCCATGCGCGCGGACTGGACGCAGTACGACCCGAAGATCACTGCAGCTCTCCAGGCCGTGGGGCGCAGCGGCGTACCGACGTACATCATTTATCCTGCAAATCCGCAGGCTGCTCCGGATGTACTGCCAGAGGTACTGAGTAAGAGCGTCGTACTGGATGCAATGGCGAAGGATCTGAAAAAGTAAGGCCGCCTACTCGGTGCCAGCGGCTTCGCGCGCGCGGGCGATCTCGTCCATACGCTGCGCCAGTTGCCGCTCGCGGCCCTGGTCTGTCGGGATGTAGTAACGACGGCCCCTGAGTTCGTCGGGCAGGCATTGCATCGCGGCGACCTTGCCCGGCAGGTCGTGCGCATACTGGTATTCCTTGCCGTAGCCAAGGTCCTTCATCAACCGGGTCGGGGCGTTGCGCAGATGCAGCGGGACCGGCTGCGCACCGGTTGCATTCACGTCTGCAGCGACGTCATTGAAGGCGACGTAAACTGCATTCGACTTAGGCGCCAGCGCCAGGTACACCACGGCTTGAGCCAGTGCTAACTCGCCCTCCGGTGAGCCAAGGAAGTGCATCGCCTGCTGTGCGGAGAGTGTCAGGTTCAAGGCCTCCGGTGCCGCAAGGCCAATGTCTTCGACGGCCATGCGAACGACCCGGCGAGCAATGTACATAGGGTCTTCGCCCGCGGCCAGCATGCGTCGGAGCCAGTAGATCGAAGCGTCCGCATCGGAGTTGCGAACGCTCTTGTGCAGCGCGCTGATCAGGTCGTAGTGCTGCTCGCCCTTTTTGTCGTAGAGCAGCGTGCGCTGCTGTAGCGCGTCGGCGACGGCCTCGCGCGTGAGCCTGGAGTCGCCACGGCCGATCAGCAGGTGCGCCGTGGTTTCCAGTGCGTTCAGGGCGTAGCGCGCGTCGCCGTTGCTGAAGCTGGCGATACTCTCCAGGGCGCCCTCCGCCGCCTCAATTTGAGACGTCTCAATCCCACGCTCTTTATCGGTCAAAGCACGCCGCAGCAGAGCCACAATCTCTTCATCACCGATGGACTGGAGCACGTAAACGCGGCACCGGGACAGCAACGCGGCATTCAGTTCAAACGACGGATTCTCCGTCGTCGCACCGATCAGCCGCAGAGCTCCGCGCTCGACGTAGGGCAGGAAGGCATCCTGTTGCGCCTTGTTGAAGCGATGGATCTCATCGACAAACAGGATGGTTCGCGAGCCGTGGGAGGCCGCGCGCTCCGCGTCGACCATCACCTGCTTGATCTCCTTGATGCCGCTGGTGACCGCACTGAACTCGATGAACGTCGCGCTGGTCGTCTTCGCGATGATCTTTGCGAGGGTCGTCTTGCCGGTCCCGGGTGGGCCCCAGAAGATCATAGAGCCGGGCTCCCCGCGCTCGATGGCCAGGCGCAGAGGTTTGCCCGGGCCGATCAGATGCTTCTGTCCTGCGAACTCGTCCAGGTTGCGGGGCCGCATGCGTTCCGGCAGCGGCACATCGCGCTGATCTTGTGGCTGTCTGGTCGTCTGCTGCGATTCGAAGTTGTCGAAGAGGCTCATCGTGTCGATCGATCTTTGAAGCGTCTCTGCTGTGATGCTTCATAGAGGAGCAGGGAACCCGCGACGGCGGCGTTCAGGCTCTCCGTGGGACCGATGGTAGCCAAAGTGACGCGTTCGTCGCAGACCTCCAGCAGCGCACCCGAGACTCCGGCTGCCTCATTGCCGACGATGATCACGGCCGTACCGTCGAAGCTGGTGACGTGAGCCAACTCCCCGTCGCGTGCGACCGCCGCGAATAGCCTGGCATCTACGGCCCGCAGAGAGAGCAGGAGATCGTTGTTCCAGCGAGGCAACGGCATGCGGAAGGCGGCACCAGCGGAGGCCCGCAGGCACTTGCCGTTCCACGGATCGACCGTGCCATCCCCGAGAGCCACAGCCGAGGCACCGAAGGCCTCGGCGGAGCGGATCAGCGTCCCCAGGTTGCCGGGGTCCTGGATGCCATCGGCCAGCAATACGAGATCGCCCGTCCGTGGCACATACGACTGGGCGGGCCGGTCGAGCATAGCGGCGATCCCCTGGGCCTGTTCCGTCGCCGCGGCGCTGTCGAACGCCTCGCGCGAGAGCAGCAGGACTTCGCGTGCCGCGTCCTCAGGCAGTTGATCCAGTACGCCCGCCTGGTCGTCGCGAACATAGAGGGTCGTCAGCAGCAGGCCGCTGGCCACGGCCTCGCGCACCAGGTGAAAGCCCTCGATCCCAACCGTTTCGCCGCGCCTGGTCTGCAGTGCAGATCGCAGGGCACGCACGCGGGTATTCGTCTTGCTTGTAATCCGTTCCGGCATCATGCGGATTCTACGTGGTTCCTTCGATCAACGAAGCATTGCCAATGTGCTACCGTGCTGTTTTGGGCGCTGCTTCGCTGGTATGGGAACCGCTTGACTGTTTGGCCTTGGAGAGTGCATGTCGGCAGAGATGTTGCGGATGAACCCGGATGAGCCTGAAGCAGACCTGGTGCGGTATGTCGCCAGTTCGCTCGAAAGCGGTATGGTCGTCGCGATGCCGACTGACACCTTCTACGGTCTTGCCGTAGACCCGGTGAATCTGCGAGCCGTTGAGCAGATCTACGAATTGAAGACCCGAGCCAAACACAAGCCTTTGTCTCTGCTGATCGCCAACCTGTCGCAGGGGTACGAACTGGCGCGCGATATTGACACTGCATTTGACCGGCTGGCAGAGAAGTTCTGGCCCGGCCCTTTGACGATCATCGTCAAGGCTGGATCGCGTCTGCCACTTCGTGTGACCGCGCATACGGGCAATGTTGCCTTGCGCGTTCCGGAGGCGCCTATCGCGCGTGCCGTTGTGGAAAAGCTCGGACTGCCCATCACGGCCACCTCCGCGAACCTTGCTGGCCATCCGGAGTGCACGCACGCTCGCTGCGTGCGCGAGCAGCTTGGCGACCGGATCCCGTTGATCGTCGACGGTGGACCAACGGCGCGGACCGTTCCAACGACGATCGTGGACCTTAGCGGTGGCGGCAACTCGTGGATGATCCTGCGCGAAGGGGCCATTCCAACCCACGAGATCGCTTTGGCACTTCAGTAGACGGGCAGTCGTTCAACGAAAGAACCGGGCGCAAACCTTATGGCAGCAAGATCGCGAAAACGGCGAAGCAGGGAGGGACATCCGTTCCGAACGCTTTTTGTCGTTCTTGTGCTGGTTGCCGGCGTGTGGTTTGCCAGTCTGTATTTGCGCATCGACCGCGTAGCCAGGGAGGACCAGGCGCAGCCGTCGGACGCTATTGCCGTCTTCGGGGCCGCACAGTATGTTGGGCACCCGTCTCCTGTCTTCCACGCACGGCTGGATAAGGTGGTGTCGCTCTACCGGCGCGACATGGCGCCGGTGATCATCACGCTCGGAGGCTCTGCGGACGGGCGTAGCGGGCAGACGGAGGGTGGCGTCGGGCGAGATTATCTGCTGGCTCAGGGCGTGCCCTACGACAGCATCATTGCAGAGACGGAATCGATCAGTACGGAGCAGCAGGCCGAAATACTCTCCGACATCGCGCGGCAGCGCGGATGGAAGCGGGTGATCGTCGTCAGTGACGGGACGCACCTCTTCCGGATTCGAGCACTCTGCCGGCGGCAGGGGCTGAATGTTCTGACATCACCGCGCGCGCCGTTCGGTAACCTGTCCGGGTGGGGTCATTTCCAGCGGGTAGCCCACGAGATGTTGAGCTACACGTTTCTCCGCATGCATGTTGAGGCGGGATGGGCTAAGCGCTGGATGGAAGGCAAGGAAGAGTTGTAAAGCGCTTCGCGTAGTCTCAAGAAAAAGCGGTCGTACTTTCTTCAAAGGCGGCGTTGCGCCGTCTACCGAGAGGGAAGTCTATGCCAGCATCTTCCAAGGTGCCGGCAATCTCCTTCGTTCCGTTACAATGATGCTTGGTGGGGCCCAGTGCTCCCAGTGCAGGAGCAGCTTTTGTTCTCAGTTCCACGTCAGATGTCTCGCGCGTCAGCCCTCACCCTGGGTTCGGCTGCGGCGGTATTTTTTCTTGCCGGTTGCGGCAACAACTATCGGCCGGTGGTCAGCGCCATCAATCCGGTTGGGCCGTCCAGTCAGCCCACGGTCTATGCGACCGCTCTGTCTGATCCGGGCAATGGAAAGAACGGCCTGATCACGGTGGTGGACGTTTTCGGTGAGACCAACATCGCGAATGCCTCGGTGGCTCCATTGCCGTCCTACCTGGGGGTTGATCCTCTGGGCGAGGCCTACGTCCTGCACTCCAACAGCGTTCTCGTCGACTCGTTCACGAGCGCTTCCGGGCTGATGACGAATGCCGTTCGTCAATCGTCGCTCGCGGCAGGTGCGGCTCCCACGCAGGTCAATCCTGGATCGGGCAGTGGTGCAATCTACATCACTGAGCCCGGGCTGAGCCAGGTCTCCGTACTGACAGGCGGCGCTCCTCCCACAGCACGGCAGGATTTGCCGGTACCAGCGAACCCGGTCTACACCGTGGGCTTGTCGAGCTCGCAGCGTGTCTACACGCTTAGCCAGGGTGCCACTCCAGGAACTTCCGTCGGCACTGCCACGGCGATTGAGAACGGCACGAACAACGTCATTTCAGCCAGCATCCCAGTCGGTATTAGCCCGATCTACGGCATCATGACGGCAGACAGCCGCCGGGCGTTCGTCGTCAACAAGGGCAACGGCACTGGAAATGGAACGGTCACCGTCATCAATGTGCAGGGGAATGTTCTCGACCGCACGGTCAACGTGGGCGTGAATCCGATTTGGGCTGATCTGGCTCCGGCAGTGAACGAGATTGCCGTGCTCAACGCCGGCACCGGCACCACGCCCGGTTCTCTCAGCATCATCAACGTCGCGCTCTGCTCGCAAATCGCCTTGACCGGTAACACGGCGTGCGATGCGACCAACCCCACGGACGCCGCCAACTTTGGCACGGTTCTGGCTACCGTGCCAGTTGGAGTTGGCCCCGTGCAGGTCGCCGTTCTACAGGATCTGAGCAAGGCCTATGTGGCCAACGCTACGGACGGAACGGTTACGGTGGTAGATATGAACAGTATGGTGGCTACCAAGACCATCACCTTGCCAAAGCAGGCTGATGCTCAGGGAAACCTCACCATCCCTTCGAACCTGAACTGGATTGGCGCGGTGGCGGGAGATCCGACGGGCAAGGTGCTGGTGACAGCGAAGAACTCCCAGAGCCTGTACATCATCCGGACGGACACGGATGTGCTCTCAACGTCCATTCCGCTGCAGGGGTATGGAGTCTCGGTGCGTATCGCTCAGTAGGCTATTCAATCGATGAAGGAACACAAGAAGGGGAGCCGTCACGGCTCCCCCTTTTGCGTCTGGACGTTGCTTTGTGGGGCGCGCTAGGAACCGATCATCAGGATCGGTAGCGTCGGTGTCTGCGAACCACCATCATCTTCCATAGTCACGCCGAAGGTGCTGGCGAGCACGCCCTTGGGCAGTTGCGGCAGGATCACACTGGCGTAGCCACGTTCGTCCGGCTTGAAGGTGCCGGCAGGGATGGGCTGACGACCCTCTCCTACGGGGATCAGCCAGAGCTCATAGGTCTTCTCGGGCGGTAGCTGTTCCATGTTGCTGCCCTGGAAGACGAGAGATCCGCTCTCAGCCAGGTAGGTGACCCGCGCGGATGGGATCGGCTGCGAGTTCTGCTTGGTCAATTGGAAGCGTTGCGCCGCGCCGGAACGCAGTGTTTCCAATACCTGTTGCGCCTTTGCAGAGTTCGTTGTGGCACGCACGACGCTGGCGTTTGCGAAGGCGACCTTGTCCTGCAAATCCTGGGACCGGTGATACAGGTCAAAAGTGCTGACAGCCAGACCAGCGGCCACGGCCCACCCTGCCCATGGCATCATCACGGCAAAGATGTTGCGTCGCGGCGCCTCTTCGTCTTCAGCGTAAGAGCGCATCGGCAGAGGTGCGTCGTGGGAGGGTTTGCTGCTGTCGGCCTGAAGCGGTTTCCGATCGAGGACGCTCGTCGACGATTCCGAGACGTGTGGCGCGTCTGCCGCGGCTGGCGCCTGGCTGGCGCGGTTGATCAGCGTGGGAGCAGGCGCAGCCTTCTTCTCTCGCGCCACTTCCTTCAACAGGCGCTGGCGAGCCAGCGCTGGGGGTGCGACCGACTCAGCGGACAGGGCGAGCAGCGCAAGATCGCCGCGCACGTTGGCAAGTTCTGCGCGCGCTTCAGGCGACTGCAGCAGGAAGTTCTCAAGGCGTGTCTGCTCCTCCGGCTCCAGGAGCTGCATCGCGTAGAGATAAAGATCTTCGGCTGTAACCGGCTGGTTGCTCACGCGTGCATCGCCTTTCTGAGAACCAGCAGAGCGGTGCGAATCCGCGTCTTCACCGTGCCCAGAGGGTCACCGGTAAGCTCTGCAATCTCCGAATGTGTCAGGCCATCAAAGAAGGCCATCTCGATTACCTTGCGCTGTTCCACGGGCAGCCCGATGATGACACCACGTGCGCGTTCCATCATCACGGTGCGCTCAGAGTCATCAGCGAGGTTAAAAGGCGAAGCAAGCACAACGTCCTCTACGGAATCAGACGGCTTGCGACGGCGTAGAGCATCGATGGAGCGATTGCGGGCAACGACCGAAAGCCATCCACCGAGCGATCCTCGGGTGGAGACAAAGCTTTCGGGTTTGCGCCAGATCTGCATAAATATGTCTTGCAACACGTCCTCGGCTGCAGCCGGATCACGCAAGACACGGAGCGCGACCGAGTACACAACCCTGCTGTAGCGGTCGAAGATGGTCGCCATTGCGCCCTCGTCACCCCGCTGGATGGCACGGAGCAGAAGACCGTCATCACTCGATGGGGCCATCTCGCTCTCTCTAACGAAAGAACGCGCAAACGGCTCCTGTGGATTGGGCCGCGGCGTGATGTCACCGAATGGGGAGTCGGAAGGAGGCATATTTGTTGACAGTGTGAATCGTTGTGTTCGCAGTGCACGGCCTGATCTTTCAAACAGGACTTGTGCCTCGCAAACCTCCCGATGAGTGTAACGCGCATTCCGAAATGTTGGGCATTTGAGAGGATGGAAAGAGGCGGGGTACATGGCTAAGCAACGGTTGGACAAAGTAATGGTGGAGCGTGGCATGGTGCCCTCGCGGGAGCGCGCGACAGGGCTGATTCTCGCGGGCCGTGTTCTTGTCGCCGAACAGAAGCTGACCAAGGCCGGTGCCGCTGTGGATGGAGATGTTGCCATTCGCATCCTCGGGGAAGGCATGCCCTTCGTCAGTCGCGGTGGCCTGAAGCTGCGCGGCGCACTGGATCGTTGGGATATCGATCTGCGAGGTCGGCTCTGCGTGGATATTGGTGCATCCACCGGCGGATTTACAGACTGTATGCTGCAGGCCGGCGCAGCCGCGGTGCTGGCGGTCGATACCGGTTACGGGCAGATGCATATGTCCATGCGCAATGATGCGCGCGTCGGCCTGATGGAGCGCACAAATGCGCGTCTGCTGGAGCCGGGCGTGCTCCTCACGCAGTCTTCCGCACTGGCCCAGTCGGCCACTCCTGCATTGGCCCCTGATGTGGCACCGAGCTTTTTTGCAATGGATGTCTCCTTTATATCTGCAACGCTGGTGGTGCCGGCTGTGGTGCGTTCCCTTGCTCCTGCAGAACAGCAGTGGCGGGGCGAGGCCGTGACGCTGGTGAAACCGCAGTTTGAAGCTGGCCGCGAGTGGGTGGGCAAGGGAGGCATTGTGCGCGATCCGGCTGCGTACGAGATTGCGATTGATCGCGTCCGAGGCGCGGTTGCTGAGGCGGGTGGAGTAACGGTCGATGTCACGGACTCGCCGATCACCGGCGCGGAAGGCAATCGTGAGTTTCTGCTCTATGCCCGATTCGGCGGCTGAGAGAAGTACACTTGTGCCTATGCCGCACGTTGCAATCATCTCCAAGCCGCAGAAGCCGGAGTTAGTCGATCTGCTTCCAGAGCTTGTGAATTGGCTTGAAAGCCATAACTACACCCCGGCCCTGGACGAAACCAGCGCGGAGTACATGGGCCAAAAGGGACTTGCCCGGGATGATATGCCCAAGCTGTGCCCGGAACTGGTGATCGTTCTCGGAGGCGACGGCACACTGCTCTCTGCTGCGCGTTCTTTTGCGCGCACGGATACGCCGATTCTCAGCGCTAATCTTGGTTCGTTAGGTTTCCTTACGGAAGTTCCTCTGTCCGAGCTGTATCAGACGCTCGACGCCTGGCGCGAAGGTTCGTGCAAGGTGGATCAGCGTGGCATGATGCACGCTGAACTGGTTCGCGATGGCGCAGTTTACAAGGAATGGGACGCGCTGAACGACGTCGTCATCGCAAAGGGCGCAATCGCGCGCATGGGTGACTACATCATCGAGCTTGGTGGCCAACTGGTCGCGCGCTTTCGCGCCGATGGCATCATCGTCTCGACCCCGACAGGCTCCACGGCCTACAACCTCGCGGCCAATGGCCCCATCGTGATGGGAAGCGTGAACGCCATGATCGTCACACCCATCTGTCCGCACCTGCTGACGCTGCGGCCGATCGTTGTGCCGGGCGACACGGAAGTGCGCGTTTGTGTGGAAGGCATCGCCGATCAAACGTACCTGACGGTCGATGGCCAGGAGGCAGTCGAATTGAAGTTGCACGATCAGCTTCGGTGCCGGCAATCGAAGTACCGCGTGCGACTCGTGCGGCTCGGCGAGCACGGTCTGTTCAGCGTACTTCGTTCCAAGCTGAAGTGGGGCGAGCGCTAGAACGAATGCTGCGATGCAAGAGAAAAGGCCCTGCGAGGGCCTTTTTCACTTGTGATCAAGGATACGAACGCTACGGCTTCGTCGATTGTCGTTCTCATGCCGCATGCTATGTAGTCCTGCGTGGTCACCACGTGGGCATATGAGTCTGGTCGTCCACAGCCCACGGTAAAGTCGCGAGAAGTTGTCCCACAGATCAGGAGAGATAATTGCCGCCTGTTGCGGCGGCTCAAAGCCTTCAGTCAGGCAAGCAATTTAGCTGGCGTATCCAGCACTGCTGCCTGGAAGGAAGTGGTCAATGCTGCTGTAGATGGAGCCATATTGAGCGGTTTCCATCTTGACGACAGTTACAACCGGGTGTGTCCAATGCTTCTGCAGTTTTGTGATTTCACTCTTCATGTGGGCAAGCTCCTTTCGTGCCCGAAGCATACCCAGAAAAGCCGTAGTCACTCGCCTACATCGTGTCGGCGGCTGCCCGAACAAATACTTTCTCGATGCGCGCAACTGACTTCATTTTCAAGGGAACCCGCAATAGTTTTCGAAGGCTTAATCGGTTTGAGCGGCGAATATTTGTAGTTTTGCTTTGTAAGTCGTATTTCTTCACGAAACGGACCGCACGATGCTTAGGCCCCTTCGAAGGAACGTGAGCATTCTCCATCAATCTGGCGGTCACGACAGAATGTCGTCTTTGAGCATCAAGGGAAGCCGCCGCATCATTCTGCAGACGCCGCTGTCACTGACTACTCAGCGTCTTGGAACGCAACGTGCATGCGCTCTGCACCTCGCAGCCCACGGGAGCTGCCGAATGAAACGAGAGGGCCTGGCGAACGCATTGAAATGGTCAACCCTGCCGTTGCAGTCGCGCGGGACGGGGATCATGCGTGGCTACTAGAGGCACCATCATGACGCGAGTGCAGTCTGTCGTCGTAGAACGCGCAAGCGAAAGGGCCACTCGGTTGAGTGGCCCTTCGTAGATCTTTTATGGTGCACCCGGAAGGATTCGAACCTCCGGCCTATTGGTTCGTAGCCAATTGCTCTATCCAGCTGAGCTACGGGTGCACACTGTCGCTTCAACACCGTCAAAGCGCGCTTACTCAAGATACCAAGAGAGAGGCTATGACGCAACTCTCACACAGTGGAAATACTATGCGGGAAGTGCAGCCGGATCGTCCTGCTCCAGCGGTTCTTCGAGGGAGGGTGGATCGACGATCTCGATACCTGCGCGGCGCAGCAGCTGCCGCACCACAGGCTCATTCAGGCGTGTTGCGTCGTACTCGATGCCGATAGTGCCGGCGCGCTCGTCGAGCGTGACGCGGCGAATGCCATAGACCTCGCGAATGCTCGCGAGGGCCAGCACAGAGCGTTCGCTTGGCGCCGCGGCGAAATGGAACAGAACGTCAACGGTGGTCATGGGTGCAGGATACCAGTTCAGGAAGTAGGAAACAGTGTCAGGCGCTCATCTTGAGCAGCGTCTCGTAGTCGGCAATCTGCTTGAGCGTCAGTGCCTGCATGTCGTCGCCTGCAGCTTGCGCGCGATACCAGCGGACAAGCCACTCCAGCGTTGTGTCCATGCGGAGCGACGGTCGCCAGCCGAGGTCAGCGCGCGCCTTCGATGCGTCGAGCTTCAGGTAGCCCGCCTCATGAACGCCTGGATCAGGATCCAGTGTCCACTTGGCTCCATCTCCCCAGACATCGACCATCTTCTCCACGATGCGCGACACCGGCCACGCATCGTCGTCCTGCGGTCCGAAGTTCCACCCGGCAGCTGCAGATGAGTTGCCCTTATACAGTTCCTCGGCGAGCCGCATGTAGCCCCAAAGTGGCTCCAACACGTGCTGCCAGGGGCGGATGCTCTTCGGCCGGCGAATGCGAACGGATTCGCCGCGAAGGAAGCCGCGGACCAGGTCGGGCAGCAGGCGATCGTCGGACCAGTCGCCGCCGCCAATGACATTGCCCGCGCGGCCTGTTGCGATGCCGCACCGGTGCTGGTCAAACGTGGCCACGTTGAAGAACGACTGCCGGTAGGCCGCCGTCACAATCTCGGCGCACGCCTTCGAGGACGAATAGGGGTCGTAGCCGCCCAGGGGATCGCTCTCGCGATAGCCCCATGCCCACTCTTTGTTCTCGTAGCACTTGTCGGTCGTTACGGAGACCACAGCTCGTACGCTGGGCGTCTTGCGCACGGCTTCGAGCACGTTAGCTGTGCCGATGACGTTCGTCCGGTAGGTCAGCAGGGGATCGACGTATGAAAGCCGAACGAGTGGCTGCGCGGCCATGTGGATCACGATCTCCGGAGCGAACTCGGTCATGCTGGCCGTGATCTTCTCCAGATCGTTGATGTCCCCGCGCGTGTCTTCAATGACGTCGCCTATCCGCGCAACGTCAATCAGGTTCGGCGTCGTGTAGGGATCCAACGCATAACCGCGCACATTTGCGCCCAGCTTCGCCAGCCACAATGCGAGCCATCCGCCTTTGAAGCCGGTATGGCCCGTCAGGAAGACACGCCTACCCTGCCAAACAGCTTTGTCCGGACCAGTTACCAGAGCTTCCACGGTGCCTTGCCTTTCGACCAGAGATCTTCGAGTTGATGCTTATCGCGAAGGGCATCCATCGCCTGCCAGAAGCCGTGGTGGAAGAACGCCTGGACCTGGCCCTTTTCGACCAGGGCTTCCATGGGTTCGCGCTCGAACATCCATTCATCATTCTTTACTTCATCGAGCACTCGTGGCGACAAAACAAAGAATCCGCCATTGATCCAGCCACCCTCGTCCTTGGGTTTTTCCTGGAAGGCGTAGACGTGATTGTCCTTCAGGCCGAGCGCGCCAAAGCGGGCACTTGGCTGGATGGACGTCAACGTCGCTTCCTTGCCATGGGACTTATGGAACTCGATGAGTTCGGTGATGTTCACATCGCTGACGCCATCGCCATAGGTCATGCAGAAGGCTTCGTCGTCACCCAGATACTGCCGAATGCGGCGCAGCCGGCCGCCCGTTCCCGTGCTCTCGCCGGTGTCGACCAGCGTCACCTTCCATGGCTCCGCAACGGACTGATGGACCGTCATGGCATTGTTCTTCATGTCGAAGGTGACGTCGGACATATGCAGGAAGTAATTGGCGAAGTATTCCTTGATGACATAGCCCTTGTAGCCACAGCACACGATGAACTCGTTGATGCCATAGTGCGAGTAGATCTTCATGATGTGCCACAGAATCGGACGACCGCCGATCTCCACCATGGGCTTGGGACGCAGACCGGTTTCTTCGCTCAAACGCGTACCCAGCCCGCCGGCAAGTATCACTGCTTTCATGCTTCCTCATCCCGGGGCATCTTTTGAGGCCCCGCCCGAATTTGCCAGATATTAAGAGTACGATAGACAGCCCGGATGCGTCCGACAGCCGTCTACTGTAAGCTACAGGATATTCATGACCGACAAGGCCCAAGCTCTTCGTCAGCAGATTCTTGACTTGGTAGAGGCGTACCATGCAGAAGCTTTCCCCCCGAAAGACTTCGTCCCTAACGCCAGCAATGTTCCTGTCTCTGGAAAGGTAATCGACGCGGCTGATATCAGCGCCGTGGTTGATTCCGCGCTCGACTCGTGGTTCACGACCGGCCGCTGGGCGAAGGACTTCGAACGCAAGCTGGCGCGCTTTGTTGGCGTACGGTCCGCGTCCCTGGTGAACAGCGGATCCTCCGCAAATCTGGTGGCTTTCTCCGCGCTCACTTCGCCGAAACTTGGCGACAGACAGATCAGGCCGGGCGACGAAGTCATCACGGTTGCCGCCGGTTTCCCGACGACGGTCAACCCGATCATTCAGAACGGCTGCATCCCTGTCTTCATTGACATTGCACTGCCCAGCTATGAGGTGGACGTTACCCTGCTGGAAGCGGCTCGGTCCGAAAAGACGCGTGCCGTAATGATTGCGCATACATTGGGCAATTGCTTCGACCTGGAAGCCGTATCGGCGTTCTGTAAGAAGTACAACCTGTGGCTTGTGGAAGATTGCTGCGATGCACTTGGCGCTTCGTTCAACGGGAAGATGGCGGGTACCTGGGGAGACATCTCCACGGTCAGCTTCTATCCCGCGCACCACATCACCATGGGAGAGGGCGGCGCTGTCATGACGGACAAGCCTGCCCTGCAGGTACTCATCGACAGCTACCGTGACTGGGGGCGTGACTGCTGGTGTGAACCGGGTGTCGACAACACCTGCGGCAAGCGCTTCGACTGGCAACTGGGCACGCTGCCGTGCGGCTACGACCACAAGTACACGTACTCCCACATCGGGTACAACCTGAAGGCAACCGACATGCAGGCCGCCCTGGGTGTATCGCAGATTGCAAAGCTGCCGGAGTTTATTGCCAAGCGTCGCAAGAACTTTGATTATCTAAAGGCAGCGCTGCAGCCTGCCTCGGAATGGCTGCTGCTGCCAGAGGCGACTCCTGGCTGCGACCCAAGCTGGTTCGGCTTCGTTATCGGCGTTCGCAAGGATGCTCCCTTCACGCGCGACCAGCTGACAGCGGCGCTCGAAGCGGCGAAGATCGGCACGCGCCTGGTATTCGCGGGCAATCTGACGCGGCAGCCGGCCTATGAGCATGCAGAATTCCGCGTGGTGGGCGAGCTGCCGAACACAGACTTTGTCATGAGCAATGTCTTCTGGGTGGGTGTCTTCCCAGGGCTCACCGAGCCCATGCTGGACCACATCGCAGGGACGATCCTGACATTCTGCAAGCAGAGCAAAATGCTGCCGATTGCATCTACCAACTGATCCTGAACCCAGTTTTGCGGCACATAGCGCCTGCATAAACAAACTGCACCACAGAAGGGCGGATAGCTGAATGAATGTGCGCGAACGCAAGATGCTCGACTTGTTGAAGAAAGGCAAAGACGAATACGGATACCTCGCCGTCAAGGCGGAGTACGAAGCTGAAGGTACTCGCGTTGACGAGCTGCTGCGCCTGGTGGAGATCTGCCGCAAGGCTGGTCTGGAGCTGGCCGTGAAGATCGGTGGCTGTGAGGCGATGCGCGACCTCATGGAGACGAAGCAGATCGGTGTGGATTACATCATCGCCCCGATGATCGAGAGCCGTTATGCACTGTCGAAGTTTGCTGAGGCAGTCGATAAGGTTTACCCGAAGGACGAGCAGGACGATACTGATTTCCTCTTTAATCTTGAGACCATCAACGCCTTCAACGTTCTGGATGAGATGGCTGACTTCGCCGCTGCCGCGCCTGAGATCGCTGGCATCGTCTTCGGACGCGTTGACTTCTCGCTGTCCGCTTCTCTCGGACGCGAGGCCATTAACGGCCGAGAAGTGACCGACTACGTTTTGAAGACTGCGGCCGCAGCCAAGTCGCGTGGTCTCGATCTCGTCGTCGGTGGCGGTGTGTCCAGTGATTCCATCCCTGTTCTGAAGGAAATGGCCGCGGTTCACCTGACCCGCTTTGAAACCCGTAAAGTCATCTTCGACGGCCACGCAGCTAACGCTCCGCACATCGATCAGGGCCTGCTGAACGCGGTTCACTTTGAGCTGCTGTGGCTGCTGAACAAGCGTGAATACTACGGCTCGATTGAGAAGGAAGACTCCAAGCGCATCGACATGCTGGAGAAGCGCTGGGCAGTGCTCAACTCGTAGGTGGTTTCGGGTATGAGTCATCGTTTCCTCGTCTTCGGTGCAAGCGGCGCCATCGGCAGTTCGCTGGTGGCGTCCGCTGCTGCGCGGGGATGGGATGTCACGGCTGTCGCGCGGCATACCCCCGAAACGAACGATGCGGCGAGTGTCTTCGCTTACGATCCTTCTGACGGTTCAAACTTTGCCGACTCATCCTTGGCTCAGGCCGAGCCTTTTGACGCAGTCTGCTGGGCGCAAGGCGCCAACGTTAATGACAGCATTACTGACGTGGATCTTGAAAAGCACCTCGATATCTACCGGGCAAATTGCCTTTACGTTCTGGCTTCGTTGCAGGGCTTGATGAATGCCGGTAAGTTACGCGCACCGGCAAAGCTTTGCGTCATCAGCTCCATCTGGCAAAATCTTGCGCGGCAGTCAAAACTGACTTACTGCATGACCAAGGCTGCGGTAGAGGGCATGGTTCTCTCGCTGTCCACGGACCTTGCCTCCGATGGCCACCTGGTCAATGCTGTCCTGCCCGGAGCGCTTGAGACCCCGATGACCCGCAAGAACCTTTCCGCGGAACAGATCGATCGTCTGACCGCCGCAACACAGTTTGGTCGCCTGCCTTCGCTTGAAGACGTAAGTGCTGCTGTGCTGTTTCTCTGTTCGCCGGAAAATACCGGCATTACCGGCCAATTCATCGCGGCCGATCTGGGGTTCAGCCGTGTCCGCATCGTTTAACATCCAGTCCTCAACCGGCGAATACAGCGTGACCGTTGAAGCGGGAGCGTGGACGCGCTGGGTTGCAGAAAAAGCATCGGCTTCCGTAGTTGCTGATGCGTTCTTTCAACCAACTTACCCGACCGTCGGTACCGGACCGCTCTTTGTTGAGGCTGTAGAAACAAACAAATCTCTCGAAGCTTCGCCCGCTCTCATTGAGCAGATGAGACGCAGCGGCGCGAATCGTTCCACTGAGTTAGTCGCAGTCGGCGGCGGCATCATCCAGGATCTCTCGGCATTTATCGCTTCCGTGTACATGCGCGGCTTGCGCTGGACCTATGTTCCGACGACCGTCCTTGCGATGGTCGACTCCTGCATCGGTGGTAAGTCTTCGATCAACGTCGGGCCGTACAAGAATCTTGTCGGCACCTTTCATCCGCCGCAGCAGGTGTTGATTGATCCAGAGTTTATTCAGACGTTGCCGGTCGATCAGCGTGCCAGTGGCCTGATTGAAGCGGTGAAAATCTGCTTCTGCCGCGGCGAAGAAGCGTTCGACAAGCACCTGAGCTTTAGTCCGTCCACCAGCATGCCGAGCGACCGCCTTGAGGGCGTCATCATCAACAGTTTGCTCGCCAAGAAGTGGTTCATCGAAGTGGATGAATTCGACAAGAAGGAACGGCTGCTGCTTAACTTCGGTCACACTTTTGGTCATGCGATGGAAGGCGCCTCCCACTTCGCAATTTCGCACGGCATCGCAGTGGGTCTAGGCATCGAGTGTGCGATCGCTTATCAGCAAAATTCTGGCGTCGACTACAGCGCGGTGACCCGCGTCGCAAGGCTGCGCAGTCACTTGAGCGAGATGATTCGCAGCGATGCAGGCCTGTCCGAGCAGCTGCGCAAGTTATCAGTAGAAGATGTGCTGGAACGCTTTGTCTCCGACAAAAAGCATGGCAAGGACTTCTACGCACTGATCCTGATTGCGCACGACGGCAGTGTCGTTATCAGCAAAGAGCCGCGTACAGAAAGCACCCTCAGTGCAGTGCGGCGAGCCGTAGAACAAATCGTAGAGGCATACGCATGAAGAAGTATTCCGACCTGATGGCCGACTGGCTGGTCGAGCTTGGTTACACCCATTGTTTCTTTCTCGGCGGCGGAAATATCATGCACCTGCTTGAGAGCTGCAGCCATCGCTTCACCTGCATCCCAGTCGTGCACGAGGTCGCTGCCGGTATCGCGGCGGAATACCTCACGGAGCTTGGCGAAGGGAAGCGAGCCTTCGCCCTCGTTACCGCTGGCCCCGGTTTCACAAATGTTGTCACTGCGATGGCAGCTGCTTTTCTAGAGAGCCACGAACTGCTGGTGATCGGTGGGCAGGTCAAGGTCGCCGATCTCTCCCACGGAAAAGTGCGGCAACGCGGCATCCAGGAAGCGGATGGCGTGGCGCTGGCGGCGCCCATCAGCGTGAAGTCTGTGTTGATGGATCACACTATCGATCAGCAGACCTTCAATGAATGGAGTCAGGCTGGCAGCTATGGACGTAAAGGCCCCGTCTTTCTCGAGGTGCCGTTGGACGTGCAGGGAGCGAATGTGGATGAAGTCGCTCTCAGCAACGCGTCGGGATCCCCGGCGGGTCCAGCGCTTCCATCCGCTACACCGGCGCAGATCGCAGAAATCAGGAGTTTGCTCTCCGCGTCGAAGCGTCCCATGCTTCTGATCGGTGGCGGCATCGATCGGAAGCTTATTCGTGATCTGCTGCCAGCCCTCGCGGAAAGCAATCTGCCACTGATGGTGACCTGGAACGGCATGGATCGTGTGCCCTCTGACCATCCGTTTTACTTTGGTCGTCCCAACACCTTCGGTCAGCGTTCGGCCAACATCATTCAGCAACAGGCTGACCTTGTCATAGCGTTGGGCACACGGCTTGGTCTGCAGCAAACGGGGTTCAACTGGCAGAAGTTCGCTCCTCTCGCAAAGCTGGTGCAGGTCGAGATCGATCAGCGCGAGCTTTCCAAGGGACACCCCCGCGTTGACGTGCCCATCTGCGCTGACGCCAACGGCGTCTTGCGTGAGCTTAGTTCAACGAAGCCCGGCGACTGGTCCGAGTGGATCGACTTCGCACGCTCCGTGCGGCGCGAACTTCCGCTAAACGATCCGCAGAACGTAACGGCAGAGGGCTATCTTTCGCCGTTCGAATTCAATGAGAAGCTTTCGGCTCTGTCGACCGGTGACGACATTGTCATCCCTTGCTCGAGCGGCGGAGCGTATACCTCCGCCATGCAGGTATGGGACCTGAAGCGAGGTCAGATCAGCCAGACGACCAAGGGGCTTGCTTCCATGGGCTATGGTCTTGGCGGAGCCATTGGCGCTGCTCTTGCGTGGCCGGGGCGTCGAACCATCCTGATGGAAGGTGATGGTGGCTTCTCGCAGAATCTCCAAGAGCTTGGTACCGTCCGCGCTCAGAAGCTGAATCTGAAGATCTTCATCAATGACGATCATGGCTATGCTTCGATTCGCATGTCGCAGATCAATTACTTCAAAGGCCACTACGTTGGTTGCGACATCGAAACGGGCCTTGGTCTGCCGGACTGGAATCTGCTTTTTCCGGCTTACACCATTCCCGTGATGACGTTGCAGCCCGGCTTTGAAACCGATCCGGAGTTCCTCAAGCGCTTCAATGCACCGGGGCCTGCGGCGTTCCTTGTTCGTGTGGATCCGAAGCAGACTTACTTCCCGAAGATCATGAGCCGCATCACCGAAGCAGGCAGTATGGAATCGAACCCGCTGCATTTCATGTCGCCCGATCTCGAGCCGGAAGTTGCGGCGAAGGTATACCGCTACATCAGCGGCGATACGGATGCGAAGGTTACGAAGTAGATGACGGCCGCAAAGCCAATCCCGGAGAGCGATCTGGCGGCGATCCTTGCTGCCACGCGCGAAATCTGGGAGCCGTTGCGCGGCCGCAGTATCTTCATGACGGGCTGTACCGGCACCTTCGGTGCGTGGCTGCTGGAAAGCCTCAGCTACACCAATCGCGCGCTCGACCTGCGCGCTAACGCGGTGCTGCTTTCACGTCGGCCTGATGTCTTTCGTGCCAAGATGCCGCATCTGTTCGCGGACGACCTTATCACGATGTATGAAGGAGATGCGAGAGACTTCGCATTCCCGGATGGCCAGTTTCCGTTCATCATCTGCGGCGCGACAGAAGCCAGTGCGAAGCAGCAGGCGGAGCAGCCGGTGGAGATGCTCTCAACGATTCTTCGGGGTACGGAGCGCACCCTGGAGTTCGCGGCGCAATGTGGTTGCAAACGCCTTCTCCTGACCAGTTCCGGCGCAGTCTACGGTCGGCAGCCCAGCGAGATCGTCCATCTTCCAGAAAGTTACGCTGGCGCGCCGGATCCCACAGACTTCAACTCCGTCTACGCTGAGGGGAAGCGCGCCAGTGAACTGATGTGTGCCGTCTACGGACGGCAGTACGGCTTCGCAACGATTTTTTCGCGTGCGTATGCGATCGGCGGACCGCACCTTCCGTTGGACATGCACTTCGCTCTCGGCAACTTCATTCGTGATGCACTGGCTGGAGGCCCCATCCGGATCGCGGGCGACGGCACACCGACGCGTTCCTATCAGTATGGCGGCGACCTTGCGGTGTGGCTGTGGACCATGCTCTTCCGTGCGCCGGACCGCGCCGCATATAACACTGGTTCCGGTGAGAGCCTCTCGATCCTGCAGTTGGCGGAGGCTGTGCGCGACGTCCTGAATCCATCGATCTTGATTGAAGTGGCCAAGAAGCCTGCTCCAGGTGCGCCTGTTTCGCGGTACGTTCCTTCGGTTGAAAAGGCGGAAAGGGAGCTGGGACTTCGAAATGGCGTAACGATGGAGGAGATCATTCGACGGACAGCTCGTTGGCACGGCTGGCAGGGTTAGCGGCTGGCGTGTAGGCTGGTCTCTCGTATGAAGACCACCAAGGTACTCGCTTCCGTTTGCGCCGCCCTGTTCGCTCTCGGCGCAGCTGCCCAGACCTCTGCACCAACTCCCGCTGCCGCTGCACAGACTGCCGCAGCCGGGAAGTTCACCAGTACGTTCCCCCCGCCGCCAGGGATGACCATCATCGCTCCGCCGGATGGCCATGCGTGGACTCCGCTTTGGCCCGCAGGCGCTCCCGGCGCGCAGGGCACAGACGAAGCGGACGTTCCTGCCGTCGCGCTGTTCCTGCCGCGTGTCAATCCAACGAAGACCGTCGTTGTGGTGGCGCCCGGTGGTGGTTATGTGCACCTGTCGATCGAATACGAGGGCTACCAGGTGGCGGAATGGCTCGCCGAGCACGGTGTCGCCGCAATCGTTCTGCGGTATCGCCTCGGGCCCAAGTACCACCATCCCATTGAGCAGGGCGACGCGGCGCGTGCCATCCGCTATGCACGCACGCATGCGGCGGAGTGGGGAGCAGACCCCGCGCACGTTGGTATGTGGGGCTTCTCCGCGGGTGGCCATCTGACGGCGACGGCGGGCACGCACTTCGACGCGGGCAACGCCTCCGCTGCAGATCCTATCGACCGTGTCTCCAGCCGGCCTGACTTCATGATCCTCGCTTACCCTGTCATCTCGTTCGATCCTGCCGTAATGCACGCTGGCTCGCGTACCTACCTGTTGGGCGACAAGCAGACCGATCCGGCCATGGTTGCGCTCTTGTCGGACGAACTACAGGTGACGCCACAAACTCCGCCCACCTTTCTCTTCAGCACAACCGACGACGCGACTGTTCCTATTGCGAATTCCATCCTCTTCTACTCGGCGCTCGTGAAGGCCAAGGTGCCCGTGGAGATGCACATTTACAAGCACGGTGCGCACGGTGCCGGGCTGGCGCTTGCCAATCCCGATCTGCGCTCGTGGACGGACAATCTTCTGAATTGGATGAAGGCGAACGGATGGGCTCAGTAGCGTCTTAGGCAACGACTACTTCTCTGTCATGCCCGTAGCGGAAGGGATGACAGAGAGGAAGCTCGAAGGCGCTTACTCGTAGCGCAACGCTTCAGCCGGCAGAATCCTTGCGGCGGACGAACTCGGATAGAGTGTCGCCAGAAGCGACACGGCAAGCGACACAAATGCGACCAGCACACCGTCGATCAGCCGCGGCGCGAAGGGCAGGTAGTCGATCGAGTAGACCTGCGCGGAAAGCTGGATGAAGTGGTAGTGACCGCCTACCCACGAGATGCCGTAGCCAAGCATCAGGCCGATCAACGTGCCGCTCAGCGAGATCAGCAGACCCTGTGCCAGGAAGATGCGGCGCACCTGGTCGGGCCGCACGCCGAAGCTCATTAGAACGGCGATGTCACGGGTCTTCTCCATGACCAGCATGGTGAGAGCGATCAGGATGTTGAGCGCGGCGACGCAGACGATCAGCGCAATGACGATGAAGGTCACGACGCGCTCAAGAGCCAGCGCCCGGAAGAGTTCACGATTCTGATCCATCCAGTTGGTCGCCTGGAATCCCGGGCCGGCGGCCCGTTCAATCTCGCGGCCGATGGTGTCGGCGTGGTACAGGTCGTCCACTTTGAAGCTGATCACGGAAATCAGGTCGGGTTCCGAGAACAGCCGCTGTGCGTCCGACAGACGAATGAAGCCATAGCTGGAGTCGTACTGGTAGAAGCCCGAATGGAAGATACCGACAAGCTGAAATCGCTGGTACTTCGGGACGATGCCGAGTGGTGTCAGTTCGCCCTGAGGGCTGGTGACCAGAACGGTATCGCCAACGCCGGCACCGATGTTCTCGGCAAGGTCCGATCCGAGAACGACCGGCGGTAGTGTCGTCGCGGCGTTGTTTTTCAGCGGGGCGGACGATCCGGTCTTGACTGCCTGCAGCAAGTCGCTGACCGTCTCCTCCTGCGCGGGGACGACGCCCTTCAAGAGCCCGCCACCAGAACGTGCTCCGCGCGAGATAAGCACCTGTCCGTACAGGCCCGGGGCGGCAGCCGTGACGTGTGGCCGGTTCCGGAGGCGTTCGAGTAGCGGTCGCCAGTCTCGCATGCCGTCCGCAGCGGACTTCATCAGGTCCACGTGCGCGGTCGAGCCGAGTAATCGAGATTGCAGGTCTCGCCGCATGCCGTTGGTGATAGCAAGCGCGATGATCAACGACGCCACGCCAGCCGCAACTCCCGCGACAGAGATGGCCGTGATCACGCCAATGACGGCCTGCCGCCGCTTGGCACGAAGATAGCGAGCGGCAATGAAAAGCTCGAAGCGCATGAGTGGTTAGTATCGCCTACGCGACCCTAAGCAGGGAGATCAGGTGTCCAGAGTATCGGGCGCCCCACTCTTTGCGAAGCAAAGGGTGGGGTGTCGCGCGTAGCGCAACCAGCGGTGTCGGAGCAGGCGGGACGATCGGAAGGAGAAGCAGCTCGAGCCTCGCTCGAATAGCCCACCCTTTTGCGATAAAGCCGCGAAAGAATGGGCACCGGCTTGGTTGGTTGTGCCCACTCACGAAAATGGAGCGCCCGGCTTGGTCGGTTGTCTCCACTCATGACGACGGGGCCTTCATGAGTGGGGCACCCGGATTTGGCTTGTCTTTAGCGGGCCAGGGCTTTCACGCTAACGGCATTCTCGTTTCGGTCGAAGACCCGGATGGCTACGGTGTGCTCTCCGGTGCCGGTGACGGCGGAGGTGAAGTCATAGTGTTCGGACTTGCTGTCGCTGAGCGCGCCCGCTGGCTCCAGATACTGCCAGGGGCCCGCGTCGACCGAATACTCCGCATGCGATATGGGGCTCGTTGCGTCGGTTGCGTCGAAGGTGGCGTGCAACTTGCCGGCGCCGACTGTGGCGGTCAGCGTGCCAGGGACGGGCGGTGTGGTGTCGATCTTAAACGGCGCGGAGGTTCGCTCGCCTTTCAGCGTATCCGCGTCTGTGTGGACGGGCGCGTCGCTTGCAGTTACGCGCAGTTCATATTCGCCGTCGGGTAGCAGGGCACTGTCAAAGCTGTAGGCGCGCTCGCTAATCTTGTCCTTCAGCCGGTGCCAGGTTTGCTCGTGTACGTCGCGGAAGTCGACGGCAAACATCAGATCGTCGTTGTTGGGATCGTGTGCCAGCCAGCGTAGCGTGACCGCGTTTCGGTCTCGCTGTGCGATCAGTGGCGGTGCGCCTGATTCCGGCAGGGCAAGTGCCGGTGCGGTCGATGGCGCGCCACGGAAGCTGATGGCCACCGTGCTCGATGGGGCCGCGCTGCCACCGCCGGTATAGCGTGCCCCGGGCTGCACCGCGATGTCGTCCACCTGCGGCGGCAGGTTGCGCGGCAGGTAGTTCATGGTGACGGAGCGCAGTTGCGCGCCGGGTTTCAGCACGGCCTTCCACTGCAGGTAACGCGACGCGGGAGCGGGCAAGGGTGTCTGGTTCGCGGTGACCGACTTCCAGTCGGACCACAGATTGCCGAGCGTGTCGCGCGGATTTTCGATGTTGCCCGAGCGCACGAACAGGTCGACGCCGGCTGCCGATCCCGTAACCTCCGCGCGTCCCCAGCGGGTGGTCGTCTCACCATCGAAGACATCGGAGATGTAGCTCGCATTGGCCGCAACAACGTCGGAGATCTGCAGTACTTTACCGCTGTTTGCGGTGACCATGGCGAGTCCAGCCGCGGTCGGTGTCATGGCCGTTACTTGGCTTGCTTCGGTGTGCGCGATGTCGGTGTACACGCCGGCGTTCTCCGTGTCGATGCGATAGACGCGGCCTCGATTACCCGTGCCCGCATAGAGCGCGCCGTTGCGTACGGCCAGCGCATAAACCACATCCTGCTGCAGCGCGACCAGGCGGAGCGGCGTGCCGTCTGGCGAGATGCGGTAGATCTCTGATCCGTCCGGGACAATGGAGTTGTTGTTTGCAGAGATCGCAGAGCCCGGTTGCAGGATCGTGATGGAGACAGCCTGTTGACCGGATGCGGGCAGTGGCGGCAGCGCGGGTGGTCTGCGATCACCAACGGCGGCTGCGTACAGGTTGCCGGCGGCGTCCAGAGCCATGGTGGTGATCTCGTGCTTTGGCGCAGCATAGAGCGCGAAGGGCTTGCCGTCAGAAGCGATGCGATAGACGATGCCCGCACCGTCCGAGCCTGCGTAGACCGTGCCGTCGGGCGCGACAAGCAAAGAGCGAATGTGCTGATCGCCGGAGTGGAAGAAGACCGTTGGCTTCGGCGTTGCGGTCGGTGAGGTGCCCGCCAGCTTCACTCGGAAGATGGTTGCAGGGGCACCCGCGGCAACGAGGAGGTCACCGTCTTTGGCTAGGGCAAGGCTCCAAAGATACTTTGGCTTTTCTGTCGTAAGTGATGCATCGAAAACTACTTCAGGCGTTCCGCCTCCGCGAACCCGGTAGACCTTGCCATCAGGCGAGGTTGCCGCGAGGACGCTGCCATCCGGGAGCGGCAGGACGGCCTGAACATTGAGCTCTTTAAAGGATGCGGCGGTGGTAATGGCCCCCTTCTCATCGATCTTCAGGAGTTGTGATCCGCCGGATGCTGCGCCAGTCCCGGCATAGAGGCTGTTCCCACTGCTAGCTAGTGACCACAGGAAGGTGGCCTGGGTGCTGGCGATGGCACGCAGTGCGGGGGCCGGCTCCAACCGGCCGTCGTTGCGCACGGCGATGTTGGTAGGTGTGCCGCGCTCGAACTCTTCATAGCGACTGACGGTCCACTGCCGGGTGCCCTGTGCGGCGATCGGCAGAGCGGTGACGGCGAACGAGAGGAGCAGGGCAACGGTGTGTCGGATGGTGGGCCTCAGCGGATGCGGATAGTGACGACTTCGGCGCCGGAGAGTTCGGCGCCGGCAGGTGCGGAACCGGCCTCGGCGGCGGTCTCGGAGGTGAAGGAGATCTGCCGCGTACCGCGCAGGGGCTGCATGACATTCGCGATAGAGGGCGGCAGCGACGGCAAGGCTACGGCGGCGGTAACGGCCTGTGTCTGGTGGTCGAGCAGTGTGACCCACACGCGATCGTTGGCGTGGCTGCGGTTCAATTGCGCGACGGTATCGGCAAGTCCCAGCGGTTGCGCACCGGCGTTGGCGGGCGGACGCAACAGACGGTCGAGCGAGGCACCATCACTGACGAAGATCCGCAATGGACCTTCGGTGAGAGTGTCGGGCAACGTCACCGGGATCCTTAGGACTCGTGTCTCCTGCTGGAAGGGGCGGATCGTCGCCTCGACCGTGATGGTGTCGCCGGGGCGAGCTTCATTGGTGCTCAGGCGGACGGTTTCAATCTCGGCCGACTCGCGGTGCGGTACGGCTGTTGCCTCGATCCGGATGCTGTCGATGTGCGGCTGTGCGAGGTCGTTACCATAGACCGCCATGAATCGTGCCCCGAAGTACTGCGTCGCTGCCGAGGCCGCGGAGACACCGTCCGCCGAGGCGAAGGTGTTGCTCAGGCGGATCGCGCCGGCATTGGCGAGGGTAATCTCGCCAGTCAGGTGCAGACTCATGTCATTCGCAGCGATGTTGGTCTGGTTCAGCGACTGGAAGACAGCCGCCAGCATCACCTGGGGCGTCAGTTGCCGATTATCCAACACCTCGAAGTGCAGCGACTGCGCCGGCAGGTTGCTGCCGGTGGCAGGTGTGACCGCGACGCTCACGGGGATCATGCGCGCCGTCCTGCCGAACGTCCCGGCGACGGCGTTGGCGCGGTCCTGCGTGAAGCTGCCGACGGTCTCCGTGGTGTTAACGATCTTGAAGGCGTTCATGGGCGAGGGCAGCGTGGCCAGAACCTGTGCCTTGGTCATGGGGATGGAGACGTCGCCGAACTGGGTGATGGGATGGCCGCAAGCGAGCAGTTGGTGCGCATCAACGTAGGTGACGGTGCAGGTAGCGGCGACGTTCAGATCTCCTCGCGCCAGGACCGCGGAGACTGCGGAGCCGGGCACGATTGGCTCGGGCTGTAGGGTCTCTGGCGACGCAGAACCGATACCGCTGACGGGTTCCAGTCCCATGGCGCGGAAGCCGTCACCGTAGCGTGTGACGGTGTCGGACGAGAAGCCGTTGAAGACCAAAGGCGTGTCAATGGGACGGATCTGGAGGTTCGGATCAGTTGCTGTTGGCGCAGCCGCAGCGCCCTGCGTTCTGCCCAGCGGGACAGCGATGCCCGGATCGACCAGCGCCGGCAGATCGCGCACCTGGAACATGCTGCCGATCGGCGTGATGCCGCAGATCGGCTCTTTACTGAACTGGCCGATGCGGTACGAAACCGCGCCGAGCAGCTTGCCGTCGATGTAGACAGGGGAACCGCTCATGCCCGCTACGACGCCCGTGAACTCGGGTTTCGTGCCGTGCAGGCGGCCGAGGATCATGTCCTGACCCGGGCCGATGGCGTCCTTCAACCGGCCAAGGATTTCGACATCCATTGGCTCAGGATCGACGCCCTCGAAGACCGTCCACGCCGTCCCGTGCAGACCGCGTTTAACGTCCGCGAAGGGAAAGATCTCTGCGTTTCTTGGCGGACCTGAGACGGGTGCCTGCGCGCGGAGGACTGGGGGCGCAATCGCCCCCGCGACCAGCGCAAGCGCACGCCATGACACTGCCGAAACAGGCAGGGGAAGCGCTCGACCGGTAGCCTTTCGACGGGTGATCACGTCTACCAGAGTAGGGCCAAGCGTACCGCGTGCCAAGTGATCTGATTTCGTCATACCGGATGGACGTACGCCGCCGGGTTTACGCTTAGGCAGTACCCCCATTGCATCGGAGAGCATCGCTTGAACGCAGCCATCAAGAACCTGGCAGCCGCCGCCATCGGCACCATCCTGTTTGCCGGCACCGCATCCTTTGCGCAGACCACGCCTCCGCCTCCTACCGACCAGGGCGGGCCGCAGCAGGACAACAGCCCCGTCATTCTCAAAAAGAAGCCGCAGCAGTCGCCACAGGATGAGCCGCCGCCACCCGCCGAGGAGCAGGAGAAGGTCAAGAATCCGAAGGGCCTTGAGAACTACTCCATACGCGTCGATGTGCCGGTCGTGACCGTTGACGTGAGCGTGCAGTTGCAGAAGTCAGGCCAGTTCGTGCCGGGCCTGAAGGGTGGCAACTTCAAGGTGACGGAAGACGGCGTCGAGCAGCGTGTGACCGATGTGCGCATGCAGCAAAAGCCGATCACCGCTGTTCTGCTGCTGGAGTTCGCGGCGAACAGCTGGGCGTTCATTCAGGACATGCAGCAGTCGTCGTATGTCTTCTTTCGCCAGTTGAAGCCGGAGGATTACATCGCAGTCATCACGTATGACCTGCGGACGCGCATCCTGACCGACTTTACGCAGGACAAGGGCATCACGGAGCAGGCACTGCGCTCGCTAACCATTCCGGGCTTCAGCGACACGAACGAGTTCGACGCGCTATACGAGACGCTCGACCGCGTCAGCCGCATTGAGGGCCGGAAGTACATCATCCTGATCTCAAGCGGTCGCGACACCTTCAGCAAGATCAACCTGGACCAGATCTACAAGAAGGTCAAGCAATCACAGGATGTGACGATCTATACCATCAGCACGGGCGGCCTGGCGCGCGAGTTGACGGACGCTCGCGGCGGCATGGGTGGCATGCAGCGCATGAACTACCTGCAGGCTGACAACCAGATGCGGACGTTCTCTTCGATGACGGGTGGTCAATCGTATTTCCCGATCTTCCAGGGCGCGCTGCCGGAGGTCTTCAACTCCATCAATGCCTCTATCCGCAACCAGTATGTGCTGAGCTATCGCCCCACAAACACTGCTCAGGACGGCACCTATCGCAAGATCAAGGTGGAACTCGTCGACCGCGAAGGCCAACCATTGAAGATGGTGGACGAAAAGGGCAAGCAGATTAAGTACTCCGTAATAGCCCGCGACGGATACCGTGCTCGCATGCCCGTGGAGTAGGTCTGCTGTATCGAAACAGTGAAGGCCGGACGTTTGTCCGGCCTTCATTGTTTCCATGTACGAATCAGGAGAGGTATCAGGCAGCGCCACTACCGCGCAGCACTGCGGGTAGCGTCATTGCGAGGATCTTCACATCCATCAGCAGGGTCCAGTGATCGATGTACCGAAGATCAAGATCCACCCACCCATCGAAGTTCAAATTGCTGCGGCCTGACACCTGCCACAGACCGGTCATGCCTGGCAGAACGCTGAAGCGGCGCATGTGGCGCAGCTCCTGAAAGCGAGTCACGTCCCGCAGCGGCAGCGGGCGGGGACCAACCAGGGACATCTCGCCACGCAAGACATTCACCAACTGCGGTAATTCGTCGATGGACGTCTTCCGGATGATCTTGCCGATCCACGTGATGCGCGGGTCGCTCTTGATCTTGAACACGGGGCCCGCATTTTCATTCAAGTGCTCGATCGCTGCCTGCTTCTTTTCCGCATCGACCACCATGCTGCGGAACTTGTACATGTAGAAGCGACGCTTGTTCAGGCCGTAACGCTGCTGCTTGAAGAAGACCGGACCCCAGTCGGACAGGGGAATCAGGATCGCGACCACAAGGAAGAGAGGGAGCAGCAGGACTAAGAGGACGCTGGCGATAACCACATCGAACAGCCGCTTGATGTGCCGGCGCCCGTCGTGGTGCGTCATGGTCAGGATCATGCGGCCGTTGTCTTCGCGGATGCTCTTGACCACGCTCGTCATGACGATCTTCGTGGGGAACTGCGTCTGGACACCGGCGATCTCCACGATCTCCGTGACGCGCTGAATGGTGCTGTAGTGCGACTTGATTGGCAACCCGATCATGACATCGTCGACTGGCGTATGCATCAGGATCGTGGAGAGAGATTCAACATCTCCTAAGCGCGGTCCGATCGCCTCGCTCCCCTCGAGTTCTTCGCTATCGACAAAGCCGTAGATGTCATAGTCGTAGGCGGTCGACTGGCGCAAATCAAGGGCCAGTTGCTGCGCGAGGTTGCCGCTGCCGACGATCAGAGCGACACGGCGAGGACGCGCATGAGCATGGAAGATTGTGGCGGAAAGGCTGACGAACCCTCGGCTGACCACTAGGAAGACAAACGCAGCAATCATGAAGACGATCGTCGGGCCCAGAAGCGTGCCCCCGGTGTGGCGCAGATGCAGCGCGAAGGCCGCAAGCGGTGTGCTCAACAAGACGCCGCCGAGGACTCGAAACACCAGATCAGTCGTCGAAGTGCTGCGGTAGAGACCGACTGCCCAGAGGCAGAATCGCCAGATCAACAGGGCTGCTCCCAGCAGCACCAGGTTCCGGACGGAGATGCGAATGTCGAAGTAGTGATGCAGGTCGTCGGCCAGCGCTGGTTGATAGTCCCAAATGGTTCCCAGTGCGAGCGACATCGCTAGCAGTACGACGTCGCTCCATCGAAGGGCCGATGAATTAAAGATTCGGGTTGCAATGCGGTGCATTTCGGCATGCCTGTTTGCCCTCGGTATTTCCGAGGGCGGTTGTGCCCGCCGAGTTGGCGGATGCTCCTGGTTAACTGCGTCAGGTAAGGACTGCCCGTCGGCACCGGATACCGCATGTGCAAATGCCAGAGATCGACTCTGCAGCACATGCCCGGCCGCCGCTGTCCGGCGCTTAAAGTCCGGACGGAAACTCAGCGGGAAAATAATGCGGGGAGCGAACTTAGCCCGAACAGTCGATTGTCATAATGCGTCAGATGTCCGAATTGGATTGACGTTTGTGAGCATCCCGATCGTTAGTTTTACGGTATTACAAAGAATGCTGAGTTCATCGAAGTGAAAGTCGACTACCGACGACAGGATCGCGCGAACGGGGCACGCCGGTGTCGCAACGTAAAACGCGCAAGAAACTTGCCTCTTAAAAGGATCAGAGACGGCAGGCGCAGAGCCTCTCCGATCTTTCTGCGCACCCGCGATGCTGGAGATATCGCACGGAGCGGCATATTAGCGGAATGAAAAACGCGCCCATCGCTGGGCGCGTCTCCCGAAGGTATTCGGAATGGATCAAATTTTTGGTGGGCAAGGAGGGACTCGAACCCCCGACATCCTGCTTGTAAGGCAGGCGCTCTAACCAACTGAGCTACTCGCCCATTCCGTTATCCAGCATACCAGCTTCGTTAGCGAAGGACGTAGGGAGTGACCGGTGCCGCGATTGGTTCCGGAATCTTTGCCGTGGACGCGGCGGGTAAGGGAACTGCACCCTCGATGCCTTTGCCGTGCACGTTCACGGTAGAGAGTAGCGGCCCCTCGATGCCGGTGACGTGAATGTTCTTCAAAACCAGGCCGTTGATGTTCGCCATGAGCATGCCCTTGCGGGCTGTGCCGGTGATGTTCTCGAAGATCAGTCCTTCCAGCGGCTTCTTCGGATGGATCTCCGTGGCGGCTACGAGTTGCGGCACATCGCTGACGCGGATGTTGGTGAAGCGCAGATTGCGGAGCATGGGCAGGCCTTCATCGCCGGGCACAGGATCCTGATCCTGCAGGCCGCTGTTAAGATCGTTGATGCGCAGGAAGCCTTCCCGCACGCCGGAGACGTCGATGTCGTTGAAGGTCAGGTTCTCAATGTATGCGCCGCGGCCCGGACGCGTCTTGATGTAAAAGGCGTGAGTGTAGGCGGTGGTGCACTTGCAGTGTTCGACGAGCACATTGCGGACGCCGGCGGAAGCCTCTGACCCGATACCGATGCAGGCCCATCGCGTATCTGCGAAAGTGCAGTTGCTGATTCGAACATCCTCACACGGACGAGCGATCCGATTCGCCTCAGACCCACGGCCCGACTTCAACGAGATGCAGTCATCGGCGGTCTGAAAGTTGCAGCCCTCGATGACTACCTGCTTGCACGAGTCCACATCGATCCCGTCCGCGCCGCTGTCTACCTGCACATTGCGGAAGGTTACGTTCTCGCAAAAGAGTGGGTGGATGGACCACATGCCATATTGCTTCGTATAGCAGTTCTCTACGATCACGTTGCGGCAGCTCACGAACTCCATCAGCGCAGGCAGACGCATGCGCGTCTCCTTCTGCACACGACCGACAATCGCAGGACTGCCAACGATGCGGCCCGGGCCGACGATGCGAATGTTCTCCGCGTCGATGGCGTAGAGAAAGGCGAGATAGCCCTTGATGAATTTGCCCTCCCACCGCACCTGCGAGATGGGGTATTCACTCAGCTCCGACGCGCCATTCAGCGTGGCGCCTTCGGCCAGATGCAGCGTGGTGTTACTGCGAATTTGTAGCGCGCCTGTCAGGTAATCGCCGGCCGGAACCAGCACTTCGCCACCACCCAAAAGCGCGCAGCGATCCAGCGCCTGCTGCAGGGCGAGTGTGTCCTTGGTCCTGCCATCGCCGGTCGCGCCCATGTCTCGGACGTTGATCTGCACGTTGTGATTTGTGCCGGCTGCTGGCGCAGGCTTTGCGTGGGCATCCATCGCTTCGGCAAGCAGCGGCATGGCAAGCAGGCTGGCGCCCGCAGTCTTCAGAAAAGTGCGTCGCGCAGTCGTCGTGGTGGGGTTCAACAGGTCATGCCTCCAGCGCGCATCGGGCTTCGCCAGTCACGCGTTCCAAGGCTAGGGCTTGCGACGCAGCGTGACAAGTGGTCAGACCACATCCGCAGTTCGGCGGAACTGAAGTCCCTTCAACGATTGTCATCCCGCAGCGTACCGAAGGGATCCGCAGGTGGGCCGCTTCCTCCGGACTTATGCCTTTGATCGCTGACCTTGGATGGGTGACTTGCCGGGGCCGACGTTAAACGTGGAAAGCCAAAGCAATGCGATACGTCACGAACGAAGCCGCGTAAGCCAGCACTGTCATGTACCCAAGCTGTAGCAGCGGCCACTTCCAGCTGTTTGTCTCGCGACGAACGACTGCCAGCGTTGCCGTGCACTGCATCGCCAGCGCAAAGAAAACCAACAATGCCAATGCGCCGGCGAGGCCAACCTCCGCACGTAGCGCGACGCCAGCGTTGACTGAGCCGTACAGTGTTGCGAGAGTGCTTACGACGCTCTCACGTGCGACGAACGCCGTCAGCAGCGAGATGCCAACATTGCGCGTCAGGCCAAGTGGCCTTAGTAGCGGCACGATCAGGTCGCCGAGGTGAGCGAGGTAGCTGGAGCCCACGTCGCTCGGCTGGCCGTTGTGGAAGGGCATGTGCGACAGGAACCACACGCCCAGGTTCAGTACCAGAATGACCGTTCCGACCTGCTTCAGGAAGACCTTGCTGCGGTCATAGATAGCCAGCATGATGGTACGCAGTCGCGGCAGGCGATAGTTGGGAAGCTCAATTGCGAAGAGCGATGGCTGCCCCTTCAGCATGCTCGAGTTCAGCAGCTTCGCCGTGAAAAGTGCTGCCAGCAGGCCGAGTGCGTACAACAGCATCATGGTGGCTGCCTGAAGGCCAAGCGCGTTGCCCAGCAGCTGGCGTGCAGGAATGAATGCGGCAATGAGCAGCGCGTATACAGGCAGTCGCGCGGAGCAGGTCATGAAGGGCGCGATAAGAATCGTTGCAAGACGGTCTTTCTTCGAGGGGATCGCACGTGTCGCCATGATGGCCGGAACCGCGCAGGCGTAGGCGCTCAAGAGAGGCAGGAACGACCTGCCATTCAGACCAACACGTCCCATCGTCCGGTCGGCAATGACGGCTGCGCGCGCCATGTAGCCGGAATCCTCGAGGATCGTGATCACAACAAACATGCAAAGGATTGTCGGCAGGAATCCGAGCACCGACGCGACACCATTCCAGATGCCGTCGACGAGGACGGCGCTGACAATTGCGTTAGGAATGTGCGCACCGACCATCGCACCAACGGCGCTAAGCCAGTTGCTCAGCGCGGTGCCAGCCGGGTAGGCGGCACGGAACATGATCTGAAACGCCGCCAGGATGAACACCAGGCAGAGGATGGGACCGACCACGGGATGCAGAGCCCAGCGATCAAACTCGCGGGTGAAGCGGGAGTGGTTCGGGCGGCGGTAGGCGCCGGTTTTCGTCAGGTTATTGCAATCCGTGGCGCAGCCGGGGGCAGCGTTGCCGCCTGCCTGCAGGACCGGCAGAAGGGCAGCGGCGGCATGTTCGCCATTGAGGAATCGGGTGATCGCGTCGATGCCGGTGCCGCGGGACGCGCTGATCAGGGCAGTGGGAGCACCCAGTTCGCGAGCGACGGCCAACGGATCGATGAAGCCCTTCCGCGCCGTCAGTTCGTCCGCCATGTTGATCAGAACCAGCGTGGGCAGGCCGCATGCCAGCACCTGGCCGATGAGCGTCATGTACCGGTGCAGCTGTGTCCCGTCGACGACGAGCAGCACTGCATCCAGCGCGGCCACGTTGTGCTGCTTGCCCCTGAGGACGTTGACGGCGATTTTTTGATCTTCAGATTCGGGTGTGAGGCTCCAGACGCCGGGAAGGTCGACGACCGTCTGACCGGTCTTGAGCTTGCCGCTGCGGTGTTCCACCGTCACGCCGGAATAGTTGCTGACCTTCTGTCGCATGCCCGTCAAGCGGTTAAAGAGCGTGGTCTTGCCTACATTCGGCGGCCCGATCAGGCCGACAGTTTTGTAGCCACCAGCATTCCGCTGCGGTTGTGCGGCAGGTGCGGGAGCGATCAGGGTGCTCACCGCGTGCGCTCCAGGGCGATCTTCACGGTAGCGGCCGTTTCACCACGCAGGGCGATGTCAAAGCCATCGACGCGAACGATCAGTAGCGATTTTTTAGACAGGCTGCGCACCAGCTCCACCTCCGCACCGGAGTTCAGGCCCAGCGAACACAGGTGGCAATACGCTTCGCCCTGCGCAACGCCCAGAACGTGCGCCTTTTCTCCGCGATTCAACTCTGCCAGGTGCAAACCAATCCTTCTTCCACACGCATGTAGCTTTCATCATCGTAACGCAATCTACGACAATATCAGTCCGCGATTGCTGCTGCTGGTTTGGATGACCTGGGACGGCGCAGGATGCGGAAGAGTTGGCTTGCGTCGTAGGACGGCTTGGTCGGAGGGTTTGACGTCCGACTGGCGGGCGGAGGATCCCGAGTGGTCAGGATGCCCTTGGGGAAGCCCCGAATCCAGGATCGCCCGATGCTCTCAAAGCCGCACGAAGCCCCAGTCGTTGCACAAGTGCTGTTCGGCGCGGACGCTGCAGTCAGCGCGAGAAGATCCGCTTCCACAGGCTGGGCTTTTCTTCCGGCTCGTCTGGCTCGGAAAGTTGGAGGGGTTCCGGCAGTGGCTTGCCTTCGAAGACCATCATGGGATTCGTGACGCAGAGGCGTGTCGCCATTTCCTCGCCAAGGCGCTCAGACACCAGGCGGCGTGCGGCGCTCATGGTGGGCGTGCGTCGCTCCAGATCGTGTGCGTCCGTGGCGAGGAAGTGCACCGAGTTCTTCTTGAGCAGGGACCACGCGAGCGCCTCCGCCGTAGGGCCGAAGTCGCCCACCACGGATCCGGCCGTCACCTGCAGCAGAAGCCCGTTCGACACCCACTCCTGCAGCTTTCCGGGCGTACGCTGCAGGGTCACATTGCGTTCCGGATGCGTCAGAATGGGCGTCATGCCTTCGACGCGGAGGTTGTAAAGGATCTCATCGATGCGGTTCGAAATGCCGATGTCCGGCAGTTCGATGAGGAGGTATTCCTTCTCGTTGATGGTGTACCGGCGGTTGTGGAGGCGGGCGTCCTCGGTGTTCTCAAAGTTAAGGTGAAAATCGCAGCCCAGGCCCAGTGTCATCGCCGCTGCAACATTGGGCGGCAGCGTCTCGCGAATCTGCTGCAACAATCGCTCATTTCGAGCGCGGTCGTAGGGATAGCGGTCGTTTGCGTGCGGAGTGGCCACGACGTGGGTAAAACCGTCGTCCATGGCCATCTGCACCATCGCAACCGATTGCTCGAGAGACTTCGAACCGTCGTCGATGCCGAACAACAGGTGCTGATGGATGTCGACCATGCTGGTTTTCTCTAAGCTGCTAAGCCGTTTGCAGGCTGGCAATGAGCCCCTGAAATAGTTTGAGACCATCGGCTGATCCCAGCAGAGCCTCGCTGGAACGGTCGGGATGCGGCATCATACCGAGCACGTTACGGCCTTCACTCAGGATGCCGGCGATGTTCTCCAGCGATCCGTTGGGGTTCGCTTCCGGCGTGACCTCTCCCGTGGGCGTGCTGTAGCGGAAGGCGATACGGTCAGCCTTCTTTATCGCAGCAAGCGTTGCATCGTCGCAGAAGTAGTTGCCTTCCATGTGACCGATCGGCATCTGCACGACTTCGCCACGCGACAGCAGATGGGTGAACGGGGAGTCGCTCGTCTCCGTGCGAAGGTGAACCTGCTTGCAGATGTAACGCAGACCAGCATTGCGCATCAGCGCACCGGGCAACAGGCCGCTCTCACACAGGATCTGGAAGCCGTTGCAGATACCCATGACCGGGCCACCAGCGGCGGCAAATTTTTTGACCGATCCCATGATGGGCGCGAAGCGCGCAAGGGCGCCCGTCCGCAGGTAATCGCCATACGCAAAACCGCCGGGCACCAGGATAGCGTCGCAGCCCTGCAGGTCTTCCGACGCGTGCCAGAGGAACGTGACGGGCTGGTGCGCCACAGCGTCGATGACGTTGTAGGTATCGTGGTCGCAGTTGGATCCGGGGAAGACAAGCACACCGATCTTCATGGCTTCAAGGGTACAGGATGACAGCGCGTGTCTGTTAGGCCGGGTTACACTCGTGCGCATGATTCCGTCGCTTCGTCTGGACTTCAACGCGCGCTTCACCGACGAGAAGTACCGAAAGCTGCGCGCCGAGCTCGATCGCAGTACCCGCAGCGCCATCGACCTGCGAGTCTCGGAGACACCGGTCTTCCTGCCTGAAGCGATGGTGGCGGAGATGGTCAAGGCCGGCGCGGACATGACGCATCAGCTAGTAGGCAACACCGAATATCTGCGCATGGCGGAAGAGACGATCCCGCCGGCCTTCCGCGTTGCGCACACAGATGCACACCCAAACTTCATGACGGCGGATTTCGGTCTCGTGCGTGAGGCAGACGGCTCGCTGACCCCTCGGCTGGTCGAGTTGCAGGCCTTTCCGTCGGTCTACGGCTACCAGGCGGTCCTCGGCGAATGCTACAGGCATGCATTCGATCTGGACCCCAGTTTGAATCGATTCATTGGCGTCGATGAGGAGCAGTACTGGGAGGCAATGCGACACGTTGTCGTCGGAAATCACGCACCGGAAAACGTCATTCTGATGGAGGTCACGCCGGGCGAGCAGAAGACGCTGCCGGACTTCCGGGTCCACGAAGACCGGCTTGCCATCCGAACCGTCGACATCACCCACGTTCGACAGCGCGGTCCAAAGCTCTTCTATGACCGTGACGGCGTCGAGACGCCGATCGAGCGAATTTACAACCGCGCCATCGTGGACGAGATGCTCCGCAAAAACATTAAGCCAGGCTTTGACCTGACAGCAGACCCGGACGTCGGATGGGCCGGCCATCCCAACTGGTACTTCATGATCAGCAAGTTCTCGATCCCGTTCCTGGAGCATCCCTCAGTACCTCCGTCGGTCTTTCTGGACGAGTGGATGCGCGGCAAGCATCGGGACCGCCTCCCGTCCGACCGCGGGGAATGGATTCTGAAGCCGCTCTTCTCCTTCGCGGGTAAGGGGATTGAGTTTGCTCCCAGCGAGGAATTGCTGCAGTCCATCCCGGCGGAGCAGCGGCGAGACTACCTGCTGCAGCAGCGGATGCACTTCGCTTCGACGGTGGAGACGCCCTTCGGTCCAACGCAGGCCGAGATCCGCATCCTGTACATTTGGCCGGACGACGGGGATCTACGGGCGATTAACACGCTGGTACGCCTGGGCCGGGGCAAGATGATGGGCGTCGACCACAATCGCAATCAGTTATGGGTTGGAGGCTCCGCAGGATTTATCCAGACTTGACGATTCCGAACTTTCGACGTAGTGACCTGCGACTTTTGGGGTACACTTCTTTTTAGATGTGACTAGAGTAACCACTCCTTAGGTTTAACCATTGATGTTCTCCATGCCACCTGTCTCCATCCCGCCAAAGCCTCTCTCCGACGCAACCAACCCCATGCGGAACGCGGTGCGCTTCCCTCTGCGACTGAACGTGCATATCGACACGGACAACGGACCAGTGGAAGCAGTTACTGAAGATATCTCCGCCTCGGGTGTTCAGTTCGTCATGCCTTGGGCTCCGCCCATCAACAGTCGCCTGGCCTGGACTCTCGTCTTGCCTGGCGAAATCATGGGCTCGCCGGACGATGTGACGGTGAGCTGCGTGGGCCGCGTGGTCTGGCATCGACCGGGCATCGTGGGGAAACAAGTGGGGGTGGTGATTGATGGATATCGCATCGGAGAACTCGCGCGTGGATGAGCGGTCGCTGAACGAGATGCAGGAAGATGATGTGCCAGAGAACGGCATTCGCGTCATCCTTGCGGACTCGCAAGCGATCTACCGTGTGGGCATGCGCAAGATCCTGGCACTGGAAGATGACATTCGTGTTGTCGCGCAGGCCGAGACCTTGCTTAACCTTTACGCCGCGTTGCAGCGCTTCCCGGCCGACGTTGTCGTGCTTGAGGGCCACCTGATCACGGGCACAGTGGACGCCATCGCAGAACTTGTACGACGCGCGCCCAATTCCAAGATCATCGTGCAGGTTATTGAGAATGATGAGGCCGTCACCGTAGAGCTTTACCGGCGCGGCGTACGCGGTGTGGTGCCTCGTTCTATCTCACCGGATCTGCTGGTGAAGTGCGTGCGCAAGATCGCGGCAGGTGAGACATGGATCGACAATCGCTCCATCAATTGGGTCATTGAGGCGTATCGCTCGCAGGCCAGTGCATTGGTCAGCCCGCGTCCGCGTCCGCGCCTATCGCCCAAGGAAGTGGCGATCATCACCTGCATCACGCGTGGCATGCGCAACAAGGAAATTGCCTATCATGTCGGTACGACGGAGCAGGTGATCAAGAACTACCTTCGGAAGATCTATGACAAGCTGGGCGTGAGCGACCGCCTCGAACTTGCCCTTTACTGCATGCACCACCAGTTGCTGAAGCATTATCCGCAGGAAGCCGTCACGGAACTGGTCCAGTAATGTCTCGACTACTGCAAAAAGGCCCCGCATCTTGCGGGGCCTTCCTATTGCAGGGAATCTTGCGCCCTACTTGTTGATCTCGATATCGATGGTGAACTTCACCTCATCGCCGAGTACGGGCGGTACAAACTTGGGGTCCTGACCGAAGTTAAAGTTCTTACGGCTAAGCACGCCAGTAGCCGAGAAGCCGCTGAGAATCTTGCCATTCTGGCCGGGCTGCGGAGCTGCGGGCCCCTCTACGTCCAGTGTCACCGGCTTGGTCTGGCCGCCCAGCGTCAGATCGCCCACAATCTGCAGTTTGCCGTCACCGGCGCGCTTCACCTGCGTGGAACGGAAGGTCAGCGTCGGGTACTTTGCGACGTCGAAGAAGGTTTCAGACTTCAAGTGACCATCGCGCTTGGGCTCGCCGGTGTCCACGGTGTCCGTCTTCATTGTGGCTTCCACGTGCGACTTGGACGGATCCTTCTCATCCCAAACCACCGTGCCGGTTGCGCCGCCAAGCTTCCCGTGGACATTGCTCACGCCGAGGTGCCGGATGGTGAACTCTGCGCCGGAGTGAACCGGATCAATCGTCCATGTGGATGTCTGCGAAAACGCCGGCATGGCCACTGCAAGCGCGGCTACAGCAAATGCACTCATGAAGTTTTTCATTACTTCTCCCTTGGATCAAACTCTTCCTGCCACTCTATCGACGCACAGGCCGTCGAGTGGTTATAGCGATTCAGATGTCGATACAAAATACTTCGATGCAGAAATAATTTCTGCGGATCGGTTGATAGGAAGATTTGTCTCGCGTCCATGGCCCATGAGCCATTAGGATCGGACGAACCCCTATGGCAACTGGCATTGTGCAGCAATGGAAGACGCTCACGTCTCCTCAGAGAAACGCGTTCATCGCATGTTTTCTAGGATGGTCGCTCGACGCGTTCGACTTCTTCGTCCTCACCTACTGCATCAGTGCGATCGCCACCGACTTCCACGTCGGCGTGAAGGACGTGACGGAAGCGTTGTTTTGGACCCTGGTGATGCGACCGGTCGGCGCGCTCCTTTTTGGTGCGCTTGCTGAGAAGATCGGGAGACGGCCGACGCTGATGATCAACATCATCAGCTTCTGCGTCTTTGAAGTGGCAAGCGGCTTTGCACCTACACTGCACTCGCTGTTGATCTGCCGCGCATTGTTCGGCATTGCCATGGGTGGAGAATGGGGCGTTGGCGCGGCTCTGGCCTTTGAGACGTTGCCCGAAGAGAATCGAGGGTTCTTCAGCGGCCTGCTGCAGGAAGGCTATGTCATCGGCAACCTGCTGGCGGCCTCCGTGTACGGTCTGTTGTTCTCGCATCTGCCCCTCGCAGGCTCCGGCATGATGACGAACTGGCGTCTGATGTTCTTCATCGGTGCAGCGCCAGCGATCCTCGTTTTCTATATCCGCAGCAAGGTGGACGAATCGCCGGCGTATCTCGCTGGAAGGGCGAAGGCAGTCAAGCCTACGCTGAATCTCAGCGATGTCATGCGATACCTGCCGAACTTCATCTTCCTTGTATTGTTGATGACTGCGTTCACGTCCTTCAGCCATGGCACGCAGGATCTGTATCCGACGTTCCTGCAGAAGAACAAGGGATTTTCTTCCGGCACGACGGGTTGGGTGAGCGACGTCGGCCACATCGGTGCACTGCTCGGCGGCATCACCTTCGGCACGCTATCGGAACGTTGGGGCCGCAGGCGCTGCATTGTGATTGCGGCGTTGATGGCGATCCCCATGATCTATTTCTGGGCCTTCACCGCAGTCCCACTCATGGTTGCTGCAGGTGGCTTCCTGATGCAGTTCATGGTCCAGGGCGCATGGGGCATCATCCCCGCCCATCTCAACGAACTTTCTCCGGCGGCCGTACGTGCAACGTTCCCCGGTCTGGCTTATCAGCTTGGAAACCTGCTGTCGTCCCGCAATGGACCACTGCAGGCCTCAATGGCCGCGAAGTACTTCAAGGGCCAACTCGGTCCAGTGCTCGCAATCACCGTGGCCGTCGTGGCAATCGCGGTAAGCCTGCTGGCGGGCTTCGGTCGAGAGGCCAGGGGGCAGAGTATGCTCACGACGGACGACGTGGCGATCTAAAGGATGGGCGACGGAAAGGCGCTTACGGCCGAGGTTAGTGGGCGTGAGCAGTCCTGGAAATCTTGACTGGGTCGGACCACCGTGAGCAGTCTGGAAATCTTGACTGGTCGGACCACTTGGATAGGCCGATCGTCATTTTGGCCTGATTTCATGCGCTCGTTGGCCTTCTAGGACATTTTCCGCGAAAATAGAAGGACAGGCCCCTATGCCACGAATTCATTTCCAGCAACAGCTCGCTACGCTTAAGGACAAGCTCCTTGCGATGGCGGCACTTTCGCAGCAGGCTCTCGAACTCTCGGTCGAGGCGTATCTGCAGCGCGATACGGGTCTGTGTGATCACGTACAGGACATTGAGGCAGCGATCAACGCCGCAGAACGTGCCGTGGGCGAGATGGCCTACGAGCTCCTGGCGAAGGAGCAGCCCATGGCGATGGACCTCCGCTTCATCATGGCGGTCATTAAGATCAATGGCGATCTGGAGCGCGTCGGTGATCAGGCAGTAGCGATCGTCAAGCGTTGCGGTGAATTGCAGAAGTTCGATCCCAACGCTGGTCCTGAGAATCTGCCCGGAGACATCGCGCAGATGGGCGTCATTGCCGTCAAGATGATTCGCCGCGCAATTCGTTCGCTGCTGGAAGGCGATCCCGTACTTGCCGAGAAGGTTCTCGATATGGACGACGAGATCGATCGTCTGAACCACGAGACACAGGCCGCGCTGCGCGATGAGATGATGCGTCGCCCTGAAGTCACTGAGAACGCTCTGAACTCCATCATCGTTGCGCGCAACCTCGAGCGCAGCGCCGACCACGCCACCAACATCGCGGAAGATGTCATCTTCTGGGTGCGCGGTTCGGATGTACGTCACAAGGCCGCCACGGCGACCGTCCTACAGTAACGAACCATTCAGCCGGGAAGGCATTGGAAGCGAAGAGTATGGCAGACGAAGTAGTGAACCCGACCAACGCATCGCACATCGTAACGCCCGTGGACGCAGCGGCGCCCATCAAGCCTGTGAAGGAAACGAAGGCACAAAAGAGCGAGCGCCTGAAGCTGGAGAAGAACCCGTGGGAGACGTGGTCTGAGGTTCGCCAGTTTGCGCGCGAGGGCCGCGAGGCTGTGCTGCCGGACTGGGCAAACTTCTACTTCAAGTGGTGGGGAATCTATACGCAGGGTGACGGCGTCGGCGCGGTTGGCGGCGTGGGTGGCGAAGGCAAGGTTACCGAATACTTCATGATGCGCGTTGGTATCCCCAATGGCATTCTGACCAGCGAGCAGACCCGCGTCATCGCTGACATTGCGCGCGACCATGGTCGCGACCTGGCTGACATCACAACGCGTCAGAACATCCAGTTTCACTGGCTTACGATTGAGTCGCTGCCGCTGGTGGTCGATGCTCTGTCAGCCGTTGGCCTGACCCCGAAGGGCGCCTGCGGCGACGTGGTCCGAAACGTCACGGGCTGCCCGCTGGCCGGACTGCACAAGCATGAGTTGATCGATGCGGCACCGCTGGCGCAGCGTGTTGCAGCGCACCTTACCGCGCACCCGGACTTCGTGAACCTGCCGCGTAAGTTCAAGATCACCATCACCGGCTGCCCGGAGTGGTGCTCGTACCCGGAGATCAACGACATCGCACTCACCGGCGTGGAGCGCACGGTCGATGGCAAGCGTGAGGTTGGCTACTCCGTTCGCGTGGCGGGTGGCCTGTCGAAGGATCCGCATCTCGCGATCCGCCTGAATGCGTTCATCAAGCCGGAAGAGGCGGAAGAGGTCTGCTACAAGATCACGGAGATCTTCCGCGATCAGCAGGGTTCGCTGCGCGAAAGCCGCACGCACGCCCGCATGAAGTTCATGTTTATCAAGGATGGCTGGACGGCCGAGAGCTTCCTGGCGGAACTGAACCGCAAGCTGGGCTACGAGCTTGATGCGGCGCCGGATGAAGTTGTTCCCGATGATCTTTTCCGCGACCACACGGGCGTGTTGCCGCAACAGCAGGATGGCCTTTCGACCGTAGGTATTACGGTCCTGCGTGGCCGCCTGAGCGCGAGCCAATTGCGCACACTTGCTGACCTGGCCGATGAGTTTGGCAACGGCGATGTGCGCTGCACGATTCAACAGAACATCCTGATCGTGAACGTTCCGAACGAGAAGGTACAGCCGCTGATCGCGCGCATCAACGCGCTCGATCTGCATGTGGACGCGACCAACTTCTGGCGTGGCACCGTTGCCTGCACCGGCACGGAGTTCTGCAAGCTCGCGATCTCCGAGACGAAGGGTTTCGCACGCTGGCTGGTGGACGAGATGGAAGACCGCGTCCCCAATTTCGATCAGCAACTGCGCATCAATGTCACCGGCTGCCCGAACAATTGTGGCCAGGCGTGGATCGCGGACATCGGCCTGGAAGGCAAGAAGATCAAGCACGAAGGCCAGATGGTGGATGCCTTCTACTTCTGCCTGGGCGGTGCGCTCGGTAAGCACGCCGGCTTCGCTCGTGCCGTGGGATACCGTGTTCCCGCGACGGAGGTGCCGGTGGCGATGGAGCGTTTGCTGAAGACGTACCTGAAGGACCGCACACCGGAAGAGAATCTGCGCCAGTACTTCGCACGCTTCAGCGACGAAGAGCTGCGCGGCCAACTCGCCGGAGCCGTCGTCGCGGCAGTCGAACATGACAAGCCGAGCGGACGTCCGCCGGCAGACGCATAGAAAGCACCGGTGCACAACCGTCTCGGGTGCCTGACGAGACGGTAAGAATTTGGGGCCCCATTCTTTCGCGGCTGTATCGCGAAAAGGGTTGGGTATCGCGCACACAGCGCGACCCAATGATCCAGGCTGGGCCTTTCCGCTCAGGAGGAAATCTGATGTCACTCTTCCCGATATTCCTGAAGCTCACCGCACGCCGATGCCTCGTCGTCGGCGCAGGGTCGATCGCGGAGTCGAAAATCCAGAGCCTGCTGGACGCCGACGCGGATGTGACTGTCGTCGCAACGCGAGTCTCGCCGAAGGTACAAGAGCAGGCGGAGAGCGGCGAGATCAAGCTGCACCTGCGGGAGTTCGTTGAGAGCGATCTTGAAGGGAACTTCCTTGTCGTTGCTGGAACCGATGTGCCGGAGGTCAACCGCGCGGTCTTTGCCGGTTGCGAGCAGCGCAATATCCTGGTGAACGCGGTCGATGATCCACCGTATTGCGACTACTACTTTCCATCGATCGTGAAGCGCGGTGATCTGCAGATTGCCATTTCGACTGCAGGCGAAAGTCCGGCACTGGCGCAGCGATTGCGTAAGGAATTGAACGCGCAGTTGCCGTTGGATCTTGGTCCCTGGCTGATGGAACTGGGCCGTCTGCGCCGCGAAGTGTTGGGTATGGAACCGCTGGGCGAGCCCCGCAAAATGTTGCTGCACCAACTGGCGCAGCGCGAAGTCTGCGGCGCCGAGGCTTGCCCGTCCCGGGAGATGGCTCGGGCCCATGCGCGTGAGAACTATCCGGAACGCAATCCGCAACTGGTGGAGAAGCGATCGTGAGCGCGCAGAAGGGAACCGTCTACCTCGTCGGAGCCGGCCCCGGAGACCCCGACCTGCTGACGCTGAAGGCTGCTCGACTGCTGGCGACAGCGGATGTTGTGCTGCACGACGACCTTGTGCCTGATGCAATCGTCGCGATGGCCAATCCGCAGGCCCTGATCACCAGCGTGGGAAAGCGGTGCGGACGGCCACGCATCACGCAAGCCGGAATTCACGAATTGATGATCGACTCTGCACGCCGCAACCTGAGCGTTGTGCGTCTGAAGTCGGGTGACCCGCTCGTCTTTGGGCGCGCCGCGGAAGAGCTGAATGCATTGACGGAGGCGGACATTCCCGCAGAGGTTGTGCCGGGCGTCTCTGCCGTCTTCGCTGCGGGAGCCGCGCTGCAACTGCCCCTGACCGACCGGCGCACCGCTTCGAAACTTATCCTGATCGCAGGCCAGCATGCCGCGGACAAGTCCGCGCCGCCGCCGATGTGGAATGGTCCGCTGCCGGAAGACGCAACGCTGGCAATCTACATGCCAGGAAGAAATCTCTCAGCGCTTGCCGAGGAGATGCACAAGAACGGAGTTGCCGCAGATATGCCGTGTGTGGCCATCTCATGTGCCGCAACTCCACGGCAACGCGCAGATGCTGCGACGCTCTCCCACTTCAGTGAACTGCAGCCCGGTCCGGCGCCGCTGCTCGTCTTGATCGGGCGCGCAATGCAGCCCATGCTGCGAACGGCAAACGACGAGGCCGCGCATCGTGCGATCGCCGAAGTGATCTCGACACTGAGTCTGTAGTCTCCGCTACTTCACACGCTTCGCTGGGATGACTGACTCCGGTACTTCCGCCGTGGGCAGGTAGCCATAGAGCAGATACTGCTGCCGACGTTCGCGAAACTTCCAGAGATCTTGTTCCCATGCAGCAGCAATGTCGTGCGGATCCTTGCCTGCGGCGAGAGCCTGCATGGTGGCGTCGTTGGCAATGATCTTCTTTGCGTTCGTAAAGGAAAACTGCGTTGGATACTGTGCGTGCACGGCGCTGAGTAACTCGGCACCCATCGCGGGCGCGTCGAAGCGGGTGCGGTCGGTTACGGTCGCACGCACGCCGTGAATCGTCTGTCCTGCGAAGGGGTATGGCTTTGTTGGGGTGAAGGTGACGGGCGCGAAGGTGATGCCGATCAACTTGCGCGCATTGAGCGTGTCAGCCAGCTTCTGCGCCTCAGCGTCGGTCGCGATCCAGGCCGCGCCTACCTGCTCGAAGGGAGCGTCGGTGCCACGGCCGACGGATAGGTTCGTCATTTCGGCGAAGGCGATGCCGGTATAGGTGGTGGCCGCTGACAGGCTCTGCAGGTTCGGCGATGGATTCACCCACGGCAGGCCGGTCTGGTCGTACCAGAGGCCGCGTTGCCAGTTCTGCATGGGCACCACGGTCAGCTTCGCACCCAGATGCCGTTCGCCGTTGAAGTAGCCGGCGAGCTCGCCCATGGTGAGGCCCAGTGACATTGGCTCGTCACCGTAGTTGATGTAGCTCTCCGTCCCAGGATCGCTCTTTGGCCCGGTCACCATTACGCCGCTGATAAGTGCGGGGCGGTCCAGTACGACGACTGGCGTACCTGTCTTTGCAGCGGACTCAAGCACATAGGCCATCTCGGTCTCGTAGGTGTAGAAGCGAGCACCCGCATCCTGTAGATCGATGAGGATTGCGTCCAGCTTCTGCAGGTCTTCCGCCTTGGGTTTCCGGTCTTCCAGCTTCGCGCCGTAGAGCGAGACCACGGGCAGTCGCGTCGCCGCATCGACCGCGTTGCCCAGGCCCTCTTTGTCTTCTGCTCCGAGGATCCCGTGCTCTGGTGCGAAGAGGGTTGTCAGCTCCAGACCATTCGATTTTTGCGCGGCGAGCACGTCGATGGTGCGCTTGCCGTTACGATCCAGGCCTGTGTTGTTGGTGAGCAGACCCACCCTCAGATGGCCAGCCATGCGCGAGGGCAAGGCGTGCAGCGTGCGGAAGTTCGTCGCTTCCAGGACATCGATGCCGGTGAGCGTCTGCTTGTCAGCGAGCGGCTTGTCCAGCAGAAGCGCGCGTGCGGCTGCGGTTGCGAGCTTACCGCGCAGGGGCGTAATCGCGGCGCGACCACGGGGGTGCACGGCGTTCGCCAGCAGGATCACGTAGCTATCGCTGCGTGGGTCCATCCAGATGCTGGTACCGGTAAAGCCTGTGTGGCCGAAGCTGCCGACCGGGTAGATATCACCGCGTGGGCGTGAGAAGGGCGAGTCAACATCCCACCCAAAGGCTCGCAGCCCCTTTGCGCCCGTGGGCTGCTCAGGCCGGCACATCAGTTCCAGGGAAGATTGCTTGAGAGGGAAGGTACTCGGCCGGCCTGCGAGTCGGTCCAGCAACGCCTGCGCGAAGAGCGACACATCCGCCGCGGTCGAGAAGACACCTGCATGACCGGCAACACCACCCATCCGGCGAGTGGTGGGATCATGGACCTCACCGCGCAACAGGCGATCGTCTGCCATTGGCTTGTCATCGTTGTGTGCGGTGGGTGCGATCATCGGCTTCAGATTGGCGGACGGATTGTAGGTCGTGTGCACCATACCCATTGGTGCAAAGACGTGTTTCGCAGCGTAGACATTGAGAGGTTCGCCGCTTAGCTTCTCCACGATGGCGCCGAGAGTGATGAAGTTGATGTCGGAGTATTTAAACGTCAGGCCCGGAGGCCCATAGGGAGCGGACTCCATGGCACGCTTCACGCCCTCTACCTTGCCGCTCCATGCATCGGTCAGCGACACGTCTTCTTTCAGACCGCTGTAGTGCGTCAGCAACTGGCGGATGGTGATATTGCTCTTGCCGTTCGCGGCAAACTCCGGGAGGTACTTCACGACGGGATCGTCGAACTGCAGTTTGCCGGCTTCGTACATCTGCATGATGGCGACCGAGGTCGAGATGCACTTGGAGAGCGACGCCATGTCGTAGATGGTGTCTTCGCTGGCTGGTTCAATTGCGGGATCTTCCGCGCGATTGCCGTAGGCCTTGTGGAAGACCACCTTGCCGCCGCTGCCGATGACCACGACGCCACCGGGCAATAACTTCGCCGCCAACCCGGTCTGCATCACCGACTCGACCTCGCTGAAGTTGTAAGTCTGTGCGCCTGCGGCACCGGTGCCTGCGAACAGGATCACCAGCGCGGTAGTAACGGCTGCGCGCTTGTGCTTCGTGACCATACTTGCCAGTGATCCGACGACGAACGTCGTTACGGAGCCCAGCAGGACATACCAGGTATAAGCGATCTTCGACAGCATGAAGCCTCGGATGTGCAGCGATGGCACTGGAAGAATGGTTGGCAGAAACAGCGCCAGGTTCAGCGTGAACCCGACGATCAAGCCCGTGACCGCACCGGCCTGCGTGGCGTATTTCGTAATGGTGCCCAGGAGGAAGACGCCGAGTAGTGCGCCGTAGGCGACGGATGCGATGGAGAGGCCAAGTTCGACCACGTGTCCCTTGCCTCCGGCCTGTACGGAATAGATGGCGATGCCGATCAGGATCGCTGCCCAGAAGACCGTCGCAACACGCGAAAGCAGGTTCCGTTCCTTGTCGGTCGCGTTGGGTTTCAGGTGCAGATAGAAATCGATGATGGTCGTCGACGACAGCGAGTTCAACGCTGCCGAAAGGTTCGACATGGCCGCTGCAAGGATCGCTGCGATCAAAAGGCCAGCGATGCCAACGGGCATCTGCTGCACGATGAAGGCAGGGAAGAGCCGGTCCGATCCTTTGACGGTGAGCAGTGCCGGGTGCTGCCCATAGAAGACGAAGAGGCCAGCGCCAATGACGAGGAAGAGCGTGAATTGGAGGAAGACCACGCCACCACTGGCCAGCAGGGACACGCGCGCATCGCGCAGGTTCCTGGCTGCCAACAGGCGCTGCACCATCAACTGGTCGGTACCGTGCGAGGCCATCGTGAGGAAGGCGCCACCGATAAGACCGGCCCAGAAGGTGTAGGTCGTCGTCAGGTTCATACCGAAGTTGAAAACCTGAAGCTTGCCCGCAGCGCCGGTAATGGCATGGACGGTCGTCCAGCCTCCGTCGATCTTTGAGCCAAGCGTGAAGAGTGCGATGACGGTGCCGCCGACGTACAGGCCCATCTGCACGACGTCGGTCCAGATAACGGCCGCCATGCCGCCCTCGAAGGTGTAGACCAGCGTCAGCAGGCTGATGATCACGATACTGGCTATGTCGTTCGTGCCGATAGCGATGCCGACGACGATGCTGACCGCGTACACTCGCACACCCTCTGCCGCAGCGCGCGTCAGCAGGAAGAGGCCAGCCGTAACCTTATGCAGTACCCGGCCGAAGCGCTTGTCGATCAACTGGTAGGCGGTGAACAGTTCCCCATCGAAGTAGCGCGGCAGGAACAGGATGCAGATAAGAATGCGGCCGACCATGTAGCCGAAGACCAACTGCAGGAAGGTAAAGTTGCCGCCAAACGCGATGCCGGGCACGCTGATGATGGTCAGCGTGCTCGTCTCCGCCGAGACGATGGAGAGGGCAATCGCCCACCAGGGCACGCTGCGTTCCGCAAGGAAGTACGAGGCAAGGCTCTTATCGCCGCCTTTGCGAAAGCGCAGGCCGAAGAGCGTGATGCCCAGCAGGTAGACAACGATCAGAGCAAGGTCAAAGGCGTGGAGCCGTGTCGGCATACGTGAAAGTGTACTGTGATCGCCACTTACGTGGGCAACATCTGTCCTCGAAGGATGGTACCGGTGCGCCGGCCTGCATCGTCGAACAGGTTGAAGTCTGCCCACTCACTTGCGGATGGGAGCCCCAGCATCGCCGCCGGATTGCGGCTTGCAAGGCGCACTGCAGAGGGCAAGTCGATCCCGGTGAATGTCTGCACGTTGGCTACCGCGCGGTCCATCGTCAGTACAGAACCGGCGAGAGCGCCATCGTGCATGGCGACGCCGTTTTCCACGTGAGCGAGCATGTCGCCCAGAAGATAGTCGCCGTCCGGCATGCCGGTCGCTGCCATACCGTCCGTCACAAGGATCGCGTGCTCTAGACCCTTCATGCGCAACCACAGCCGCACGGCCTCCGGGGTGGTATGTATGCCATCGCAGATCAGCTCGGCATAGAGTTTGTCTGCATCGAGGACAACGCCCAGCATGCCCGGCTCGCGCTGGGTCAGGCCGCGCATGGCGTTGAATGTGTGGGTCGCAGAAACAGCGCCCGCTGCAATGCCCGCGCGCGCTTCGGTTGCAACGGCGTCACTATGTCCCAGGCTGACGCGCACGCCTTTGCTGCTGACGTACTGGATGAGTTCAAGAGCGCCCGGCAGCTCCGGGGCGATGGTCATCAGGTGGATATGGCCCCGTGCTGCCTCCGCGAAGCGATCGTAAAGGTCGATCACAGGCTGCTGCAGTTTCTCCGGCGCATGCACGCCACGCTTGTTGTGCGAGAGGAACGGACCTTCGAGGTGGATGCCGATGGGCGTGGCTGCAAGCTGCGAAGCGGGACCCGCTTCGATAGACGTTGCAATGGTGTCGAGCGCGCGCAGGATCTCATCCACGCCAGCGGTCACAGTGGTTGCGAGGAAGCGGGTTGTGCCATGCGCTGCCAGCACCTGCGCCACAGTGCCGATGGCGTCCGTCGCGCCCTCCATGACATCGCGGCCACCGGCGCCATGCACATGCACGTCCAGAAACCCGCTGGACAGCGTGGTCTCCGGCAGATGTAACGTGCCTTCCAGCGCAGTGTGCGCTGCCGTGGTTGTGAGGCTTTCGATGCGACCTTCGTTCAGAAGAATCAACGGCTGGGAGATCACCCCATCCGGGGTGATCAAGGCCTTCGCCGTAACGGCTCGTGGGGAATTGTTCGTAGTCATCGTGCTGCCACCGGGGGGCCTGGAATGCCAATGTCTGAGGCGGGGGGAAGGGTCTGCGTGCGGTCCCACTGGCGCTGCGCGCTGCGGAACTTATCGATGCGCGCGAACCACGTGTTCAGCGTGAAATCGTAGCGGGCAAGGTTGTTGCGAAGGAAGTAGGGCCGGTTGCTCTTCAGCCAGGCCGACTCATACAAGTCACGCAGCAGGGAGTAGTTGTTGCGGAAGTCCTGCAGCTTCCCGTTGACAGCGTTGATGTCGGCCAGGTCGCGCGCAATCTCCGTGCGGGCGTCTCGATCTTTCGAGTTCTGCAGTCGGTAGGCTGCGTCGTACTCGATCGCGATATCGTCGGTCAGTTGGAATTTGAGGCCGATCAAGTCCATGCGCCGTGCGCCGAGGTCCATCGCGTCGAGAGCATCCTGCTCGCGCAGGTTACCTTGTGCGCGAGCCTCTGCGATCAGGATGATGGCGCGCTCCGCATGAAGGCGCAACTCATGCAGCGAGGACCGGATCTTGGGTGCGTAGATCTGGCCGTCCGCGCTCCACGGATCGATCCAGAAGAGAAGGTCGCTGGCATCGCTGGTCTTGAAGTTGTTCTTCAGCAATGCGTGCGCAGCCATAAGCTCCTGCTGCGCCTCATTGATCTTGCCGCTTGCATCGCCGTGGAAGGCCTGTCCATAGTTCCCCTGGAACTGCGGGATGGAGCTTTCGCCTTTGTGCCACGCCGCCTCTGCGCCGTAGAGCAGCGCGTACCAGTTGTTGTTGAAGAGAGCCTCGCCATCGTCTTCCCAGATGGTGTTGAGCTGGCCCGTGCAGCCGCTCGCCTGACCCTGCGCAGTGAACTGCTGGATGTTGGGCAGGGTGTTATTGAAGTTGGGCCAGACGCGGCTCCAGTTGTTGACGCCCGGCGCCACCCAGCACTCGATGCCGGCGTCGGTGTAGGGCTTGATCCACGGGGCAAAGCTGGTGTGCGGGTTGTACTCCCAGGCCACGGCGATCATCTGCGACTTAAAGTCCTGCGGCAGAGCCTTTACCAGCGCAGGTTCCTTCATGGCGATGTCGCCCCAGAAGAGGAAGCGGCGATTCAGGGGCTTCAGCGCGGCGACGGTGCTCTGCAGGTAGTCGAGATACACCTTGCCCAGTCCCTGCGCATCGACAGCAGCTTTCGTTTGTCCCTTGCCCAGCTCGACGGTTTCATCGGCGCCCAGGTGCAGCAGCGGTGCAGGAAATTCCGCCGCAAGTTCCGCATACATACGCTTGGTCAGTGCAAGCGATCCGGGCTGACCGGGTGCCAGCACGTGTCCATTCGGCGTCTCGGAGAGAGAGGCGTAGAACTCCTCATTCAGCATGTAGTGCAGATGGCCGAAGGCCTCCTGCTCGGGCACGATCATCACGTGATACTGAGCGGCATAGACCACGAGTTCGCGTGCCTGTGCCGGGCTGAGGGTGCCGCCCGGAGGCGCGGCCAGCGGGTCGCTGAGGTACTGCAGGGTGTTCTCAAAGTAAGGCGAGTAGACGTTGATCTTGTATGCGGCGAAGGTCCGAATCTCCTTCTTCTGGAACTCAAAGGTTGGCATCGGGCCGCGCGACAGGTCGTCATGAACGCCGCGGTACTTCATGGCCGGCCAGTCGCGGACGGTGGCTGTCTGCAGCTTGGCTGCGCTGCCATAGCCCGTGACCAGTTGCCTGGCCGTCATGGCTCCGTAGAAGACTCCTGTGGACGTTGCTCCTACGACGTTGATGCCAGTGGCGTCCGGGACGATTGCGTAGCCTTCGGCCTGCATCTCCGGAGACCATGTGAGCCTGCCACGACTGAGCGCTTCACGCCCGGCTGCGCTGTCGGCACGTAGCAACGCGATGTGAGCGCTGGCCGACGAGGTCGTCGGAACGTCGATCTTTGTGAGTTCCCGCGTCAGTTCGGCGGCAGCGAAGGTGTCCTCTGCGGTGCAACTTGCGCAAACTACGTGGACACCGGCGGCCAGAGGTAGCAACTCGGCCGGTGCTGCTTCACGCGGCGCGGGTAGCAGCGCCATCTGCGCGCGTGCCACGAACGGCAGACTGAGCAGCAGTGCGCAGGCGATACGAGAGAGTCGACCAGGATTGCGGCGGTCAGGCGTGAGCGCAGAGAAGTGCATGATGTCAAAGCTAAACGATTCTGCGGCTTGGGGCGCATCTTGGAGGGATCAAGAGCTATGCCGGTGGACGCACCGTCCAGAGAGCGGGCTGGCGTATCGGGAAGGTCCGCAACAACTCAGCTGAATTTGGTTCCGCAGGCAGGCGTTTCCACACCTCTAAATACTCAGGTCTGCCGAAGGCTCGGCCGGCCAGCAGAAGCGAGGGCTGGCGTACCGGCCAGTCTGTGAAGTGCTGCACGTCTGCTGGGTACTTCCACCGGGCACGACTTTCTATCGCGGGGAAGAGGAAGGCGACGGCCGACCGCATCCCGCGGCCATCGGGCAGGGTAAGCTCCCACAGGCGCTCCAACGGGCTGGACAAGACCTCACACGTGGTGGCAAGGCAGTCGAGCGTGAAGAGGCTGGAGGCGTAGGCGTTCGCACGATGCAGCTCAAGCGGGAACTCGCCGTCCAAATTCATCTGTCGCAACAACTTCTCCTTGAAGCGGTGTGAGCATTCGAGAGACAGCGCGCTGTTGCGGGCGAAGCGCGCGCACTCGGCGGCCTGCAGCGTCCAGCAGATGGCGAGACGGTCCTTTGCCTCGCGAGCGATCATGCCTTTCTTCGATTCATTCAGCCACGTACTGTAGTCTCCAAACCACTTGCGCAAAGCGGTGGCTTCTTCCTCCGTTGCGACGCCGTTATAGGCGCAGAGGAACGAGGTCGCGCGCACAGTCTCCGCGAGCGAAACGGTCTCCTCAACGCCACGATAGTTGCCGTCGGCAGCAGGTGGTACCGTCGCCGCGTGTTCCAGGTTCGGCTCCATGCGCGTTTCAGCGTCCATGAACCACGCACGGAGATGAAGAATGGCGTGGTTTGGATACCTTGTCTCGCCTGTCAAACGCCACGCAGCGACACAGACAGCGACGATGCCGTTCATTCGCACCAGGGCATCCCGATGTGCCGTGAACGCTTGAGGATTGGTGTAGCCCTGCCGATGCTCATAAGGCATTTTGGTCTCGGTCGCAGCGGGGAACCACTCGGGGTCTTCGGAGTAGTAGGTGCCTCTGTTGAGCGCTTTGAGTGGCGCGGCCGTTGTGGTGACGGTCTGGGGTGCTTGGTTTAAGGCATCGTTCGCTGCAGCGAGGATGCGTGCGCGGTCGTACTCGGCGACGTTGAAGTGGACGCCCTCGGCGAGCTGCGCCCGCAGAACGTGCGGAATGCCACACGCAGCAGCAACTGCATTGGAGCAGAAGTTGCGACGTGTCATCGACGGGTACGGCGAGCAGGGCATCGTGGGCAGAAGGCTAACACCTTCCGGCTTTCCTGCGCAGACAGGCTTATAGCCAGCCCTTTGTGCGGGCGAGTCGCGATGCTTCCACGCGGTTGGAGGCGCCCATCTTCGCGATGGCCTCTGAGAGGTAGTTGCGCACGGTGCCGTCGGACAATCGCAGTGATCGGGCGATCTCTGCCGTGCTCTCTCCCTCACCGGCGCGCCGCAGGATCTGGCGTTCGCGATCCGTCAGCGGGTCGTTCTCGGCGTTCCAGATCTCGGCTGCCAGGGCAGGATCGACGACACGCATGGACTGGTTCACGCGGCGGACCGCATCAGCGAGCTCTGCTGACGGACGGTCCTTCAGCAGGTAGCCATGCGCGCCGGCATCCAGTGCGCGCCGCAGATAGCCGGGCCTTGCAAAGGTGGTGACGATGACGACGCGTGTCTCCGGGTAGAGCTCGCGGACGCGAGCGGTGAGTTCGAGGCCTGTCAGTTGCGGCATCTCGATGTCCGTCACCAGCACATTCGGCCGTTCGCGGCCGACGACGCGCAGCGCCTCCTGGCCGTCGGCAACCGCAGCGATGACTTCAATGTCGTGCTCGATGGAGAGCAGTGCCGCGAGTGCACCTCGCACCATACCCTGATCTTCCGCGAGCACAACGCGGATTTTGCTGTTCGACGGGTTGCTCAAGCGTGTGTCTCCTGCTGTGACAGTGCAATCTTTTCGATGGGCTTCGCTGTCGGTAGTTCCACGCAAAGGCTGTTTCCACCGTCAACGGCGGGAGTCATGCGCATCTTGCCTTGAAGCCCTTCAACCCGTTCGCGCATGCCGCGCAGGCCATTGCCTTCCAGCGCTCGTGAGCCGACTCCGTTGTCGTGGACGGTCAGCGCCAGGCCCTGGACATTCCGGGCCAGACTTATGTGGCAAGTCGTCGCATGCGCGTGGCGCACGATGTTGGTGATGGCCTCGCGCAGGCACAGGCAGAGCACGTTCGTTTCCGGAGGCGTCAGGTCCGCGGGTTCAAGGTCCGTACTGAGCGCGACGCCCGCCGACTGGAGTGTTCGCCGTGCATTCATTACCTCGGCAGGGAAGCCTTCCGAGCGGTAGCCGACGACGGCCTCGCGCACTTCTGCAAGTGCTTTACGAGCTGTCTGCTCGACGTCGATCATCTCCTGCTTGGCACGTTGTGGATCGATCTCCAGGAGGCGGTTCGCAAGCTCCGACTTGATGGCGATGACGGTGAGCGTGTGGCCCAAGAGGTCATGCAGATCGCGAGCGATGCGTTCCCGTTCGGCAACCTGTGCGAGATGTTCGATCTCTTCATTGGCCTGCTTCAACATGTACGTCGCCTGCTGCTGTCGTGAGTAGGAAAGGTTGCTGAGACCTACGACGATGCAGAAGAAGACGCCGGTTCCACATGCCCACCACGCCAGGTGAAACAGCCACGTCTCAAGAACGATGCCCATGATGGTTGCGGCCAGCAGATAAAGATAGGTCCGGGTGCTCCGCAAAACGAAGGCAAGCATCACAATCGGAAATACGAATGCTCCGGATGCGCTTTGGTTGAACGGAAAGTACGCATACCCGAGCGCGAACATGAGCACGAATAGTATCTGTTGCGTGCGTCCGCGGGACTCCGTAATCCCGAAATAAAGCCCGAGGAAAACCACGTAGAACGCGGCGAACCATAACCAGTGCGTAAGGGAGTGCCGATAGTACGGCTCAATGAAAAAGAAACAGGTGTAAAGCAGCGAAACATACCGCAACACGCGTGCGCTGCCGGTTGACTTACGCCAGGCCTCGCCCGCCGGGGGAGCCTGCGCTCTGGGCCGGGTGGGGCAGTCGTTCGATGGGATGATTTGATCGCGCTCAAGCATACCCAATCATCATGCGCCCTGCGGACGCTTGTCGTCAGGACGAGGTGTCACAGCGTCCACATGACATTTGTCACAGTGACAACTGTCATGTCACGGGGCTGACTCCAGGCACTGCTACAGACAGCGCGGAGATCGCAATCTTGACCTTGTCAGCACGTGAGGTCAGCGAAATGCGCTTCGAAACACCAGTAGTAGCAGTGGTCATGATGATGGCTGGTCCGGCCTTTGCACAGCAATGCAATACCGGCACGTCCAGCATTCGCGGCGAGGTGCGGGACATCACCGGCGCCCTGATCGTCGGGGCGACCGTCACTGTGGATGACACAGCGTCCGTGAGGAGCAATGAGATGGGTCGCTTCGAATCCGCGTGTGTCGTGGATGGCAGCCACAGCGTACGGGTCGAGGCTGCAGGTTTCGAAGCCATTACGGAAGTTGCTCGCGTAACAAAGGAGGCTCGCCCGTTCGTTGCAAAGTTGAAGCCGTCGGCAACCATGGAGGTCGAAGCGGTCGATGCGAGCGGCGTCGACAGCGAAGACGTCGCCGGATCGAAGACCCTGCAGGCAAACGACCTGAAGCAGATGGCGGATGATCCCGATGAGTTTGCGCGGCAGCTACAGGTGCTGGCTGCTGCGGCGGGCGGTGCACCCGGGCAGGCGATCATTACGGTGGACGGTTTCCAGAACAGCGGCAGCATTCCACCGAAGTCTGCGATTGCGTTCATCCGCGTGAATCCTGATCTTTTCTCGTCAGAGTATGAGCGCCCGCCCTATCAAGGTGGGCGAGTCGAAATTTTCACCAGGCCCGGCCAAAGCAAGCTGCACGGAGCCTTATTCACAACGCAGAGCGGCGCCTCCCTGAATGCAAAGGACCCCTTTGCTCTGAGCCGAGCCGCCATCGGTAAACAGCGCTATGGATTTGAACTGAGCGGCCCCATCCGGAAAAACAAGGCCGACTTCTCAATCGCGCTGGAGCATCGCCAAATCGATCAGTTTGCCGTCGTCAACGCGGTGTCGCTCGATGCTGCAGGTAACGATGTCAACGTGATCGGGAACGTTGCTACCCCGCAGACGTTGTGGGAGGGCAGTGCGCGGCTCGGCTGGATGCCGAATGCGAAGAACAACCTCACCGCGACGTACTCGGCTAATGTCAATTCACTTCATAATGTTGGCGTCGGTGGCGTTGTTTTACAGCAGGCCGGTTACGACAGCCTGCAACAGGAGCATGCCCTCCGCTTTACGAATCTTCAGACGCTGTCCGCTCGACTGGTTCATGAGAGTCGCGTGGGCTATACATGGCGCACGCGCGACGATGCACCGCAAAGTAACGCCTCCTCGCTGGTAGTCGCCGGGGCCTTCACCGGTGGCGGAGCAACTACGCAGATGCTGCGCAGTCATCAGCGCGATTTTGAGATCGATGACGACATCCTCTACACCCGCGGCAAGCACAGCGTGAAGGCTGGCGTGCAGCTGTTGAATTCGACGCTGAATGATTCTTTGCCGACAAACTTCAACGGCCAGTATGTCTTTGGTGGAGACGCAGTGGGCTCGACGACGATCAGCGGCCTGGAGCAGTACCGTCGCGCACTGCTGGGCCTGCAGGGGGGAACGCCGACTCTCTACACCATCACCGCCGGGACCGCCGCGATCTCCCTCAACCAGTTGCGCGTGGTGCTTTATGCGCAGGACCAGTGGAAGCTGCGGCCGCGTTTGTCGCTGTCTTACGGCCTGCGCTACGCCGTGCAGAGTTCGCCCACGACGCTACGCAACGCGGGGCCGCGCCTTGGCCTGGCGTGGTCGCCGGACAAGGCACAGCGCTGGGTCTTCCATGCTCGCACTGGCCTCTTCTTCAGCCCCATCGAAACCGCCACGGTGTTGGAAGCGAATCGACTGAATGGTATTCAGCAGCGGCAGATGCAGATCTACAGCCCGGTCTATGGTCAGCCGATAACGACGGGCACCGCGACCATCACAACACTGCGCGCGCCACTGCCGGGCCTGAGCCAGACGCCCTCGTTGCAATCGCACGTGGGCGTAGAGCATGAATTCACCGGCCACTGGCATGCGCAGGCAAACCTGTACCTGGTGCGGGGCTGGGACCTACTGCGCTCCCGCAACATTAACGCGCCGCTGGATGGACAACCTGGCGGCCCTCGACCACTGGCGCCAAACACCAATATCGACCAGTACCAGCAGACCGGCATCGTCCACGGCAACGTGATGTTTCTCGGCGTAGACCAGCACAGCCTGCGCCATGTCCAGATTTTCGCGGGTTACATCCGTATGGACCTGCGAACGAATGCCGATGCAGCTGGTGTATACCCTCAGAACAGCACCAGCGACATCGGTGAGACAGCGCGGCCGTCGTGGCTGGCAACGCATCACGCCATTGCTTTTTCGAACGTTACTCTGCCTTTGGGGCTCGCCTTATCGACCCAGTTCGATGCTGCCAGCGGCAATCCCTACAACGTGACAACGGGCTTTGATACGAACGGAGACGGTGTGCTGAATGACCGCCCCCGATTTGCGACAGGCGCGGAGAGCACGGTGTATCGCACGTCCTTTGGATCGCTGACAGGAGCGGGTGCAGGGCGGTACATCCAGCGCAATGCGGGCACGCTGCCGTGGAACATTCACCTGGATTCGAACCTGAGCAGAAGCTTCGCTCTGCCACATCGGGATGGTGGTGATGCAACCAGCCTTGCTGTCAATGTGCGTTCAACCAATCTACTGAACCACACCAATGCCACGGCCGTTGGAGGCGTTCTTGGGTCTCCGCTCTTCGGCCGCGCCTATGCTGCGGATCCCGGGCGCCGTGTGGAAGTGGGCCTTCGGTACAGCTTCTAGTTTCCTTTCTCATTCACCCCAAACTGCAGGAGGTCCTGCCATGAAATTAATCGCACGCACGATTCGCTTGATCCTGATCGTCGCATCGGTAACCGTGTCACTCACAGCGCAGAGCATCGCGCCGCCCAGTACTGGTCTGCTGGTGCACTATCAGTACTGGCCCGTTCAGTTCGTGCAGTGGGTGGGCACGGAATTGCCGTACAGCATGATCGAACTGGATGTCGATGCAACTGCGAAGCAGCCGCTTTACAACGTGATACTGACGGAACGGGCAAGCAGCAAGCGGATCAGCTATGCAAACTCCGACTTCCTGGTTGCTGCCGCGAAGGCGCAGGGGCAGGAGGCGTACAGGACGCAGATCGTCTTCGATACAGCAGAGGCCACTAATGTGGGCGCGACATCCACGCTTCGACTGTCGCTGGCCGATGGCAAGCCGCTACAGTGGCGCTTCGTGCAGGGCTCTGACATCTCAGAGCAAGGGGCGGGCCTCACCCCGCTGCCGCAGATCCCGATCCCCGTTTTTGCCTATCGGGAAAAGTCTGCCGTGGCGGGTGAGGGAACCGCACTGCAGATCGGCAACACGGTAAGCGCAGCCGAAGTTTGGACAGAGATTTCAAAGCCGCCTTACTTTGTCGCATACCGCGGTGCCATGTCGCTTGGTGCGCACATGACCGTGCTTGCGGCCGGCACGCAGGCCTGGACGCTTACGTCGCCTCCTGCAGATCTCAAGACGGGCCAGACTTGGGAACTTGAGGGCGATCATGGCGACCATCGCACGCTACGCATCTCTAAGGTGGACGGGACAAAGTTCGTGATGACCGGCAACGACCGCTTCGATCCGTCCACGGCCTTCACTCTCGACTGCATACGCACTGCCGATGGTTGGTCCATCGAGCGTATCCGCTACGCGCCTGTTGTCGACGGCGATAAGCATTACCTCGCGATGCAGTTTACGACCCCGCTTACGGCGCGCAGTACGTCGGGCACGGTGGAGATGATCATTGGGCGCAAGTCGAAGATGGCTTCTGCCAGCCTGACGGTAGTGGCGTCTCCAGAAGAGCGCGCCACGACGTTGCAAATGCTTGCGCCGGTATGGGCGAAGGGAAAAGGCTTGATCGAACAGACTTCAACCAGCGCATCGACCATCACCATCGTCTCGAGGCCTTCCCACTGATCGAGTTGCGGACAGACTTCAAGAAGTCCGCAGCGAAGGTCAACTACATGAGGTGCGAAATGCTTTCGACGTGGTCAAACATTTGTTAAAGACATAGGGCCGGTATGCGACACCCGATCGAATCGGTCATTCGCTGTCGTAGCGCACTTGCTGTCGGGCGCTATCTTAGGTAGATGTCATCTTCGTTTGAGCTGAAGCGTCTGGATACCGGGATCAATGGGCTGGACGATATCCTGTCGGGCGGACTACCCGCGGGACAGATGTACCTTCTGGAAGGCGACCCTGGTACCGGCAAGACCACACTTGCCATGCAGTTCATTCTCGAGGGCACGCGGCGCGGCGAAAAGTGCCTGTACATCACGCTTTCGGAGCCACGTTCCGAACTCGAACTGTCGATGCGTTCGCACGGTTGGGATCCTGCCGACCTGCCCATTGCAGAGTTCGTGCCCGAAGAGGCGAGCCTCTCCGCCGAACAGCAGTACACCGTCTTCCACCCGAGCGAAGTGGAACTCGCTGGCACCGTTGAGAAGCTCGTTTCGACACTCGACGATCTGCAACCGGACCGGCTGGTCGTCGATTCGTTATCTGAGTTGCGGCTGCTTGCATCCGATAGCATGCGTTATCGTCGACAGCTACTCGCGCTCAAGCAGTATTTCGCGGGTAAATCGACCACAGTGTTATTGCTGGATGATTTGACAGGTAATGGTCGGGATCTGCAGTTGCATAGCATCGCACACGGCGTCATACGGCTGGAGAAGATCAGCCGGTCCTATGGCGCGACACGCAGACAGATCGAGATCGTAAAGCTGCGCGGATCAGGCTATCGCGAGGGCTTCCATGACTATGTGATCCAGCGTGGCGGTGTGATGATTTTCCCGAGGCTGATCGCAGCAGAGCACAGCGAGAGCTTCGAGGGGGAACGCATTGCCAGCGGCCTGACAGAGCTGGATGCAATGTTCGGCGGCGGGATAGCGCGCGGCTCGTCGACGCTATTCACGGGGCCGCCGGGTAGCGGCAAATCAACTGTTGCAATGCAGTTCGCCTTTGCGGCGGCAGCGCGCGGGCAGCGCTCCATTTTTTATACCTTCGACGAGGTGCTACGAACCGCAAAGGACCGCGCCAGAGCACTTGGCATGGACATTGACAGAGAGCTGGAGCGCGGCACCCTGTCGATGTCTCAGGTCGATCCGGCAGAGCTTTCGCCGGGTGAGTTCATTCACCAGATCCGATCGGACGTCGATGAGAAGGGAACGCGCGTGGTAGTCATCGACAGCCTGAATGGCTTGATGAACTCGATGCCCGGTGAGCGCGATCTTGTCATGCATCTTCACGAACTGCTTGCGTATCTGAACCAGAAGGGCGTCGTCACATTAATGGTGTTGGCGCAGCAGGGACTCGTGGGAACGATGCACGCGCAGGTGGATGTCAGCTATCTGGCCGATACGGTTGTGCTGCTTCGCTACTTCGAATCAAAGGGTGCCATCCGGCAGGTGATTTGCGTGTTGAAGCAGCGTGTAGGGGCTCATGAACGCACGTTGCGCGAGCTGGTCTTTGGATCGAACGCGATCGAAGTCGGGGAACCACTGGTCAACTTCCAGGGCATCCTTACAGGGGTGCCGCAAATGTTGGGAGGGACGGAGGCCGGTGTTGACGAGAACGCTCCTCACCCTGAAGGCGGAGCGACATCAATGTTCGGAGCCTTTGCCAGCCACGATGCCCTCTAGGATGTTCATGGCCAGCCGCACGATCGTAGGAACAGCATGAGCATGGTGGTGCGAGTGATCGCACCCAGCGGCCGCGATGCGGAGTTGATTCTTGCTCTGCTGACGCAGCACGGGATTCATTCCGAGGCTTGCGCAGACCCTGTGCAACTGCTGAGTCGCGGGTATGACGTGGGTCCGTTGCTGTTGGCGGAGGAGTCGCTGACCCCCTCCTTGATTGCAGCCCTTGCCCATTTCGTGACAACGCAGCCTTCGTGGTCTGACCTGCCGATCTTAATCCTGACAACGGTTGGTCGAGACACCGAGCGGACGCGCCGGCTCGAACGCGAGCGTCTGCCGATCGGCGCTCCCATCCTGCTGGAGCGCCCCATTCGAACAGCAACCTTGCTCAGCAGTGTGCAGGCAGCGGTCCGCGCGCGCAGCCGACAATATCAAGTGCGCGACACCATCGCAGAGCGCGATGCAACTGCGGCCAAGTTGCGTGCCGAACAAGAGACCTTGCGCACCGTGCTCGACAGCATGCCCGTTGGCGTAGCTGTTGCGAGCGCCACGGGCGAAGTCATCCTGACGAATCCCATGCTGGCACACATCCTGCGGCACGAACAGCTACCGACACCTGATTTCTCGGCATACAGCGAGTGGAAGACATTTCATCCGGATGGTCGACGAGTTCAATCGGAGGAGTATCCCATCACGCGTGCCATCCGGACGGGCGATCGCGTTGCTGGCGAAGATTTTCTCTACCGCCGCGGTGACGGGACCAATGCGTGGATACGTCTCTCTGCTGCTCCGATTGTCGATGCCGAAGGAGTCGTGTCGGGCGGAGTGACAGCGGTCATCGACGTGGATCATGAGCGGCAGGCAGCGGAAACATTGCGCCGCAGCGAAGAACGCTTCCGCCTGCTGATTGACCAGGCCAGTGTTGGAATCGTCATCGGCGACCTCGGTGGCGGCCTTTCTTACATGAATCCTACCTTGCTTCGCGCGCTCGGTTACAGCCAGGCGGAGATGGAGGCAGGAGCCATCCGATGGGACGAACTGACACCGCCGGAGTATGCGCACCTCGACGAGCAAGCAATCCATGAACTTCAAACCGTGGGCGTTGCGCAGCCGTATCAGAAGGTCTATACCGCCCGTGATGGCCATCCCATCCCGCTGCTGGTCGGCGCTGTTCGCATCCCGTCTCAGGGAGCGACGGGACGCGAGGAAATCGCGGTCTTCCTGACGGACCTAAGTTCGCAGAAGCAAGCTGAGGCGGCGTTAATTCAAAGTGAGAAACTGGCAGCGGTCGGCCGGCTCGCTGCTTCAATCTCCCACGAGATCAACAACCCGTTGGAAGCTGTAACGAACCTGCTTTACCTGGCGCAGACTGAGCAGACAACGGATAGCGGACGTCAATACATTGAGCAGGCATCCCAGGAGCTTGCCCGTGTGTCGCAGATCGCGGGTCAGACACTGCGCTTTCATCGGCAGTCGACACGGCCCCGCTCTGTGACACCGCGCGAATTGATAGAACCTGTCCTGGCACTTTATGAGGGGCGACTGCGAAATGCGCGCGTGCTTGCGGTAACGGAGCACCGTGGGGACATAGCGTTTGTCTGTTATGAAGGGGACATCCGACAGGTCCTGAACAACCTCGTCGGGAATGCCATCGATGCGATGCGCGGCGATGGAAAACTGCGAGTTCGAAGCCGCGCCGCTACCGATCAGCGCACCGGACGACCAGGCGTGCGGATCACGATTGCCGACACGGGCGCGGGGATGTCACAGGCAACGTTGCAGCGAATTTTCGAGCCTTTTTACACCACGAAGGGAATTCACGGCACCGGGCTTGGCTTATGGATCTCACACGGCATCGTCGAGAAGCATCACGGATCCCTCCGGGCTCGTAGTCGAGAATCTGCAGGCTCATCCGGAACCGTATTCACCCTATTCCTTCCGCTTGAACCCGGAATTGAGGTTCAGCAAAATTAGGTCGCTGTTTGTAACGAAAGTGGCGCGGAATGGCACGTTGGGTGCTGGGCAATGTGCGGCATGAGCTGGGTCAGGAATATGCTTTCGCTTCGGCGAAAAGAGGAAAACTCTTTCTCCTCATGCCAATTTCCAGTAAACCTTTGTCGCGAATGCGCGAAAAGGATTCTAGGAGCCAACGCATGGTATTTCTTTTCCTTTGTGTGTTCGCGGTAACAGCACTCCCGGCCTTGATCGGTACCTACCTGACGTGGAGGCGGCGAGAAAAGTACACACGTCAGCACGCCGTTATGCAGAGCTGGGAACAGTCGTAGCTCTCATCCGCGTCTCCCTCACTGCGCTTCATCCAATTAATCTTCCGCACATAACTGTCTCAGCCTGTGTCAGCGCCGGTTGAGCCTGGCCAACATGCAATTGGCACTGCTTTCATGCCCATATCGGCGGGGCGCTTTGCTAGCTCCGAATGTCAGCAATTCTGGCGTCCGAAGTAGGTTGTGCGGAACGAAACATGGGTGAAATTCACTCCGCGCTTCTACCTAGTTTGCGATCGAACATCACGAAAACGCCCACTTTCCCGTGCTGGATGGCACGTTGCGTGCACATCAGTGTGCAAGGGTTAAAGGGAGAAACATGCAGAAAAAGGTAAGGATTACAGTCGTTGGTTCGGGTTATGTCGGTCTTGTTGCTGCAGCTTGTTTTGCGGAGATTGGGCATGACGTCATCTGTGTCGACAATGATCAGTCCAAGATCGATGCCCTGAAGGGCGGCGCATGCCTGATTCATGAAGAATTCCTGCCGGAGTTGCTTGATCGCCATCGCAACGGCCGCCTGCAATTCAGCGCCAACCTGGCAGAAGCTACGGCGGGATCAGACGCTATTTTCATCGCAGTTGGTACGCCACAGTCCGACACCGGCGATGCTGATCTTTCGTACGTTGAGGCCGTTGCGAGCGAGATCGCACGCCACTTAACTCACTACACCGTGATTGTTGAGAAGAGCACGGTTCCGGTCTATACGAACGAGTGGATTCGTCGCACGCTTGAGCGCAACGGCGTTGCTCGCGGTCTGTTCGATGTCGTGTCGAACCCAGAATTTCTTCGTGAAGGAACAGCAGTCCGTGACTTCCTCCACCCGGATCGCATTGTTGTCGGATCAGACCGGCAGGAAGCCGCAGAGGTGCTTTCGGCGATCTATGCACCGCTGACAGATGGCAGCTATTTCGATGGCGAGAGCGCGATACCTGGCCCGCTCAATACGAACACCCCGGCCCCAATCCTTCACACGTCCACGAAGAGCGCAGAGATCATTAAGCACGCCTCCAACGCGTTTCTCGCAATGAAGATTTCTTTCATCAATGCGGTGTCAAACCTCTGCGAAGCAGCGGATGCGAATGTTGAACAGGTCGCCAGCGGCATGGGACTCGATAGCCGAATCGGCGGACGATTCCTACGCCCTGGTATCGGTTATGGTGGTTCCTGCTTCCCGAAGGATGTAGCCGCGTTCCGCTCCGTGGCAGACGCTCTTGGTGTTGACTTCTCCTTGCTGCGCGAGGTGGAAAGCATCAATGTTGAGCAGCAGAAGCGCTTCCTGCGCAAAATCCGTTCCGCGCTCTGGACTCTCCGCGGTAAGAAGCTGGGTGTGCTCGGCCTTGCCTTCAAGGGAGGAACAGATGACATCCGCGACAGTCCGGCGATCGAACTGATCAAGCTCCTGATCGAAGAGGGTTGCACCATCTGCGCGTTCGATCCGGCCGGTATGGAGCGTGCTCAGGCGATGCTGCCCGTATCAGCAAAGATGCGCTACGCAGCCGACGCCTACGAGGCAGCGATGGAAGCGGATGCGCTTCTCATCCTTACGGATTGGGATGAATTCTGCGACCTTGATCTCAACCGGATTAAGCTCAATCTGCGTTATCCTACGGTGCTCGATGGTCGCAATCTATTTGACCCGGAGACTGTTGCTGCAGCAGGCCTCACCTATGTCAGTGTGGGCCGACCCACTGCACACCCTGTCCGAGAACTGTCTTCGGTAAAGCAAACGGCTTAAGTATGGGGGCCGACCGGGAACCTTCAGTAATCTGGTCGGCCCTTCACACTCTTCAGCATGAGTCACTCAGAGGGAGTCGTGAGGCTCTATCGCTCTTGTCGAGAACGACGGCGGCGATAGGGCCATTTCATATCGCGGGACGCGTGAGATGGAATGGCTATCGTAAGGGGCGTTATACCGACGACGCTGTCGTCTTTAAGCTGAGTTCCACCGCTCCTCTTTAGAAGTTGCATTCCATGACATCAAAACAAGACACGCTTTCGCAAGAACCGATCCTTAATTTTGCATCAAATCAGTTGCCACAGAAACGTTCTTTGCTTACCCGGGTCTTCAAAGGAGTCAGTGATTTGCAGTGCAGCGGGGGCGGACTGTTTCTCGAGGTTAATGGAGTTCATGAGAAAAGCAAGCGGTAGAAGTGCGATGAAAATGAGCGCGAGAAGGGTTCTTCGATATACAGGACTCGCCCTGTCCGCCGCTTGCGCGCTTGGCCTTACTGGCTGCGTCAAGAATGGCGGCGGTTCCGGCGGCAGCGGCAGCACGGGAGGCTCCGGCGGATCGGGGACCACACCGGCCGACTATATTTACCTGTCGCATAACTGGTCACTGACGGCAACGCCGACAAAGGGCGGAAGCACCACCCCGTACACCGTCTCTGGTGTCATTGACGAACAGCCAGGGTCGAACGCATCGCACTACGTGACCTCTGTGTTGCAGATCGGATCGCCTTGTTATGACGGGGCGAACATCGTGCCGGCGGATGGCAGCGTGAATGGTGCCCGAATTCAAACTTCGTCGTTCGACGTAGCAGGTCAGGTCATGTCGCTGGATGCCCAGAAAGACTCGACTGCGACCCACCTAACTGGCGTCTACACAATATCTGGCGGGTGCGCGAACGGTGAGGCCGGTACTATCTCCGGTCAGGCTTACGCAGCACTCAGCGGCACCTACGTAGGGTCTGTCGCGGGGCAGCCAGGGGAGACCATCACGCTGAATGTGAATCAGGAGTTGCTGGGTACGGGTGTCGGGACGTTCGTTGTGTCCGGCACCGCCAGATTCAGCGGAATCTCTTGCTTTACACAGGGGACTCTCGGAGTGACGAATGCCTATGTGCGGGGCGGTGCCGTCGTATTGCAGTTCGCAACGAATGAACCGCAAGGTTCGCAGGTGTCGCTGAACGGCACCATCGATGCGGCCGCGAAGACCTTTAACGTGACGTCAGGCGCGGTGACGGGTGGAGCGTGTGCAGCGTCACTGGGCAACATCGCTCTTACAAAGCAATAAGCGTCTGGTTCAGACAGGAAGAAAGTGTCTTAGGGTGTTGAACTGAGTTGAGTCCTCATGTGGCAAATATCGGCAAAATGGTGAAGCGGTGCCTGTTGGGAACTGTCTTGACTGGCGCCTGGTACCTTACGGGCTGCGGGTTTGGAGGTGTGCCGCTCAACGGCGCGCCTACGACTCCTACGACAAGCAGTGACAACTGGGAGATCATGGTCACACCGTCGAACGGCGTTTCTGCGAACAGGCTGTCGATGCTTTCGGGATCCATCCTGAGTAGTCCGAGTGGTTCATCAACACAAGCTCCCGCCGTCTTTCAGGGAGTATCAAGCTGCTTTGCTGCGGCGAACGTGATCCCGATGGACAGCACCATCGCGAGCAATGTTTTCCAAGGACGATCGTTTGGGGTGCAGGGACAGTACCTCTCCATGACGGGGAACTTGAACACCGCTCATGACAGCATGACGGGCACCTACTCGATTGCCGGCGGTTGCTCCGACGGTGAGTCGGGAGCCTTCACCGGAACGCGTTACCGCGCGCTGACGGGAACCTACACGGGAACGGTCTCACAGGGCGGCAACACTTACACCGTGTCCGTGACTACAACGCAAGGCGATGCCACCGGCGTTGGCAGCTTTTTAATCGGCGGCACGGCCACTTTCGGCGGCTTTAGCTGCTTCACTACTGGAACCATCCCCGTCGGGTCTGGATACATCAGCGGCAGCAACCTCACGCTGTCAGTGACCTCGAGCAATGGGGCAGTCATCCAGATGAATGGTGAGATTGACCCGGCGGCGACAACGGTGTCTTCCGGAAACCTCGTGATTACCGGTGGCGCTTGCAGTGGCCAATATGGTCCCATAAAGCTGACGCGGCAATAATGAAGAATGGTCGCGATGTTGGAGACTCAACGCTGATGCTGAACTGCAAATTTTCTCTTTTCAAATCGGATCATTCATCCATGTCACACGAGCGGTTGCTTGCGCACATGCATACGAAGCGAAAGGTGCGGGCATGTTTGCTTGCCACACTCGCCCTATTCGTAATGCCGAAGGGTTTCAGTCAGGCCATTCCCACCGCCGTGAAGAACGTGCCGCTATCGTTTTTTGGTGGAGTCTCCGGAGTCTATACGGGGCTGTCAGGTGGCAAAAACCTGAGCATCACAGCAGGCGCCGATCTCAGGCTGCGTGACGTCTTTGGTCTTGCTCCCTCGATCGAGTTGCGCGGAACCTATCCCATGGTTCGCGGCAATGTGGTCGGGCAGAAAAATGTTCTTGCTGGTCTAAGAGTCGATCGAACATTCGGGCGTATTACACCATACGGCAACATACTCTTCGGCCTCGGTCAGATGACGTATGATCCGTTGCGTGCCAACCCATCGGCGACTTTTGCCTACGCTTACTCGTCATCGAATGTCTATTCCCCCGGGGCAGGTGTCGAATTCGAGGTGACTCCGGCCTGGGGAATTAAAGCAGACGGACAATTCCAGCGATATTCGACACCCGTGAATGAGTCTGGCCATATCTATGCTAAATCGCTTACGCTGGGCGTGGTTTATCACCTGTTCGGAGGAAGCGGCCCCCGGTAGCCTCCGCGGGCATACTTCGATGCCGCTGCGGTAGCCCGCAGGTGGTGATCTAGACTACAAACACCCGTGGCTATGGGACGTGGAGTGCCGCTTGTCGAACGAGAATGCACCCAGGCTGGTGAGCTTCTACAGTCACACCAGCAGCATCAGCGGTGCCGAAGTTGTCCTGCTTTCCGTTCTGGATGGACTGGATCGCACGCGCTACGAACCTTTGCTGATCGCCCCCTGCGGGGAACTGGCGAATTCAGCGGTGCGCCTGAATGTCAAGCATCTGCCCTTCGATGAATTGCATGCGCGGTTCACAAAGAACCCCTTCCGCTTGGCGCGGTATGTTTTTCAAGCAGCAATACACATCTTCGAACTGAGGGCTCTCTTGAAAAGGCGTCGCCCTGCGCTGCTCCATGCGAACAGCATTCGCGCAGGCATGATCGCGAGTATGGCCGCTACGGGCCTAAACCTTAGAGTGATCTGGCATCTTCACGACATTTTGCCAGACAATGCGCCCGGACTGGCGATCCGTAAACTAGCAAACTCTCTATCGAGAACGGCATATCTTGCAGTGTCGAATGCCACTGCGGCCGGGTTCGCGTTTTGTAGAGAGCACCATGTGGTCACCAGAAAGATCGAAGTGATCTACAACAGTGTGGACTCCAAACGATTTTGCCCAGACGCCGACGCTCGACTGGCGATACGCCAGGAACTTGGGCTCACGGATGACGACGTAGCCGTCGGCGCAATTGCACAGATCACGCCTAGGAAGCGGCAGTTGGAGCTTTTGGAAGTCTTCGCGGAAGATCATGCAAAGGTTCCAAACGCCATTTTGTTCTTTGTGGGCGGAGGCCTCTTCAATCTGAAAAACCGGCAATATGAGGCTCGCCTGAAGGCGAGAATCGACGAACTTCGACTGGGCGACCGAGTACGTTTTCTGGGCAAACGCTCCGACATACCATCGATCCTTAATGGATTGGATATCGTCGTTCAGAATTCGGATCGGGAGCCATTAGGGATGGCCATCCTTGAGGCGATGGCGACTGCCAAGCCTGTTATCAGTACAAGCGTGGACGGGACGCCAGAGGTCATTGCCGACGGGGAAGATGGATTTCTTGTCGCGTTGGATGAACCCACGCAGTTGATGCAGCGAGTCAAGAGTCTTCACGACGATCCTGACATGCGTCGGACATTCGGTATGCGTGGCAGGGCAAAGGTGCTGACCAAGTTCTCACCCGGCGAACAAGCCAGTCGCTTGGACTCCTATTACCACGCGCTGCTGGCCGATTGATTAGGCCGACCAGCAAGTGTTAGGTGGTCGCAAGAGGGACTTCCGACGCTGTGTGTTCACTCAGGCACTCGGAGATCATCGCGAGCATCCTCTTATGAAATACAACGGTGTCGTACGTCTCGGCGTGAGCTCGGATCGCATGAGGATCCCACTCTGTTCCTTCGCAGCGTTCCAGGGCTCCTCGTAAAGATGCGACGGTTTGCTCTGCAAAGAAGATTCCGTTTACTCCTTCGCGAACCGTTTCCAGTGCGCCCCCGGCTGCGTATGCGATGACCGGGCGACCCGCCGCATTCACTTCCAACGGTGTGATTCCGAAATCCTCTTCACCGGGAACGAGCAAGGCCTTGCAACGACTTGCATAGCTCGCGACCTCCTGGTCAGAGAGTTGTCCTGCAAAACTGACGGACGGACCAGCCATAGAGCGAAGTCTTTCCAGTTCCGGTCCTGAACCGATGACGATAAGGCGTTCACCCTTTTGTGTGCACGCTTTCACCGCCAGATCGATGCGCTTGTAGGACACGAGACGGGACACAACGAGATAGTAGTCCTCGACTTCGCTGGAGATCGTAAAGCGCCCGGTCTCGACGGGTGGAGGAATGACCAACGCGTCCACGCCGAAAGCGCGACGGAGCCGCACTTTTACCGTTTCAGAGTTCGTAACGTAGTGGTCCGGCCGCAAAGCGGCTCGCTGCTCCCAGCGTTTCAGCATGAGGAGCGGAATCTTCAAGAGCAGACGCCCCAAGGAGCCGCGGCTAGTGTGGGTTATGTACTTGTCCGACCTCCAGACCCAACGCATCGGGTTGTGGCAGTAGCAGATGTGCACAGCTCCCTCTCGTCTTTTCACGCCTTTGGCGTATCCGAAACAGCTCGTGATCACCAGGTCGTACTCTCGCAGGTCGATCTGCTCGACGGCGAAAGGGTAGAGGAGAAAATAGGCACGAAAAAGCTTCTTTTTGAACGGTAAGTACTGCATCCAGGTGTTCTTGGGCTTCGCCTCCAACAGGTAGGACGAAAGGCGCTCTGGAATACTTAGCGTGGTCAGCAGGTCCGCTTCGGGGAAAAGTCGATGAATGCTCTCCGTGACACGCTCCGCCCCACCCATTTGCGCAAAGTTGTCATGGACGATTGCGACTCGGATCAAGGTCTCCCCCATACACGCCCATCCTGGCCGCTAGGCTGATTTGACGCCGCACGCCTGGGCCCTTCGGAGCAAGCCTCGACAAGTAGAAGAGTGTGACGTTGTGAATGCGTATGAATGTCTGGCCCTCGCGGCGAGTGGATCTTCAATAGCGCTTTTGCCTGATCGGGCACGCTTCTTTTGTAGCGTGCAATTACCTGACCGTTCGGAAATGTAACAGAAGACGTAGTTGGAAAGTGGCATAAAATGCCCACATTTGGGCAAATAAAGGGAGTTCCATGCCTATAATCACTCACAGACGCCGAATACTTTCCAACGAACTCGATGGAAGGTTGCCTGAGTTACTGAACGTTCATTTTCTGATTATCAAAATAAGATTTAAGGAGCCAAATTGCGCAATCTTTTGCGGACCTGCATTCTTGCCCTCGTTTCAACTGTTCCTCTTGTAGCGCAAACAGCTCTACCAGCCGACTCAATCGCTGATGCAGTCGGTGTGAACATTCACCTTGATTTCGGCAATACCGGTTACGGGATGTACCCGGACATGACAACGTCACTGCTCAAGAAATCGGGTATACGTTACTACCGCACCGGCATCACAGCCTGGAATCAGGCCGCGGTGAACAGCATCTTCAAGAACCTCGGAACTGCTGGAATTCGTGGCCTCTATGTCATCAAATCCTCCGACCTCACCCCCCAGCTTCCAGGGCTCCTCACGGCAACCGGGAATGTCGCGGGCATCGAGTACCAGAACGAGCCGGACAACGATAATAACCCCTCGTGGATTTCGCAGACTCGCACGTTCGGCCCCCAGCTTTTCACGAGCATGCACAACTTGATGCCGTCAGTTCCAGTGATCGGGCCGGCACTTGTGTATGACACCTCCGCGAGCGCCCTCGGTGTTGTTCCAATGGACAACAATAACCTACACAGCTACATGTATAACTACCCGCCGGATATCGACTATCCGCCAGCTTCCACGCCCAGCATGAATGCCGGTGCGGGACCATGCACGCGGAACGCTGCCAGTGAGTGGGTATGTTTCCCGGGGCTGAAGTACGCCATGGCAACAGCATCCGTCGATGCGCCGGGGAAGCCATTCTGGATCACGGAAACCGGCTACACGACCTCTGGTGATAGCTCGTCTGTGCCCGTGCAGTATCAGGCGGCATACTTCACGCGGCAGGTTCTGTGGGCGGTGCAGAACGGCGTTTCCAAAGTCTTCTTCTATGAATTGCTGGACGAAAGCGTGAGCGGAACCTACGGCATCGTGACCGCAGCAATGCAGCCAAAGCCGGGCTTCACTGCGCTTTCCAGTGTGATCAATCTCATGGCGGACAAGAACGCGAACTTCTCGCCCAGCAGCCTCAACTATCTGGTGTCAGGTGGTGATCGCTTCATTCAGCACGGCTTGTACGAGAAGAGTGACGGAACGTTCTATCTGGTTCTGTGGCAGTCCGCTGCCATGTGGGATGGCTCGAAGGACATCACTCCGGCGGCGGAATCAGTCAGCGTTTCCGTACCTGGTAAGCAGATCTCTGCTTCGTACACGATGCAAGCGTCGGGCGAGTTTAAGGTTTCAACGATGACTGGTAGTTCGGCGAATCTGTCGATCGGCGTCTACCCGGTTTTCTTGAAGATCAATTAACCCATCGAGTCGCCACCGGACACATGTTCGGTGGCGACTCTACGCAACTTATCTCGGCTTAGCGTCAAGTACCTCGCGGTAGATCGACTCCAAGGTGTCGATGACTGCGTCCCAAGAGTAAGTCTCGAGCGCGATCCGTCGATTGCTTGCTCCCATCCTTTCGCATAATTCGGATGAGGAGAGGAGCTTATCCAGTGCCGAGGCAAGTTCATCTGCACGTCCGGCGGTGAAGCGGAGTGCGCCTCCCTGATCCAGGAGAACCCCAAGACCGCCAACGGTCGTGCCTATTACAGGCTTCCCGCACGACATAGCTTCCAAGACCGTCATGCCAAATGGCTCGCTCGATGATGGAAGGCAATAAATAGTGCTGGCGTTGATCAACTCGGGAACGTCTTCTCTCGCGATATTGCCAAGAAAGTGGATGCGGTCACGTACCGTGCTGGAAGCGGCACGTGCGTATACTTCTGCCTCATCAGGCCCTTTTCCCGCGATGTGCAGCACGGCCGCAGGAAACTTATCCGCAACTCGTTCAAAAGCTTCGATGAGTAGAGGAGCGCCTTTGCGGCGAACCAGATTCGCGAGATAGAGAATTACCGGCTGGGATGGAGCGAGCTCCGGCATTGGCCGAAAGGTCTTCGCATCGATACCGTAAGGAAGTATCCGAACCTTGGCCTTTGTGGCTTCGTCCTTCGGTAGGAGGATGTGGCTGGCGATGTTCGGGATCATCACGCGAGCCGCGCTTTCCACTTGTCGGTGGAGGACCCAAAGCTTTAGAGCCGTACCAATAGAGCGCGGCAGCTCCGCGGTGCCGGGTGCAGGTAGAGGACCGAGCAGAATCGGCAGTCCTGCCCCAGGTAAGAACAGGCTCATGCCTGGCACCACGGGGTTCAGTTGGTGCACAAGCCGTATAGGGAATTTCTTCATCAACCTCGAAAGCAGGGATCGGACGCGCACAGCGTATTCCAGCCTGGACAGCGAGGATGGATTGTCACGCGACGGCTTTGCGAAGGTGTGAATCGGGTAGAGGTGTACGTTGGGCGGCAGTTCATGTTGCAAGCTCATCAACGGAACTGCGACGTGAAGTTCATATCCCCGCTGCGCGAGACGATAGACATACTGGAATGCCAGCAGGCCATCCCCATGCGGCTCGCAGTCCGTCATGAAGTGCGATGGATGCGAGATGAAGATGTGAATCGGTTCCTGCATGCTCAATCCGCAACTCCTTGCACGTCGCGCTGATGTGTGGCGGCTGCAGCGTCCGCCGGGAGAGAAGTCTCCGATTCATTTCTCTGAGCCTTCAAAGGTGTCGCATGGAGAAGCTCGTTATAGATTTGCTCCGTTTGATCTGCCATGACTTTGCACGTGAACTTCTCGCAGCCTTTGCGTGCGGCCACACGCATCGTCCCGCGTAGTGCTTCATCGCCCGCTACTTTCAGCAATGCCTGCGCCAAGGCCTCAACATTCTCGGGTGGTACCAGCAGGCCTGCCGAACCGTGGTCCAGAGCTTCCGGGATCCCATCAACGTCCGTGGCGATGATGGCGCAGCCGGCGTGGCGCGCTTCCAACAGGACGAGTCCAAGGGACTCTCTGCGCGACGCGAGTACGAAGACATCGCACCCCAGCATGTATTTTTGCGGCTCGCTGGTCCATCCTTCAAAATGGATACGCGCGCTGTACGGCGAACGGCTTACGAGGTCTTCGAAGAGTGTCCGCTCAGGTCCATCTCCCACTAGGTAAAGGTGAGCCTTGTCGTACTGCGCTGCTACGCGCTCAAACGCTGGCACCAGTTCCTGGATACCCTTTCGGTAGTTCATGCCGGCCACCGTCACGAGGGATAGTCCCTCGAGCGGTTCGGGAGTGATGTCCTCTAACTTCGGGAGACGAGGGGTACCGAGAGGCCCATTCAAAATGACGCGGAACTTCTCTTTTGGAATGCCCGTCTTCGTCATGGTGTCCATGACCGACTGACTCACTGCAATGACGCGATCTGCCAGCCGCATCAAATTCGATTCGCGATCATGGACATTGTGAAGGTGTGAGACCAGGGGGATTCTCGGGAATCGTGAGCAGAGCCATGCAAGAAGTAACCCGGTCCGCATGTGAGCGTGGATCACGTCGGGCTTATCGCGCCGCAGGATCTGCATAAGGCGAAACGTCGCCTTTGCGAGATTGGGAATGCTTCGGGATTGATCAACAGGCACCCAACGCACACCGTGCTGTTGCACGAGGGGGACGAAGTCTCCGAAGCCGGAGACGACGGTGACGTCATGCCCCGAGTCGCTCTGCTCGCACGCAAGATCCACCGCAACATTGACGATGCCATTGCCGCGGTTTGTCAGGTCGTTCAGGATATGCAGAATACGCATCGCAATTCTTTCTCTGAGGTCGTGAGCACAAGCGAGATATTGCTACCGCTTTGCTTCGTTACACCGTTGCAGGTCTTATCTTGTTCCGTACCGATACAAATAGATTACGAAACTCATCCATCTTCGGGATCAGACTGGGCGTTGGAAGATGCATGTAGAAGCGGAAGCTCAACAGGGTAAGCGTGATGCGGATAAGTGCGGCAATGAGCAGCGCGCAACTCGCACCGATAATACCGAATGGTGGAATCAAGACCATCAGCAACGGAATGCTGATCAGCAAGCCGCTTGTCTGAAGGATAGTTACGAGCCCTGGCTTCCCGAGTGCCATATACGCCTGGGTCAGAACCAACGTCGCACCGGACAGGATCGCTTCCACGATGAGAATGTCCAGGATGACCGTGGCGTAGCCGTAGTCCTTGCCATACAACAATGGCAGGAAGATCGGGCCAAGGATCGCGACGAAGATGCCTGCAACAATGGAGACGGCGGTACTGAGCCGTACCGCTTTGCCGACCAGTGCAAGCATCTCGGTCAGTTCGAGGTTGACCGCTCGGGGGAACAGAATGCTGGCAACGGATGCCTGCATCACGTTCAATGTTCGCGACAGACTCAGCGCGACGACATAGATACCCATGGCAGACGGGTTTAACATGCGTACGACGAGCGCCTGATCTGCATAAAGCGACAGAGTGCCGCAAAGGTCGACGCCATAGGAGCGAATTCCGAAGCTCAGCAGGAGTCTTGATGAGTGTAGGAAGTCCTTGGCTGGCCCACCCAGATCGACCCACACCCGGCGAAACAGGAAGATGACCGTTGGGATGCCGCCTGCGACATAGGCGAGCGCTGCGGTCGCGGGAGTCAGCGAATGGGCAGCATAAAACGCTGCCAGAACGAAGACGGAAACGAGTGGCGTGAGTGCGAAGGAGACACTCGATGCGAAGAAATCCCCATTGCTCTCGCAAAGGCCGCGCAACATGGCAATGAGCAGCACGACTGTTCCGTTGATCATGAACAGCTGCGCCAGATGCACGATGTGCGGAGAATACTGGGTGAGCCAGAAGGGCATGCACACGACGCCGAAGATAGTTGAGATCAGGCCCAACATCAGTGTCAGGTAGAGTGACGCTCGGATGAGGTCAGTGCGCGCGGCCAGTCCCTCCCGAAGCCGATAGATGAGTGCGCTGGGCAGGCCGAGCGTCATCAGATTTGGAAGGAAGTTTGGCCATACCGCAATGGCTGCGAGTTCACCGCGACCACCGGGATGGAGAACGCGGGCGGTAAGGATGCCAGTGAGAGCGTTGATCAAAATGAAGATTGCGCGGGCGCCGGTAGATTGCAAAACCGCAACGAGGCCGCCGGCCTTATACGACGCAATGGCAGCTTCGGCTTCCTGCGGTGTTACGACATCGGGTTCTGCGGTTTCAGACATTCTGACTCCAGAAGATTGTGGGAAGAGCGGTGAGTGTTGAGGACAAAATCAGTCGAGCAGTCAACTCAGGAAGCCTGGTTGTTCGCGGGTCTGCGTGACAGTAGCGTTTCCGAAACAACGCCTTTCGCTGCAGGGCGCTCCGAGCTACGTCCGAGCCTCTGCGCCATCCGATGAAACGGCCTCTCGAACAGAATGTAGAAGAGATAGGCGATGGGAAGAGTGGCCACGGCAAACAGTAAGGCGACCAGAAAATTCGTCTGCTGATGATGAAAGTGCATGAGCCATAACGCTGAACAGAGTTTAAAGAATGGGTAGTGGATCAGGTAGAGCGAGTAAGAGATAGTCCCAAGCAGGGCGAATCCCTTAGCCACATTCGGCGCCAGGTATTCGAGCAGGTGCGCCTTGCGGAGCCCAGCGCGAAGCATCAGAAACCAAAATGCTCCCCAAAGCAGCTCTTGATATTCGATCGGCCAGTTTGTAGCTGTGCTGCTCACGGCCACGACTCCAGAAAAAACTGCGAGGAACAGTTCTGTCTTCAAAAACGTGTTTGTTGTTCCGCGACGTATTTCTTCCGCGAGCCAAGCGCCCCCGCACCAGATGACCCAGTACATCAGAGAGTTTCCGACTTGCCCGATGGTCTGGAAGCGATCGCGTAGCATCGGTGTCGCAAGGATGACGGCCAGCGCTGAGAACGAAGTGATGCAGACGACGGTGTATGAGACCTTCCATCCGCGCCACTGCAATAACGCCCAGAAAATTGGATAAAGAAGATAAAGTTCCAGTTCAATCGGCAAAGACCAAAGCGCTGGATCGCCCTTCATCTGATAGGGATCTGCGCCGTAGTTCTGAACCATGAAAATGGTCTGCAAGACCTTGGATGGAGCGCTTCTGGGCATACGCACCAGGTGAAAGCAAACGTACTCCACCACGAGCGCGATGAGCACCGCCATCAAGTAAGGCGGGTAAATTCGGAAGAAGCGACGTACGGAATACGAACGCAGCGTGAGGTCTCTTCCTCCGGCTGCATAGGGATAGTGAATACAAAAACCGCTGATAAGGAAGAACAGCATGACGCCAGACCGAAAGAAGGGAACCGGTGCGGAGAGATACGCAGTCCAATGATCGAACCGACTGTACAGCGCGGGAGATGCTGCGATCCGCTTGAACCCGATCCACATGTCCACGCGGCAGTGATACACAACGACAGCAAAGGCCGCGAGACCTCGCAGGATGTCAATCCAGAAAAAGTGATTCTGTGCTTCCGTGCGCGGAGACTCAGACGGTGGAGGGAGATGTGTCAAGGCGAAATCCTTCCTTGGCGACAACCTTGTTGTCCAGGCTTTGATCGATACGATCGTCTTTGGGCAACTTCTCATGCACAGCCCATGCTGCGAACATCCAGAAGAAGAAACCGGGTACACCGAGATTCGAGCTACCCAGTGGTATTTGAGAGAGGAAGGCTAGCGAGATGATGGCAGGCAGCGTCAGGATGGCGCCGCCCCCCTGTCGTTGAAGCATGCGGATCAGGAGCCATCCAAGAGATCCGAAGTAGAGGAAGCCGCCGACTAGACCAAGCGTCAGGAAGCCTTCCGCGATTCCGTCGTCATGCAGGCTGAAGCTGCCGTCATTCGAAATGAGATCGACGCCCACACCCAAGCCATATCCCTGGGGATGCTCGCTCACCATCTTCATGGCGCTTGACGCACCACGTGTACGGTCGTTGCCGCTGGCATCATCGCTGGGGTGCGTGAACGACGAGATGCGATCGTTGACGACTTCGGCGGCCGGACCAACGGCGAGCGCGGAACCAAAGAGCATGGCGAAAAGCAAAGGGACGGCAATGGTGCTTGTGACACGCTTCGGTGCGATGGTTGCCAACAATATGAGACCGAAGACGGTAGCCATCCAGCCGGATCGTCCCAGCGTCAGCAGCAGTGCAAGCGCACCCGCACTGAAGACGACCGGTGACAGTTTGTGCCTCGAATCAGCAACGATGAGTAGGCCGGCCGCAGTCACGAGCGCGAACGCGCCAGCTGAATTCATGGTACTGAAAACTCGAAGACCGTAGGGCTCCGGCGTCCCCATGCTTGTTACGTCTGCTACACCACCGAGTTGCTCCAGCCAAAACACATCCCACGTGGGCGCCACTACGTACTGGTAGAGACCGTAAACGCCCATGATGAGGATGGCCCAAAAAAAGGAGCGTCGAATCGACCTGATCACCATGGCCTGCATGTCAGGAGCGGCAGTGGTGAACCACCAGGCGAATGCTACCGGTGTGCCCCACTGTAGCAATGCGCCCACAACGGTTGTGATGGACTGCTGGGTGATGCCGATGATAGCGCCGTAGCAGATTGCCATTGCTGCGATGACAAACGCGGCTGTTGACTTCAGAGGGGCGGAAAGAATTTGCTTGAAGTCCAGTACTGGTGCGACGAATGCCATGAGGTACGGAACGATCAGGACGAGGCTGGGCTCTTTCCAGCCTGCCTGGTAGTCCATCACACGACGAAGAAACGCGCACAGGAACCAGGACCACAGCAGCGCGTCCATATATAGGTCAGGCCGCTTCCGTAGTAACAGTCCTCCAATGAGGATGGCTCCGATTGGGAAGAGCACGCGCGCGACCCCGCCCGCTCCCAGGAGAAGCAGGGCTGCGATCACGACAACGAATGTGATTAAGAGAGCTTTCACGAAGCTGACTCCGCTGTCCCGAGGCCCGCGGCGGGCCTCAGTTTGTCTTGTACTGGCTTTGGGTGGCTTAACGAGAAGGGCTTTTCAATCGCCAGGAATAATACTGTGGCCGCCGCGAAACTGCCGGCAAATGCGAGGACCAGGAGAAATGGCGCTGCTACTGTGGGATGCGCTTTGGCCCATGGCAAATGTGCTACGACCACTGCAAACACGTTCAGAGTGAAGCCGTGAATGAGGTAGAACGAATAGCTAATATTTCCCGTCCACCGCAGCGTCACATGATTAAAGAGATTCTGAAGGATGCCTCGAGGCTGTAGCGTCGCAAACGAAATCGCCGTGTATAAAACGAGCACGAGTATGGCGCGAATGCCCGCGTGTGTGGGGGAGCCATGCGCCAACGTCTTCACGGTGTGAATCTCGCTGTAGATCAGCACGCCGAGAGCTATGCCGGCACACAGAAGCAAGGCCGCTTGTACTCGCACAGACAACAGCTTCAGGCCACGATGTGTGCTGAGCACCTCTTCCACAATCATTCCGGCGAGGAAAAGGGTAAAGCGGACATACGAGCTATCCTGCGCGTGGTAATGCGGAAAAAAGTTCGGTCGCAGCAGGACGAAAGCGATGTAGCCAATGATTAAAGCGGCCCAGAAAGCTACACGATGGAAGCGCCCCCAAGACGTGAGCCGAAGTAGGCGAACAAGGATCGGGATCAGCAGGTAGAACGAAAATTCGTAGCTCAAAGACCATGCAGCGGAAATGACTGGCGGCATGTCGAGTACGCCTGGTAAGAAGAGCAGGTTCGCTACGGTATAGCGGAACTGATCGAGCAGACCATTACCTTTGTAGTGCTCGCCCATATGGAAGACAAGCGACAGCACAAGATAGAAGACGAAGACCGCGAGGAACGCGGGGTAAACGCGCTGTATCCTTCGCATCATGAATCGGCCATAGTGGACACGCGGCCGCATGGAAGCACGGTAGATCAGCATGCCGCTGAGCAGGAAAAATAAGTCAACGCCGGTACCGCCGAGCTCAGCACATGTGACTGCCAGCCTCGACTGAAAAACGTCAGCCAGTCGCGAAAGGATCACCATCTGGAAATGGCAAATGAACACCAGGACGATCGCAAGCCCACGCAGACCTTCCATTGCCGCGATGCGATTTTCTCCCCGCCCGGTTTCGTACCAGCCGTCCAGTGTACGGCGAGTCCGGCCTCGTCCGGCAGTGTTGATATCGGCAGTCGTCACGCGGCTCAATCCTCTCTTTACGCTTCTGATTTAAGTGGCTCTTGCTCTGGATACGCCTCATCTGGTGAGCCGTATCCGGAAATTGGGTGACGTTATTGCGCTCGCCGACGACCTAAGCGACGATCGTCCGATAGCAGTCGGTGAGCGCTGCACGCATAGCGTCTTTGCTGAAGCGCTCTTCAATAAGAGGCCTCCCAATCGAGCCGTAATACGCAGCCTGATCTTGTTCCAGCAACAGTCGTGTGACCAGGCTGGTTGCCTCCGCAAGGTCACCCAGCGCGTAAGTATTCGCGGCAAGTGGTCCCACTAGGATGTCGCGCGGTCCACTGACTGCGGTCGAGACCACCGGGACTTCCATCGCCAAGGCTTCGGCGATCATGTATCCGAAAGACTCATAGACAGATGTTCCCAAAAGGACATCTGCCGCGGCCAGATAGGTGCGAATGTCATGCTGCCACGGCACAACCTGTATATCGTCTTCAAGCCCCAGTTGAGAGGCGCGCTGCAGAAAGGCGTTTTTTAATTCGCCCTCTCCCATCCAGATCGCCTTTGCGTCTGTGACGTGCACCTTGACCTTTTTGAAGACCTCAAGGAAAGCCAAGGGGTCCTTCTGGGGTGTCATTCGACCGATGCCCAGCAGCAGGGGCGTGTGGCTCAGTCCCAGGTCTGCCTTCGCCATCTCGCGATTGCGTGGGCTGAAGTATTCCGTGTCAATTGCGGGGTTAACCACTCGCACTGCCCACGGACTGCAGAGTCCGTACCGCACGATATCCGCTGCTTCACTTGGTGAAACGGCAATAAAGCCTCGAACCATCCGTCTCAAAGCGCGTTCGATATACAGATACTTCTTCCCGAGAGGAACTGCGATCGCGTGGGGACTGTAGATCACCGCGGTTGATCGGCCGGGCGAATATGCTGCGAGTCGGCCGAGCACGCCCGCCTTCGAACTGTGGCAATGCAGGACGTCGGGACGAAACTCCCGAATGATTTTCTTCAACGCGAGAACATTCCGAAATTCTTGCCCAATCGATATTTCGCGTCGCATGTCCACCGGGAAGGTAGACCAACCCTGCTCCCGGATGGTCTCAAGAAACGGCTCCAGTCGAGAATCCGCGCGGCTTTGACCAAAGGCAAAGCCGAATTCAAACGGCGAATCCTTCATACTTTGGCCGATGTTCTCCAAGTACCGTAGCGTGCCACCGAGTGTCGCTTCGAGGACGTGCAAAACGCGCAGGCGCCGCACAGGCCTCTTTTCCGCCGAAAGAGACGGCACGTCGTACGCAGGAAGCATCTCGTGTGTCGGTTCAGCTATCTTCATGCGTATATCTCGCGATCCGCAGACCGAAGCATGGTGGCGTAAATGTTTTCCAGCCCATCCAGATGCTTCTCAAGCGTGCACGGGGCCGACCAGTAGGCTTCATACGCATTCTTGCCCAGGTATGCTGCGAATTGACGATCTTTGAGAGCCCGGATCTTCTCGCGCAAATTATCCAGATCCCCGCCACGGAAGATCAATCCTGTACGTCCATCAGAAACCATCTCACGTGCCGCAGAAGTGTCCGGAACGATGCACGGAACACCCATGGACAGGGCTTCAAGCACAACGAGCGGCTGCGCCTCATACCAGAGAGAAGGGAACACCATCGCGCGTGACTGCTTCAGGCTTCGCAGTGAATCAGGCCCAGACAGCCATCCCGATATGGTTGCGCTCGGTAAGATCTTCGTTACTTCCTCTCGGCATGGGCCGTCACCCAGAAATTTCGCTGAAACGTCTTCCATCTTCGCTGCGGTGGCGAATAACGCCGGGCCCTTTTCAGAGACCATGCGCCCAAGAAACGTGAAGTCACTGTGGTTTGCGACGTCAGCGGCAGCTTCTCGTTGTGTCTCCACGAAGTTCGACAGCCGGTGGACGCGCGTGAGCGGCGAGAGGTGCGGCTTCATGACCGACAGAACCAGGTCGGAGATTCCGATGACATCCGTCAAACCACTAGGCATGAGACCTCGCTGCTGCTGCACAACCTGCCTTCCTATCCTCCAAAGCTTGTCCGCATAGTTGCGGCTGTCGCACTGAGCCGTGATGCATTGCAAACTGAGTGGATCGCGTAAGCAAATCGTGTTCGAGCCGTGGTCGAACTTCGTACCCGTCGGGCAAGCAAGAAGATAATCGTGCAGCGTGCAGACCACTTGAAACCCACGATCCAGGGCCATCCGCACAACGCTCGACGAAAGAGCCTTCGCCCAAAGATGAACATGCACGACCGTATCGGAAGGCGACAAGCGATCGAACAGATTAGCCGCGATGCGGGCGCTCTTGCTATTCCATATCCCCTGGGTAGCAGCGCGAAGTCGATTTGGATCGTTCAAAATTTCCTGTTGATCGGTCGACACGATCTCGATTCCCGGAATGCGTAATTCCGGTGCGATCGGGCCAACCGCAGTAAGCAGGGTGACTGAATTTCCTCGCGCCGCCATACCGATCGCACTTTGCAGGGCGATTTTATCGGCCCCGCCAGTGATCCTGGCATTGTCGTTGATGATGACGACATTTTTCATGACCGGACAACTCCCAGATGCTCTTCGGGAGGCACCCGCAAATACAGCATTAATATTTCATCCTCTGCGTAGAGAAGAGTCATTCAGTGGCTACTTCAACGGGTAGTAAACGCCGGGATTGATCAGCTTTACATAGCGCGACACGGCCGTCAGATTGTTCTCCGGAACGATGAGCGTGTCACCATCCTGAACGAAGGTCTCGGTCGTCGTATGCTTACTGCCGGAGCGCTTAAGATTTAGAACAGTCGTTTCTCCGACGCCTTCGCCAATCGGTCGAATCAGCAGGACATGCTTCATGTTAGCGGTATCCTTGAAGCCCTCCGCGACTTGGATTGCCTGTAACGCTGTGAGGGGACCATTCAGCGTGTACTGGCCGGGCTTACCCACATTTCCGCCGACGAAAATGTGGGGTTTTTCAAATCTGACGATTTCCACGCTGACTTCCGGCTTGTTAAGACGCGCAGCCGCCTTCATCGTGATGGCTTCTGTGGCTTCGTCGAGCGACAGTCCGGCGAGCCGGACCTCGCCGATCTCCGGCAGCGCGACATAACCGTCCGGTTGAACGGATACGGTCGCGTTCAAGTCGGGAGTCAGATGATAGGTGACCTTAATCTCATCATTGGAACGGAGTTGATACCGTCCCGTCCCGTGATGCAGAAACTGTCCTGACGTCGTGAGGGGGGCGCAGAGCACCAGCCCCAGTAGCGCTGCGATCGAACCATGCTTCATAACTTTGCTCCTGTCGCTTTGCTAAGCGGTGATTGCGAATTCGCGCAAATGTGTTTTCTTCAGACGAGCGTTCGCTGATGAATCCTTGAACCAAGCCAGTGCAAAGCCCACCAGGGCGCCAGCTCCGAGGCCTACGAGCAGATTCACGCGTAGTGAAGGCGAAACAGGAATCGGCGACGACATCGGTTCTTCAATCACAGCGACATTTGCAATGTTCTGCCTATCCATCTGGGTCGAGACTCGAGCCTGCTCCATGCGCTTGAGGAAAGCTGCATAGTTATCCTGAGCATCTTCCTGAACGCGCTCAAGGTTCGCCAGCGTCACTGAGTCCTTGTCTAGCGCTGCCAACCGCTTCTGGATGTCGCCCTCAACATTCTTCAACGAGTGAAGCCGCGCCAGGTAGCCGGAACTGTCGACATCGTTTGAAGCCGCCTCCTTGGTGACGTACTGGAAGAGGGGATTGATGTCCGTCGTCTGTTCTGTGGCGGCCATGTGCTGGCTCTCAGCCAGTTCAGCCTTCGTGTTGGCAATCTTTTCGCTGTTGATCTGCACGAGGCGATCGGTCGGCTTGTATTGCTGCAGGAGAGATATCTGAGTATTCTCAAGCGCGTTCAAATTCGCCTGAAGATGTTCGATCAGGGGCTGATTGACAGCTGTTCGCACCTGGGTCGGCAGTCGCGAGGTCACATTCTTGCTCTGTCCTTCGAGCGCGCGCCGGCGGCTACCAAGTTCCTGCAGTTTTACGTCCGCGTCATGGATCTGATCCTGTGTTGCGGCGAGTTCCTTAATCAGCTCTGTGCGCTGTTGCTCCGCGGAGGAGATGCCGGAACGCGCACGGAACTCGGAAACGGCTTGTTGCGCCTGAGCCATATTCTTTTTCGCGCCGTCAACTTGGCCTTCGAAGAATTCGTATGAGTTCGGCGCCGCGTGGGCGGAGATGCTGGCCGTGACGTATCTTGACGTCAAGAATCGGAGCGTCTTCACCGCATCCTGTGGCGTGTGAGCATAAAAGGCCATCTGGATGACATTCGTCTTGCGAATCGCGGCGATGTCCAAATTCTTGTACATCTTCAAAACAGATTGCTCAGCCGCCTTCGGGGAAGGCTTCGTGCCCGCCGCCGTCATTCCCGCGTCTTCGGCCACCTGGGTAAGAATCTCGCGACTGCGGAGAACTTCGATTTCCGAATTGACGTCTTCTTCCGTCACCTGGCTTGGAGCCATGGCCTGTGAAGGCGTGTCGGTACCCATCACAATCGCCATGCGGCTGTTGCGTACAAGGAGTTTGGCCTCTGCCCTGTAGGTCTTCGGTTGGACCGCTGTCACGATTACAGCAAGGACTGCCGCGACTCCAATGCAAAGCAGCAAGAGAACCCATTGACGCTTGACCACGCCGGATATCGAACTGGTACTCATGTCATTCATCAATACTCACACCGCTCAAACTTTGAAATAGCCACCCTCCCATTGACGTGGGCCGTGGTGGTTTAGCGCTCTGCGTAACCGAATGCGTAGCGTCGCATATCCTGTTGCATTCCTACTTCCATTGCAGAGTTTTGCAGAAGAAAAAGGCAAAATATCACCCGGATAATCCAAGCAAACTCATGAGTGACGTCAAGAATTGGATGGAGTGTGGGTAAAATCTTGCCACTTGTTGGCATCGCGGAAGGGAACTGATTGGCCCCGGCCGGGTCGACGTCGCATGCGCGCTTCCAAAAGTCACGGCAATCGCGTTTGGTCGGCAACTTGCAACACTCCATTTCAATTCTGTAGCGGAGTCGGCCTGATATCTGGACGACTGCGTACTTTACCTGATGGAGAACACTTTTGCCAACCGCTGATCCGGTACGTTCTGTGGCTCCCCTGTCCACGGCGAAAGCGATTCATTCGGGACATCGAATCGCCGGAAACTTCAACGATCGCCTCGCTGTCCGTTTTCTAGGCACGTCCGCAGTCGCATGTATGGATCTTTTGTTACTGAGTGCGTCTTTCGTGGTCACTACGGTTCTCTGCTACCGTTTGCCAACACAGTCCAACCTGGCAACGTTTCTCTCTTTGCGCATTTCTATGCGCAACCTCCTGCTTGGTCTAGCCTGTGTCTTGTTGTGGCACGGCGCACTGTGGGCCTCGGGTATTCACCGATCGCAAACATTCAAGCATCAGATGCGCCGCATTCCGCTGGCAATATGCCTCACCACTTTGGTGGCGATGTTTGCGTTCTTTCAGCGGTCGAGTGAGAACGTGTTCTTTGCGGGTGCAGTTATGTGGCTCCTCAGCCTGTTCTGCTTCTGCGGTTCTCGCCTGCTCATCTTCCTGTTCGTACGGTTTGTGCGCGCGCAAGTGGGCGCACACAGGAGTGCGATTGTAGTTGGTAGTGGCAGCGTGGCCCAAGATTTGTGCCGGCAGATCACTGCGGATTCTCATTCGCGCTACAAAGTCATCGGTTTTGTTGATAGCGCACCGCAGGAGTTCGCAGAGTCAAACATCGGTCAGCACCTTGGAACCTTTGATCAGCTCGAAGAAATATTGCTAGGGCAGCCAGTGGATGATGTGTTTATCGCGCTTCCCCAGCGTTCGAGCTACGTAGTGACCCAGCGAGCGCTGGCTCTCTGTGAGATCGCCGGCATCCAGTCTCACCTTCCAGCGAACAACTTTCAGACATCCATCACAAAGCGAGTCTCTGCAGAAGGCAGCCAGATGGTGCTCCATATGGTGCACCACGACAGTCGACGTTTCCTCAAGAGGTCTTTCGATCTTGCAGGTGCTTCATTCGGCTTGCTGCTCCTGTCCCCGCTCTTACTCGTGATTGCGATCCTGGTGAAACTCACCAGCGATGGCCCAATCATCTTCAAACAGAAGCGATATGGCTGGAATCGGCGCATATTCCACATGTACAAGTTTCGCAGCATGGTCGTAGACGCGGAAAAGCAGCAGGCCAAGCTCGAGCACCTCAACGAACTCGGAGGGCCGGTCTTCAAAATTACGAATGATCCGCGCGTGACGAAGATCGGCGCATTCATCCGCAAAACCTCGCTCGACGAACTGCCACAATTGTTCAACGTTTTGCGTGGCGAAATGTCTCTCGTTGGACCACGGCCGCTGCCCATGCGCGATGTCGGTCGCGTGAACGAACTGAGCACGATGCGTCGTTTTTCTGTCAAGCCAGGTATGACAGGGCTCTGGCAGGTGAGTGGACGGAGCAGCCTTGACTTCAGCGGCTGGATGACGCTCGACCTGAGTTACATCGATGAGTGGTCACTGGGGCTTGATCTTCGTATTCTCGCGCAGACCTTTCCGGCAGTTATGAAAGGCCGTGGTGCCTCATAAGCGTCGTCACAGCTGCGAAATAGGCGACCGTGAGGTCGCCTTTTTCGTGCCCAGATGAAGTTCCTCGCGGATCTTGAGGCCGTAGAGCAGTTCCTCCACTCGGGTCGCGATGGCCGAGGTCATAGACAGGTCCGTTTTAATCTGCGAGACCCACAGCACGGACAACCGATCCTCTTCGAATCAACCCAGTCCGCGGATCAGAAGTAAAAAATTCCTGCAGCGGTTCGTTTTTACGCGCCAAAACACGCGAAATCGGAAGATTTTGTGAGTTTTATGGCGTGTCCCATCATGCAAGAATCGGATCACGACTAAGGCTATAAGGCTTCAGATTCGGAGGTGCTTGGCAGAGCACCGCGGAAGAACTGCGCCTATCCGGTTGTATTACCAAAAGCCAAGCAGTCGCCGCGAGGAAGTTAATGTTGCCGTCATACCGTCGTGATCTAAGAGTGCCCCTGCACCTCATTAAGTTGCTTACCGTTTTATTACTTTTCCCATTTTCATTTGCCACAGCGCAACAACAAGCGGCACAGAGTGATGGATTCGTCGACTCCATTGGGATCAATATCCACCTGATCTTTACGGAAACGCCTTACTACACGAACTTTCCACTTGTGAAAAGCTCTCTGCAGACATTGGGCATTCGTCACATCCGCGACGGCGTAATGGATACAGGCATGCAGGACTACTATGACCGGCACAAGGAACTGGCGGCCATCGGAATCAAGGGTTTATACGTCGTAACCCCGGATCAGTCTGCCGCACTTCTCCAGCAATGGCCAAGCCGCGTCGGTTCCGCGTTCGAGGCGTACGAAAATCCAAACGAATACGACTTCTCGGCAAACTGGCTCTCCACGCTGTGGGGCAGTATGCCCGTCCTCAGCGCGGCAGGCAAGGTCGCTGGCTACCCGGTAGTCGGTCCATCGATCGTGTTCCCGGCGGACTACTACCTACTCGGCAACATGAGCGGCTTTTTCAATTACGCCAACATCCATAATTACTACGCAGGACGTAATCCCGGAACTGTCGGATGGGGCGATGGCGGCTATGGCAGCATTCCGTACAGCCTGAACATGGCGAAGGTTACGTCTGGAAACCTGCCGGTTTACGTGACGGAAACGGGCTACAGCACCGGCTCATGGATGACGAACTACGTTTCGGAAGAGGTTAGCGCAGTCTATCTTCCGCGCCTTCTGATGGAACACTTTAATGCTGGAATCCGCAGGTCGTACCTCTACGAATTGATCAGCCAAGGCGGTCAGGATTATGGATTGATCCGCGCGGACGGCAGCTTCAAACCTTCCTTCTATGCGATCTCGAACCTGACCAAATTGTTGGCCGATCCGGGCGGCTCATTCACACCTGGAACCCTGACGTACACCCTGGCCGGTGCAAGCACAAGTGTCCACCAGCTTTTGCTGCAGAAACGCGATGGCACCTACTATCTCGCCCTCTGGCAGGAAGTCCCGAATTATGAGCCGGATCTGCACTATGACATTCCAGTTGCACCGATGAACGTCACTCTGAATACATCCTCTTCGTTCTCCGGTGTCACTTCATACCAGTGGGATCGTAGTGGGAATGTCACCGCCACAGATCTGCCTCCGGGCCAATCCATCCCACTTACCGTCACCGATAATTTGCAGATCATCAAGCTGTCTTCGAGCGCGGCGTGCACCTATACACTCGGAACCTCTACGCTGCCGATGTTGCCGATCAATATGCTCGCGATGGATCACTCCGGAGGAACGGGCTCCTCGCCCTATACCAGCACGGGATCCTGCACGACACAACCCACATCCTCTGCCTCCTGGCTTACAGCGTCAGCTTCCAACGGCGTGCTTTCCTATACCGCGCAACCGAACACCGGTGATTTTCGTCAGGCCACAGTCACACTTGGGAACGCAAGCATCAGCGTCTACCAGGCTGCTTCCTCTGCTGTCTTTGTGAACTTTGATCTCAATGTCGCTGGTGGTTGGATTCAGATGGATGGCACCGGCATGTCGAATAAATGGTGGGCTATCTGGAGAAATGGAGAGGTCCACACGTTGTCAGCTTCAATACCGCAGCGTATCAACGGATCGGTCTACTTGTTTGATTACTGGACATCCGGAGCGGGCGGGACCACTGCGGTGTCTGTGACGCCGCCTGCGAGGACGACAACCTACACGGCTCATCTTGAGACCGCAAACTACCTGAACGTGACGGCCGGTTCCGGTGGGACGGTCAGCGTCAATAACCCCGGGCCGCAGCTTGATGGCTTGTCATACTATCGGCCGTGGGATGCAGTGGGGGTTACGGCTACGCCAGCGTCCGGTTGCCGCTTCCTTAGATGGGATGGCTCATCGTCACTTTCTTCATCCCTCAGCCTTAGCATCACCGCACCGACGAATCTGAATGCCGTCTTTGCATGCGGCAACTGAGACCCAGAAGCCGACATGTGACGGTCCGCTCACACGAGTGGACTGTCACAACTCTCTGTCAGTTCAACCATCCTGACACAACCGCGCTTGTGTCAGGAGCAGGTACAAGGGAACAACTAAGCAACATCGTTCCACGCTCACTGTCGATGCGTGGAAAGCAGTGCGAGAGTCATTACGCTCTGGCAATATTCCTCCACAACTAGTTGGCGAGTGATCTTCGAGGGGGAGGCACTTAGCAGCCCAAGATAGGCATCTTGTTACTAAATCATCAGGAAACGAGGGTCGACATACTGAATATCGATGATTAAGCAAACGAAAAAAGCCAAGGAGTGAGATCTCCTAAGCTTTTCATTCAGCACAAGTTGTTTGGTTGCGGGGGTAGGATTTGAACCTACGACCTTTGGGTTATGAGCCCAACGAGCTACCGGGCTGCTCCACCCCGCATAACCAATATAGCGCTGTTAGCGGAGTGAGTCAAACGGACGGATGACCGGCTTATCGGGTCTACCGCTGACCGAGTTATTTCGGCCGCAGTGCTAGCATCGATGCACGCAAATTCCCACGGCGTCCAGCGTGTGAATTGCCGTAAGCCAAGTCTTCCAAGGAAGTGAGACCTCTCCTCACCATGCTCAAACCTGCCTACCTGATGGTGGCTGCTGCCATGTCTGCGTGTGTCACTGTGAATCTTTCCGCTCAGAAGATGCCGATCCAGATCACCGCGGACCTGACGGAGGGTGCTCGTCACCTTTATCACGCGGAGATTGACATACCGGTTAAGCCGGACAGCACCGCTGACTTCATCACGCCGCGCTGGATCCCCGGAACACATGCTCCAGGAGGGCCGCTGGCTGATCTGGTTGGCGTCGTGTTTACCGGCAACGGCCAGACCCTCAAGTGGCGCCGTGACGATGTGCAGTTGGCCGAGTTCCACGTGACTGTGCCCAAGGGCGTGACCAGTGTGCACGTGCATGTCGACTCCATCGTGGCCGGCCGCGTTACGACAAAGATGTCCGTGCTGGAGTGGGAACGGCTGATGATGTATCCGGCGAACGTCCCAACGAAAGATATTGCGATTCAGCCGTCGGTAACGGTCCCGGCAGGGTGGGGAACCGGCACGGCTCTGAAGCCCATCAGCACGGTACCCACGCCGGCTGTTACGGGCGTGGATGAAGGCGCGCATGCGCCCGCACCGGGCTCTGTGACGACGAAGTACAACGTCACGACAGCAGAGCAGCTCGAGGATTCGCCGGTGATCACCGGTCTCTACTTCCATGAATTCCCGCTGGCACCAGAAGTAACGCCGAAGCACTTTCTGGACGTTGTGTCGGACGATCCCGAAGATTCGAAGATGCGTCCGGAGACGCTTGCGGAGATTGGCAACCTGGTTCGTGAGGCTGATGCCAACTATGCGTCGCACCACTACAGTGAGTACCACTTCCTGCTGACACTCTCAGACCGCGCAGGCGGCGAGGGCCTGGAGCATGGTCAGTCGTCAGATAACGGCGTTGGCGAGAAGGGCTTTGCCGACGACGCCCACCAGTTAGGCGAGGCCGACCTGCTGGCGCACGAGTTCACGCACTCCTGGAACGGCAAGTATCGCCGGCCTGCTCGTCTCTACCAGCCGGACTTTGCCACCGCGCAGCAGGGTGACCTGATGTGGGTGTATGAGGGCATGACGCAGTACTGGGGCAATGTGCTGGCGGCGCGTGCTGGCCTCAAGTCGCAAGAGCAGTACCGCGACATGCTGGCGATGAGTGCAGCGCAACTGGACTACAAGTCGGGCCGCTCATGGCGCTCCACGGAAGACACCGGCATCGCGGGCAGTCTCATCCGAGGCGGGAATCAGAACTGGGTCAACTGGCGTCGCGGTCAGGATTACTACCAGGAGGGCGAACTGGTCTGGCTCGACACCGATACGAAGATCCGTCAGTTGACGGACAACAAGAAGTCATTGAATGACTTTGTAAAAATCTTCCTGGGCAAGGGCGGCAACACCGGCCCGCTGGTCGTCGGTTACGAATTCCCGGAGCTGGTGAAGGATCTGAATGAAGTGGTGAAGTTCGACTGGGATACTTTCCTGCGCGAGCGCATCATGAACATCAATCCTCGCGCAGACCTGGATGGTATTGAGCATGGCGGCTACAAACTGGTCTATCTCGATCATCCCTCCAAGAGCGAGCGTACCCTGGCCAGCAGTCGCCGTGGCAGTGCCATCAATGTTTGGTATTCACTTGGCTTACGTGTTGCAGCGGATGGCACATTGGGTGACATTCGTTGGAACGGTGTTGCCGACAAGGCAAAGCTGGCGCCGGGAGAAAAGATCATCTCGGTCAACGGTATGGTCTTTTCCAGCGACAGCTTGAAGGCGGCACTGCTGAAGGCGAAGACCGACCCGGCACCGATCCACCTGCTGGTTCAGCAGGAAGACGCCATTATGCCGATCGATCTGGATTATCACGATGGCGAAAAGTATCCGGCTATGGTCCGCGTGGAAGGCACACCGGCCTATCTGGATGACATCACGAAGCCGCTGACTACACCGCAACATGCGCCCGCTGCAGCACCGACAACAACAGCGGCGCCTGCTACGAATTAACCCTTAGCGGTCAGGTAAGACATAGAGAGGCACGGCCGGCAGGCCGTGCCTCTTCGTTCTGAAGAGATAGAAACCTCGTTTTTGTAGAGATAAAGCCTCGTTCGATCAGGGGCTGCACCACGAAAAGTGCAGGTTGCGCTTGAGCGGTTGATAGGCGAATATAAGGCGAAGAGAGGGCGACCCCATGCTGCACGCCGCTACCCTTCGCCGACAGATCGAGGACGCACTGCAGGACCGCGTGCCGGGCGCACTTTCGCCCCGGCCTGCAGGTCTGCGGGAATATACGCCGACTGGTATCGACGCGCTGGATGTGTTGCTGCGTGGCGGTCTACCCACTGGAGCGTTAGCGGAGCTGGTAGGGCCGGAGTGTTCAGGGCGCACGACTGCGGCGTTGTCATTTTTGGCGCAGGTGACGGCAGAAGGGAACGTGTGCGCTTGGATAGACGTCTCCGACGCTCTTGATCCGCATACTGCCGCAGCCAATGGAGTAGACCTGGAAAGGCTGTTGTGGGTGCGTTGTGCCAGCGGTAAGACTGCCCCACCTGTGCTGCAGACGGAACCGGTTACGCCACAGGTCATTGCATCGGCACAGCAGATAGAGGCCACAGCGGCTCGGCCTGCTCCACCTGCACCGGGAGGCGGCGGCAGCCCCCATCCACGCAGTGAAGGTCGAGGGATGTCTGAGGCAATTCATAACCTGCTGAAGCAGCAACCTCGATCTGCCGCGATCAAAGACATGCGACGCAATCGCGGCATCGGCACGCCCGGGATGGGGAATCGATCGTTGACGCATCGTGCTGACATCAAGCGTGAGGAGCAAGTGCCTACCGATCGCCAGCCTCCAAGACGTGGTGAACATCTACAGACAGTTTCCTCGCAGCAGTCTTCCTCGTTGCAGATGAGCGCAAGTCTCGCTGCTGCGATCAAAGAAAAGAAAGCGATGAAGCTCGCAGATGCAGCACAAGGTGGACCAGAGGCACAGCGTATTACGACAACACAACGATGGTCTCCGCTGGACCGAGCCTTGAGCGCAGCTGACCTTTTACTGCAGGGCGGTGGATTCCGAGCCATCGTGCTCGACCTTGGCAGCACGCCAGCTGAAATGGCATGGCGAGTACCCATGGCTACATGGTTTCGATTCCGCGCTGCATGCGAGCGCTCGCGCGTCAGTGTACTGCTACTCACACAGCATCCCTGCGCACGCAGCAGTGCGGAGCTTGTGGTTCGAATGGAGGCAGGTGACTTCCAGCATATGGGTGCGGTGATGACCGGTATTGCTTATCGCGGAGAACTGGATCGTCAACGCCAGCATCGGCCTGAGAGCAATGTTGTCTCGATCCGCAAAGAAGCTAAACCTGATCGATATGCAGCATGGTCGGCGCGCGCGACTTGGGCGAGAGCTTGATGGTATCTCCTGTTTACCTGGCGGTGCATGTGCCTGAGTTCTCGGCTCAGGCTCTTCTTCGGCTGCGGCCGGAACTGCGTCGTAAACCCGTTGCAGTTGTGAAGGGAGTTCCTCCTCTCCAACAGGTTTGTAGCGCCAATCCTGAGGCCCGTGCCATGGGCGTAGAGAACGGCATCACGCGAGCGCAGCTGGATGCGTTTGATGGTCTTAGCATCTTTCCCGCATCCAGTGCGGAGTATGCCTGCGCGCGCTCTGCGTTGCTGGAAACTGCGTCGGTGTTCACGCCACGAATCCAGGTGCAACCCGAGTCCGATGCAGCGTTCGCCATACTGCTGGACATGACAGGCACCACATGGATGTGGGGCGAGGCCGCATCCATGGTCCAGCATGTTGCTCATGCCATACGAAGCATTCGCCTCTCAGCCCGGTTTGTTACCAGCAGTAATGCGCATACAGCATTGTGTCTTGCATCGGTGGCACGTCGGGGACCATTGGTTGTGCGTGCGGGAGAAGAAGCAAAAGCACTAGCGCAACTTCCCATGTCCTCGTTACCGCTCACGGCAGAGCAAGCCGAGGCGCTTTCTCTCTGGGGACTGGGCACGCTGGGGGATCTGGCATCATTGTCCGTCCATGCAGTCACGGCAAGGTTAGGCCAGGCAGGGAAGCGTCTGCATGCCATTGCATCCGGATCAGAGCCGCATTTCTTCGTGCCGCAGGAAGCCGAGTTCTTATTGCAGGAGAGTATGGAATTCGATGAGCCGGTCGAATTGCTTGACTCGATCCTGTTCGTGCTCAGTCCTATGCTCCTCCAATTGATCGGGCGCGCCGCCAATCGATCGTATGCACTGGCAAGTGTCACGACGCAACTGAAGTTAGAGGGCGGAGGCGAACATACCCGGGTCCTCCAGCCTGCTCTGCCATCTTCTGAGCGAACTGCTTTACTCAAGCTACTGCATCTTGATCTGCAGGCTCACCCGCCAGCTGCGGGTGTTATTGGCGTCTGTCTGTCAGCACAGCCGGGAGATAGAGGCCAGGTGCAGGCAGGCCTGTTTGCTCCGCAGCTTCCTGAGGCGATGCCTCTAGAGGTGACACTGGCACGCATTGCAGCCATGGTGGGAGAAGAGCATGTTGGTCGTGCAAGACTACTGGACACCCATGCGGATACGACATTTGCCATGGAGAGATTTGTAGCGCCGAAGGTTTCGCATGCCTCAAAAGGCCGGTCGTGTGCATCTGCTGCAATGGCTCTGCGGCGTTGTAGACCCCCTCAAACGCTTCAGGTCGTTACGCGCGACAGGCGTTATTCTCCACGGCCCTTGTCGTTCTACTTTGGCGGCAGGTACTACGTGGTGGTGCAGGCATATGGTCCGTGGCGACGGAGTGGCGACTGGTGGTCCGCGGAAGTGTGGTCCTGCGAAGAGTGGGACGTTTGCGCCCGTTGCGATGGTGCCGATGCATTGTTGTGTGTGCTGAAACATAACCGCCTCAGCAAAGAGTGGACCATGGATGCACTCTATGACTAAGCGCGATGAGGGCTTTGTAGAACTGCATGCCAACAGCGCTTTCAGCTTTCTGGAGGGAGCTTCGCATCCCGAACACTTGATTGACACTGCAGAAGAGCACGGCATGCCAGCAATGGCTTTGCTGGATCGAAATGGACTCTATGGCGCAGCTCGATTTCACCTGCGCGCCAAGGAAAAGGGTATCCAGGCTCACATCGGTGCAGAGATTGCCGCAGACGGCTTCGGGCCAGGGTGTGCTTCTTCGCTGCGCATGGTGCATCAGCAAAAGGAATATCTTCCGCGACTGCCTTTGCTGTGTGCTTCGCAGGAAGGCTATGCCAATCTTTGCCAATTGATTACGCGCTACAAGATGCGGCAGCCAGGCAAGGCTGAAGGCTTTGCCCGTAAAGACGATCTGCAGGAGTATTCCCGCGGCCTTGTTTGCCTTACGGGAGGCGATGAAGGTCTGTTGGCCGCTGCATTGCAGCGTGGCGGCAAGAAGGAAGGCCGCGTGATTCTCCAAGAGCTACAGAGGATCTACGGTTCCGAGAACGTCTATGTCGAGTTGCAACGTCACGGTCTGCGTGAGGAAGAATGGCGCAACCAGGCAGCGGTGGAGCTCGCGGCTTCACTGAAGTTGCCGCTGATTGCGACCAATGGCGTTCGATACGCCACGCAGTACGAGCGTGAGATTCTTGACGTCTTTACCTCGATTCGCAATGGAACCGATCTGCAGCATGCCGGCCGTCTGTTGCAGATCAATTCTCAGCGCCATCTTCGTTGTGCAGCGGCGATGCGCAATCTGTTTGCAGATATACCGGAAGCAATCCAGAACACAGTGCTTCTCTCGCAGCGCTTGGAGTTTACGCTGGAAGATCCTGGTTATGTTTTTCCCGGCTACTCCGTACCTGACGAAGAGAGTATGGAAAGTTTTCTTAGAAAACGAGTGGAAGAAGGGATTTGTGCTCGTTACCGTCCGAAGCGCAGTGCAACGCTTCTCCGCAAAGCCCGGCTTCAGGCAGCGAAAGAACTTGCCTTAATTGAGAAGCTTGGCTTTTGCGGTTATTTTCTGATCGTCTGGAACATCGTCCGGCACTGCAAAGAGAACGACATTCTGATTCAAGGCCGTGGCAGCGCAGCGAACTCTGTCGTTTGCTATGCGCTTGGCATTACTGCGGTTGACCCCGTTGGAATGGAACTCTTGTTCGAGCGGTTCCTGAATGAAAACCGCAGCGAATATCCGGACATCGATCTTGATCTGCCCTCCGGCGATAAGCGAGAGCAGGTAATCCAGTATGTCTATCGGCAGTATGGCGAACTCGGAGCAGCCATGACAGCCAACGTAATTTCCTATCGCGGCAAATCTGCATCACGAGAGGTCGGCAAAGCGCTCGGATTCGATGAAGAGACGACGGGGCGCCTCTCATCGTTGGTCGGCCAATGGGAGTGGCGGCGCAAGGATGAGACGCTGGCAGACAATTTTCGACATGCAGGGTTTGATCTTAGTCATCGCCGTATTGCAAAGTACGTTGAACTATGCCAGCGGCTGCAGGATCTGCCGCGGCATCTTGGGCAGCACTCCGGTGGCATGGTTATCTGCAAGGGGTCGCTGAACAAGGTAGTGCCGCTGGAGCGTGCCTCCATGCCAGGCCGTACGGTGGTGCAATGGGACAAGGATGATTGCAGCCAGATGGGCATGGTGAAGGTGGACCTGCTGGGGCTTGGCATGATGGCGGTGATGAAGGACTGCCTGGACCTGATCCCCGCACACTACGGCGATGCGATCGACCTGGCTCAATTGCCTCAGGACGATGAGGTCTACAAAGTGTTGCAGAGGGCCGACACTGTGGGCATGTTTCAGGTGGAAAGCCGTGCGCAGATGGCCTCGCTGCCGCGCAACAAGCCAAGCGTTTTCTACGACATCGTCGTGCAGGTCGCCATCATTCGGCCAGGCCCCATCGTCGGCAAGATGATGCATCCGTACATGCGAAGACGGCAGGGACTTGAGAAACCCGATCCAGTGGTGCCGGAGTTATATGACACTCTGAAACGAACCTTGGGTGTCCCGCTGTTTCAGGAGCAGTTATTACGCATGGCCATGGTGGTGGGAGACTTCAGCGGCACAGAGGCTGAGGAGTTGCGTAAGGCAGTCGGCATGCGCCGGTCGCGCGATCGGATGAATGTGCTGATGGTGAAGCTTCGCGATGGCATGACGCGCAAGGGATACAGCGAAGAGACACAGAACGACATTGTGCAGAGCATCGAATCGTTTGCACTGTATGGCTTTCCTGAGTCGCATGCGGCCAGCTTTGCGTTGATCGCGTATGCCTCGGCTTACTTCAAGGTGAAGTATCTTGCAGCGTTTCTCTGCGCCATGTTGAACAACCAGCCCATGGGCTTTTATACGCCGGCAGTGCTGGTGAAGGATGCGCAGAGGCATGGGTTACGCGTGCGGCCGATGGATGTGCAGGTATCGCAACGCAAATGCACTGTCGAGCATGACGAACATGGAGTTCTTTCTGTTCGGATGGGTTTGATGTACGTGCGCGGGTTGCATGCGCGGATGGCGGATGCTCTTGTTGCGGAACGTGAGCGTGGTGGTCTGTTCTGTGGCTCGGAGGATCTTGCGCGCCGCGTGTCCTCGTTGAATCGGAGGGACATGGCACAGCTTGCACGTGTTGGCGCGCTGAATTGGATGGATGGCGTACAGCACCGGCGTGATGCCATCTGGCAGGCAGAGCAGTGCAGCCGGCCGGCCGGGCCTCTGTTGCAGGACGCTGGTACCGACGAGATCGAAGCATCCCCATTGAAGCAAATGACGGATGAAGAGCGTCTGGTCGCAGACTACAGCGGTACGGGCCTTACGACGGGTCGTCATCCCATGGCGTTTCGCCGTGCTGAGATGCGGCGTGCCGGCATTCTCTCGGCCATGGATCTACGGAATGCACAGGATGGTGTGTGGGTCCATGCGGCGGGCGCCATCATCGCGCGGCAGCGGCCCGGTACGGCATTGGGCTTCATCTTTCTGTCCATGGAAGATGAGACTGGTATTGCAAACGTCATCATTCATCCGGAACTCTATGAGCGGGACCGTCTGCTGATTAGCCGCGGCAAATTTCTGCATGTGGAGGGGAAGCTGCAGAATCAGGATGGTGTGGTCCATGTGAAGGCCGAACGCGTGAAGCTGCTGGATTTAAGCTCGGCAGACATCCGCTCGCACGACTTTCATTGAGGCATGCTGGATGTGTGCGCCGCAGTGCGCCATGTCAATAGTTAGTTTGCTTGATCAACGAAAGACCGCTACAGTAGCCACAACACCAGCACAATCGAATATCTTCCCTGAGGACATTGATGACCCGGTCTCGCTCCCTGTCTTGCTGCTTTGCGGCTGCCTTGCTCTTGTCTTCATGCTGCGTTGTGACAGCGCAAACACAGCGCCGGCCCGGTGGGGCCGCAAATGGTGATACACCGGCAGCCTCTATGCAGACCATCGCACAGCGCACGGCATCGCTCCAGAAGATGGACGGTTTCTTCCCGGTCTACATGGACACAAAGACCGCGCACCTGTACTTGGAGATCAACGGCTGGAACAAGCAGTTCCTGTACCTGCGGCATACGGAAACCGGCAACGGAGCGGGTGTGAATCGTGGTGCGGTGGCGCAGCCGCTGCTGGTGCATTTCTCACGCATTGGGCCGAAGGTCCTGCTGACTGCAGAAAACACCGCATGGCGTACCACGACAGGGGAGCCGGCACAGGAAGCCGCAGCGCGCGAGAGTTTCGCGCAATCTATCGTGGGCGGTTTCACCGTCTCGGCTGAGGATGCGGACGATCATGTGCTGATCGATGCAACCGACTTTCTGCTACGTGACGTGGTCAACTTTGCTGGTCGACTCGGCGCAGGCTATCGTCTTGATCCGACGCGCAGCACCATTGTGCCGGAGCGTACGAAGAACTTCCCGAAGAACACAGAGATTGAGACAATGCTGACCTTCGCCCGAGAGGGCGGTGGTGCGGCGGGTGGTCCTGGTGGCTTCGGCGGTGCGGCGGGAGGCCCTGTTGCGCCGGACATCTCGTCGATTACGCTGGGTGCGAAACAGTCGTTGATTGAACTGCCGGATAACAACTACAAGCCGCGCCTGTGGGATCAGCGCGCAGGCAATCTGCAAAACACGAGTTACTCAGACTGGTCGAAACCGTTGGGAGACATGCGTGAGACACGCTTCGTCAATCGCTTCCGCCTGATCAAGAAGAATCCGAACGCCGCTGTGTCGGATCCGGTTGAACCGATCCGTTACTACATCGATCGGGGCGCGCCCGAGCCTGTGCGGACGGCATTGCTGGAGGGCACACGCTGGTGGTCTGACGCATTCCTCGCTGCTGGTTTCTCAAATGCCTTCAAGGTCGAAATTCTGCCCGAGGGCGCGGATCCGTACGACATTCGTTACAACATGATTCTGTGGGTTGAGGGTGAGAACCGTGCCTTCTCCAATGGCCTGGATGTCGTTGATCCGCGCACAGGCGAGGTCATCAAGGGCGAGGTGACTCTGACTGCCGGCCGCGAGCGGCAGGACTACCTGATCACCGAAGCTCTGCTGTCGCCTTACAAAAACAGCGACAAGCCTGACCCTGCGCAGTTAGCACTGGTGATGCAGCGAATCCGCCACCTGGCAGCACATGAGACGGGGCATACGCTGGGGCTGGGACACAATCACGCCGCAAGTGCGTTTGGTCTTGGATCCTCAGTGGACGACTATCCTTTCCCGAATATCCAGATCGACAAGAACGGCAAGCTGGATCTGTCGCACGCCTATGAGCCGGGCCTTGGCGAATGGGACAAGCTAGCAATCAAGCACACCTACATGGAGCTGCCACCCGACACCTCTCCTGCACAGGAAAAGGCAGCGCTGGATAAGTTGATCGAAGACGGCATCAAGAAGGGTATGTACTTCATTACCGACTCGGGCGCATCGACCGTGCATCCACACTCGTCGCAGTGGGACAATGGCCCTGACTCTGCAGTGGAACTCGAGCACATACTAAAGGTGCGAGAAGTGGCGATGAAGAACTTCTCAGAGGCGGCCATCAAGCCCGGCACGCCGATGGTGCTATTGCAGGACACTCTTGTGCCGGTGTACCTATTGCATCGCTATCAGGTGGAAGCCGCGGTTCAGTCCATAGCCGGCGAAGACTATCGCTACGCCGTTCGGGGTGATGGTCAGCAAATTGCGCCGATGGTACCTGCAGCGCAGCAGAAAGCTGCTCTGACGGCTGTTCTCAAGACACTCGATCCGCGGATGCTGACGCTGCCGGAGTCGCTGATCCTGAAGTTCCCGCCGCGGCCACCTTCGCTGTCGCGGACGCGTGAGTCTTTCCAGGGAGAGGCTGGCGATGCTTTTGATCCCATGGCTCCCGTCCATGCTGCTGTGAGCATTACGCTCTCCGCGCTGTTCGAGCCCACGCGGGCCAATCGGTTGATTGAATTTCACGCACGCGACGCAAGCATGCCGACGCTATCCGATGTGATCGATGCCACGTTACAGGCCACGTGGATGGCGCCAGCACAGCAAGGCCTGGCGCAGGAGTCAAAGCTGACGATTGATCGCGTAGTGCTTGATGAATTGCAGACGCTGGTTACCAGTCCGCAGGCGTCGGCAATGACTAAAGGTGTGGTGCGTGCGGAACTCGCGAAGTTGCGCAGCTATGCGATGGAGCGATCGAAGGACATGGCACTGGATGCAGACAGCCGAGCCTTCTACGGCAGTGCCTTCGACGCCGCGGGCAGTGGCGGGGCGCCCAGCCGCGGCGGAGCCGTCGCACCGGCTGCTGCAGCACCAGCACGCCGCGGTGGCGATACGGATGCTATTCCCGCCGGCGCACCGATCTAAATTGCCCGCACGACAAACTATGGGGCGGGCGCTCGGTGTCCGCCCTGTTTGCTTTCAGCGCGTGCACATTGACCGACTGACTTTCCAGTCATCGAACGCAGCTTTGCGACACGGAATTCTTTTGCATCGAAAGACGCATCCTAACCTTCACCCGAGGTTAGGACTGGGATGTGGATTGTTCGGCTGGCATTACGCCGCCCGTATACGTTTGTCGTGGTGTCTCTGCTCATGCTGTTGCTGGGCATCGGTACCGCCGTGGAAGCACCGAAGGATATCTACCCGTACATCAACATCCCTGTTGTCACCATCGTGTGGAGCTACGGCGGCCTGCCGCCGTCCGAGATGGAAGGCCGTATCGTAACCGTCTGCGAGCGGGCACTGACAACGACCGTCAATGACATCGAGCACACCAGTTCCGAAAGCTACCAGGGCGTCTCAGTCATTCGCGTCTACTTCCAACCGAATGTGAAGGTTGAGCTGGCGATGTCGCAGATCACGGCTGTGGTCCAGACCATTCTGCGTACTCTCCCGCCCGGAACCTTTCCGCCGAACATCCTCAAGTACGACGCCAGCTCCGTGCCCATTGTGCAGCTTGCACTTGCGGGACAGGGAATCAAAGAAGAAGACCTTTACGACCTTGGGCAAGCCTTCATACGACCGCGGCTTGCAAACGTGAAGGGTGCATCCATTCCGCTACCCTATGGAGGCAAGGTGCGGCAGGTGCAGGTGGATGCCGACCCGAACCTGATGTACTCGCACCATCTTTCAGCTACCGATATCTCCACAGCGTTTAATCAGCAGAACTTGATCTTGCCTGCTGGTGTGGCGCGCATGGGAGATCGTGAATTTATTGTCAAGCTGAACTCATCGCCAACGCAGGTTTCCGCTCTGAACGACTTGCCGATCCGAGCGGCCAATGGTGCGATTGTCTCCGTCAAGGACGTCGCGCAGGTGCGGTTGGGTTACGCGCCGCAAGTCAATGTGGTTCGTCAGGACGGCAAGCGTGCAGCGCTCCTGACCGTTCTTAAAAATGGTGAGACCTCGACGCTCGATATTGTGAAAGGCGTGAAGGATCTCCTACCGCAGGTAAAGGCTGGTCTTCCTTCTGCGCTTACGATCACACCCCTCTTTGATCAATCGGTCTTCGTCTCCGAATCTATCAGTGAGGTAGTGCGTGAAGCCGTCATCGCTGCGGCACTAACTGCATTGATGATCCTGCTGTTCCTGGGGTCATGGCGTTCGACGCTCATCGTCTGCGTGTCGATCCCTCTATCGATCGCGACATCACTCGTGATCCTGGGGGCACTAGGCGAAACCATCAATGTGATGACGCTCGGTGGACTGGCTCTGGCCGTCGGCATCCTGGTTGACGATGCGACCGTTGAGATCGAGAACACTCATCGCAATATGAGTGAAAAGAAACCGCTGGTCCGCGCGATCCTTGATAGCGCCCAGCAGGTTGCTGCGCCGGCTTTTGTCTCAACGCTGTCGATCTGCCTGGTGTTTACACCAGTCGCGCTGCTCAGTGGTCCTGCAAAATATCTCTTCACCCCACTGGCGCTCGCGGTGGTCTTCGCGATGATGGCGTCCTACTTCCTGTCTCGAACGCTGATCCCGACGATGATGCACTTCCTGCTCGACGCGGAGATTGGTCTGTACCAGGATCCCGAAGCTGCCGAGAAGGAGAAGAAAGAGAACTTCATTTGGCGCTGGCACTCACGGTTCGACGAATGGTTTGAGCGTCGTCGTGAGAGTTACAAGAAACTGTTGGAGCATACGCTGGAGGCCCGGGGCCTTACCATCGCCATCTTCGGCCTATTCGTTCTGCTGTCCCTGCCGCTCGTCTTCCTCATCGGCGAAGACTTCTTTCCCTATGTCGATTCTGGCCAGATGCGTCTGCACGTTTATCCGCCTTCCGGTATGCGCCCCGAAGACTCCGAACAGTACTTTGCAGCCATCGAACGAGAGATCCGCAAGGTCATTCCGGTTGAGCAGACTAAGCTGATCCTCGACAACATCGGCCTACCGAATGGTGGTATCAATCTTGCGTTCGGGGATAGCACTGTCATCTCTGATACGGATGGAGATATTTACATCTCGCTGCAGCCGGGCAAGCGCGACACGCAGATGTATATGCGGCAGCTTCGGGTTGATCTGCACAACAAGTTTCCGGACGGTGTCTTTTTCTTCACGCCGGCGAACATTACGAATCAGATCCTTGACTTCGGCCTGCCTGCGCCGATTGATCTGCAGATCTCCGGTCGCAGCCCGCAGAACTACGCAACGGCGCAGCAGATGTTGAAAGAGGTACAGGCAATTCCGGGTGTCGCCGATGCGCACATTCATCAGCTGATTTCTCAACCCACAGTCAACGTGAATGTCGACCGGCTGAAAGCGCGCCAGATTGGACTGACGCAGCAGGACGTTGCGCAGAGTATGCTCATCTCGCTCACAGGCACTGGTCAGACGGCGCCGAACGAGTGGCTGAATACCCAAACAGGCGTGAACTACCAGGTGGTTGTTCAAACGCCGCAATACCGCATCGACAGCCTGCAGGCGCTCTCGCGCACGCCGGTCACATCGCCCGCAGGCAATGCAAGTCAGTTGCTGGGCAATGTTGCTAACTTCGAGCGTGACGTGACACCCGCCATCATCGACCACTACAACATCCAACCGGTCTACGACATTTACGCGGATGTAGACCAGCGTGATCTCGGCGGAGTTGCCAGCGATATTCGTAAGATCATGGCGAAGCACAAGCCGGACCTGGCAGTCGGCTCGCAACTGGCGCTCCGCGGCGAAGTGCAGACGATGAGCGACTCGTTTACACGGCTCGGCATCGGCATCATCTTCGCCATCATCATGGTCTACCTGCTGATGGCGATCAACTTCCAGTCATGGCTCGATCCATTGATCATTCTCATGTCGTTGCCGGTGGCCTTCTCCGGCATCTTGTGGATGCTGTACCTCACGCACACCACATTAAACGTGCCATCGCTGATGGGCGCCATCATGACCATTGGCGTCGCTACGGCTAACAGCATCCTGATGGTGGTCTTCGCGAATGATGAGCGAGCAGCAGGAAAGAGCAGCGTGGAAGCCGCCCTCAGCGCGGGCTTCACTCGGCTTCGCCCCGTCTGCATGACGGCATTGGCAATGATCATCGGCATGTTGCCCATGGCGCTCGCGTTGGGTGAAGGAGGCGAGCAGAATGCGCCCCTGGGTCGTGCCGTGATCGGCGGTCTGCTCCTGGCGACGCTAGGCACTCTTTTTGTGGTTCCCATCATGTACTCGTGGCTGCGTACGGCTGCTCCTCGCGATATGGATAAAGAAATCGATGAGGCGTATCACGAGGGTGAAGACAAGAATCAGCAGGGCAACAAGCAAGGCAACAGCGGCGGACAGCAGCAGCCGGCATAACGAGGCATAGGATCCATGAGCGACGATCTGCAACAACGCGTATACCCCGAAGACGAGCGCCTCCGCAACGTGCAGGAAGACCCTGACCGCCGGATGACGCGCGACGAATGGGAGCGCGAAGAGTCGCTGGCGCGTCAGGCCGCCCACAAGCGTCACGAGAACGTGAAGCATGATCGTGAGGTCCAGGAAGAGTACGACCGCAAGCACCGTGCCCAACATCGCAACTGGGGAAAGATCCTGCTGTGGATTGGCGTTGGCGTCGCTGTGCTGCTGCTCATCTTCCTTGTTGGCTACCTGCCGCATCATGCCGAAGCGAAGAAGGCCGCTGCTGCAGCGCGCGAGCGCGAACAGGACGAGCCACAGGTACCTGTCATTGAGGTCAAGCGGAGTACCAAGCCCGGTCAACTGACCGTGCCTGGCACGACTGCACCCATCACCGAGGCATACATCTATGCACGTGCCAATGGATACCTGAAGAAGCGCTATGTCGATATCGGCGATCGTGTGAAGAAGGGGCAATTGCTCGGTCTGATTGATGCTCCCGATCTTGATCAGAATGTCGAGATGGCTCGACAGCAGTTACACCAGGCTGAGGCGGATGAGGCCCAGCAACAGGCGCAATTGGACTTGAAGCGCGTGACATGGGAGCGCTGGCGCACACTGGTTGCGAAGGGCGTCTTCTCACGGCAGGATGGCGACCAGCGTGAGACGGACTACCGCGCGCAGCTTGCACTTGTGGCATCGTCGCAGAGGAACGTGGAAAGCTTCCGCGCAAACCTTAATCGGGCCATTGCGCTTCAAAGCTATGAGCGTGTGACATCTCCTTTCGATGGGATAGTCACGCAGCGCAACACGGACGTCGGCGCCCTGGTGGGTGCGGGTGGGAGTTCGACACCGCCACCCATGAACTCCGCCAACTCGGGCACCGGTGGCTCGGCGAGCGCGAGCAGTTCCAACACGAGCGGTACCAGCGGCAACGGCAGCAGTACCGCGACACCCTCGACAGGGCAGGCCAGCGGAGGCGCACTCTTTGCGGTCGCACAAGTAGACAAGCTTCGTATCCTCGTAGCCGTGCCCGAGGGCTATTCCACCAGTATCGCAACGGGCATGCAGGCGCAGGTGTTTCTGCAAGAGCGAACGGGTAAGCCAATCTATGGGACCGTAACGCGCACCACGCACTCCATCGACGCGAACACGCGCACCATGCTGACAGAGGTCGATTTTGATAACCGCGACGGCAGCCTCAATCCCGGTATGTATACGGTCGTCACCTTCATTCAGGTTCGCGGTACACCGCCTTTGACTGTGCCCGGCGACGCAGTAATCGTTCGCCAGGACAAGACGATGGTCGCAATCGTGCGTGACATGAAGGTGCAGCTTGTCCCGGTGGAGATCGGGCGTGATTATGGTCCATCCGTCGAGATCCTAAGCGGCTTGCATGTGGGGGACCACGTGATCACAACGGTGACGGATGGTGTGCGGCAGGGCGCCAAGGTGCGGCCCATGCAACAGGGTGGTGAAAACGGCGAAGACGCCAGCGGTAATGGCGGCCAGCAGACCAACCGGGTACCCAACGCCGGTCCGAATGAGTATGGCGATCAGTCCATCGTGAACCAGAAGTCGGAAAGCACAAACAATCAAGGCAAGAAGGGTGGCGGCGGCGGGCAGCAGGGCAGCGGTGGGAAGCAATCGAATTCACAGGATAATAGCAAGTGAAGCTACTCCCTTCAACCCGAATGACAGCGTCTGCAGTGACTGCGCTTGCGTGCATGGGTAGTCTGGTCATGAGCGACGCTGTCGCCCAGCAGGGGCAGCAGCCGCCACCTTACACTGCGCAGCAGCCCGTCCTACCCAGCGTGCAATCACCGTCTGGCCAGCAGGCTATCCCGGAATCGCAACGTCCCACTGCTACTCCCGACGCGCCCCTACCGCAGCCGAATGGCAGCACCATCGACCTTCGCGATGTGAAGCCGTTAAGCGTTCAGCCGACGCGGCCAGCGGAACGTTCAACCATGCAGCAACATGCTCAGGACGATGCGACCAAGCCGAGGGCTGAGGGACTTTCGCCGCTGAAGACTGGGCTGTTTCATATCATCGGCGCATACCATCCAGCGCGTGTCGCGGAGTTGCCGGCAGGCGACACCTCACGGCTTGCCTCGCTCGTGCGCGATGGCAAGCTTTACCTTTCGCTGCATGATGCGTTGGCGCTCGCCATCGAAAACAATTTGGACGTTGAAGTGGGCCGCTACAGTCTTGGCCTTGCGGACACTGACCTGACTCGCGCAAAGGGAGGCGGCACGCTGCGTGGCCTGGATTACACGGTGACGCAGACGGCGCCAGGAGTGGGAGCCGCGACCACCCCGCTGCTGATCACGACCACCACCCAGAATGGCTCGCCAACCAACGCCTCGGTGACGGACCTCTCTCAGGTTACGCAGACCGGCAATACTTCGCAGCAGTCGTTGAGTGAGAGCGGGACGGATACCTACGCACAGGGGCCATCGATCCCTGTCTTCGATCCGACTCTGATCGGCGAGGCGGGGTATCTGAGGCGTTCCAACCAGACGTCATTGATCGAGACGAGCACGACCGGCACCGGCGCGGGCACCGGACCGCTCTCCTTCGTGAGCGCAGGGCTTGACTATCAACAGGGGTTCTCGCCGGGGACGCAGGTCGAGGCGTTCGTAAGCAATGCTCCCTCGGTCCTCTATGGACCTCAGCCGCAGTACGATCCATTCAAGTCGCCAAGCACCTCGCTGACCGTGACCCAGCCACTCCTGCGCGGACGCGGGCGTGCGGTGAATCTCCGCTTTGTGCGGATCGCACAGATCAACCAGAGGGTTTCGCGACTGTTGTTTGAACAGCAAGTGCTGGAGACGGTCTACGGTGTCTCGCGCCTCTACTACGACCTGGTTTCTCTTGGCGAAAACATCGGCGTTAAGGAGCAGTCACTGGCCGCGGCTCAGCGGCTGCTGGACGACGACCGCAATCAGGTCTCTGAGGGGACTCTGGCGCCGATGGAACTCACGCGCGCGCAGGCCCTGGTGTCTTCGTCACGACTCGACTTGATCCAGGCTCGCGGTCAGTATCGTCAGCAGGAGGTCATTCTTCGGCAGCAACTGGTACGCGACATGGCTGACCCCGGCGCGCAAATCCTCTCGATCGTAGCGACCGATAAAATTACCGTGCCGGATGCCGCACCGCAGCTTGATGTCAATGCACTCACTTCAGACGCGCTGGCAAACAGGCCTGACCTTGCGCAGGCCGGATTGCAGGTTCAGGCAAATGAAGCCGCAGCTCGTGGCACCAGCAATGGTGTGAAGCCGCTCCTGAATTTGTATGCGAATGTTCAGACGCGCGGCTCGTCACTGGTGCCATACCAGACATTGGGATCGACTGGAACAGGCCTGGTCCAGGTGCCGACTGCCCTCACGACCGGAGGTCTCCGGCTTTCGACGATCTACCAGGCGGGGATTCAACTGAACCTGCCTCTCCGAAATCGGATCGCACAAGCCGATGCGGCGCGGGATGAAATCCAGCTGCGTCGCGCGCAGGGCCGCACGGCGAAGCTGGAGAACGATATCCGGCAACAGATCGAAAATGCGTCAGTTGCACTTGAAAATGCTCATGAGGCGTACACTGCCGCTGTGGAAAGCCGCGACTACCAGCAGCAGCTGCTGACGGCGGAGATTGATAAGTTCGCCGTAGGTGCGAGCACGAACTACATGATCATCCAGGATCAGGCATACCTGGCTCAGGCGCGGTCCACGGAAGTCGCAGCCCGGTCAGACTGGATGAAGGCCGAGATGGCGCTGGATCGTGCGCTCGGCGACCTGCTGGAGAAGAACCGGATCGAGCTGGATGATGCGATCCGTGCCGATGTCCGGTGAGCGAGGTTGTTCACGTCATTTACAACTTCGCTGCACTGATACATGTGTTGATGTAACTGCGTGTCTTTGCGGGTAACACAGCCGCTTTTCGTTGCGAGCTGTGACACGACGCCGGTATGCTGCGAGGCATCGTATAGGTTGACTTCATCTCTGCGCTTGCGCAGGGGTTGGACCACGCGGCCCAGCCGCCTCACCCCCAACGAGGAACGGTATGGCGATCGAGCAGCAGGCAGCAGACGGATTCGGCGGTTGTTGTCTTTCTGACAGTCTCTTTGAGCGGTACAGCTGGTTCTACGCGCTCTGTCGCGAACATCTTTTCCACGATCACACGTACGACATCTCCCATGCCCTCTGGGATGGGGCCACGCCCGAAGACGGAACGCATGTGGTGGAGTTGGGCTGCGGACCCGGCTTTTACGCCTGCAGATTTGCAGAAGAGTTCCCGCAGATTCGCACGACTGGCGTGGATTTGTCGCATAACCTTTTGACCCGTGCCCGTCGTCGCGCCGCACGCAGGAACCTGGCCAACTGCACGTTTTATAACGCGGATGTTCACGCGCTGCCGGCGGCCATGGAACCGGTCCACGACATCGTCGTGTCGCGACTGTTCCTGATCGTTCCAAACCGCGAGGATGTATTACGCGAAATCTTCCGGGTCCTGCGGCCGGGTGGTCGATGTTTCATCGCGGAGCCAGTCAGCGCCATGCGTACGCAGCTACCACTCTCTGCCATGTGGTTGCTCGCAAAGATCACATCGTTCGGTCGCGTGCCGTATATTGAGCCTCACAAGGTAAAAACGATGTCTGCTCCGGAATTTGAAGCACTGCTGCATACGGAACCGTGGGAAAGCGTGAAGATCACACGCCGTGGCCGCTACCAATTTGGCGTTTGCACCAAACCCCTGACCGATCAGAGCTCCGAAGCACGGGCTTCTGCGGAGATCACCGTTGCCTGATTCGTACCCGATCCTGTCTCCTGACAAACCTTCTGCCGCGAACGCTGGCAAATGCGCACTGGCTGTGATGGCAAAGGCTCCACGACCAGGGAAGGTCAAAACGCGTCTCGCTCCTCCATTGACCCTTGAACAGTCCGCCGCGTTGAACACATGCTTCCTACGCGACACCTTCACGAATATCGATTCGGTTGAAGACGCCCAGGGCATCATCTGTTACACGCCGGTGGGCGACGAGGCGATGTTCGACGGCCTGGCGCCCAAAAGCTTTGCATTGATTGCCCAGCGGGGAGATGGCTTCGGCGACCGTCTATACCTGGCGGCGACCGACCTGCTGGCGTGCGGCTTCAGTTCCGTGTGCCTTATTGACTCTGACAGCCCCACGATTCCGTATGCTGCCTTGCAACAGGCCGTCCAAGCATTGGCACAGCCGGGCGATCGCGTCGTTCTGGGTGGTTCGGACGATGGCGGGTACTACCTGATCGGCCTGAAAGCGGCACATGCTGCAGTCTTCGAGCGCATTACGTGGAGCACAGCTTCTGTCTTTGCCGAGACCGTTGAACGCGCCGCTGAAGCAGACTTGGAATTAGTCGAGCTGCCGGTCTGGTACGACGTGGATGACGGCGCAACCCTCCGTATTCTGGCGGCAGAACTACTGGAAGGGAAGCGGCCATTCTTCGCCGAGACCGACGGTTTTGACGCCGTCCGCACACGAGAGTTTCTGCAGTCACTCGCTGAGGGTGGATCGCCGCCATGGCATACCGCGGGTTGAAGCCAGCAGCAGGCGGAGCTTCGTTCTGGCCCGCCAGCGCGCTCGGTACCAATCTGGCTCTGACGCTGCTCGGCTGCCTGATGCTCTGGCTCTCACGTCACCTGGCGTTCGAGTTCAGACACATCGTCTTCGACTACTCGGAGACATCACTCAGCGCCCTCATCACCTTCCTGGGTGCGGCCCTGCTGGTTACGCGGCAACCGGTGAACCGTGCAACCATACCAATCATCCTGGCGTTTGCACTGCTGTGCAGGCTGGTCTTTCTTCTGCCGCCACCGCATCTGTCCAGCGACATCTACCGATACGTCTGGGATGGGATGATGCAGCATCACGGGATCAACCCCTATCGCTACTATCCCGCCGACCCGCACATCGCGGCCTTTCGCGATAGTTCGATCTACCCGCACATTAATCGAAAAGAATACGCCGTCACGATCTACCCGCCTGTGGCGCAGATGTTCTACTTCATTGCCACAGCCTTCTCGGCGAGTCTGACCGCTATGAAGTTGACCATGTATGCCTCTGAGGCCATCACGGTCTATGCGCTCACCCGCATGCTGACGCTCCTTGGGAGCCGACGGGAGCAAGTCCTCCTCTATGCGTGGAGTCCGTTGCTAATCTGGGAGGTTGGTTCCAGCGGGCATCTTGACGCTTTCCTGACTGCGCTGCTGGCGCTGGCCCTGCTCTTCCGTATGCGCAATCAGCCTGTGTTAACTGGGCTGGCACTTGGGGCGGCAGTGATGACGAAGTTTTACCCGCTCATACTGCTGCCGGCACTCTGGCGTCGGCGCGACTGGCGGATGCCGTTGACTGTGGCCGGCGTGATCGCAGCCAGCTACCTGCCGTATCTTTCCGTCGGAAAGAGAGTCTTTGGTTTCGCGGGCGGTTATGTGCAGGAAGAGGGCATCAGCAGCGGATCGCGGTACTTTCTACTGGAACTGGCACACCATCTGCCAGGCCTGTCGGATCTGCCGGCTGTTGCATACTACGCATTTTGCGTTCTGTGCTTCGTGCCGTTGCTCTGGTGGTGCTGGCGTGTCGGCGATTCCGGGGATGGAGTTGCGTTCCTGCGTCCGGCCGCCGCGCTTGGTTTCGCACTGATGCTGCTGTTTTCGCCGCACTATCCCTGGTACGTCCTATGGCTGGTGCCATTCGTTGTTCTGAGTCCTGGCCTCACGATGGGTGTCTACCTCTGCGTGATCTTCTACGGTTTCACGACCATGTGGGCCGAACCTGGAGCGCACATGTACTTCCTGAGCAAGTGGATGTATGGCACCGTCGCGCTTGCTGCGATCCTTGAAGCGGCCTATAAGGGGTGGCTGCATCGCTTCTTTGCTCCGGGGCGGTTCTGGGCCGTTGCGCAGGAGGGTGGGGCGTAGATGCGAGTTTCTGTGATCATCCCCGCGCTGAACGAGGCAGAGTCTATAGGTTTCGTGGTGGGCGAGATGCCCTGGAGTCTGATCGACGAGTGCATCGTCGTTGACAACGGATCGACGGACGATACGGCAGCTATCGCCATCGCCGCCGGTGCTCGCGTTATCACTGCGCCCCGCGGCTACGGTGCGGCCTGTATGGACGGTGCATCGGCTGCTTTGCAGACAAGCGATGTGCTGGTCTTCCTCGACGGCGATGGAGCGGACATTGCAGCGCATATCCCCGACTTGCTCGCGCCCATCGCGCGGGGCGAAATGGATCTGGTGCTCGGGACGCGACTTGGACCACGCCCCGCGACCCTCAAACGGGAGAAGGGTTCAATGCTTGCCTCGCAGATCTTTGCCGGGTGGTTCGTCGGCACATTGCTGCGTCTGCGTTTTCCTCGAAAGCATCGCTACACGGACATGTGTGCCTTTCGCGCAATTCGACGTACCGCGCTGAACTCCCTGGGAATGAAGGAGCGCACCTATGGATGGAACTTGGAGATGCAGATACGCGCGCTGCAGAAGGGACTCCGGATCACCGAAATCCCCGTCGGATACCGCGCTCGCTACGGCGGTATCTCCAAAGTTTCGGGTGACTTCCGGGCAAGTCTGAAAGCTGCACAACGCATACTTGAAGTGCTCCTCAGGGTCACCGCAGAAAAGGTATAAGGAGCCCTCGGCGAACTGCGGTTCTGCCGCCGCATCTTCGCCCCATCGCACCACAACTTCCCGGACAGGATCGCGTCTTATGGAGTACGGGCCGGCCGCACACGACGATCGGCCAGCTTCCTGGACCGGACTACAGTCAAAGGAGCCGAGGCCCGACGGAGTCATGACGATGCAGTCAACGTTTGGATCGCGCCCCCCTGCTGTTTCTCGATTTGCCGGTTCGCTCGCGCTGGCAGCCATACTGCTTGTTCCGGTCGCGTCTGGATTCGCTCAGTCGACCCAGAAGGGGCCCAGCGACGCTCAGGTTGAAGCCAATGTCCTGAAGGCGTTCGCCTCGGACGGAAAGTTGGCAAACCAGCCCATCAATACCTCCACTGTCTTCGGCACCGTTACGCTCTCCGGCTCGGTGAGTGACGAAGCCGCGCGCGACGCTGCCGAGCAGATTGCCTCGCGCACAGAGGGAGTGAAGAAGGTCATCGACCAGCTCACCGTAGGTGCACCGCAGCAGGCGGACAACGATCCTGCAACTGCGAACAGCCTGCCCAATGGAGCTTCCATGCCAGCCTCTCAGGGGGGGCAGATGGTCGCACGTAATCCTCAGGGCAACGCAGATAATGGCAACATGGGACCGGATGCCCAGGCCGTGCAGCAGGGGCAGGCCGCTCTTCAGGACGGTGGTAGCCAGTACGAGCAACAGCCTGGCTACCCGCAGCAGGGGCAGCCCCAGTATTCGCAACAGCAGCCTGGTTATGGTCAACAGCCGGCATATGGCCAGCAGGGCTACCCCCAACAGCAGGGCGGCTACCCACAGACTGGTTATCCAGCTCAGCAGGGCGCACCGCAGTACGGTGACCCGCAGGCAACTGGCGGTTACTCTCCTTCACTGCAGCAACAAGGACGCCTGTACCACCGCGATTATGAGCGCCAGATGGCGGCTCAGCAGGCCGAGCAGCAGGGATACGGCCAGCAACCGCAGGGCTATGCGGCGCCACAGGGCCAGCCCGGTGGTCAGCCTGTCGTGATTCCACAGGGTACGGACGTCGCAGTGCGCATCAATCGCTGGATCTCGAGCGGCGATGCAGGTCCCGGCTCGACCTTCTCCGCTCTGGTCTCGAATGACGTACTGGCAGGCGGCGCGATTGCTATCCCGCGGGGCGCCACCGTCCAGGGAACCGTAATCGACGCCAAGGGGGCGGGTGCACTCAAGGGACGAGGGGGACTGACACTTGCCTTAACCATGTTGGAGCTTGGCGGGCAGCAGATTCCTTTACAGAGCGAACCATTCACCGTCACCGGTCGCGATAAAGCAGCGCAGTCTGTTGGCTCAACGATTGTTGGCGCGGGTGTCGGGGCACTCATCGGTGCCGCCATCGGTCGTGGGACCGGTGCAGCCATTGGAGCCGGAGTGGGTGGAGCAGCTGGTCTCGGTGCATCCGCTGCTTCAGGCGGTGGCCAGGCAACACTGCCGCCAGAGGCACTGCTTCATTTCCGCCTGACGACGCCGGTGCAGGTCGTGACGGTTTCTGAGGCGGAGATGCAGCGTCTTGGCGGCTATGCAGGTCCGGCCAATGCCTACCGCGGTGGTGGCCCCGTACCGTATCCTGTGCGGCCCTATCCGGCAGTCGTGGGTGTTGGCGTCTATGGATATCCAGCACCGTACTACCGCCGTGGCTATTATCGTGGCGGTTACTGGTACTAACCGAAAGTCAGAGTAAAAGGGAGGCCGTGGCGAATCTGCCGCGGCCTTTCTGCGTTCGCCGTTTCGCCGCTCATTTATACTGAGGGGCAGCGCCGCGCTCTGTGCGCTCGCATGGTTGCGCGCTTCGCGTAGTTCATGCGTGTCATGCACGCGCTGGATCGCACTGAGTTCTCTGAAGGGTCTCCGCAAAAAAGCAATGATTCGTGCTCTGCAAAAGGACAACCGTGTAACAAAGGCGATCTTCGCCGTCATCATCGGCGTGGCTACGCTTTCCATGGTGCTGTATCTCGTCCCCGGTCTGTATGACGGCGTGGTCGGAGCATCGACGCCTCCCGGCGTCTACGCCACGGTAAAGACGCCCGGGCTCGTGGGGCGCCTCTTCGGTGAGACCACCGACATCAAGACGACGGAAGTCACGCAGCTGGCACAGTCTCTGGCGCAGCGGCAGAACCTGCCCGCGCAGTACCTGCCCTTCCTGATGCCACGTTTTGAGCAGCAGGCTCAGCAGGTGCTCATCGCTTCGGCGATTGAGATCCGCGAGGCTGCACGCCTCGGGCTGTCCGCGACCGACGCGGACGTACGCCAGGAGCTGCAGACCGGCCAGCTTGGCCAGTTCTTCTTTCCGGACGGTAAGTTCATCGGCGATGACAAGTACAAGGCATTTGTCACAACCCAGCTCCAGTTCCCCAGCGTTGCCGAGTTCGAAGGCAAGGTGAAGGAAGAGATCACGACTCGTCGCCTGCAGCAGTTTGTTGTTGCTGGCGCGACCGTCAGTGACAATGCGGTTCGCGAGATGGTCCGTAAGCAGGGCGTGAAGGTGAAGTTCGACTACGCGCTGATCTCTGCTGCGGATATCGCGAAGACGGTCAACCCGATTGACAGCGATCTTGAATCCTTCTTCAAGAAGAACGCTCCTCGTTACGCCACGGCCGTGCCGGAAAAGCGCAAGATCACTTACGTCCCAGTCACCCTGGCGAACCTTCCCGGCGGCAAGCCGCAGGTAAGTGATGCAGACCTGCAGGCGTACTACAACGCTCACAAGGCGGACTATCACGTCGACCAGCAGGTAAAAGTTCGTCACATCCTGATCGCTTCCTCGAGCCCCGCGACCGACGCTGCCGCGAAGGCCAAGGCTCAGGACCTGCTGACCAAGATCCGCGCTGGTGGCGACTTTGCTGCACTCGCGAAGGCGAACTCAGACGATCCCGGCTCCAAGGGTTCTGGTGGTGAACTCGGTTACGTGAAGGCAAACGGCGCCATGGTGCCCGAGTTCCAGGCGGCTGCGATGAAGCTGAAGGCCGGCGAGACATCGGACCTCGTCAAGACCAGCTTCGGATATCACATCATCAACGCTGAAGCCCGCGACGAAGCGCATGACAAGTCGCTCGCAGAAGTGTCAGGCGAGATCCGTCCGCTGCTCGAGCAGCAGAACGGTGCCAAGGCTCTTGGCGCGCTTGCGCAGCAGGTTGCACAGGAAGCCGCGAAGAGCGGCATCGACAAGGCAGCGGCCGACCACAATCTGAAGGCGATTACGACTGACTATCTGACCAGCACGGACACCGTTGCGGCTCTCCCGGACAGCGCGCAGATGGTGCAGGCAGCCTTCACCGGCAAGAAAGGTGATGCTGCTCGTTTTGCACCCGCGGGTCAGGGAACGATGGTCGTCTATCAGACGGCTGATGTCCAGCCTGCGCATGCACCTACCTTCGCCGAGTGGAAGGACCACGTTCTGGAGGACTACCGCACTGAGCAGGTGCCTGCGATGTTGCAGGCCAAGCTGGTGAAGCTGTCCGACCGCGCGAAGCAGCTAGGCGATCTGCACAAGGCAGCCGCAGAGATGAACGTGCCGGTAAAGACCTCGGATCTAGTCGACCGCACTGGTAATGTGCCGGAGGTTGGCGCGATGAGCGGAGCTGCTTCCGCAGCATTCGATTTGCCGAAGGGTGGCATCAGCACCGCTCTGAACAATGGTCAGAACGGCGAAGTCTTGCAGATCGTCGACAAGCAGGAACCCTCTGCCGAAGAGATCGCGAAGAACTTCACCACGCAGCGCACGGCTCTGTTGGAACAGCAGCGCGGTCAGGTCTTCGGCGTCTACATGCAGACGCTGATTGATGAATATACGAAGAAGGGTGCAGTCCGCGTCATGGCAAAGCCCGCTCCGCAGACGCTGCCCATGGGCAGCTAACGCTGGCTTCTTCAGACTGCAGTAGAGAACTCTGGCCGGGCGCATTTTGCGTTCGGCCTTTCTCTTTTGAATACCGAGCAAAGACCGCCGCTCCATTGCATCGTGTTTGCGCATCACACATTCGACATGATCTCTGAGCGGCTCTCCGGCGTACTACTTCACGTGACCTCGCTGCCTTCGAATGGCGGCATTGGTGACTTTGGCCCTGCGGCCTATGCCTTTGTGGACTACCTTGCGCAGGCCGATCAGCGTCTTTGGCAGGTGTTGCCGCTGAACCCGGTGGGTTATGGCAACTCGCCTTACTCTGCACTGTCCGCGTTCGCGGGTAACCCGCTGCTTATCAGCCTGGAAGAGCTGCAGAAAGCAGGCTGGCTCTATGCGGGCGAGGCCGATGGGCTCGCCGGGCCCAATGGTCCCGTGGATTTCGGCCGCGCCATCACCGAGAAGATTCCGCTGATCCAGCGCGCCGCGCGCCGCTTCCTAAAAGGCAGTACCAGCCAGCAGTGCCAAGCCTTCGAAAAATTCCGTGAAGCCAGCAAATCGTGGCTGGTGGACTACGCACGCTTCATCATCCTGCGCAGGCAAAACAACTACGTTCATTGGAACGAGTGGCCGACCGAGCTCGCTGCGCACGATCCGGAAGCACTGGCGCAATTCGATGCAGAGCATAGTGAAGACCTCGAGATCGAGTACGCTACGCAGTTTTTCTTTACAGAACAGTGGACCGCACTCCGCGCTTTCTGCACCACGCGTGACATCCGGGTCATGGGCGACATGGCAATCTTTGTCTCGTACGATTCGGCAGACGTCTGGGCCAACAAGGAAATCTTCGATCTCGACGAGAACTACAAACCCATCGCGGTTTCGGGCGTGCCGCCGGATTATTTCTCGGCTACCGGACAGCGTTGGGGCAATCCGCTCTATCGCTGGCGCTACCTTGAGCAGCATGGGTTCGACTGGTGGGTCGATCGTGTGAAGCGGCAGCTCGAGCTCTACGACCTGTTGCGTCTCGATCATTTCCGCGGCTTTGAGGCCTACTGGCGGATTCCCGCGGAAGAGGAAACCGCGATGAACGGGGAGTGGGTTGAGGCTCCGGGCTTCGCGCTCTTCGACCGGCTCAAGTCGGTTCTCGGCGGCTCGCTACCCTTTATCGCGGAAGACCTTGGAGTCATCACGGATAAGGTCGACAAGCTCCGCTGCGACTTCAGCATGCCGGGCATGCGCGTATTGCAGTTCGGATTCTCCGGTCGTGGTGCGCACCTTCACTTGCCGCATAAATACGACCGGAATACCGTCTGCTACACCGGAACGCACGACAACGACACGACCCTGGGTTGGTGGCAAAACGCTGGCGAGGCTGATCGCAAGAATTTACTGACTTACCTTGGTCCGCTTGCTCATCCGAATGACGTGGTGTGGGCGATGATTCGGTGTGCGGAGCGCTCCGTCGCGTCGATCTGCATTATTCCTTTACAGGACCTGCTGCACCTGGGGCCGGAAGGTCGCATGAACACGCCCGGTGCGCCTGAGAATAACTGGACCTGGCGCTTCCATCCTGAAGCTCTGCATCCGGATATCAGCACGCAGCTGCGTCACATTACGGAAGAGTGCGATCGCGACGCCTACATCCCGGAGTCAGCCGCACAGGAGATCGCCGCGATGCCGTCGCCACCGGAGGCACTCGCGGACCAGACCGGCGAGCAGCAGGGAACGAGCGCGGAAACGATTACGTCGGCGGCTTGATGCAGTGGGTTGACGAAAGAAACCAGCCTGCAACACCGGGCATCTCATGCTTCACAGGAACAAGGAGAAAACACGATGGCAGTCGCAATCAAGAAGCCCGACACGAAGGACATGAGCACACCGCATTGGCACGAGAAGGCAAACGAGATCCAGAAATACGGCACGGTGACTCAGGATTTGCCGCTCGGCCTCAGCGCAGAGGTTCGCGCGAAGTCCTGCAAGGCCCTGAATCAGCTTCTGGCGGACTCCATCGCCCTGCGCGATATGTATAAGAAGCACCACTGGCAGGTTGCCGGTCCTACCTTCTACCAGCTTCACCTGCTGTTCGATAAGCACTTTGAGGAGCAGGTCGAAATCGTCGACACGATCGCAGAGCGTGTTCAACTCCTGGGCGGCGTCACCATCGCTATGGGCGGCGACGTTGCGGAAGTGACGCAGATTCCGCGTCCTCCCCGCGGCAAGGAAGAGGTTCCGGTACAGATCTCGCGCCTGCTGGAAGCGCACAAGATCATCATCAACGATTGCCACAAGATCGCGAAGGAAGCAGACGACAATGGTGACGACGGCACGAACGATCTCGCCGTGTCGGATGTTCTTCGGGCGAACGAACTGCAGGCCTGGTTCATCATGCAGCATCTGGTCGACATGCCGCTGGTTCACGCCAGCTAAGCAGGGATCAAGCAGAAAAGCAGGCCCGCCGTTCTCGGCGGGCCTTTGCTTTGTAAGGCGGGCGGACTCCAGGCCTGTCCAAAAATGCTCGCAAAATGAAGCGAAACCAGTTACTAATTCATCTACAGAGCAGAGTCCCTCGCTATGCCTATCGCCCTCGACTTTTTCGTGCATTATGCCTATGGCATCCTCTTTCTCTGGGTGCTTGTGGAGCAGCTTGGGGTGCCCGTTCCCTCGGTGCCGTTGCTGATTGCGGCGGGAACATTGACGGCGACACACCGAATCCACGCTATCCCTGCCATGTTTGCCATACTTCTGGCGTGCGCTGTCTCGGATTCTGTCTGGTATTTCGCTGGAGTCCGTTACGGGGCAAGAGTGGTGAAGCTGGTGTGCCGGCTTTCGATGGAGGCTTCCGCCTGCGTCAAGAAGACGGAGAGTTCCTTTGGCAAGCATGGCTCAACCACTTTATTGTTCGCGAAATTCATCCCCGGCCTGTCGACCGTAGCGCCGCCCATCGCGGGACAGACCGGCATGAGCTACGGCCGCTTCCTGTTCTTCGATCTCGTGGGCTCCCTGATTTGGTCTTCGGCGTACGTTTTTGGCGGCCGTTTCTTTGGTGACATCGCCAAGCGCTACTCGCCTTTCTTCCACTTCCTTGGGCACTTCGGCGTCTTGCTCTTCGCTGCGGCGATTGTCTTCTTTGTGCTCCGCCGGATCTGGCGGCAGCGTGAGTTCCTGAAGAATCTGAAGGATGCGGGTATCACCGGGCCTGAACTGAACGAGATGCTCCTGGCGTCCGAGGAGAACCACACGCGCGCGCCGTTCATCGTAGATTTGCGCCACCCGCTGGACTATCTCCCCGATCCCCGCGTGCTCCCGGGCGCCATTCGCATCAGCCCCACGGAGCTCGAAAAGCATTGCGATCTTCTGCCGCGCGATACGGACGTCATTCTCTACTGCACCTGCCCGAACGATGAGACGAGCGGGACCCTGGCACAGCGCTTGCAAAAGCTGGGCGTCCATCGTGTCCGTCCACTTCGCGGTGGCTTCGAGGGATGGCGCGACGCCGGCTTGCCGCTGGTCGAATACGACGCGACCAAGCCACACGAGACCGCTCCCGAACTGGTGGAAGCCGCCGCAGCATAAGGCGCTGTCGCCTCATGCTGATGGAGTGACTTGCTAAGTTGCTGGCTCGCTGCTCTAGTAGAGACACACCTCTGCTTCAGGAGCTTTCATGCCACACCCGTGTGCCGTGCGCCGCGCGCTTTTCGCCGCTGCCGCCTTTGCTCTTTCTGCAACTTTTGCAATCGCACAGCCCCCTGCTGGGCAGCCGCGCCGTCCCCAGCTTCCGGATACCGGCGGACGTTCCGCCACTTACGATCCGCTCAAAACCTTTGCGCCCTTCACCATGCCGGACGGAGCCAATAGCTACCGCAGCGGCAACGGCGCTCCTGGCCCCGCCTTCTGGGCCAACCAGGCGGACTACGAGATGCACGCGTCCATCGACGCGGCAACGCAGACGCTGACCAACGATGAGGTCATCACGTATACCAACAACAGCCCGGACACGCTGAACAGTCTCTGGCTGCAGGTGGAACAGAACACCTACCGTACGGACAGCCGCGCACGTTCCTTCGCAGGTGGCAGTCGTCGTCCCGGTGCGGACCAGTCCTCGGAAGGCACGATCTTCGAGTTAATGGAATTGATGGGATCCGGGAAGAACGCAAAGGCAGAGAAGGCCACGTACGTCCTCAGTGACACACGAGCCAGGATCGATCTGCCCGCAGGTCTGCCGCATGGCGCCCAGATTAAGGTCCACATCAAGTATCACTACAAGGTTCCGGGGCCATGGGGAGGCCGCACTTCCGTCGGCAAGTCCAAGGATGGCTACGAGATCTACGACATCGCCCAGTGGTACCCGCGTATGTGCGTCTATGACGACATCCGCGGATGGGACACGCAGCCGTTCCTGGGCAACGAGTTTTACACAGAGTTTGGCAATTACGACAACTACATCACGGTGCCGGCGAACATGCTCGTGGCTGGCTCCGGTGTCCTGGTCAACGAGAAGGATGTCCTGACCAAGGCCGAGATCGATCGCCTGGCACAGGCTCGTACCAGCGATAAGACCGTCATGATTCGCACCGTTGCAGAGATCAAGGACCCGGCAAGCCGTCCGAAGCAGGACGGCACACTAACGTGGCACTACCACATGGACCACACGCGCGATGCCGTCTTCTCGGCTTCGGCGGGGTTCGTCTGGGACGGTGCAAAGATCAATCTGCCCGGTGGCAAGACGGCTCTCTCCCTCAGCTTCTATCCGGCAGAGTCCGCAGGCGAGGAAGGCTGGGGCCGCACCACCGAGTACGCCAAGGACACCATCGAGAACATGTCGCATGACTGGTACAGCTACCCCTGGCCCGTCATGACGAATGTCGCCGGCTTCTCGTCTGGCATGGAGTACCCGGCGATGGTCTTTGACGGGATCAACTCGAAGAACAAGGGCCTGTTCGTCGTCACGGCGCACGAAGTCGGACACACGTGGTTCCCCATGATCGTGCAGTCGAACGAGCGTCGCGATGCGTGGATGGACGAGGGCTTCAATACCTTCATCGACATCTACGAGAGCGATCAATTCCAGAAGGGTATCTGGGGACCGAAGCGTGACGGCGAGTACGCACCGGGCGGCGGCTATCCTGCCGACGAGATCGCAAAGGTCATCGCCGACCCCGAAGCGCCGGTCATGCTGAGCCGCGCAGACGCCATCCGCGAGAAGTACCGCCACCCCATCACCTACTTCAAGTCCGCAGAGGGACTGTACATTCTGCGGGAGGAGATTATGGGCCACGAGGTTTTCGACCGCGCCTTCCGCAAGTACATCAAGGACTGGGCCTTCAAGCACCCCACGCCCAGCGACTTCTTCCGTGCCATGGCAAGCGAAGGCGGGGAAGACCTGGATTACTTCTGGCGCGGTTGGTACGCCAACAACTGGACAATGGACATGGCAGCCAAGAACCTGAAGTGGGTTGACGCAGCCGATACATCCAAGGGTTCGGTCGTGACCATTGTGCAGAACGGCCAGCTCGTCATCCCGACATGGGTTGAGGTGAAGTTCGAAGACGGTACATCGATGAAGACCAAGCTGCCTGCTGAAACGTGGATGCAGAAGGCGACTTATGACATGGCCATTACGTCGCCAAAGAAGGTCGCATCCGTCGTCATCGACCCTGATCACCGCGTTCCCGACACGGACCGGAGCAACAATGAAACAAGGCAGTAACTGCCTTCAGTCCGACGAGCCAGACGCAGCGGTCATACCAGCCGCTGCGTTTTGCTTTCTGCTACTCGAGTGGCAGCTGGCCGAATGCATCGGCAATCCCCACTCTAAGGAAAAAGAAACAAAAACATCACGTCATATTCCCCTTGGCATGGCTAAGCTGTTCGCACATCAAGCAGCGGCCACCACCGGGAGATCAAAATGCAGCGACGGGATTTTGTGAAGTTGAGTATGCTTTCTGCACCATCGCTCATGCTGGCGCAGTCCACACCGACAACGAGCGATGTGCGTACCGTTTCGGCGGGCGCAGACATCCTGGGCGAAGCCCATTCCCTGGGCTTCAGCAAGATCTTCTTCAAGGCGACCGCCGCGGAGACTGACGGCGGCATGTTCGTGATGGAGCACAACAACCTTGCCAAGGGCGGACCCTTCCGGCATGTGCATCCGGCTCAGGATGAATGGCTGTATGCGATGGAAGGGGAATTCCGCGTCGAGATCGGGACGCAGAAGTTCACGTTGCATCCTGGCGACTCGATCCTGATGCCGCGCAAGATTCCCCACGTCTGGGCCCAGACCGGTGACTCGCCCGGCAAGCTGCTGATTGCCTTTACGCCAGCCGGAAACATGGAGGCCTTCTTCCGCGAGTTCGGGAAAACCGGCAAACTCCCTACCGATGCATCCGTGCTGAGCCAGTATGGCCTGGAGCGACTAGGCCCGCCACTCAGCATCTAGCGCCATCGCGCGGAACGATGCGGTCCAATATCGAATCCAGAGAGAAGTACACTGCACTGCATGAGGATCACACGCGTCGGCGAACACGGCCTGCAACTCACCCGTCTTGGCTTCGTCAACTGCTACCTGGTCCGTGAGGACGCTGGCTACACGCTCATTGATGCGAGCCTGAAAGGCTCGGCGGATGAGATCCTCAAGGCCACAGGCACTATGCCCATCAAGCGCATCCTGCTGACGCATCCGCACGTCGATCATGTGGGCAGCGTCGATGCGCTGATCGCAAAGATGCCGGACGTTCCGCTGGGGGGCAGTGAGAGGATCGTCCCATTGCTGCACCAACCGCCGGACAAGTCTCTGCGTCCGGGAGAGACGGGTCCTGCGCGCGGTGGTCTGCCGGGTATCGCATCGAAGCTAAGCTTCTTCGTGGAAGATGGAGACCGGGTGGGTTCTTTGCTGGCGATCAGCACGCCCGGCCATATCCATGGGCACTTGGCTTTTCTGGACGAGCGTGACGGCACACTCTATGCCGGTGATGAACTCGCGACCATCGGCGGGCTACGCATCACCGGATGGGCACCTTGGTGGTTCCCGATGAAGGCCTTCTCAGACCGGGCCACGGCAAAGCAGACCGCAGTCAAGCTTCTCAACTACGACGTTCGACGCTACGCCTGCGGACATGGCTCGGTGGTCGAAGGCGATCTCGCGGTGCTGCAGCAGGCGATCGCCGAGGCGAACCTTTAGACCTTGCAGGGAAGCCCACAGCAAGGCATACCCTGACAGCCAACCCTCATGCCTTGGTACATTGGTTGTGTCACCTGCAACTCAATCGTGTGTGCCTGTCCTGCAAGGGGAGTGCCTGATCGACGATGGACCCGTCCGGGCCGTCGCGTCGGACACCGTCCCTTAGTCTCTGCCGTCGCTGTCTAAGGAGTCCGTTTCATGCGTCGTATTGCTGCAGCATCCCTAGCCCTTCTTCTGCCCATCTCCGCCATTACCCAGCAGGCACAGAAACCGCTTCTAGGCTTCACACCGCAGACGGAAGCGACGGAACGCACGTGGGAGAAGAAGTTTCTCGCGATCCCTACTTCGAAAAACATCGTCGACAACATGCATCGCCTCGCCGCACACCCGCACAACGTAGGTTCTGCCGCGCAACGTGCGAATGCCGAATGGATGGTGGCACAGTACAAGTCGTGGGGATGGGACGCAAAGATCGAGCAGTTCGATGTGCTGTATCCCACGCCCAAGGTCCGCGTCCTTGAGCTGCTGGGCAGCAAGCCGTACAAGGCGAAACTTGAAGAGCCGGTAGTCGCCGAAGATCCGTACACGCAGGACAAGAGCCCGGCGATTCCGCCGTATAACATCTATGCCCTGGATGGCGATGTCACCGCACCTCTGGTTTACGTGAACAACGGCATGCTCTCGGACTACGAAGAGCTCGAGCGCAATGGCATCAGTGTGAAGGGTGCCATCGTCATCGCGCGCTACGGTGGCGGCTGGCGTGGTCTGAAGCCCAAGCTGGCGTATGAGCACGGTGCCGTCGGTTGCATCATCTACTCCGATCCCGCTGACGATGGGTATGGCCAGGGAGAGTCCATCCCCGCAGGTCCCATGCGGCCGGAGTGGGGTGTGCAGCGCGGCTCTGTTGCAGACACCACCATCTACGCCGGAGATCCGCTGACGCCGGGCGAGCCCTCCATTCCCGGCACCAAGCGCCTCGACATCAAGGACAGCAAGGTCATTGTGCAGATCCCGACAATCCCCGTCTCGTGGGGTGATGCGAAGCCGCTGCTGGAACAGCTTGGCGGCCGCACGGTTCCGGCGGCATGGCGCGGCGGTCTGCCCATGACTTACAAGTTCGGTCCCACCGCAGCGAAGGTTCACCTGAAGATCCAGTCGGATTGGGGTACCAAGCCCGTGTTGGACGTCATCGCCACCCTGAAGGGCAGTGAAGAGCCTGAGACGTGGGTCGTCCGCGGCAATCACTACGACGGCTGGGTCAATGGCGCCGACGATCCCATCAGCGGCCAGTCGGCCCTGCTGGAGGAGGCGCGCGCCCTGGGCGAACTGCACAAGCAGGGATGGTCGCCCAAGCGCACACTCGTCTATGCAGCGTGGGATGGTGAGGAGCCAGGTCTGCTGGGATCGACCGAGTGGGCAGAGATGCATGCGGACCAACTCACCAAGCATGGCGCTGTGTACATCAACAGCGACGAGAACGGTCGCGGCTACTTCGGCGGCAGCGGATCCCAGAGCCTTGAGCTGATGGTGAATGATGTTGCGCACGAGATGACCGATCCTGAGACGGGCAAGTCCGTCTGGGATCGCCAGAAGGCAGCGCAGAGTGTCGGACGGGGACGTGGCGCGGCCGCGAAGGAAGGCACAGCGGAGCGCGCAACCATCGAGTTCGGACCTGCTGGCAGCGGTTCCGATTTCGCAGGCTTCATCGACCACCTGGGTGTTGCTTCCGTCAACATCGGCTTCGGTGGCGAGGATCGCGGCGGTACCTACCACTCCGCGTATGACACTCCCTGGCACTGGGACCACTTCGCCGATAAGGAAGAGGTCTACGGCAAGCTGTTCGCGCAGACCGCCGGCACCATCGTCATGCGCATCGCCGATGCGGACGTGATGCCATATAACTTTACGGAACTGTCATTAACTGTCAACGGTTACGTCGCAAGCTTGAAGTCCGAGGTGAAGTCGCTGCAGGCGGCATCGACCGCACGGACGCACGCGCTGAAGAGCGGTGCCTACACGCTTGCAAACGACCCTAAGAACCCCGTCTCCGCACCGCCTGCGCTGTCAATGCCTCCCAGCATGGACTTCACGGCGCTGGACGCCGCGGTGGCAAAGCTGAGCGCCGCCTCTGCTCGCTACCAATCGATGGAGGCGAAGGCTGCAACGCTGTCGCCCGCGAAACGTAAGGCGCTAAACGACGGCCTGGCCGTCAGCGAGCGTAAGCTGATCAGCGAAGCCGGCCTGCCGGGCCGTCCGTGGACGAAGCATCTAATCTACGCCCCGGGCACCTTCACCGGCTACGGCGCAAGCACGCTGCCGGGTGTGCGTGAGGCCGTTGAGGCTGGCCGTTACGAAGAGGCCACCCAACAACTCGGTGTTCTGGTGCAGTCGTTGAATGATGAGGCGACCTTCATCGATTCGCTTTCCGCTATGGTTGGTCAGTAGGCAGCCGCAATGGCCGCACGAAAACTGGGAAGCCGGGCATCCGACGGCTTCCCGTTCTTGTCTTATCTCGTGAACACAGCATCTGGAGGAAGTACATGCGCAAGCAGTGGATTGCAACTCTTTGTCTGATCGGCGGCTGCACCGTCGCGATGGCAGCACCGAAGAAGGCCCTGACCGTTCCCATGAAGGATTCCAAGGGCGCGGAGGTTGGCGAGATTGAGATTACGGAGAAAGCCAAGACCGTAACGCTGAACGTCATGCTGCACGGCCTGCCTGCCGGCCAGCACGGCATCCACGTTCACGCGGGTGGATCCTGTACGGCTCCGGACTTCACGGATGCCGGTGGCCATCTGAACCCGGATTCCAAGAAGCATGGCTTCAAAAATCCCATGGGTCATCACGCCGGCGACTTTCCGAGCAGCATCACCATCATGGATGACGGCCACGGCTCCTTCAAGCTGACCAGCACCGACGTCACGCTGAAGCCGGGCGAACCGAACTCCATTTATGGCAAGGCGATCGTGGTCCACGAGTCTGCCGACGATGAAATGACTGATCCCGCAGGTGCTTCTGGCAAGCGCATCGCTTGTGGTGTTGTACCCGCATCGATGTAACCAATACGATGACGAGCCCCTGCATGCTCGAAGCATGTAGGGGCCTTGTCGCTCAGCGTGTCGGAGTGCGCCGCTGCGACCGCGGAGCAGGTGCTGGCACGACCCGCTGTGCCGCAGGCAGAACCACCACGGTAGGCGCGTCGTCGATGGCCAGGTTCATCTTTCTGCTCCGCTCCACTGCTGACGGCTTCAGGAGCCCGTTCGCTGCAAAGTGCAGCACCGATGGCATCGTATTCCCTTCGACGGTCACTGTTACGGACTCCGGCGTCACCGGCAACACCTTCTTCGTTGCAACGTCATAGCTGGGGACCTCCCGCCACAGCAGCAGAATCGTGTCGCCGTTTGCCTTCCGCAGAGCCAGGTGATGCAGCGCGGCATCGCCACCATTCACCGTCCACGTCACCGGCACAACGTCCTGCGCCGCTGCGTCTGCCTCACTGGCAACGGCAACGCTTGTCTCCTGCAGCAGCTTCATCAAGGCGCTTACTGCAGTGTATGCGGGCCGTGGCGAGAAGTCCGCGCGCATCAGGCCGTCGTGGTCCCGGATGCCACGGTCCGGCACGTCCATGTCGATTAGCTCGTAGAGGTAAGTTCGCCGAATGCCATGCCGAAACTGCTCCAGCAGTAACCGCACCGTGTACTTGCCCGCGACGTCTTCTGGGATTCCATTCGCCATCCCGGGGTCCGCGATGTAGCCGCTCTCTGTCGTCATGAGCGGTTGCGAACCGAAGGCGGTCTGCGCCAGGTCTAACGTCCACGGATACGATCCCGTGCCGGCATCATCGCGGCCAGCGGTGCCGGGATTTCGACCACCGAAGTAGTTGTGCAGATTGCCGAAGGTGCAACCACAAGGCTGAGTGCCGAACTCTCCGAACGATGCGCGCCGCGTCAGCGATGGTCCAACGGTGAACAGCTGTGTTCCGCTGGTAGCCTGCGTGATCTGTTGCTGCGCCTCGCGAACTTCCTTCAGCCAGCTATCGCTCGCGGCATCCAGTTCGTTCGGTGCCTCGATTCCTTCAAGGGATCCAGGGACGCGCGATGGGAAGGCGCGCAACATCTGGGATGTCTGGGAGAGATCCGTGTACAGCAGGGAATGAACACCGTCGCGCGCCAGCAGCGTCAGGCCCGTGTAGTAGTCCTCCACGTTGGAGTTCAACAGGCCATCGCGCACATGCTTTACACCCAGCTGCTTTATTGCCGTACGAACACGCAGGAGGTCGCCATAGGCCGAATCCTGCGAGGCAAGGTGTACGTTGACGCCGACACTATCCCGGAAGCTGCTCGCAGGCATCGTCTCCTGCGCGTACATCGCCAAAGGAGCGAGAACACATGCGGCAAGCGCGACCCGCAGGCCGGCGCAGATTTCTCGAAGCATCCACGCTCCTTCTACGGGTAACTCTAATGGATGGACGAAGTCACGTGTGCTCCGGCTCATCGTGGCAGGGAAGGCAGTGAGATTCCCATGTGCTTTGCCGCGGCTGCGGCTGCGAACCATCCGCACATGCCGTGGACGCCACCGCCAGGGGGTGTTGCAGAGGAACAAAGGTATACGCCCTGAACGGGGGTGCCATACGGCGGCAGCGTGGGACGGCGAAACATCTGCGACAGCGTCATGGCACCCCCGCTGATGTCACCGCCGCTAAGGTTCGCGTTCCAGGACTCCATGGCCGGAGCCGCTCGCGTGTGACGCGCGAGGATCGTGGCGCCGAAGCCCGGCGCAACCAGCTCGACCTGGGCTTCGATGCGTGCGGTGTAATCTGCCGCGCTGCCGTGGGGAACATGGCAATAGGCCCATGCGGTGTGCCTGCCGGCAGGTGCGCGCGTACAGTCGAACAGGCTTGGCTGGGAGAGCAGCACATACGGACGATCGCATTCATGGCCCTCCCACGCGCTAACCTCCGAGGACGCGATCTCATCGAAGCTGGCCCCGAGATGTACCGTTCCAGCACGTCGAGCAAGATCCGCACGCCAGGGGATCGGCGCGGAGAGCGCCCAATCCAACTTGAAGACTCCGGGACTCAATCGCACATGCTGATAAGGTTCGCGCTGCTTCGCTGACAGGCTGTCGCCAGCTATCCGTAGAAACTGTCGCGACGTGATGTCGAGTAGTACTGCGTCATGCTTCGGCAGGTCGCGCAGCGTCTCGACGGGGCTGCCAGTGTGGACGACGCCGCCCATGGAACGCAGTAACGATGCGAGGGCGTCGGTAATAGATTGCGCTCCGCCGCGCGCGATGGGCCATCCTGTCGCGTGGGCTGCGGCTGCCAACACCAGTGCCGGCGCAGCGCTCGCAGAAAAATGCAGCGGCACATTCGAGTGTCCGGCAAGACCCGCGAACATCGTTCGTACGCGTTCCGTCTTGAAGTGGGTGCTTGCCGCTCGAGTCGCCGACTGCAGCGCCGTCAATCCGAAGCGAGCCATCAGAAATGGATGCGCGGGCACATGGAGCAGCGGCGCGAGGCCATCGCTCACCAGGCCGGGCCATGCCTTGACCAATGGAGCCATTAGCGAACGCCAGGCATCGCCATCCGTTCCCAACAGCGCCGCAGTCTCATTGAGATCATGCATCTGTCCTACGCAATCGCCGTCCGGTAGCGGGTGCGCCAGCGGCACGTCCGGTTCGATCCACTGCAAGCCATGCTCCTGGAGCGGCAGCGTTCGTAGAAAGGGAGAGGCGACGCCAAGAGGGAAGACGGCTGCTCCGGCATCATGCAGAAAGCCGGGCAGCGTCAGCACCTCGGTGCGAACGGCGCCGCCAATGGTCTCTGCTGCCTCAAGCACCGTGACACGCACGCCGGCACGCGCCAGTGCGACTCCTGCGCTCAGTCCATTTGGCCCGCTGCCGACGATGATGGCGTGCTTCATCCCTCTTCTGATGCGCCCTCTCGCACGCGTTGATCATTACACTGAAAGAAAGCGAGCGGGTTCGCGCATCGGGCGCAACATGCGATTCGCCGGAGCAAGCAACTTGTCTCAAACCGATGCAGCGACCTTCCTGTCGCTCCAGCATGTCTCCATCGCACGCGGCAACGCCACTGTGCTGCACGACGTCAGCCTCTCCATCCGCCGCGGCGAACGCGTCGCTATCCTTGGTCCGAATGGCTGCGGCAAGTCGACACTCATCAAGACGATGACATGCGAAATCTATCCGCTGATCACGCCCGGTATGCACATCGAGATCTTCGGCCGTGCCCGCTGGGATTTAACCGAGCTGCGCCGAAGACTTGGCGTCGTCACTTGCGAGCCCCCCAGCAAGAGCGCGCTCCACACCACGTCTTTCGATGCGGTCCTCACAGGCTTCTTCTCATCCGCCACGTTGTGGCCCAACCTCATCGTCACAGATGCCATGCGGGAGACTGCCGCAATCGCTCTGAAGCAGGTCGGCGCCGAGGCTTTCGCTGATCGACCGCTCGGTCAACTTTCCGCGGGACAGCAGAAGCGAGTCCTCATCGCACGTGCTCTCGTTGGTAGCGGTCCCGTCGCCAGCGAACGCATGTTGCTGCTTGACGAGCCATCCAACGCACTCGACCTGGCCGCGCAGGCGGAGTTGCGCCAGACGATGCGGCACCTGGCACAGGATGGGACTGGCATCATCCTGGTCACACATCACATCGCAGACATCGTCCCCGAGATCGATCGTGTCCTGTTCATGCGTGACGGCCGCATCGTCGGCGACGGCTCACGCACAGACATGCTGACCGAAGAGAGACTCTTTGATCTCTTTGGCGTGCGCGTGAACCTTGCAGAACGCGATGGCTTTCTTCACGCCTGGTAATTCTTCGAACATAACTGACAAAGGCCCGGATCGCTCCGGGCCTTTGTCAGTTGCAATCGTTGCTTAGTGGTCCGCGCCGGTAAAAGCAATCTGCAGCGGTACCAGCTCCGGCTGATTGATCTTCGCAGGTCCGAGTACGGCAACACGCGGGACCGGTCCGCGCAGCATCGCGACTTCGTCACATGCATGCAGCCTCGGGCACTTCTGGCAGTCCTTGTAGATCTTGTCCGGCAGCGCCGTGCGGTCCATCGTTGTCCGGAAACCGTAGCGGAAGAAGAAGTCCGGGATGCGCGTGAACAGACAGACCGTCTGGATGCCATGCTCCTCGGCCTCATCGAGCAGTGCCTTGATCAGCAGGCCACCCGCGCCCTGTCCCTTTGCTTCCGGCTTCATCACGATCGAACGAACCTCAGCCAGGTGCGGACCATACAGATGCAGCGCCCCGCAGCCGAGGAAGATGCCGGCCTCACTCTCAGCGACGTGAAAGTCACGCACGTTCTCGCAGATCTCGGCGTACTGACGGCGCAGCAGTGTGCCGTCGCCGGAGAGCGAGTTGACGAGTTCAAAGATGTTCGCGGCATCCTGCAGCCGCGCCTTACGGACGCTAGAGGAGGGCATGTTCGACCTTCTCCAAGGATACCGCTTCGGCTGGCGCTTCCTGAAGTGCGGCTACACGAGCGCGTGCCTGAGCCAGCGCCTCTTGCACACGATGGACGGCGGTGCCACCGATGACATCGTGGCAATCCAGCGTCGCCTTCAGCGTAATGGCCGCATGGAAGTCGTCACCGAACTCATCGCCGAACTGTTTCAGCTCTGCGACGGAAAGCTCATCCAGTTCGCGCCCGGTATCCAGGCCGAAGCGAACCGCATTCCCGATCTTCTCGTGCGCCGTCCGGAAGGGAACACCCTTGTACACCAGGTAGGTCGCAGCGGCCATGGCGTTCAGGTAGCCCGACTGCGCAGCCGCCTCCATGCGATCGAAACGGAAGCGCAGGGCCGCAGTGAACGGCGCTATCAGCGGCAGCATACCGGCAAGCGTTTCGGCCACTTCAAACGTCGCTTCCTGGGTCTCCTGCATGTCCTTGTTGTAAGCCAGCGGTAAGCCCTTCAGGATGGTGGCAAACGTCGTCGCTGCACCCAGTAGGCGTCCGCTCTTGCCACGAACAAGCTCCGTGAGGTCGGGGTTCTTCTTCTGCGGCATGGCGGACGAACCGGTACTGAAGGCTTCTGGCAGATCGACAAAGCCGAACTCAGCCGTGGCGTGCAGCGTGATCTCTTCCGCAAAGCGGGACAGATGCAGGCCGATGGTCGCGGCCACCTGCGCAAACTCCAGCGCGAAGTCGCGATCGCTCGTGGCATCCATGCTATTCGGCGTCGGCGCGGTAAACCCAAGCTCACGAGCAGCAATCGTGCGATCCAGCGCAAGAGTTGCGCCCGCGATTGGACCAGAGCCAAGCGGACAGAAGTTCATGCGCGCGCGAGCATCCTGGAAGCGCGAGATGTCGCGCATCGCCATCTCGAAGTACGCCATCAACCAATGCGAAACGAGTACCGGTTCCGCTCGCTGCAGATGCGTGTAGCTCGGCATCGCGTGCTCGCCCGTGGTGTTCGCAAGGTCCAGCAACGCAGCGGCCCACGACGTCAGATCCTGAATGGCACGGTCGATCGCATCCCGCGCATACAGCCGAAGATCGGTCGCGATCTGCTCATTGCGCGAGCGGCCGGTATGCAGCTTCAGCGCTACTGTGCCAACACGCTTCTGAAGTTCAAGCTCAAGGAAGTGGTGCACATCTTCTGGCACATCAGAAGCGGTGTTCAGCTTTCCTGCTGCGAAGTCGTCACCAATCGCACGCAGTCCGTCGACGATCTGCGTGAGTTCCCCCGGTGTAAGAATTGCCGCAGCCGCGATGGTCTTGGCATGCGCGGTGCTTGCAGCGACCTCTTGAGGAATCAGGCGCCAGTCAAACGGAAACGACCGCTGCCACCGCTCGAAGGCCTTGTTCAACGGCTCGCGAAAGCGGCCGGACCACATCTTGGTGGGTTCGTTCGACATGTCTATTCCGAACCTTTGAGCTGTGGCATCTCGGAGCCCTTACTTAGATTGATCAAACCCGATGCCGCGTACGTCTGCAACTTGGCGCGTGTGTCCGTGATGTCGAGATTGCGCATGGTCAGCTGGCCGATGCGATCGCGCGGCGAGAAATTCGACTCGGTCTTCTCCATCGAGAGGCGTTCTGCGGCGAAGGTCAGGTTCGGACTCTCCGTATTCAGAACGGAGTAGTCGTTGCCACGGCGCAGTTCCAGTGTCACCTCGCCCGTGACGGGACGCGCAACCCAGCGCTGCGACGCTTCGCGAAGCATCAGCGCCTGCGGATCGAACCAGCGGCCCTGGTACAGCAGTCGGCCCAGCTTGCGACCGTTCTCGCGGTACTGCTCGATGGTGTCTTCGTTGTGAATGCCGGTGATCAGGCGCTCATACGCGATGAACAACAGCGTGAGGCCAGGAGCCTCATAGATGCCGCGACTCTTCGCCTCGATGATGCGGTTCTCAATCTGGTCGCTCATACCAAGGCCATGACGGCCGCCGATGCGATTCGCTTCCAACATCAATTCGACGGGGTCGCTGTACTCCGTTCCATTCAGTGAAACGGGAACGCCTTCTTCAAAGCGGACCGTCACTTCTTCCGCCTTGATGACCACATCGTCGCGCCAGAAGGCCTTACCCATGATGGGCGAGACGATCTTCATGGAGCTATTCAGGTATTCAAGATCCTTGGCCTCATGCGTTGCGCCCAGGATGTTCGAATCCGTCGAGTAAGCCTTCTCGGTCGACATTTTGTAGTCGAAGCCCGAGCGGATGAGGAACTCCGACATCTCCTTGCGGCCGCCGAGCTCGTCAATGAACGCAGCATCCAGCCATGGCTTGTAGACCTTCAGGTTCGGATTCACCAGCAGGCCGTAGCGATAGAAACGCTCAATGTCGTTGCCCTTGTAGGTCGAGCCGTCACCCCAGATATTGACGTCATCCTCTTTCATCGCCGTCACAAGCATTGTGCCGGTTACAGCACGTCCGATGGGCGTGGTGTTGAAGTACGTTACGCCTGCCGTGGTGATATGGAACGCACCTGCCTGCAGCGCTGCGATGCCTTCGCGTACAAGCTGCGCGCGGCAATCGATCAGGCGAGCCGCCTCTGCGCCGTACTCCAGCGCCTTCCGGGGAATCGCGTCATAGTCGGTCTCATCGGGCTGGCCGAGGTTGGCGGTGTAGGCGTATGGGACGGCGCCCTTCTGCTTCATCCAGTGGAGTGCGGCTGACGTGTCCAGGCCGCCGGAGAAGGCGATGCCGACCTTCTGGCCAGTGGGAAGCGTTTCGAGGATGACGGACATTCGGTGGAGCCTTCCTAAGCGTGCTGCAGTCCGGCGCGCCATCGTTGCGCACGCCGGACTGGGTTGATTCAAGACTTTCAGTGTATGCGAAAGCGCTTAGGCGAGCGTGCGACGGCGCTTGCCGTTCACGCCGCGATCGCGCGGGATCCGCTTCGCTCCACCCAGCAGCATCAGCAACAATGCCTTCTGTGCGTGCAGGCGATTCTCCGCCTGGTCGAAGACCACCGACTGCTCGCCATCCATGACCGCATCCGTCACCTCCTGTCCGCGATGCGCGGGCAGGCAGTGCATGAAGACAGCGTGGCTGGCCGCATGCGACATCAGCGACTCATTGACCTGATAGGGCTTGAAGATGGGCGTGCGCCGCATCGTCTCGTTCTCCTGGCCCATGGAGATCCAGGCGTCCGTGTAGATCGCGTCCGCGCCTTCTACAGCCTTCACGGCGTCGTGCGTTAGGGTCAGCGTGCTGCCCGTCTCTTCTGCAATCGCCATGGTCTTGTGGATAATGTCCAGCTTCGGCTCATAACCCTTCGGCGTTGCAATGGTGATGTGCGCACCCAGCAGGGCGCCGCACAGCATGAGCGAGTGGCAGACGTTGTTGCCGTCCCCGACATAAGTGAACTTGATGCCCTCGGCCGATCCGAAACGCTCCTCGATGGTGAGGAAGTCGGTGATGGCCTGGCAGGGATGCTCATAGTCACTCAGTGCGTTGATCACTGGCACCTTGCTGATCTCGGCGATCTCCGTCACGGTATCGTGCGCATAAGTCCGCAGCACGATCACGTTCATCCAGCGCTCGAGATTATGCGCCACATCTGCGAGGGACTCACGCTCGCCAAGCGGTGAAGCTGTCTGATCGACGAAGAGCGCATTGCCGCCCAGGGTATTGATCGCAGCTTCAAAGGTCAGGCGCGTGCGCAGCGATGCCTTCTCGAAGATCATGACCATCTGCTTGGCTTCCAGCGCATGGCGGAAGTCTTCCGGATGCGCCTTGACCGCGTGTGCCAGCTCCATCAGCGCTGCCAGTTCATGAACCGTGAGGTCGCTCATGGAACAGAGATCGCGTCCGCGAAGCGTCTTGGCCGCTTCCGTGAATACAGCGTCCGACTGAATACCAAGTGCGATCTTCGGCTTCGGCATGTCGAGCAGATCTGTGCCGCTCGGACTCATCACAACAGTCTTGCTATCCATGTACTTGTTCTCCGGCAAGGACGGTCTGCGCCGCGCTTGCTTCCTGCAGAAGGCTGCCCAGAGCAGCAATGGTTTCGTCGACGTGCTCTTTCGTGATCAGGAAGGGCGGCAGAAAGCGCAGAACCGTTTCACTGGTACGGTTCAGAATGATGTGGCGCTCGAACATCATGCGATCCGCCAACTCCTTCGCCAACTCCGCCGACTGAATCTCGACACCGATCATGAAGCCCGTTCCACGGACCTCGACGATGGAGTCGTGCTCCTTCGCCAGACCACGCAATTCTTCGACGAAGTACGAGCCCAGTTCGCTCACGTGAGCAAGCAGGTTGGCGCGGTTGATCTCGTCGATGACGGCGATGGCAACGGCGCAGACCAGCGGTCCGCCGCCAAACGTGGTGCCGTGCATGCCTGGAGTGATGGCGCGCGCGGCTTCCTCGGTACAGAGCATTGCTCCCATCGGCAGACCGCCCGCCAGGGGCTTCGCCAGCGTCGTCACATCTGGCTGGATACCGTAGTGCTGGTACGACATCCACTTGCCAGTGCGTCCCATGCCGCTCTGGATCTCGTCGCAGAGGAGCAGGGCACCGGTGGAGTCGCAGAGTTCACGGGCGGCTGCCAGGAACTCCTGCGAGACGGGATGAATGCCACCTTCGCCCTGCAGGCACTCCAATGCAATGGCGCACACATCGTCTGTGAAGGCAGCGCGAAGTGCATCAACTTCGTTGAACGGAACGAAGATCACATCCGGCATCACGGGCGCAAAGGGCTCGCGATACTTCAGCTTGTGTGTGGTCGCGACCGAACCCATGGTGCGGCCGTGGAAGCTGTGCTCCATAGCTATAAAGCGGGTGCCGATGGTTTTACCCTCAGCGCGCAGAAGGCCCGCATGGGCGCGTGCCAGCTTCAGCGCGGCCTCCCATGCTTCGGTACCGCTGTTGCAGAAGAAGACGCGATCCATGCCGGTCAGTTCCGTCAGCTTTACAGCAAGCGTTGCAGTGCCATCGTGGTAGAAGAGGTTCGACGTGTGCAGCAGCGTTGCAGCCTGCGCCGTCATGGCCCTGGTGATTGCGGCGTGACCATAACCGAGCGCCGAGACGCCGATACCGCTGAGCAGGTCAAGATACTTGTTGCCCGCATCGTCAAACAGGTGCACACCTTCGCCGCGCGTAAGCAGAATCGGGTGGCGATCATAGGTTTGCAACAGCAGCTTCTGCTCCGCAGCCTGGGTTGCGACAAGCTTCATGTCCGCTCCGCCTCCAATGGTTGTTTCGTCCTGTTTTATGTTCTCGATCTTCATGCGACCATGACCTCCGTTCCGTCGTTGACCCGTGAACTGATCAGGTCGGGTAATACCGTTGCAGACTCTGCTGGTAAGATGCGCACACGCTTCACGCCGGACAGCAGGGCATCGCGGCAGGCATTTAATTTCGGCAACATACCGCCGCTGATCACAGCCTGCTTTTCGAGCTGCGGAATCTCCTTCAGGGTCAGCCATCGCATCACCTGGCCGTCCGCACCCTTGACGCCGGGGACGTCCGTCAGGAAGACAAGTGCATCGGCCTTCGTTGCGATTGCCGTCGCGGCTGCCATCTCGTCTGCGTTGATGTTGTAGTACTCACTGTCAAAGCCAAGCGCCATGGAACTGATGACCGGGACCGCACCCATCTTCCAGATGGCGTCCAGCCAGCGCGGATCGGTCGCGGCAATCTCACCCACAAACCCGAGGTCGGGCGTGGTCTTCTTCTTACGCGCGCGGAAAACGTGTCCATCACCGCCGCAGATGCCGACGGCCGCCTGTCCCTGCTGTCCAAGCGATGCCACCAGAGACTTATTCACGCGACCTGCCAGCACCATCAGCGCGGCATCGCGCGTCTCTGCATCGGTCACGCGCAGACCACTGATGAACTCGCTCACCTTGCCCATCGCCTTCAACGTCTTCGTCAACTGCACACCGCCGCCATGGACGATGGCTACCTGATGACCATCCGCAACCAGGTCTGCGATGGCCTTGCCAATGGCGTGCAGCAGTTCCGGCTTTTCCAGCGCGGCACCCCCGAGCTTCACGACATACTTCAAAGGAGTCCCTCCGATTCTTTCCAACCACACATCACGTTCATGTTCTGTACCGCCTGGCCCGAAGCACCCTTAAGGAGGTTGTCGAGGCACGAAACCAGTACCAATCGCTTGCCGTCCGGCGCCAGCTCAAATCCGATATCGCAGAAGCTGGTTCGCACGACATTCTGTATCTGCGGCAGATCGCCAGATCGGTGCACACGCACCATGGGGCTGCCGGTATAGAAATTGCGCAACGTCTGTTCGACGGTCACCGCATCAGTCTTGCTGCGCAGGCGGACATAGATCGTCGAAAGAATGCCGCGGGGAACGGGCAGCAGGTGCGGCGTGAACTGGATCTGGTCGCTCGTAAGTCCAAGCTGCTCCAGCAGTTCGCCCGTGTGCCGGTGCCCGAAGACCGCATAGGCCGAGAGATTATCCGCCGCATACATGTAGTGCGTCTTCGCCGACGGCGCCTTACCCGCGCCGCTGACACCGCTCTTCGAGTCGCAGATGATGCCGTGCTCCACGTCAACCACACCGGCTCGGACCAGTGGCGCCAGCGCGAGGATGATGGAGGTGGAGTAGCACCCTGGATTTGCGACCAGGTCGGCTCCCGCAATCTCGTCCCGGTGAAGCTCGGGGCAGCCGAACACCGCCCGGTTCTGGATGGCTTCGGCGAGTGCAGGGTCAGCATCTGTGAGCTTGTAGACGGTCGCATTCGCGGGATTATGCAGTCTCCATGCACCCGACAGGTCGATTACACGCAGGCCCGCAGCAAGCGCATGCGGGACATACTCCCGCGACTGCTCGTGCGGCAATGCGAGAAAGAGAATCTCTGTGCCATTTTTGCGCAAAGTTTCCCACGCGAAAGGAACCACCGGCGGCGCGGGCTTGCCATCGTTCTTCGCGATCTGCGGATGCAGGTCATAGATGGTCGTGCCATCCGGTTCAGCGCCCATGCGGCCGAGGAAGACCGGCTGCGTCTCGTTCAAACGCGGATGATTCAACAACAGGCGCGCAAGTTCCGCGCCGGCATAGCCTGTCACCCCGGCAACAGCCGTCCGTGCGTGGGGCTTCGGTAGTTTTGCGAGGGTCGCCAACGGCTCACTCGCCACGGCAAAGTGGCTCACCCGATCAAACCTTCCATCCGCGACTTCAGCACCGCGGCCTGCTTTGCATCCGCGCAGATCACCAGCACGGTGTCATCTCCGGCGATGGTGCCCATCATCTCCGGCCAATCTTCGTAGTCCAGGGCGGCCGCAACGGGCTGGGCCGAGCCTGTCGTCGTAATCACCACCAGCAGATTTTGAGCCTGCTTTACTTCCAGGCCATAGTTGCGGAGCGTCTCAGCAATACCGGGAGAATCGTCGTCCTCTTCCATATTGCCCGGCAGCGCATATCCATTCGGTCCTTTATAAACATGAAGCTCATGAATATCGCGTGACAGCGTGGCTTGCGTGACGGTAAATCCACGCTTCGCCAGCTTCTTTCGCAACTCGTCCTGGCTGAGGACGGTGGTGGTCACCAGCAGGTCACGAATGGCGGTATGTCGTTGCTGTTTCATGCGGAAAGGGTCTGCCCAGGGTTGGTGCCGCCGTTTACCTTTGGTGAGGGGCGGAAGCGAAAAGTTTAGAGCCGATTAACGGCTGGAAATACGATGCGCGGCGCGAATCTGCCGATGCATAACTATACATTAAGTTGTATAAATATACAGAACCCTCCGTCAAGCAGCAGTACCCGCTGTCATCCAGCAAACACTGGGAACAGTTAGGAATCCTTACAGAAAGACCGTCGCGTCAGCGTGAAACAGCGCCCGTCGCGCAGTAGAATGAGCTATGGACACGTGTTTATCGACCTCCCGATCCGAAGGTGTGAGCGCCCGTAAGCCGGTGCGCTCCCTTGTGGATTCCCGCTTCGACCGCGACTCCTGTGGCGTGGGCTTTGTCGCGGACTCCGGCAATGTTGCCTCGCATAAAGTTCTTACGGACGCGCTGACCGCACTCGCTCGCCTAGCCCATCGCGGCGCTGTGGCTGCGGATGGGAAGAGCTCCGACGGTGTCGGCATTATGTCTGCCGTGCCGCGAGCGCTGCTGCTGGCCGAGACAGGTGTGACGCTGGACGATGCCCAGCCGCTCGGCGTCGGCGTTGTCTTCGTGCGCGAGAAGGATGCGAACACCTGCGTCGTGCTCGATGATTGCCTCGCAGAGCAGGGAATCACCGTCCTGAAGTGGCGCGACGTGCCGGTTAAGCCCGAAATCCTCGGCGAGATCGCGCTGGGCACCATGCCCGAGATTCAGCACGTTCTGGTCACAGGAGCTCCGGAAGACTTCGAACGCAAGCTGTACCTCGCTCGCAAGACCTTCGAGCGCAGGCTGGAAGCTGGTGAGGTCACTGGCTATGTTGCGTCGCTTTCGTCGAAGACCATGGTCTATAAGTCCATGTGTAGCGGCCGTCTGCTGCCTGAGTTCTATCCGGACCTGCAGAACGAAAGTTTCACCACGTCCTTCGCCCTCTTTCACCAGCGCTACGCAACAAACACCACTCCCGCCTGGCACCGCGCACAGCCCGGTCGCACGCTGGCGCACAACGGCGAGATCAACACCGTGTGGGGCAACCGCGCACGGATGGAAGCACGCTACTCCACGCTGCCGGCGGAGTGCCAGCCCATCCTGACGAAGGACGGCACAGACTCCACTTCACTCGACGAAACCGTTGAGCTGCTGCTGCACAACGGCCGCACGGTCGCTGAAGCGATTCGCGTGCTTCTGCCGCCCGCCGTGGCTGGCCGGGAGTCAGCCTTCCTGAAGTACCACATGGACACCATGGAGCCGTGGGACGGGCCCGCCGCGCTTGGCTTTACTGACGGCCGTTACGTCGGCGCCGCGTTGGACCGGAACGGCCTGCGTCCCTGCCGCTTCGCCATCACCACGGATGGCCTCGTCGTCGCCGGCTCAGAAGCAGGCCTCGTCGACCTTGATCCGGAGACAGTCATTCACAGTGGCCGACTTGGACCGGGCCAGATGATCGTCGTCGATCTGCAGGAAAAGAAGATCTACGAGAACGAACAACTGCTCGATCTCTTTGACGCAGACGGTAGCTACGCCGCCCTCATCGACGACACCACCATTAGTGCCGAGTGGGTCGACCTTCCCCCCACGGACTTCGAAGCCATCGCCAAGTCGCAGCGTAACTTTGGCTACACCAAGGAAGACGTGCGGATGGTTCTGACCCCCATGGCGACCGACGGCAAGGACGCCGTGTGGTCCATGGGCGATGACACGCCGCTGGCCTACCTTGCAAAAACGCCGCGCCCCGTCTATGGCTACTTCCGTCAGCGCTTTGCGCAGGTGACTAATCCCGCCATCGATCCCTTGCGTGAGGCGATCGTTGTCTCGCTGCACACACGCCTTGGCCCTTGGTCGCACATGCTCAACAAGCAGGCATCGCTGCGCGGCATGGCACTGGCATCCCCGTTCCTCTCCATCGGCAAGCTGGAATCGCTGCGCCAGGGCAAGTACCCTCACAGCGACACGCTGCGCATGCGTGAGCTGAAGTGTGTCTTCTCCTCGCGCTTCTCGCTCGAAGTGGGCGTCGAGGCACTCTGTAACAACGCGGTCGAACTGGTCAGAGAGGGCGTTGAAATCCTCCTGCTCAGTGATCGCAATGCTGACGCTGAACTCCTGCCGATCCCCATGGCGATCGCAGTTAGCGTGGTGCATCACGCACTGGTGAAGGCTGGCCTCCGTACTGCAACCGGCATCGCTGTAGAAGCGGGCGATGTGCGCGATGTGCATCACGCCGCTGTCCTCATTGGCTACGGTGCGGGCGCCGTCTGTCCATGGCTCGCGTTGGAGACAGCACGTGCAACTGCCGGTCCTGACGGCGATGCGAAGGTACCCGAAACGAAGATGCTGAAGGCCTTCGATGCGGGCCTCGCGAAGATCATGTCGAAGATGGGTGTCAGTGTCGTCGACAGCTATCGCGGCGCGTATCCGTTCGACATTCTCGGACTCTCCAATGAAGTCGTCGATCGCTGCTTCCCGAACACCCCCGCACCGCTCGGCGGCGCAGGCTTTGCCGAGATCGAGCATGGCATCCGCACTCTGTGGGGTGCGCCTGTTTCACCCGACCTGCAGGCGAAGATCGACCTCCCGGACTACGGCTGGGTCAAGTTCCGCAAGGCCGACGTCGCTGAGCCGCACGCCTGGCAGCCTTCGAATGTAAAGGCACTGCAGTCCGTCGTGGGGTCCGCCCGCAACGTCGCGTTACCCGAGGACCAGTCAAAAGCCTTCCAGATCTACTCCAACGCGGTCGGCACTAAGGAATCGCCAACCGTTCTGCGTGAACTGCTGGAGATTCGTCCGGCAGGGCCTGAACTGGATCTCGAAAAGGTGGAAGCGCCGCGCTCCATGATGAAGCGCTTCATCGCTTCGGCCATGTCACTCGGTTCGCTGAGCCCCGAAGCGCACACGACCATCACGATCGCCATGAACACCATTGGCGGCAAATCGAACACGGGCGAGGGTGGCGAGGACTCGGATGTCTACCGTCCGCACCCCGGCAACCGTCGTGTGCCGCAGCCGGGCGAGGCATCCGTCTTCGTCAGCAAGCCCTCTGCAGGTGGCGTCGCTGTCGCTGAGCCGATGGTGGAAGCTCCGGCTGTCCACTCATTCCTGAACAACAAGATCAAGCAGGTTGCCAGCGGCCGCTTTGGAGTCACCGCCGAATACCTCGCACACGCCGAAGAGATCGAGATCAAGGTTGCGCAGGGCGCAAAGCCCGGCGAGGGTGGTCAGCTGCCCGGACACAAGGTCACCGGCCTCATCGCCCGTCTGCGCCACGCGCAGCCCGGCGTGCCGCTGATCTCGCCTCCGCCGCACCATGACATCTACTCCATCGAAGATCTGGCGGAGTTGATCCACGATCTGAAGCGTGTGAACCCTCGGGCTGCCGTGGGCGTCAAGCTGGTTTCCAGCTGCGGCGTCGGCACGGTCGCCGCGGGTGTAGCAAAAGCGTATGCGGACTACGTCGTTATTGCCGGCAACGTCGGCGGTACCGGCGCGGCTGCGCTGTCCTCGATTAAGTACGCGGGCAATCCGTGGGAACTGGGCCTTGCCGAAGCGCACCAGACGCTGATGGCGAACGGCATGCGCGGACGCGTCCGCCTGCGTACGGACGGCGGTCTCTCCACCGCTCGCGACGTGCTGATCGCAGCGTTGCTTGGTGCGGATGAATACGCCTTTGGCACCGCAGTCCTCGTCGTGCTTGGTTGCGACATGGCGCGTCAGTGCCACCTGAACACCTGTCCGACGGGCATCGCGACGCAGAAGCCTGAGCTTCGCGCACGCTTCCGTGGCAAGCCCGAACACGTCGTTCGCTTCTTCGAACAGCTCTCCGGCGACCTGCAGGCCATGCTTGCGCGTTATGGCCTGGCCTCCATCGAAGATGCCATCGGCCGTGTCGACCTGCTGGAGCAGGTACGCTTCGACGGCGGCCTGGACCTGTCGCCCATGCTGGTGCAGGAGGGCAACGGCCCGCGCAAGTGGGACGGCATCCGTAACGATCGTCCTGAGATGGAACCTGCTCTGGATGATGAATGGGTCGCACCTGCCGTCGCTGCTTTCGAGAAAGGCGAGTCCTACACGGTCACCGGCAACATCTCCAATAAGGATCGTGCCGTCGGTGCGCGGATTGCAGGCGAGATCTCTCTCGTGCAGGCCAGGGCAGAATCGCCCATGCCGGTGCCGGATGTGACCATCCAGCTCACCGGTACGGCTGGCCAGAGCTTCGGTGCTTTCGCCCTGGAAGGCATGAAGCTGCAACTGACGGGCGAAGCGAATGACTTCGTCGGCAAGGGCCTCAGCGGCGGCGAGATCGCCATCCGTGCACGTGGTCTCGCAAAGACGCAGAGCGGAGCGCACGTCCTTCTCGGCAATGTCGCACTGTACGGCGCAACGGCCGGAAGGCTGTTCGCTGCAGGGCAGGCTGGTGAGCGCTTTGCCGTTCGGAACTCCGGCGCAACCGCCGTCGTTGCTGCTGTGGGCGATCACGGGTGCGAGTACATGACGGGCGGTACCGTCGTCGTGCTCGGACCTATCGGTCTCAACTTCGGTGCCGGCATGACCGGTGGTATCGCGTGGCTCTATGACGTGGATGGCACCGTACTCTCGGAGACGCGGTACCACGCCGACTTCCTGCAGGCCATACCCTTCGGCGAAACCGACGAAGCAGCACAGGCGGAACTTAAAGCGTTGCTGGAAGAACATGGCGCTAAGAGCGAAAGCACACGCGCCGCCCGCTTCCTCGGCGACTGGGAGAACCACTCGAAGAAGTTCCTTCGCATGGTTCCCATCCCGCAGGTGTAGAAGAACAAAACTCCCACCAGGTGCCCCATTCTTTGCGAAGCAAAGGGTGGGGTATGGCCGTTCGGCAGAGACCATAATTCACATTACGTGCGAATACCCCATTCTTTCGCGATGAAGCGCGAGAGAATGGGGTACCCGATCTTGTTGCCGGCCGCGAAGGATAAGCGCCCAGCTCTGCCGTGACAAGCTCCCGAGGATGTCACGCCCCCCCCAGCGTTTTCCCTCAAGCAACACCACCGATGTAGCATGGCCCGTGGGCGATCAACATCGCCGCAGGGGAGTTCATGCAGCTGCGTACGTTGAACGATGTCTTTCGGAATGCCACCTCGCGTGGCGAGTCTCGCGCAATTCTTACGCCCAGCGGCGACCAGTGGTTACCCATCTCCTGCAACGCGTTGTACTGGCGCACACGACGCCTGGCGGCCTGGCTGCTTGCACATGGCATTCACAAAGGAGATCGCGTCGCGCTGATCGCAGAGAACCGATGGGAGTGGCCCGTGACGGACTTTGCCTGTCTCGCCATTGGCGCCATCGATGTTCCCATGTTCCCGACGCTTACGTCCGATCAGACAGCCGCACAGCTTCGCGACAGCGGGGCTAAGATCGTCTTTGTTTCAACGCCTGACCTCGCCACCAAGGTACTGAAGGCGGATCTTGATGTGACTGTCGTCGTCATGGAAGCGAACGGGCAGCACATTGCCTTCGCAGACCTGGTCGCGGGCGATGAGCCGGGAACGCGTGATGCAGAGTTCGATGCCACGCTGAATGCCATCGAGCCCTCTGACATTGCAACCATCATCTACACCTCCGGGACCACCGGCGATGCCAAGGGCGTTGTCCTGACACACGGAAACATCGCATCGAACCTCACGGAGACCACAGACCTTTTCCGCTTCGGTGCAGACGACCTCATGGTTTCGTTTCTGCCGTTGTCGCATGTCACCGCGCGGCACATCGACTATCTCTTTTACGCAGAGAACGTCACGCTCGCGTATGTCAGCCGACCGGAACGCGTACTGCCAGCGATGGCCGCGGTAAAGCCCACCATTTTTGTCGCGGTGCCACGAGTCTATGAGCGAGTGCGGCAGTCGGCCGAGGGCAAGGCTCTCAAGGCCGGTGGTCTGAAAGCGAAGATCTTTGCCTGGGCGATCAAGACGGGCGGCGAGCATCGCAACAAGGTGGCGCAGGCGCAGGGCGATCCGTCCTCCATCGCCTGGAAGATCGCCAGCAAGCTCGTCTACAGCAAGCTGCGTGAGGCCTTTGGTGGCCGCGTAAAGGTCTTCGTTGCAGGCGGCGCTCCGCTGGGCATCGACTTGGCACGCTGGTTCGCGGATGCAGGCATTCCGATCTTCGAAGGCTATGGCCTCACGGAAACATCGCCAGTGATCGCGGTCAACCTGCCCGGCAAAAACAAGCTCGGCACCATTGGCCCGAAGTTGAAGAATCTCGACGTCCGTTTCGCAGAGGACGGCGAACTGGAAGTTCGCGGTCCCAGCGTCTTCCAGGGGTACTGGCAGAAACCCGAGCAGACCGCGGCCGTGATGGATGGCGAGTGGTTCAGGACGGGCGACATTGGCGCCGTGGATTCAGAGGGCTTCCTCTCCATCACGGACCGCAAGCGCGAACTCATCAAGACGGTCAGCGGCAAGTTCATTGCACCGCAGCCCATTGAGAACAAGTTAAAGGTCTCTCCGCTGATCGGCTTCGCCGCGCTGCAGGGAGACACCCGCAAGTACGTCACGGCCATCGTCTCGCCGAACCTTGTGGCGCTGGATGAGTGGGCCAGGGAGCAGGGAATCAGTACCGCTGATCGTGCTGCGCTCGTGCGTGAGCCAAAGGTCATTGCCCGATACCAGCAGGAGTTCGATCGCGTGAACGCCGATGCTTCGCCGTGGGAGAAGGTGAAGCGATTCCGCCTTGTACCCGATGAGTGGACTGTGGATTCAGGCGAGATGACGCCCAGCCTCAAGTTGAAACGCCGTATCGTCGCCGCGAAGTATGCCTCGGAGATCGATGCGCTCTACACGGGTGCGGAGGCTGAATGAGACGGTCACTCACAGGTGTGCTTACGCTAGCGATGATCTGGAGCTCGGTAGCCCATGCGCAGGCTGCGGGGCATCCGCCGACCTGCCCGAATCTTCGCAGGGCACCAACTCATCCCACTGCATCCCAGATGCTCGCGGTCCAGGAGCAGGCTGCGGCAGATCCCACCGTAATCCTCGCGCCGGAGCCACTGGGCAACATCGGCGTACTTCGCTACGCACTCCGCGACTATGCGGATTGCACGGGTGACGCGGGCTGCTACTGGACGGATCTTGACGCGCAGACGAAGCGGGCGCTCAACGCTCTGGAGGACGGTGTCAAGGCATCGCCAAGGGGAGCGAAGCTCGCGCTGGTGCTCGATATCGATGAGACATCGCTCTCCAGCTATTGTGAGGCGGTCGCCGAGGATTTCGGCTACATTCCCGACAGATGGGAAAAATGGATCGTCTCAAACGAGGCCGTGATCCCCATCGCAGGAACCGTTCGGCTGGCAAAACGGGCGCAGGAGCTGGGTGTCTCGGTGTTCTTCATCACGGGTAGGCCGGAGGCACAGCGGGCGGCGACGGAAGCAAATCTGACCGCCGCCGGCTACGCCGGGTGGAAGCATCTGTCGCTCAAGCAGCCCGGCATCGTCTATGCGTCGACAGGCGCTTACAAGGCGGCGGAGCGGGCGAGAATCAAAGCAGACGGCTATACCTTGTTGCTGAACATGGGCGACCAGTGGAACGATCTGCAGGGCGAACCGATGGCGCTGCACAGCGTGAAACTTCCAAATCCCTTCTACTACCTTCCGTGAAAAGATCAGGGTTCGAAGTTCGTGCTGTCCTCTCTCGCGACAATTTCTCTTGTCTTGGCTGCCATAAAAGGGGTACAAGTATGGGGCTGGGCAGGACTTGACCTTCCCCGCCCTAACCCCGCGTCAGAAAGCCAACCCAATGCGTAGCTCCGCTGAGACAGTTTTGCGAGAGGTCATGGATATCCGGCAGGCTGCTGGTTATCTGGGGATCAGCAGTGACACGCTGTACCGTTACGCGTCGGAGGGGTTTGTACCGGCTTTCAAACTGGGAAATCGCTGGCGCTTCAAAAAGAGCCTGCTGGATTCCTGGATGGATCGTCAGTCAGGCGCCTCCGCCACTCCTGCACTCACTGAAGTGAAACCACGAGAGAAGAAGCCCGCCCGGGCAGCGATGTAAACTCGTCGCACAAGACACCCATGAAGAGGTAAATCGTGTAAGTTGCCTCTTATGAGCGATTTGAGGGTGGCACGAATCACTCGCGTAAGTGTTATTTAGAAGTCTCCATCTTTGACCGCGACTGCGGCGACCGCGGCAGCCAAGTCCTTTGTTATCTAGTTTTGCGTGTAAGGCAATGGAATCTAATTTTTAGCGTCCCCCTCTGCTAGCCCTTTGTTATCTAGTTTAGAAAATAGCGGGGGGAGGCTGCTGGCTACGCTGGTTGAAGTGTCAGCAAGGTGAGTTCTGGCGGGCAGTTAAATCGGAATGGCAGGTGCATGCAGCCAAGCCCTCGATTCACATAAACCTGCGTCCCGGCTGCGACCTTGAAGAGCCCCTCGACGTACTTATCGCCCATCGCTGGCAACAGAAGAGCGGGCAAGAGTGGAATGCGCACCTGGCCGCCGTGTGTATGTCCCGCGAGCATCAGGTCCACCGGTGCAGTTGCCGCTACCGTGTCCACGAAGTCAGGTTCGTGTCCGAGCAGGACGATTGGTTCCCCTGCCTTCCGTTTTGGCACTGCGGTGGATAGGTTGGGCAGGTCAAAGTAGGCGTCTGCGATGCCTGCAATCCAGAGTCGGTCGCCACGGACGTCGATCGCGGTGTACTCGTTATCCAGGGGCGTCAGGCCATGCAGTTTTAGCGCCTCGCGGATCTGCGGGCCAAGAAGAGCGTCGTGATTCCCCAGGGAGCAGTAGCGCAGAGGGCATTCGACGCCGGACAGGATTGCTGCACAGCCGTCCGCATCCGCCAGGTTCCGTGCGATCCCACGATGCGACGTGATGTAATCGCCCGTGACTGCCAGCAGGTCTGGTTTCAGGCGGTTGACGGCACGCACTGCGTGCTCGACAAAGTACGGCTCATCGAACTCATGAAAGTGGATGTCGCTCAGTTGTGCGATCCGGAAGCCATGGAACGCCGTCGGCAGGTCCTTAATGTAGACCGTATGTTGTACGGTCATCAGCGCATGCCGCTCGATCTCGCCGGAATAGAGAGCAAGGGACGCCGCTGTGATGGCCGCACCGGTAAGAAAGCGTCTGCGAGTGAGAACGCGCTGTGCGAGCTGAAACGACGACATACGTCATGATACCGGGCGGAGGTCGCCAGAATCGCGGCACTTAGCCGTCGTATGATCGCGGAATGGATCAACGAGCCAGATTGCGCGCCTTGGCGCCCCGAATGGCAGCCAAAGCACTTCCGGCGATGCTCATCACCCATCTGCCGGATGTTCGGTATCTGACGGGCTTCACTGGGTCGAACGCTGCGCTCGTCGTTGTGCGGGAACCGCGTCTGTCGGCTCGTCTGTTCACCGACGGCCGATATACCGCGCAAGCTAAGGAAGAGGTTGCTGGGGCTACTGTACGGATCGCGCCCAAATCGGCTCTCGCCGAGGCCTGTGCCTACGCTGCCACGCACGCCGGCCGTTGTGGATTCGACCGGACGCAAACAACGGTCGCAACGCTGGTATCAATGCGCACGGCTGCTCGGAAGGCAGGCGCCAGGCCAGGCTTCTTCGCTCCCTTCGACGGTTCCATCGCGACGCTGCGGGCGGTAAAGGACGACGCGGAGGCGAAAGTCATGCGCCGGGCTGCCGCGCTGACCTGCGACCTGTACGAAGGCCTCCTGTCGTGGGTGGAAGCGGGCATGCGCGAGCGCGACATCGCGGCGGAACTGGAGCATCGGGCACGGCTGGCGGGCGCTCAAGGCATGAGTTTCGAGACGATCGTCGCTGCCGGCGAACGCAGCAGTCATCCGCATGCGCACGCGACAGACGCGATTCTACAACCGGGCGACCTGGTGACACTCGACTTCGGCATCGTACTCGACGGTTACTGCTCCGATATGACACGCACCTTCGCTGTGGGATTCGGTGAGAGTCGAGTCCCGGCGAAGCTTAGGTCGCGCTGGGCGGAGCAGCGCGACGTCTTCGAAGCGGTCTTGGCCGCACAGGTGGCCGCTGTCCGTGCGGTCCGAACGGGTGTCACCTGCGGTGACGTCGACGAGGCCGCACGCTCGGTTCTGACCGAGTCGGGCTGGGGTAAGTTCTTTACGCACTCCACCGGACACGGTGTCGGATTGGAGATTCATGAGGGGCCCCGAGTCGCGAAAGGCCAGACCCAGCGACTCGAAGCTGGAATGGTGATTACAATCGAACCCGGGGTCTATCTGCCCGGCCGCTTCGGCGTGCGCATCGAAGATACCGTGCGGGTCACGGGCGAAGGCGCCGAGGTGTTGACGCCCGTGCACAAGGGCTGGTTAGAACTCTGAGGGTAAGGCGGCCAGACATGGCCGATGGCAAAGGAAGATGATGGAAGAGAAAGATTTGCAGGAACTTCGGGATCTGGTTGGGTTTCTGAAGGACAACGGGATCGCCGAATTCGATCTGCATCGCGGCGAACAGCATGTGCGCATCAAGTTCGCACAGGCAGCAGTCGCCCCGGCGTTTGACGCGGCACAGTTGCAGCAATTCGCGGCAGCATCCGCAGCGGCACATGCTCCGGCTGTCCACGCAGCGCCGATTGCGGCAGCGCCAGCCGCTGCGCCGGTTGTCGTGGAAGAAAAGCTGCACGAGGTGAAATCACCGATCGTTGGCACCTTCTACGAGAGCTCGGCACCAGGTGTTGCACCTTTCATCAAGGTGGGCGATGTGGTTGAGGTTGGCCAGGTGCTTTGCATTGTGGAAGCCATGAAGCTGATGAATGAGATCGAAAGCGATGTGGCGGGCGAAGTCGTCAAGATCATTGCGAAGAACGGCCAGCCGGTCGAGTATGGTCTACCGCTGTTCGCTGTGAGGCCGCGGTAAGCATGTTTAAGAAAGTCCTGATTGCAAATCGTGGAGAGATCGCGCTGCGCGTGATCTCGGCCTGCCGGGAACTCGGCATTCGCACGGTTGCCGTGTACTCCGAGGCAGATCGCAACAGCTTGCACGTGCGCTTCGCAGATGAGGCTATCTGCATCGGGCCGCCGCGCTCGGCTGAGAGCTATCTCAACGTCCCGGCAGTGATCTCGGCTGCGGAGATTGCGGATGTCGACGCGATTCATCCCGGCTACGGACTGCTGAGTGAGAATGCGAACTTCGCCGAAGTCTGTCGCGCAAGCAACATCAAGTTCATCGGACCGCGCCCGGAAGTGACGCGCATGATGGGCGAGAAGTCCACGGCACGCCAGACCATGAAGGCTGCGAATGTACCCATCCTGCCCGGGTCCGATGGCGTCATCGCGTCCGTAGAAGACGCGCTGGAATGGGCCAGGCAGGTTCGCTTCCCGGTCATTCTGAAGGCAGTCGCCGGTGGCGGCGGACGCGGCATGCGTATTTGCCGCACAGCGGAAGAACTGCCGAGTCTCTTCAATCAGGCATCGCAAGAGGCTCTGAACGCCTTCGGCAACGGCGACCTGTACATGGAGAAGTTCATTGAACGGCCCCGCCACATCGAGTTCCAGGTGCTGGCCGATGAGCACGGCAACGTGATGTCGCTGGGCGAGCGCGAGTGCTCCATTCAACGCCGTCATCAGAAGCTGATCGAAGAGGCGCCATCGCTGCAGGTAACGCCAGAGATCCGCGCACGGCTTGGTGGCGTCATCGAGCGCAGCCTTCGCGAGATTGGCTACTGGAACGCCGGCACGATTGAGTTCCTCATGGATGAAGATGGCGAGATCTACTTCATCGAGATGAATACCCGCATTCAGGTCGAACACCCGGTGACTGAGGCAGTAACCGGCGTCGATCTGGTGAAGGCGCAGCTGCTGATTGCGAGTGGGGAGAAGCTCTCGAATATTGTTCCTGAGCGTCCTGTCATTCGCGGCCACGCAATCGAATGCCGTATCAATGCGGAGCATCCGGAGAAGTTCACACCGTCCGCTGGTAAGATCACGGCCTTCAACCTGCCCGGTGGTAATGGCGTTCGCGTTGACACCGCGCAGTATCAGGAAGGTGTTGTGCCGCCGTACTATGACAGCATGATCGCCAAGGTCATCTGCCATGGTCGCGACCGCGAAGAGGCGATGAACCGCATGCAGCGGGCCCTGAGCCAGTTTGTAGTTGAGGGCATCTACACGACCATTCCACTGCAGCAGAAGATCTTCGCCGATGCGGACTTCCGCCGCGGCGACTTTGACACCAAGTTCATGGAACGCTTCTTCGAGCGCGAAGCCGAGCGCAAGAAGGCTGAAGCAGCAAATGAGCCGGTTGGCGTCTAGTCCGCACGAAGACTTTCAGCGTCGCATCGCCACGGGTGATGCGACGCTTCGTCTTTATGGCATCCTCGACGCAGAATCTTGTGCGCGGCGTGGCCTGCCGCTCCTCTCTGTGGCAGAAGCGTGGCGCGATGCAGGCATCCGGCTGGTGCAGTACCGCGACAAGCAGGGAAGCGACGACGTTGTCCTGAGAAATGCCCTTAGCGTTCGAGCGATCTTCGGGGATGCGGATACGGTCCTCATCTTGAATGATCGTGTGCACCTGTTCGCAGCGAGCGGCTTTCACGGCATCCATGTCGGGCAGACGGACACCAGCATTCAGTTCACGCGCGACGCCATCGGACACGACGCGATCCTCGGTGTGTCGACTCACAACCCTGCGCAGCTTTCGGGCGCCGACGCGGCGGACGTCACCTACGTCGCGATTGGGCCCGTCTACGGCACGCAGACCAAGCTGGATGCGGATCCCGTGGTTGGTCTGGAAGGCGTCCGCGTAGCCCGAAGCGTAACCGGTAAGCCGCTGGTCGCCATTGGCGGCATCACCGCCAGCACTGCGATCCAGGTGCGTGAGGCCGGTGCCGATGCCATCGCGGTGATCTCTGCTCTGCTGCCGGCGGCTGGCCAGTTGCTTCAGGAACCGGCAAAGACGTTCGCCCGCGTCCTTACCGGGCGATTGTAGGGGTGGACGGATCGGGCTGGCCGGGTGATGCCGGCCTGGTCAACGTGTCGAGTTTACTCTTGGCCATCTTCAGGACAACCCCTGCATTGCGATCGGCAGCCTCGCTCACCTTGTACTCGGCCGCCGTGCCGAGTACCATGGCAAACTCCGTCGGCGTCAGCTTGTAAGCGCGGGCGAGATAGTTCTCCATGCGCTCGGTAGCGTCCTGAAATGCAGCATCAATGGAGCCATCCAGGCCGATCGCCATCAGGTGGGTCGGCGTCTCCAGAAACGGCCCACGAACCGGGACGTCGTGCACGACCTCGACAGTCACTGTGACATCCATGGAAGTCTCAAGCGCGTCGCCCGTTGTCTCTCCGTCGCCCTGCACCGCGTGGCCATCGCCGAAGTAGAGCAGCGCTCCCGGAACGCGCACCGGCAGGTAGAGCGTCGCGCCTTCGGTGACCTCGTTGAAGTCCATGTTGCCGCCGAAGTTGCCGGAGTCACCAGTGCGTGGCGCGGGTCCGCTGGGGTCCGTGGCGACCGCAACGCAGCCAAGCATCGGCTTCACCGGCACGCTGTAGTGGGCCATGTGCGGCCCCGGCTTCTCGGGGCTTGCGAGGCCTTTTTCAAGGTCAAGATGCCAGCGAACCTGCCCGGCCTTATCGCCAAGCCGGCCTGCGATTCCGGGCGGGTTTGCCCGATCGACGATGCCGTTGGTGCTGATCGCCCAGTCGCGGTTGAGCTTCAAGCGGCGGATATGAATCGCAAGGACGTCGCCGGGCGCCGCACCGTTGATCAGAAACGGGCCAGTCTGCGGATTGCCTCCCAGGGACTTTGGCGTGCCCGTGGAGTCGTAACCACCGGCGTCGACTGTCCAGGTATGGATGGTGTCGCCCGAGTTGACCGTCAGCACGGGTTCATACGCGGATGAGAACTGGCGGCGGAAGACTGTGGGCGTGAACTCATGTGTCCTCGGCGGCGCGGTGGGACCACCCGCTGGAACGACCCGCGTCGCTGTGAAGGTATGAGTCGTGGGATGAGTGACCGAAGCGTTCTGTGCCCAGACAAGAGAACCCATAATTCGATTTCCGGAGACGGTGGCCGTAACGTCCTCGTAGCCACCCTGCGGGTCGCTCGCGTGGAACTGGAGTTTGCCGTCCTTGAATGTGCCCTCTACTTTGTCGCCGCCGAGTTCGCCGGAGATTTGGCCGCCCTTCTGGACGATTGTGAGGTTCCAGTTCGTCGGCGTGCCAAAGGTGTCGATATTCGTAGTCCACTTGCCCGCCAGGTTGGGCTGCTGAGCAGCTGCGGCAATGGCAGCAAGGAACAGGGCAGCGCTGAGGATCTTCATGGTGGCTCCGTCGGATCGTAATCAGGTGCATGTTGATGTACGCGAGATCAGGCTGCTTTTGCTACGGAATCTTTCATCATTGGCTGATGCGCTGCGGAACTGGTACAACAAAGCACACGTGTCCAACGAAACGCTCTCACCAGATCCGACCCAGCCGGAGTTCGTCAAAGGCCTTGGTCTCTTTTCCGCCACGGCCATCGTCATGGGATCCATGGTCGGCTCGGGCATCTTCATCGTCTCGGCCGATATGTCGCGGACGTTGGAATCGCCCGCGCTCCTGATTGCCGCCTGGCTCGTTACCGCGATTATGACGGTCGTCGCCGCGCTCAGCTATGGCGAACTTGCCGCGATGATGCCAAAAGCCGGTGGACAGTATGTCTACCTGCGCGAGGGGCTCGGCCCAGTCTGGGGATTTCTTTACGGCTGGACGCTCTTCCTTGTCATTCAAAGCGGCACCATCGCAGCCGTTGGCGTGGCGTTTGGCAAGTTCCTCGGTGTCTTTGTACCGTCCGTGTCGGCGAGCCACTGGATCTGGCATATCGCACATGTTCCGGCGCTGAATGTCGGACCCATGGTGCTTGGCAACATGGACGTCGGTCTGAGCACGGCGAATCTGACGGCCATCCTGATCATCACGCTCCTCACCGTGCTGAACACGCTGGGAGTGAAGCTCGGCGCGCTGATCCAGAACGTCTTCACCTCGGCCAAGATCGTCGCGCTGCTGATGGTTGTCGGACTGGGTCTCCTGGCAAAAAATGCAACCGCCATTGCAGCGAACTTCAGTGGGGGCAATTTCTGGCAGGGCGCGGGGCTTCACTCCTTGCACCCGGTCACCGTTGGTGCGGGCGGCCCGACGGCAATGGTTGGCTTCCTTACCGTGATTGCCGTTGTCCAGGTCGGCTCGCTGTTCTCAAGCGACGCCTGGAACAACGTGACCTTTACCGCAGGCGAGATCACGCATCCCAAACGGAATTTGCCCCTGTCACTGGCGCTCGGCACCGGCGTTGTGCTGGCGCTCTACATCGCGTGCAACTTCATATACCTTGCAGTGCTGCCGCTGCACGGCTCGCCCGAAGGCACCAGCATCATGGCGCGCGGCATCCAGTTCGCTAGCGAAGATCGTGTCGCGACCGCAGTCATGGAACAGGCCTTCGCGGGCTATGGCGCGAGGATCATGGCGCTTGCCGTGATGATCAGCACCTTCGGCTGCGCCAATGGCATGTTGCTGAGCGGCGCGCGCGTGTACTACACGATGAGCCAGGACGGGCTGTTCTTCAAGGCTGCCGGCAAGCTCTCGCCGAAGTCGAAGACGCCCGTCGTGAGCCTGTGGGTGCAGTGGGCCTGGACCTGCTTCCTTTGCCTGTCCGGCTCGTATGGACAGCTGCTGGACTATGTCGTAGTCGCCGTTCTGATCTTCTATATCCTGACGATCGTCGCGCTCTTCGTCCTGCGCCGCACACGCCCCGACGCCGATCGGCCCTACCGGGCGATAGGCTACCCGGTGCTGCCAGGCCTCTACATCGTGATGGCTACCTTCGTCTGTGTTGTACTCTTACGCTATAAACCGCAATACACGTGGCCGGGAATCCTCATTGTGCTGCTAGGGCTTCCCGTTTACTTCCTCTGGCAAGGGAAGACCGGCCGTCCTGCGGAATCCCAGTAATCGCGAACGTCTGTAGTAAGCACCACCAAGATCAAGGAGTACCCCAAACGCATGGCTGATTTGTTCGCCAAAAAAACAATGGAATCGCTGATGACGGAGGCGCACGAAGAGGGAACACACTCTCTTCAGCGGTCCCTCGGTCCGGTTTCGCTTACGATGCTCGGCATTGGTGCCGTGATCGGCGCTGGCATCTTCGTCTTGTCTGGCCTGGGAGCGCACTCCGCTGGACCATCGTTGATGCTGGCATTTGTTCTGTCGGGACTTGGCTGCGCGTTTGCGGGTCTCTGCTATGCAGAATTCGCCGCGATGATTCCTTTGGCTGGCTCGGCTTACACCTATGCGTATGCGACTCTCGGTGAGTTGTTCGCCTGGATCATCGGTTGGGATCTCACGCTGGAATACGCCATGGGTGCCAGCACCGTGTCGTCTGGTTGGTCGAATAATTTCGTCGAGTTTCTCAACATCTTCGGCCTGAAGTTTCCGCTGTGGCTGGCCTACGATCACTGGACTGGTCTGCGTACCGCCCTTGAGCGCGTGGCACGTGCTTCGCTTGCTGCCCAGAGGCCTGACCTGCATCCTGGCACCATGCCGTTCGCGGACGCTCTTTCAGCGATCATGGCGCATCCGTCTGCAGCCCTTTCGGCACAGGCACACGCGTTGCTGAATGCGCCGCATGTCTTCGGCGTGGAGATTGGTTTCAATCTTCCGGCCTTCATCATCGCGCTGCTGATTACAACCATCCTTGTGATCGGTATCCAGGAGTCTGCGAAGTTCAACTCTGGCATCGTGGTCATGAAGCTGGCGATCGTTCTGTTCGTCATCGGTTTCGGATCACACTACGTCAACCGTGCCAACTGGGGTACGGACTGGCACAGCTTTGCACCCTTCGGCGTGGGCGGTATCGGCCTGGCTGCTGGACTCGTATTCTTCAGCTACATTGGCTTCGACGCCGTCTCCACCACGGCTCAGGAAGCGATCAATCCGCAACGCGATATGCCCATCGGCATCATCGTCTCGCTGTCGCTCTGCACAATCCTCTACATAGGTGTCGCCGCTGTATTGACTGGCATGGTGCCGTGGCAGTCTATCAACATCGAAGCGCCGATCGTTCGCGCCTTCCTGGAATACAAGGTTGGCTGGGCTGCTGACGTTGTGACCATTGGTTCCATCGCCGGCCTTACCTCGGTCATGCTGGTCATGCTTCTCGGCCAGTCGCGCGTGCTGTACGCGATGGCGAAGGATGGCCTGCTGCCGCGGAAGTTTTTCGGCGACATTCACCCGCGCTTCCGTACACCCTGGAAGGGCACGATTCTTGCAGGGCTTCTTGCTGCCATCGTTGGTTCCGTCACCCCTATCGACGACATCGGCAAGATGGTGAACATTGGAACGCTGCTGGCGTTTGTGATCGTCTGTGTTGCGGTTGTAATGTTGCGTCGCACGGATCCGGACCGCCCGCGCCCCTTCCGCGCACCGCTGGTCTGGCCGATTCCGGTTGTGCCGGTGCTGGGTGTTTTGTTCAACGGCTACATGATGTTCAAGCTGGGACCAGCCAACTGGATCCGTCTGGTCGTGTGGCTCGTGATTGGCCTGGTCGTGTACTTCACCTACAGCCGGAGACACAGCCGCGTGCAGCATGGCCTGCTTCCTGTAAAACCGGTTGACCACCTGTAGATTCAATGAAACGGAATGACGAAGGCCGCCAGCGATGGCGGCCTTCGTCGTTCGGGAATGGTAATGAGCTCAGTGCGAATTGCCCCCTGCCGGTGATTCCGTGGGCGCCACTGCGCTAGGCGGGTTGCCGCTTGTGGCCGCCGGCGCGAGAGCAGAAGCTACGTGGCGGGAACCGCCCGCCAGTGCCGATCCTGCCACCACGGTGGTGACCGCTGACGGGTTATCTCTGAGTTTCAGAAAGAGCGTGTGGTTGTCTACGGGCCGCGGCACCGGCAAGCTCTCGCCAGCGAAGCCGAGCGGTACCTCTGCCGGCGCGGTGAAGGTGCTGTCAGCAGCAACGGAGTCAACAAGGAACAGGTCGCTCCCCGTCATCTGGCAGCCCGAGTCGACGAGTGGTGCCTCCTCCGTGGCATGTTCCACCTGCTTTTCGGCGGAACGCTCTGCCGCACGCTCCGACACCCGAGGGGCTGGCTTTGTGCAGCTGATGCTGGTGATGGTGGGCGTACGCACGAGCGTTCCCAAAGGTATCCAGTCGCCGACGGTACCGTCATCTGAGAGTGCACGGAGTTGCAGGGGACCAAATGCGGATGTGCCGAAGGCCTTCGCCGGCGATAGAAACGCCAGAGCCGTGTGATTGTCCTGCAGCACCAGCGAGCCGTCGTTCAGCGAAAGCGTGGTCTTGAGGGAGCCATCTTCCAGTGCAACCTCTACCTTTTCCGACCTGGGAAAGCGTGCGGGGAAGTCAGAGCGAAGGGCGATCGTAATCTTCGCATTCAAGGGCAGATCATCTTTGCTGCCTAGGGCGAGCGGCAGCCCCGACTGACTCTCTGGCTTGATGGATTTGCTGAGCAAATTCAAGGATGGCCGCGCGGCATCGACCGTGAAGGGGACGGGAAGGATGCGGCCGTCGGCAAGGAAGACATCGGCAGTACCGCTCTCGCCGACGGTGGACAGTGGCGTCTTGGCCTTGGAAGCCTTGCTGGTGGCCAAACGCAGATCTTTGCCATTCGCAGGCTGCTCTTCCGTTGGCTTGTACTCAGCACCTGCCAGGTGGACTGTCTTCACTTCGCCTAGACCGCTGCCGGAGAGCATGGCATAGTTATCACCCGCGTGGATGTGCAACGCCTGCGGCCGAGTAGCGTCAGAGTACGCGGTGACCGCTACTTTCTCGACCTTGGAAGTACCGAACTGGTGAACGAGAAGGGATACATTGCCCGGCGCTGATTTCTCAAGCGGCAGCTTGACTTCAAGCCCCTGCGGCCCCGCAGCGTCGTGTCGGCTGTTCTGCTTCCACTGGAGCGGAGTACCGTGGCCCGCCTGATCAAGATCGACTGCTGACGCGCATGCGGTACCATCTGCCCGCAACGTCAACTGGTTCGATCGGCCGGCAAACAGGTCGTTGTGCGTCGCCGCGTTCCAGCCACCGCCGACACGTCTCTGCAGGGGCACGGTAACGCCCGTGAAACTGTCAAAGCCCCACGCGCCGCGGAGCGTGCCGGTGATCTGAAGATCCCCGGTCGTGTCGCTGGCCACTGTCTCAAGCGCAGCAGGTGCGTGTACGGAGTTTTCTGCGGCAGCTCTGTTGGCGGCGGCAGCGGGCATCCCAGTAGGATTCTCAGCTGAATCGCGTGCCTCGGGAGCAGCGACTGCCAGCGGTTTACGTTCGTGACCATTCGTGAGGATCAGGCCGCCTTCAAAGGCATCGGGAGCGAGCGGCAAGTCCGTCTTGCCATTGAACGTAGCACCGTTGTTGAGGTGCAGAACCAGGTCGTGCGCGAAGCCTGTTGCGAAGACGAGCGGCGCGCCCTCAAGCGGTAGGACCATAGACGGCTGTAAAAGGCAGGACACATGCGCGGCGTCCTGCAGACGCAGCGGCGGCGCTACGGAGGGCTGGATCGCAGGGAGCGCGACGACGATAACAGACTTGGGATTGTGAAACGACGGCGGCGTGTTCAGACGCAGATTGAGAGTCTCGCCATCGGGAAAGGCAATTGCAGGAATGTACTGAAATTGGGCAGTGTGGATCCCGTTCATCAGTCGTACAAGATCGATGACGGTACCAACATACGCGGAATACAGGCCTGCGCCACCGGAATTCGCGACTGGTGAAGCGGCCATGGCACCGATCAGGTTGGCGGAGTCGCCGTTCGTCAGCAGTGAAGCCAGTGTTTGCCCGTGACCATCGTCCATCAGGAGCTGCGTGCCGGTCTGCCGCAGGCATGCCATCTGCTGGTCCGGTTCTTTCTTGAAGCAGTCCTCGTTCGGCTTCAGGTTGAGCGTTGCAGCCAGTTTGTGAGAGTGGTCCGATAGCTCCGCAGGAGAGCCGACCGGAACGCGACGGATTGCCTGCAAGTAACGTTCGATACGCGCCTGCTCAAACGAGGCCTCGATGAGGTCCTGTGCCGCGCGGACAAAGAGCCCCGGGCGACCGGTCACCGCGGACTTCAGCGTGGAGTAGTCTCCGCCTGTCTCCGGCGCAAGAAAAATCAGAGCCTGCTGCGCCTCAGCCGGGACAGTGATGGTCACCCCTTCGGCTGAGGTTTTCTTGTCCCACGTGTTGACGCGGGTGAACCAGTTCTCTGGAGGGGGATTGGTGCTGCCACGCAGAAATGCGATGACCATGACCAACTTCACAGATTGTGTGGACGGAAGGTTGGCGTGGATCGTAAGTTTGTCGCCCGCCTGCAGATTCGGCACCATGGCGATCGGCAGCGACTGGTCGCCGCGCTGTACATGCACGTCGATCTTCGGACCTGTCAGATCGAATCGTCCACCAGCACCAACCTGCGCAGAACCGGGAATGCTGAGGTACGCAGACGCCGCGAGTCCGAGGATCAGCGTTCGAAGCGTGTTGTTGGTCACTACAGCCATCGTTCCAAGTTTAGACGTTTGCGAAGGGGCAGTCGTCGCTTGGCGGAAAGATCGAGCTAAACAGCAACAGCGGAGGCGCGGGGCGAAGGATGATCACTGGCGATCACGCCATCACGAATGGTGACGACGCGGTTTGCATGTTCTGCGATATCCGGCTCGTGCGTGACCAGGACGATGGTATTGCCTTGACGATGCAGATCCTCGAAGAGCGCCATGATCTCAACGCCCGTCTTGGAGTCGAGATTGCCAGTTGGCTCATCGGCGAGGATGATCGACGGCGAGTTGACCAGGGCTCGGGCAATGGCAACACGCTGGCGCTGGCCGCCCGACATTTCGTTCGGCTTGTGATCCATGCGCGACCCCAGGCCGACCGACTCCAGGACAGCCTTAGCGCGAATGATGCGGTCTGTGGCATTCGTGCCGTTGTAAATGAGCGGCAATTCGACGTTATGGAGCGCGGTCGCACGCGCCAGCAGGTTGAACGTCTGAAAGACGAAGCCGATCTCCTTGTTTCGGATACGCGCAAGTTCGTCGTCAGACAGGCGCGATACATCATGCCCGTTAAGGCAGTAGCTGCCCTGCGTCGGCGAATCGAGGCAACCGATCAGGTTCATCAAGGTGCTCTTACCGCTGCCTGACGGGCCCATGATGGCGACGTACTCATTGCGGCGTATACGGAGATTGACCCCACGCAAAGCGTGTACCTCCTGCTCGCCCATCACGTAGGTCTTCCACAGATTGTCTGTGACGATGACCTCGCCGGGCTCGCAGAAGACGTTGTTGCCGGTCACGGTACTGGTTGCTGTCGCCATACTCACCTTTGCAGTCTACTGCGCGGTCCGCGCTTCACGCGATTGCCCGTTGCCGTTACGAGGAGGTCTCGGTCGTCTCGGGTGTGGTGTCACGTTTGATGGTGGTGCCGCTGGCAAGGGAGCGAAGGATTTTGTAGCGCCCGGTGACAACCTCGTCGCCGGCCTGAAGGCCGCCCGTCACCTGGATATCGGTTGACCCGGTGATGCCGGTCGTTACCGGCCGAAAGTAGGCGCGCAGCTTACCGTTTTCGTTCTTCACCACGTAGACGCCCTGCTGTTTGTTCGCGTTCTTGTTGCTGGTCGCGGCGGAAGCAATGTCACCCTCTGGCGGCTTGCCGTGGTTTTTTGCAAGAATGGCCTCTGCTGCTGGATCGCGTGTGACCAGCGCCTGCAAGGGTAGGATTACTGCGTCCTTCACCGATGCCGTGCGGATCTTCGCGGTGGCAGACAAGCCGGGACGCAACAGGTCGTTGTTCTGGCCGTTCACGTTGTCGAGTGTGACGACGACTTTGAAGTCCTTCGCCTCTTCCGTGCCGGTCGTGGACTGTGAAGTCGCAATACCGGTGGTGCGCAGCAACGCCTGGTCGCCAACCTCGGTGACATGACCGTGAAAGGTCCGGCCGGGAAGGGCATCGACCGTTACATCAACAGCCTGGTCCATCTTTACGTTGATCACATCGGTCTCATCGACCTTCACCTCTGCGGTGATGACGGACATGTCCGCAACGGTCATGAGCGTGGAACCCTGTGCATTCTGAATGCCGGTGACCATCGTCTCTCCCTCGCGGACTGGAACGTTCGTGACGAGGCCGTCATAAGGAGCGCGCGAGATGGTTTTATCCAATGCGTCGAAGTTCACGCGCTGCGAAGCGACCTGCTGATTGACGTGGGCACGAGCGGAGTCCGTCTGTGCCTTGGCCTGAGCAAGTGCAGCCTCTCGCTGCTGCACAGTCGCTGCACTCACGTCGAAGGCTGCTTTCTTCGAGTCATAATCCTGCTTGGCGACAAGCTTCTCGTTGTAAAGAGCCCGATAGCGATCGATGTCAAACTTTTTCTGCTCCAGGTCGGCCTTCGCTTGGGACAGGTTCGCATCGGCTGTTTTTTCCGCGGCAAGATAGCTGCTCACGTCCGTTTTCATCGAGGCAATGTTGGCCGACTGGGCAGACACCGTTGCTGCGGGTTGCACGCTTTCCAGCGTTGCCAGAACCTGCCCCTGTTTTACGTGGTCACCCTCTTTGGCATACAGGTGCGTGATGCGACCGAAGGCGGTGGCGCCGATGTTGACGTAGGTTTTGGGCTTGATCTGTCCTGTACCCGTCACGACGGAGGTGAGGTCTTCACGCTGGATCTTCGCCGTGGTCACGGCGATCACGCCGGCGCGGCTGTGAAAGATCGTTCCACCCACAATAGCGGCCAGAACCAGAACTCCTGCCACAATCAGCAACACTTTTTTCATAAGTCGCTATACCTGTTTGCCGCAAACGGCGTTCGTCGAGTGAGCCCAGCGGTGCGTAGCCTAGTACGCGGAGCGCCCCCAGAATGTTCCACGATGCAAATTGCATCGCTTCAGGAAATCTTTGGCACTCGATTTCGCCTGCACTTCGTCCAAGATGATAGCAGCGCAAATTGGCGTGGTGGTGAGCATTCGGGAACGCTGGGAATCTAATCGTCTCCAACGCTTGCTCGCCCGTTTACCGGACTTTACAATACAGTGACCCGGGCTACGGCCCGCGTGGAGTTGCAGGGCGATGAGCAGAGCAGTTTGGCAGGGTTGGATCGGCGCCGCGGCGTTGATGTTGGGTGGAATTTCCGCGGTGGGCCACGCCCGCGCACAGGCGTCAAACGTTACGCCGACGCCCACGGGGGAGACCACGCCGACCGTCAACAAGTCTGCACCGCCTGAAGAGCGTCCCGACCCGATGAAGCGCCGATTGAGCGATCGCGAGCGCATTCAGCAGCAGAAGTACCTCAAGAACGAATTGAAGCCGGACGGGACTTTCAAGAAGTGGCTGGAGCAGGACGTCGTCTGGATCATCTCCGACGAAGAAATCTCTGCTTTTAAGTCGCTGAAGAATGATGAAGAACGCGAGAACTTCATTGAAAACTTCTGGCTGCGCCGTAATCCCAATCCGGATTCGCCAGACAACGAGTTCCGTGAGCAGCACTACGCGCGCATCGCTTACGCGAATGAGCACTTCGCGGCTGGCAAGCCTGGCTGGAAGACCGATCGTGGTCACATCTATATCGCGTACGGCAAGCCCGATTCCATCGACTCTCACCCGAGCGGCGGATCGTATGACCGTCCGATGGAAGAGGGTGGCGGCACGACCTCGACCTTCCCGTTTGAGACATGGCACTACCGTTACTTGGAAGGCATCGGCGACAACATTGATCTGGAATTTGTCGACACCTGCCAGTGCAACGACTACCACCTGACCATCGATCGCTCCGAGAAGGACGCGTTGAAGTATGTCGCCGGCGCCGGTCAGACTCTGTACGAGCAGACCGGGCAGGCAAGTCGCGCTGACCGTATGAACGGTGGACTCGAGCAGCTCGGTAAGGGGCCGATGTCGAGCTCGCAGCAGTCGAAGCAGTTCGATCGCATTTCTCTGTTCGCCAAAATTCTTGCCGCGCCGCCCATCAAGTTCAAGGATATGGAGCAGTACATCACCTCGTCACAGATCTTGAAGGGGCCGCCGTTTCTCTTCGATGTACGCACCGATTACGTCAAGGTGACGAATGACACCGTGTTGGTGCCGGTCACCCTGCAGATCCAGAACAAGGACATCACCTTCCAGACCAAGGACAGCGTATCGACTGGTACGGTCAATATCCTTGGGCAGGTGTCCAACATCAATCACCGTATTGTGCAGACGTTCGAAGACACCGTGAACGTTCAGGTGCCCTCGGAGTTCCTGGCGAAGACGCAGGCCAACAAGAATATGTACTGGAAGGCGCTGCCGTTGCGTCCCGGCATGTACAAAGTGGACATCGTCATCAAAGATGTCAACAATCCGGAGCACATCGGTACCTGGCGCCGGTCTGTCAACGTGCCCAAGTATGACGATGATCGTCTCTCGGCATCTTCCTTGATTCTTGCCTCCAGCATGGCCCGTGTGCCGTCCAAGGAGATTGGCGCGGGTTCCTTCGTCATCGGCAATACCAAGGTAATCCCAAGCGTTTCAGCGAATCCGGCGTTACCGGTGATCTTCAAGAAGAACAGCAGTCTGAACTTCTGGATGCAGGTCTATAACCTGGGCATCGATGAGAAGAGCAAGCAAAACAACGCGGAGATTCAGTACCAGGTCACCGATCTGGCGACGAACAAGTTCGTTCTGGACACGACTGAGTCCACGGCGAAGACGAACCCGAATGCTGACCAGGTGACGCTCGAAAAGAGCCTGCCGCTGGGCAGCCTGCAACCGGGCAAATATTCGCTGGCCATCAAGATCAACGATGGTGTTTCAAAGCAGCAGATTTCGCAGACGGCCCCCTTCGTAGTTGAGTAGTTTGTGGAGTAGACTGCAGGGGCAAGGCGGTAAGGGTACGGTACGTTCCGGGAAGAGGGCTGGCGCACGACACCACAGCGCGGCTCCTTCTGGTTTGGTTTTCCCAGGTTCGGCAAGGTTGAACCTTTTGGGCGAGGCTGAGACGCGAAGAAGGTACATCCAGCAGTGAAGCAGTTGACCTTGCAACACGGTGTTTATCTCACGCTCACAGCGCTGGCCTCCGTTTGTGCCGTCGCGGGCGCTGAGGCACAGGTGTCGCGTAGCGCAGATATATTTGGAGCCAGCACCGTAAGCGGCATCATTCGCGATGCCGATGGTGTTCCTCAGATGGGCGCCCTTGTTGAGGCGCTGCTCCCGGACACCACGATCGGTGCCAGTGCGGTCACGGACGCGCGTGGCCGCTACCACCTCAGTCTTCGGCCGGGAAGCTATCGGATTCAGGCGACAGCCGCGCTCTTTCTGCCCGCCATTCGCGATCGGCTTCAGGTGCTGCGTGGCGGCCGGACCGTCGTTAACCTGACAATGTCGACTTTGCTCGCACCGGGCGGCTGGTTACCTGTGACACGTCGCACGACCAGCGAACCAAGTGACGACTGGATCTGGACGCTTCGGTCCTCTGCAAGCCGGCCAATCCTGCGATTTGAAGATCAAGGCACGAGCTCCTCTCAACGGGATGACGAAGAGAGCGAAGGTCCTCTTGCGGTCTCTTCGAGTCGTCAGGAGACTCGTCGCGGTGCCTCCGGTGGCAGCGTCACGGTGAAGAATAGCCAGGGTGGATTCGCGCGCGGCGGTAGTCACAATATTCTTGTCCTGACGCGTGTAAATGAGGATGGCAGTGGAGCTGTCGTACGCGCGGATCTTTCGGGCACGCGTTCGCCCTACCCAGTAGCCCCCTCGGCAGAAGTCAGCATTGGCACGCAGCGCCGAACACCGCTGAATGGATTTACGCGCGCCGTGCTGACCTATTCCAACCATCCGGAACTTACCGCAGGCCGAGGCATGACGGGAATGCAGGGTGCAACGCTGCGTTCGGCTCAGCGCGTTGATGTGGGTGACCTTATGCGGGTCGACGCTGGCAGCGTGATGCGTGAGAGTAATCTGGGCGGCAATGCGTTGATTGTGGAGCCATTTCTGCGCGTTTCAGCGCACGGTCCGGCGAGCCTGGTGCTTGCCTACAGCATGACCCGTTCCCGCGGAACACAAAGCCTTGACGATCTTGATCGCGTCAGTGCACCGACCCCTGTTGCCGTGATGCGCAGCGGTCACATGCGACTCGAGACGGGAAGCCATCATGAGCTTTCTGCGGCTGGCCAAATCCCCGGGGGAGGCATCGTCGAAGTAGCCATCTACCATGATGCATTCAACAATCCGCTGATCGCTGGCGTTGGTACGCTTGCCGCCGCCGATATACCGGCCGAGGGACTGGTTGCTGACCCCACGACGGAGACCTATCGCGTTGCGGGCCGTAACTACAGCAGCGCAGGCGTTCGGGCATCCATTCGCCAACCGGTCACCAAGTCAATGAACGTTGGTGCGGAAGTCGCTACGGGCCAGAGCTTGAAGGCAGAGCACTTGTCGAACGCATCCATGACTGAAGTTCTTGGTGGTCTGACTCCCTCGCAGGTCTATGCGGCCACGGCTTACGCGGACGGCAAAATTCTCCATACTGGTACGACTGTACGCGCGAGCTATCGCTGGCAGCCTCTCCGCGCACTGACCGCTGTGGACGCATACCGGGTCGGCGATGATGGGGCATACCTGTCCTGCTCTATCCGTCAGTCCCTCGGCCACACGCGGCTATTGCCGCAGGGCCTCGAAGCCGTAGTGGATGTGCAAAACCTTCTGGCGCAGGGATACCAGCCATTCCTTTCCAGCGATGGCACGACCATGTATCTGGCGCAAACACCGCGTAGTATCCAAGCGGGGCTGTCGTTCACTTTCTAACAGCGGTCTGCTCTGGTTTGACCCTCTTCCTGTGCTATATTTATCTAGTCGCGCAACTGCGCGGCATGCTGTGAACAGGGCTAAATAACCCGTCGAAGGCGCCCGCCTTCGAGCCGTATCGACCCGTTCGGGTCTCCTGCTGGCTCACACCAAACCTGGACGCGTAGCTCAACTGGCAGAGCATTCGACTCTTAATCGACAGGTTGTAGGTTCGATTCCTACCGCGTCCACCAATCTCCTTATCAACGAAGCGCATGTGCGATGTCCCGGCGACGGGACGCAACGCCTACCTGTCCTTTCGTACTTCATCCGGTCTCTCACGGTGCGATGCACTCGGGTCAGGTAAGGGGTAGCAAACGCAGATACGGTGCCCCTTCGTGGCCGCTAAAGGTTCCTGTGGTGCTTCGAGGCAGTGCTTCTAACGTGGTCAGCAAGCACGGGAACGTTTGAAACGCGTCCATCAACCTGCGCATCCTGTGAAGTCAATCAAGATGCTCTCTCGATTTTGGCGTTCTTTCGTGCCGATGCTGCCGTGCGGGGTCGCCTACAATGTCGGAATATGCCTGCCCGGTCTTCCCGTTCTGTGGTTCCATTGGCGCTTTTTGCGGCAGTGCTTGTTGTAGCGATGAATACCTGGTTCGCCGTCTCCGCGGTGCGATCGCTGCTGGATAGCGAAGCATGGCTTGCACACACATGGGAGGTCATCGGCCAGGAAGAGCGATTGATGCTCAGTGTGACCAACGCAGAGACTTCAGCCCGTGCGTTTGTGATCACGGGGCAGGAGCCTTTTCTTGCACCGTTCCTGGAGGCAGAGCGCACGCTTCCGGCTGACGTGCAACAGTTCAAGGATTTAACCCTCGACAATCCCATTCAGCAGAGCACCATTGCCGAGGTGAAGGCGTCCATCGAACGGCGTATGACCATGCTGCGCCAGAGTACCGAGAACAGGCGCGATGGCGGTTTCGATGCGGCCGCAGCTCTCGTCTCAAACGGACGCGGCACCGAGGAGATGCAACGTCTCCGCATGCTCGTGGCTCAGATGGATGCTGAAGAGCGCCGGCTGCTGGCGAACCGCGCGGATGAGGCTCGACATAATGGATCACGAACAATGTTCGCCATCGGGCTTGCGTGCGTCCTTGATCTGATGATGATCGGTTTCGTGACCTGGTATTTCTGGCAGGAACGCTCGTTGCGTCTTGCGTCTGAGCTGGCGAATGAGCGGCTGGGACTGGCACGGGCGGAGGCGGAGCGATCCGCAGAAGAAGTCCGGGTGTTGAACCTGGAGCTGGAGCAGAGAGTCCGGGAGCGAACGGCAGAGTTGGAAACTACAAATCGAGAACTTGAGGCGTTCAGCTATTCCGTGTCGCATGACCTCCGGGCGCCTCTGCGTACGATTGACGGCTTCAGTCTGGCGCTGATGGAGGACTATGCCGACGTGGTGGACGACACGGGCCGCGACTACATCGCGCGCGTCCGCACCGGCGTTCAACGAATGGGCCAGTTGATCGACGCTCTGCTGCAACTCTCGCGCATTACACGAGCTGATGTGACGCGAGAGCTGATTAACCCCTCAGAGATTGCTGACCTCGTCGTTGCGCAATTGCGCGAAGATAATCCCGACCGCAAGATCGCTTTCACGGTCACACCCGGGCCGCAGGAAAATGCTGATCCGAAGCTTGTACAGGTTGCGCTCGAAAACTTGTTAGGGAACGCCGTCAAATTCTCCGCTCGACGGGAAGATGCTGAGATTTCATTCGGTTGGGATGAAGAGCAGAAGGCTTGGCGTGTGAAGGATAATGGCGCGGGCTTCGATATGCACTATAAGGACAAGCTGTTCAACGCATTCAATCGCTTGCACGGGGATAAAGACTTCAAGGGCTCGGGTATCGGTCTGGCCACCGTAGCACGTGTTATCCGCAGACATCATGGGCGCATCTGGGCCGATAGTGAGGTCGATCATGGCGCGACGTTCTGGTTTACGCTAGGATGACGGCATGGCTGAGGCTACACGTTTGATCCTGCTTGTTGAAGACGATCCTGACCACGAACTGTTGACGATACGTGCGTTGAAGAAAAGCAACATCGCCAATGAAGTAAAAGTGGCGCGTGACGGGGAAGAAGCTCTCGGAGCTCTCTTCGGGCCAGATGCTGTGCGCCCGCAGCTGGTACTGCTGGACCTGAAGCTACCAAAGGTGGAAGGTCTTGAGGTCCTTCGCCGGATCCGTGAAGACGACACGACCCGCATGCTGCCGGTGGTGGTTCTGACCTCCTCAGACGAAGAACGCGATGTGGTTCGAAGCTACAAGCTGGGCGTAAACAGCTACATCCGTAAGCCTGTGAACTTTACGGACTTCGCGGAAGCGACACGTCAGCTTGGAATGTACTGGCTGGTGCTGAACGAATGTCCGCCGATGAGCTAGTTCCACGGCGGCAGCTTCTGTTGCTGTTGGTCGAGGACAATCAGGATGATGCAGCTCTGCTGGAACGGCATCTTCGCCGAAACGGCTTTGCGCCTTCTATCACGCGCGTGGAGACCGCCGCGGAGATGGTTGCTGCCATTGCGGCGGGGCCGCCGGATCTGGTGATTGCCGACTACAACCTGCCAAATTTTAGTGGTCCTGCGGCGCTCAGCATCGCCCGGCAAAGCGGTTATGACCTTCCGTTCATCATGATGTCCGGTGCCATCTCGGAAGAGACGGCCGTGGAGAGCATGCGTGCGGGAGCGCAGGACTATGTCACCAAGCAGAATGTTGCGCGGTTGATTCCTGTCGTCGAGCGCGAACTGCGCGAGGCTGCTGCGCGTAAGTCACGCCTGATGGCAGAGCGCGCCCTCGCTGTCAGTGAGGCGCGTTTCCACCACCTTGTGGATGCGATGCCGCTGGGATTGCTGATCAGTCAGAGTTCAGGCCTCATCACCTACGCAAACGCCGCAGCGGAGCGACTGCTTGGCTTTCCGCCAGAGCAGGTGTTGCGCGGCAGCATCACGCTGGGCTCGTTATGCGGCGCGCTGGACGCACCATTCGCCGAACTGGAACACCGCGCTACCCAGGAGCCGTTTGAGGCGACCTGCACCACATCCGCGGGCATCGCGGTGGATGTGCTGGTGGGCATCGCGTTTCTTGATCGTGAGCAAGAGGCAGGGCAGCGCGAACTCGCCGTGTTCATTGCCGATTTGAGTCACCAGAAGCGCAGCGAAGAGGTCCTTCGCCGGACGGAAAAACTGGCGGTGGCGGGGCGGCTTGCGGCCTCCATCGCACACGAGATCAATAATCCGCTGGCAGCAATAACGAACTGTCTTTACTTGGTGCAACAGACGGAACTCAGTGATTTGGGACGCTCTTATTTGGAGATCGCGCAGAAAGAATTGGATCGTGTTGCGCAGATCACGGTGCAGACCTTGCGCTTCCATCGCCAGTCCAGCCGGCCCATGCCGACAGAGACCAGCGAATTGATCGAGACCGTTCTGGCGCTGTTCGAGTCGCGAATTCGTCGACAGGGAATCCAGATTCACCGGCGCTATCGCCAGACATCGCCGATCTTCGCATATGAGGGCGAGGTGCGACAGGTGATTGTGAACCTTCTCGGCAATGCGATCGATGCGATGCCGGGAGGTGGTCACATCACGGTTCGTACAGCCGAAACACATCATCCGGTCACCGAAGCGCGGGGGCTCGCTTTGACCGTATGCGATAGCGGCAGCGGTATGGGCGAAGAAACTATCGCGCATCTGTTTGAGCCGTTCTATTCCACCAAAGGCATCACCGGTACGGGCCTCGGTCTGTGGGTGTCCAAGGAGATTGTTGATCGCCACCACGGCAACATCAGGGTTCGCAGCCGCAAGAGCGTGGATGGCAACCCGGGCAGAACCACCTTCCGCGTGTTTCTGCCGATTGATGCATTCCCATCCCAGTCGGCGAGTCAGTAGCGCCAGGCGCTTGCTCATTCCCCCGGCGGGGGAAGGTTTGCGAGTGCCGCTGAAGCGACGAGTATGATCGTCATCGCGATGGCTTCAGCGCGCAGGATCGTCATGGACTGCCTGGATTTTGAGATCGTAGCTCGGTTCGGACGAGATAGCGCAAGGCGATTTAGGTAACCCAGTATCAGCGCGACCCCTACACCAAAGATCTTCACTCCCAGCACAAGACCCCATCTCGTCCCCAGCGTCTGCGGGATGATGCCGCTCGTGGCGAGATACGCCTTGACAACCCCGGTCACTGCAACGAAGCCGACCGCACAGGTGCTCCACCAGGAGAGGGCGGTTAGATAGAGAGCACTGCTTTTGTCATCGGCTACCAGTTGCGGTATGACGAGAAAGCCCGAGAGCATCACGCCACCACTCCAGATCGCCATGGATGCGAGATGGAGAAATTGCAAGGCCTGCGCGAGACTAACAACATTTTCCGTTGCTGCATGGCCTGAGCCCGAGCGAAAAAGCAGACAGCAGAGGAACGCCGCAACTGCAGCGCTGTCTCGGGATCGCACAAGCCTTGAGACTAGCAACAGGAGAAGAGCTGTCCCAAGCGTCAGGCAGAGCACAGAGCCGGCATGTGTCCTAACGATGTCCGGTAGAGAGGAGAGCAGCGCCCTCAACCCGGTCTTACCGGTGAATGTTGCCGCGAGGCAAAGCAGTTGAAGTGCCAGCGCAAAGACCAGGCTGGCTGCAGGAGCCGTCAACGGGATCAGCGCGGGGCCGTTCGGTACCCTGCGCAGCCATCGCCTTGCCAGCAGCAGGCCTGCAAGGGCAGCGAGGCTGAAGTCGATGAGCACGGACGCAAGGAAGCGAACGAGGAAGGAATCCACCGCTACTACTTTACTTTGAAGGAATAGTCGCCATCCATGCGATGGCCGTCTACCGCGGCACTGACCCAATGAACGTAATAAGTTCCGGGGGCAAGCTTTGGCAGGGGGAGACTGAGGTGCATGTGGTTTGCCGGGTCAGCGATGGTCTTGGCCTTCGAGAGGACCGTGCCCTTCTCGTCGGTAAGCGCCAGGGAACTGAACTTCGGGTCGAGTGCTTCGCTGAAGATGACCGAGAGTTCGGTCGGGGCCTCGACCGTTGAGTTCGCCGCTGGTTCCATGATCTTCGGCTTGGAGTGAGCAAATGCCGGAATGCTGAAGACGCTGGCCAGAGAAATCAGGGCGACAGTGCGGAGACGGAACATAGTATTTCCCCTTCGTTGGTGCGACGCCTCTACGACTGGCGTGCATTAGATCGCGGTAATGGTGAACTCAGCCACATACAGTTGTGTCCCGCCACGAAACTGTAACCAGAGCTTATAGCTCCCGGCTTCACGCAGCGCCAGGTGCAGCATCATCTCCGAGGGTGACGGACCGTTTTCTGGCATGGGTGGGGGCTCCTTGGTCATGTCCATGGAGTCACCGGCCATCGGGTGAACGTGAACGTAACTGAGGTCGCCTGCGTTCAGGAAGACTGCGTGACCGGGCACGCCCAGGTAGGGGTGGAGGTCTGTTGCTGGTTTGCCATCTTTCAAAATTGCGACATCCAGCATGCTCATGGTGCCGGCATGCAGGCGAACGCTGCTTAGATCGACCTCATACGGCCCGACCTGTACGCCCATGCCGGTCGGCGCAAGCGTTCGCGCTGGCGCGGATGCAGCTCCCACATCGAACTGGAAGCGTGATACCTGGTGGTTCATCTCGTTCGGCAGGCCGTCCGCATACACCAGATAAGTGCCCGCCGTGGGAAATGCCTGAGTCAGCACAAGATGACCGTCCGGGCGTAACGTCGGATGTTCGTGCAGGAACACCTTGAAGTCGTTCCGCACGATGATCATGTGAAGCTTCTTCGTCATCTCCACCTGGTAGCTCTGGATGGGCGCGGTTTTGCCTGGCAACGTCAGCCATAAGTCCAGTGACTTAGTGAGTGGCTTTCCCGCAACCGGCGACACCTTCAGGTGGCTATCCGTCAGCGGCTGTTGCCCTTGGAGGGCAAACTGCCCATGCAGGACCTGCGGTGCGTCGGACGTTGCTCTTTGCTGAGCCGTGTTGCCCAGAGCACATGCTGCGCCGAGCCAGAGCACAGACAGAAGCTTGATCTGCTTCAACGAGGAACTCCTGGGTTGGCTGCGATAGGTCGAACCAATGCGGGCCCGAGCATCCGCTCCAACTCTGCGCTCAGAATAATGACGAACGGTCATTGGGTCTGCCGGTATTTTTGAAACGTATCCGCTCCATAGATAGAACGTATGACGACCTTCGAGGGTCGCAGCCACATGCTAGGCTGAGCGCAATCGTAATCAATCACTGTTCCTATCTCCACGAGACTGAACATCCCTGCGGACCGCTCGCTGCGGTTCACACCGGTTTTTAGCCGGGAAGTGTCTGGTCTGTCTTCGTGAGTCCACTTCGCAGCATCCCCAAAACCGTCCCACTCTGAACTTGAAAGGAACAGCATGCAGCGACACTTGAGCGCATCTTTTCTGGCATTGGCCTTGCTCGGCACCACCGGCTGTAAAACGGATAAGCCCAAAGAGCGAAGCGCAAATACGCCCGCGAAGGAAACACTTGCCATCAAGCCAAATGGGGCGAGCGGAGTTGCACCGAAGGTGACGGGCGCACCGCCAGAGTTGCAGAAGGTGTTCGACTACATCGACACCCACATGGATGAGCACGTCGGTAACCTGCAGAAGTGGATCCAGCAGCCAAGCATCTCGAATAGCGGCGAAGGCATTCCCGAATCTGCAGAGATGGTGAAGGGCTTCTTCGACAAGCTCGGCTGCCAGACGACCCGTGTCTATGACGTGGGCATCACGGAGTACGGAACGCCCGGTAATCCCGTCGTGTACGCGAAGTGCGATGAGGGCGCGCCGAAGACTGTCGCCATCTATTGGCAGTACGACACCATGCCTGTGACGCAGCCGGACGCGTGGGTTGCACCGCCCTTTGAGGGGCGCGTAGTGGCCGGTTCCACGGCCGGTTTGCCAGACATTCCTCGCGTGCTCGTAGGACGTGGCGCCACCAATTCCAAAGGACCGGAGATGGCCCAGCTCAATGCGTTGATGGCGTATAAGGCTGTCAACGGCAAGCTTCCCGTCAACCTGATCTTCATCGCAGAAGGCGACGAAGAGCGCATGGATATCGGTCTTCGTAAGTTCATCAAAGACCACTCGGACTTGTTGGCAGAAGCAGACGCACTCTACGTAGGTGGACCTTCTGAAGGTTGCGTTTACGTTGAGCTGACCACGAGCGGCAAAGCCTGGGGCCGGGGACCGACGGACTCGGACGTGCACGGCGTGATGAAGCGCACCACGGACAGCCCGGCATGGCGTCACATCCAGATGCTTGCTTCACTCACCTCGAAGGATGGCAACACGCCCCAGATCAAAGGTTGGGACGATGGTCGCGAGTATCCGACGCCGGAACAGATGAAGCAGCTCGAAGACCGCGCCGCCAAGACTGACCTGGTGAAGATGGCAAAAGCACAAGGCGTGGCACGTTACATCGGCGATACACCGCTTGAAGTTCTAAAGGCCGGCCGGTATGGCGTCAGCTTTAACCTTGACGGCATCTGGGGCGGCAACATGTACGCTGGCGGCGCTGGCGCGATCCTGCCGAACAAGATCACGTCGAAACATGCATTCCGCTATGTGCCAAAGATGGACGGCTTGCACATTGTGCAGATGCTGCGTGAGCAGCTGGACCGTAATGGCTACAAGGACGTACAGATGAAGCTGATCGGCGATGTGCCATGGTCGCGTGGCTCTTCTCCGACGTCCGACATCTCCGTTGCGCATAAAAAGGCTGCCGAGATGCTTGGTCTGGGCGGCGATCAGGGCATGTTCCAGATGGCGTCTGCAGACCACTACGAGCAGAATGGCAAGACTCTGCCGCTGGGTGTGAACCAGTCCGAACCGACCGGTGGTTACTGGCCGAGCTACCTGTTCAGCGATGGCCCGGTTGGTCAGAAGGTCGGTAGTGTCTCGATACCTATGGGCATCGGTGCGCGTGGTGGTCAGGGTGGACGTGCGCATGCCGCGAACGAATACTACGCAGTGGAAGGCTCGCGTTGGGACAACGGTATGGCTGGCGCCGAGAAGATCGTCGCCGCTGCCATATGGGAGTTCTCGCAGACCACAACGACAGCCCCCAAGCCCAAAACCCACGCAAAGTAAACCTGAGCAGCGCGGTCCGGCCATCTCAGCCGGACCGCGCTGAATCTCTCGCGACATCGGACATCTGCACCGCAAGCAATGAAGAGGAGACGAAACTTCATGGGCATGGTCATCTCGGTTCGAGATCTGACGAAGACCTATCAACTGGGGGAACATCAGGTACACGCCCTGCGTTCCATCACGCTTGATGTTGAGGCTGGCGAGTTCGTCTCCGTGATCGGACCTTCTGGTTCCGGCAAGTCAACGCTGATGCACATCCTTGGCTGTCTCGATCAGCCAACGAGCGGGCAGTACGTCCTCGACGGAAAAGATGTTTCGCGTCTCACCGACGATGAAATCTCCCTTGTTCGCAATGAGCGGATCGGCTTCGTCTTCCAGGGATTCAACCTGCTCACGCGAACCTCCGCTCTTGAGAATGTTGAGCTGCCTCTGCTCTACGGCAAGAGCGATCTCAGTGCGGCCGAGCGGAAGCGCCGGGCCATGGCAGCGTTGGCGGCCGTTGGTCTTGAGAGCCGTTGGGAGCACCACACGAATCAGTTGTCCGGCGGTCAGCAGCAGCGCGTCGCGATCGCACGAGCCCTCCTGAACAATCCTGCGATTCTGCTCGCCGATGAACCAACCGGAAACCTCGACACCAAGACCAGTCTCGAAGTGATGGAGATCTTCCAGAAGCTGCAGCGCGAACGTGGCATCACGATCGTGCTCATCACGCATGAGATGGATGTCGCGCAGTTCGGCACGCGCATCATCACCTTCCGCGACGGCAAGATCGTGTCCGACCGTCCAAATGATCAGCGGGTACCTTCAGCAGAAGCCGCACTGCATGCGACAGCGGCGCCGGCGAGTCTCCTATGAGCCGTCTCCGCAAAACATTTACGATCTCAGTCAACGCACTCAAGCGGAACAAGCTTCAGTCGGTCTTGACGATGCTTGGCATGGCGATTGGTGTCGCAACCGTCCTCGCCATGATTGCCCTCGGTACAGGCGCTCAGCAAGCTATTACCGATCAGGTGCGTGCAGCCGGCATGAACATGCTGATCGTGAAGGCCGGTAACTTTCAGGCACAACGCGAAGCACCACCCGCCGACGCAATCGAGATGGGAAGGTTGAACCGTGTCGATCCCATGGAAGACCGCTCGCAGGGGCATTTGGAAACCGCTGCCTGGCACGGCGAAGCACGTCTTCATCTAGCGTACTTCCACCCGGAAGACGATCCCTTCGCAATTCACGATCATCCCACCGCGCGACAGCGCCTCGGTGACTCGGAAGCAGGTCTGGGGTCTGCCGCGACACTGACGATCGCGGACGCCAACGAGATCCGGAAGATGAAGGGTGTTCAGTATGTCTCGGAGGGCATTCATGAGAACGTGCATGCGGTGAACGACAGCGGTGTCCGCTGGTTTACGCGCGTCCATGGCGACGACACGGCCATGCCCGAAATCCGGCGCTCGTGGGTCTTTCCCCAGGGCCGCTTCTTCACAGGCAGGGAAGAGTCGAATGCGGAACAGGTTGTTGTGCTCGGCACCATCGTCGCAAAGCAGCTCTTCGGAGACAAGGATCCGATCGGTGGAACCGTCGATCTTTGGAAGCAAAAGTTCAAGGTGGTTGGAGTAGTAGGCAGCTCCAGTTGGCTATCCACGCCACAGGCGGGTGACGACCAGTTCGACGCGGTGTACGTACCCGTGACCACCATGCAGAAGCTGCTGAATCTGTCCAAGTTGAACGACATTACGGTGACCACAGTCTCTACGGGTGATGTTTCGAAGGTGGAGAAGGGAATCGTCACCCTGCTGCGCCAGCGGCACAGCATCACCGCGAACAAACCTGATGACTTTACTGTATCCAGCCAGGCGAGTAAGGCTCTGACCAGCGGCAGCATGCGGCCAGAGGTCGCACATGCCGTGACCGGCAACGTCGCCGGCCTGGAAAAGATCACGCTGGATCAGCTCGGTAAGAGTCTCGAGCGCTCCAGCCGCACCATGACCGCGCTGCTTGTCAGCATCGCAACCGTCAGTCTCATCGTCGGTGGCATCGGCATCATGAACATCATGCTGCTCAGCGTCACCGAGCGTACCCGCGAGATCGGCATTCGCCGTGCCGTAGGTGCGCAGGAAAAGGAAGTCCTCAGCCAGTTCCTGATGGAGTCCGTTTTCCTGAGTGTAATGGGCGGATTGGCAGGCGTTCTCATCGGAACGATCGCCGCCATCTCCATCTCCCGCAGCGCGCACTGGTCGACCAGCGTGCCGTTCTCTGCCATTGCACTATCGTTCGGGATCTCAACCGTGGTCGGGGTCTTCTTCGGCTACTATCCTGCGCGTGAAGCCTCTCAAGTGCCTCCGCTGAATGCCCTGAGGTATGAATAATGCTGAAGAAAAGCCTTCGTATCGCAATGGCGGCGTTGAAGAAGAACAAGCTGCGCACTGGCCTTGCACTGCTGGGTATGACCATTGGTGTAGCAGCGGTCCTGACCATGTTCGCGCTCGGCACAGGCGCGCAACAGAATGTCTCCAGTGAAGTGAAGTCGGCGGGAACCACGCTGCTGTTTGTGCGTGCCGGCAACTTCACCAAGGGTGGAGAAGAAGCAAAGATCGCCACAGGCATGGGATCCGCTTCCACACTTACTCCTGACGATGCCGTCGCCATCAGCAACGTGGATGGCGTCGCGCATGTCTCCAGTGTGGTGCGGGCCCGCAGCTGGATCTCGCACAATCAGGACAAGCAATTCGCCGAAGTGTATGGGACGGACTTCGATTACCCGAAGATGTTCGACTGGACGTTTGAGAAGGGCAAGTTCTTCAAGAGCGGGAGCGTGCAGGCTTCCGAAAACGTGGTCGTGATCGGCTCCACGCTGCGGGATCAGCTGTTTCCGGACGAGAATCCTGTCGGCCAGCAGATCGAAATTCATGGCACACCCTTCACGGTCAAAGGCTGGTTCAGCTCAAACGACGAAGACCAGGCTGCCATGGCTGTGGTTCCCTACACAGCGCTCCAGAAGCTGACGAACACTCACTCCCTCAGCCAGATCACGCTCACCGCAGCCGAGGCGGGACAGGCCTCGCAGATCGCCAAAGACATTGTGCCGCTGCTACGCCAGCGTCATCATCTGGACCAAGCAAAAAATACCTCGGCGACTGCAGGCGCTCTAGGTGGCTTTCAGGGCGCAGGCGCAAACAGCGCTACACCGGATGACTTCACCGTCAAGACACAGGCATCGGAGGCACTTACCAAGGGGCTGAATACATCGGTCGCGGCGTTCATCCTTGCAAACATGCCACAGATGGACCAGGTGAACCTGCAGGAGATGTCTGGCACATTGAGTCGCGCCGGTCAGACCATGACCGCGCTACTTGCCGCTATTGCAACGATCTCGTTGATTGTTGGCGGCATCGGCATCATGAACATCATGCTGATGAGCGTGACAGAACGCACGCGTGAGATTGGCATCCGCCGTGCCGTTGGTGCACGTTCGCGGGATGTCCTGATGCAGTTCCTGGTAGAGGCGATGACGCTGGGCCTTGCCGGTGGTGTCTTCGGAATTCTGCTAGGCTTCCTTGCGTCCTTTGTCATTACCACCGTCCTGCGATGGCCTGCAGAAGTTTCTATTGGAGCCATTGCCCTCTCCCTCGGCGTCTCCGTGGCAACGGGCGTGTTCTTTGGGTTTTACCCGGCGCGCCGTGCTTCCATGTTGAACCCCATCGACGCTCTGCGCTTCGAATAACGAACACCGTGGTATGGCACTTACGGTTCTAAGGGAGGACGTTGCGTGGCTGCTTCCAAAAGCCTTGTCATCGCGCTTCGGTCACTAAGACGGAATCGCATGCAGACAGCGCTTACAGTGCTGGGCTTGATGATCGGCGTTGCAACTGTCCTTGTCATGATCGCCGTCGGCAGCGGTGCCCAACGGTCCATCACAGGGCAGGTCAGGGCCGCGGGTATGAACGTCATCCTGGTGAGCAGTGGCAACTACAAGATGCCGCAGCAATGGACCAGCCAGGGAGAAGCGGAGGAGCCAGCCGCCTGGCATCCGCAAATCAGCAAGCACCTTCGCTTCGACGATGCGGTCTACTACGGTCGCCGCCCCCTTTCTCTAAGCCGAATGCAAAACAGCCCAGCGACAAATCCTTTCCACGACTTTGCCAGAGGTGGCGAGAACGCCGGGGGCCTCGGGGCAGCAACAACACTTACAACGGAAGATGCCGCCGCGATTCGAGAGCTGCCGGGTGTGCAGGCGAGTTCGGGTGGCATGCATGAGAACGGCAACGTCTCTGCTCCTGGCGAAACGCAGAAGCATGTCCTGACACAGATCCGTGGAGAGCAGGTCTGGCTGCCATCGATTCGGCGCGCGTGGATTATGAAGCAGGGCCGCTTCCTGAATGAAGCGGAAGATTCGCAAGCTCAGAAGGTGGCCGTACTCGGCAGTGTCGTCAGCAACGAACTCTTCGCGGATCGCAATCCCGTGGGCGAGCAGATCGATCTTCCCGGCGGATCGTTTCGCGTCATCGGTGTCATCGCCTCCGGTAGCTGGATGGTTCCAAGCTCTGCGGGCGATGGGCAGTTTGACGCGGTCTACATACCGCTTCGCACGGCGCAGCAACTCCTGGGGCGCAGCAATCTCGACACCGTAACCGTCGCGACCGAATCCACTGGCGATGTCTCGCGACTGGTTAAGACGATCAGCGCGGAGTTACGGCGACGCCATGGGCTTGCGTCCGCGGCGCCAGACGATTTCACCGTGGCAAGTCAGGCCCGCGCAGCGATCGCACGCGGCGGAATGCGGACGGACATCTCACGCGCGATGATGGGCAACGCCAACAACCTCGATAAAGTCACGCTCGCTCAGCTTGGTAAGACGCTCGACCAGGCGAGTCGAACCATGTCTGCTCTATTGGCCGCCACCGCTGCCGTCAGCCTGATTGTGGGCGGTATCGGCATCATGAACATCATGCTGTTGAGTGTGACGGAACGCACACGGGAGATCGGCATTCGTCGCGCTGTCGGAGCGCAGGCGGACGAGTTGATGGAGCAGTTCCTCATTGAAGCGGTCTTGCTGAGTGGTGGCGGTGGCCTGTTAGGAATCGCACTCGGCCTTGCGGCTTCCATCGCCATTGCGCGCACGGTGCAGTGGTCTGTCCAGCTTTCGTGGGTTGCCATCTGTCTATCCTTCGGCATCTCCGCAGCCATCGGCATTGTCTTCGGTTACTATCCCGCCCGGCAGGCTTCGCGGGTAAGTCCCATGACCTCTCTGCGCTACGAGTAAATGCAGCGAACGCGTCACGAAGGTATTCCTGACGTTGCTTCAAGTTCCAGCACCAAGGGAAACGAAACTGTTCCGAGAAGGAGTATGCCCAGATGAATCGCACATCGTTGCCACTGTCCTTACTAACCCTCGTCACCTGTCTTACAACCATCTCCTGTAAGCATCCGGCTACTCCTCCCGCAACAAAGCAGGCTTCGCTGAGTAATGCGGCCGTTCACATACGGCCTCGTGGTGATGAGACCATCGCCCCCGATCTTTCCAAAACGCCGCCCGACCTGAAGAAGGTCTACGATTACATCGACGCACACATCGATGATCACGTTGTCGACTTTCAGAAGTGGATTCAGCAGCCCAGCATCTCGAACAGCGGCGAAGGCATCCCGGAATCTGCGGAGATGGTGAAGGGTTTCTTTGACAAACTCGGTTGTCAGACGACGCGTGTCTACGACGTCGGTATCACCGAGTACGGTACGCCGGGTAACCCGGTCGTCTATGCAAAGTGCGATGAGGGCGCGCCGCGCACGCTCGTTCTGTACTGGATGTACGACACCATGCCGGTCACGCAGGCCGATGCTTGGATCGCACCCCCGTTCGAAGGCCGCATCGTTGATGGCAAGACCGCCGGCATCGACCCCATGTACAAGAAAGTGCTCATTGGCCGAGGTGCGACGAATTCCAAGGGACCGCAGCTCGCACAACTCGAAGCCCTCATGTCCATGCGCGCCACGATGGGGAAGTTGCCGGTCAATATCATCGTTGTGGCTGAGGGGGATGAAGAGCGGATGGACATCGGTCTCCGCAAGTTCGTCAAGGATCACCCCGAGTTGTTCAAGGGCGCTGACGCGATGCTGCGTTTTAACTTCCAGGGTGCCGGAGGTACGGCGAATATGTCCGGCGGCAGCGAAGGTTGCGTTTATGTGGAACTGACGACCAGCGGCAAGGCCTGGGGCAAGGGCCCAACGGTATCCGATATCCATGGTTCATGGAAGCGCTCCGTGGACAGCCCGGCATGGCGTCATATCAAGATGCTCGGGACGCTTGTTTCCGACGACGGCAACACACCGAAGATCGCTGGCTTCTTCGATAACATGCAGCCTCTCTCTCCGACGGAGACAGCCGGATTGCGACAGGCGAGCCAGAAGCTTGACCTAAAAAAGGCGGCTGACAATCTCGGCGTCGGTCGCTACATCTCGGATGATCCCTTCACCATGCTGAAGATGTCACGCTACGGAACCAGCTTCAACCTGGACGGCATCTGGGGCGGCAATATGTATGCCGGTGGTGCCGGCGCCATCCTGCCTAATAAGATCACCTCAAAACATAACTTTCGCTACATCCCCAACATGAACGGCCTTGATCTTGTGAAGAAGCTGCGAGCTCAGTTGGATAAGAATGGGTACAAGGACGTCGATATGAAACTCATCGGCGATGTGCCCTGGGCCAAGATGCGCTACGACACGGATATCGCAGCTGCCGTCGCCGCAACCTTCGACGAGTTTGGTATCCAGTACCAGACCCCGACGTCTGAAGAGACGATCCTTGGTGGCTACTGGCCAGCGTACCTTTTCGCCAGTTCAGAAGTTGGACAGCGTGTCGCACCCGTCACGATGCCGATTGCAGCCGGTGAACTTGGCTCTGGAGGCCGTGCCCACGCGGCCAATGAGTATTACATCCTGGAAGGTGCAGGGAAGACCTATGGGCTGGCCGGTGCGGAGAAGTCGACCGCCTCGATCATCTATAACTTCGGGCACGGTGTGAGACCAAAGACGATGCCCACACCTCCGGCGGCGCCCACAAAGTAAGCTCCCAATACACGATCGCAAGCGTAAAGGGTCGGAGCGATACGCTCCGGCCTTTTCGTTCGCTCTGATCATCTGTGAGTTCAGATAGGACATGAGGCGAGGCGTGAAGGAGGCGCACTGGATGTCCCACGAGTGAGTCAGGACGCACCCAGGTAACGACGAAGGACCGGAGCATAAGCCCCGGCCCTTCGTCGTTGCGATTGACTTAGTACTAGTAAAGGATGCGCAATGAGAACTGCAGATCGCGCGGATTGTTTGCCTGAGTGATCGTTCCGAAGGAACTCGTGCTTGTCGTAGTCGGGACATATTGCACACCTGTTCCAAGAGGATTGAGGAAGTTGGGGTGATTCAATAGGTTGAATGACTCAACGCGGAACTGGCCGTTAACCCGTTCAACAATCGGGAAGGTGCGTGATAGCGTCAGGTCCAGATCCGTATACTTCGGCCCCGTGACCTGGTTGCGACCGGCAGTTCCGAACTGTCCAACTTGGGTTACAACCCCGTTGACCACTACGAAGGCAGCTGGGTTGGAATACGCCGCAGTGTTAAACCACTGTGCTACCGTGTGCGTTTTCGTTCCGTTCGCGGTGTTCACTGCGGCATTTGGATTCGCTACAAGATTCGGGCGATCGGCGTTACCAAAGTATCCGCTGTTGTTGCTTGATGAGTTCGTAATCGTGAAGGGGCGACCGGTCTGGAAGGTGAAGATACCAGAGAGCTGGAAGCCACCAAAGAGTGCTGAGGAAAGGCCATGGTTGAGGTACGCCTTGCCTTTGCCGAAGGGCAGCTCTGCCACCGGGCTGAAGACGATGCGATGACGAACATCGAAGTCCGACAGACCGCGCTCTGCCCTCAGGTTGTAGGGGTTCTGCGCCGTGCCGGAAGAGTTGGAGCCAGAACCGATACCACCGCCACCGTCGATGGACTTAGCAAAGGTGTAGGCGAGCAGGAAGGTGACGCCATTGCGATTGGTCTGCTTCAGGCTGTTCTGCCAGGAGTGAAACTCAGAGTTCGCTCGTGTTCCTTGGCTGCTTACAGTAGAGAAGTTGGGGAAGGGACGATCCGACTGCCGCGGCACGCGGCTATTGACGGTGTAAGTCGAAGGATTGATCACATTCGCCGAAATGGATAGTGGCAGCCTGGTGCCCTTCGAACCGAAGTAGGTCGTTTCGAAGACCATGCTGCTCGTGATCTGCTGCTCCACGCCCAGGCTCCATTCCGTGATGTACGGCGTGCGATAGCCGCGGTCGATGCTCAACGGTGAAAGCGATGCAGAGCAGCCAGTCTGGGCGCCCGTTGTGCACGAAGGGAGAGGTGTGCTGTTTGGAACCGAGAACGGTGAGTCCAGGGAGATCGTGTTGACAGTCCGAGTTGCTGCCACACTCTGCGTCGAGGTGAAAGTACTCACATTACGGAATGGCGATTGTGTTCCGGTAGTGAGGAACTGATTGTAAAGCAGCGGTGTGTTGTAGAAGACACCGGTCGCACCCTTCACGACAGTCTTTGCCTGATCGTAGGGCTGCCAAGAGAAACCGAACCGGGGTGCGAAGTTGTTGTAGTCCGGATCGTAGATGCTCGTAGGATTGCTGCCGCCGGCGGCAAGGAACTGTTGCTGAGACAGGCTGAAGTTTGATGTCGTGTTATGTGGGGAGTAGACGGGCTTGTCGTACTCATAACGGAGACCGAAATTCAAGGTCAGATTTGGCTTGATCTTCCAGTCATCCTGAACGAAGTAGTCCTGGCCCTGAAAGTTCAGGTATACCGTTCCGGCTGTGGCTCCGATGGTGGATGTGTAAGTCAGTCCCAGCAGGAAATCGGCTACTGAATCGCCCGTATAACCTACGTGATTCCCGGTGCCGGCGAGTGTGGCGATCGAAGCATCGTTGACGACGAACGCTCCGCGACCAGAACTGGTGATCACGTTGGTCGATTTTGCCAGAAGCAGATCCGCACCCAGTTTGAAGGTGTGGGCTCCGTGGGTCCAGGTGAATGTGTCGGCCACTTGGTAGTGGTTATCCCAGCGATTCTGCGGCAGATTCGTAGCGCCGCCGATCGTTGCGTAGCCACTGATTGCTGTGTTCGGCAGTCCAAGGTTATTTGCGTAATTGGCCTGGTTGAAGTAGGGACCGCCGGGCAGACCCGTGTAAGCGGCACCGATGGCGGTGTTATCTTCCTGTACGCGCGGCTGCTGCAAGCGCTGGAAGCCAAGGCGAAGGTCATTCACCATGCTGGCCGTCAGCACGCGGTCATAGGTCGCGTTGACCAACGTTGAAATCTGATTGGTATAGCAGCCAAACTTCGGTACGACGTACGAAGAGCAAAGTGAATTCGATGGCTCAAACGCGGGATCTTTGAAGAGATTGAAGCTCCCGTTGATCGAGTCCTTTTCGCTGAAGCGGTGATCCACCCGGGATGTGAACTCGTTCATGTTTTCTGTACGAGTTTCCTGAAAGTTGTAATTATTCGAAGTTCCCGCTGCATTCGGAGCCGGGAAACCCAGGCGGGCAATCGTCTGACCTGCAATAGCGCCGGTGGAACCGTAATGATATTTCGAGGTGCCAGCCATAGCTGTGGCCAGGTTGTAGCTGTTGGTTGTACCAGCAAGGGGCGTCATGGGCAAACCCGTGGAAGGATCGTAGAGAGTCTTCCCCGTGAACAAGCCATTCAGCATAGCGGTTGTCGGTACAGTCGCAAGTGCCGTTACAGCCTGACGGATACGCTGCCCTTCATAACCAAAGAAGAAGAACGTCTTGTCCTTCCAGATGGGCCCGCCGATCGTCGCGCCGAAGGTGTTCTGCTTGAACGAAGGAGTCTTTGCGCCCGATGCGGTGAAGTATGGCTTCGCGTCGGTGTACTCATTGCGGATGAACTCGTAAGCCGAACCATGGAATGCATTCGATCCGCTCTTGGTGATAATGACGACCTGGCCGCCGGACATGCGGCCGTATTCTGCGGGATACACACCGGTCAGAAGGCGGAACTCCTGGATGACTTCAACGGAGGGCCGGAACGACGGCTGTGCCACGCCCATATCGTTGTCGTAAATGCCATTAACCGTGAACTGGTTGCTGATCTCTGATGCGCCGGCGATGTTGATACCACCGCGGAAACCAAGCGTCGAATTCTGTGCGGGCTGATACGCGGCAGGCGACAGCAGGGCAAGCGAATAGAACTGGCGGTTTGCCAACGGCAGTTCAACGACCTGCTTGTTGTCGATGACCGTGGCGTTGGACGAGGTATCCGTCTGCAGGAGAGTATCTGCGGCGGTCACGCTTACGCTCTCAGCCGTGCTGCCTGCGTCCACGTGCAGGTCCAGACGCTCTACGTCGCCGACATTCAGGGTGATGTTGTTGAACGTCTTCGTCGAGAAGCCTGTGGCCTCCACAACAACGACGTATACGCCGGGCTGCAGGTTCGCAAGATTGTAGCGACCCTGATCATCCACACTGAGTGTCCGGGTAAAGCCGATAGCCTTATTCGTCACGGTCACCTTTGCAGAAGACACCACTGCATCTGTGGAGTCCAGAACGGTGCCGGCCAGCGTCGCTGTTACAGTCTGGGCGTGGAGAAGCATCGGACCAGCCGTGAGGCTAACAAGAGCCGCACCCTGAAGTAGAGAGACATGACGATTGAATCGAGAGAACAATCCGACCTCCTTGGACCTGACCCGTACCCCAGCAGCGCCACACGTCACAGGACGGCGGCGTCACGTTTGGCCACGCGACGTTCAATTAGTTGGCGATAGACATGAAGCGCTCAGTGCTTCAATGCAAAGAGAAGAAGTAATTGGGTGAAGTAAGCAAGTTTTAACAGTGGGTCGTACAGAGGTAAAGCGAAGTGTGGCATCTTCTATCGCGCCCATAGAGAAGACGGTGGGTAGCTCTGCGAATGCTGCGTTTGAAGTGAAGGCGCCGAACAGGTATAGCTGATCTATGGAAGACATCTCCAATCCGCGCAGGTGGGTGAGTCGCTCTGTTGCCGTCGTTTTGACTTGTTTCGCGCTCGCGCTGGCTGGCTGCACATCTTCTCGAAGTGCAGACGGCAAAGCCGATCCATGGGAGACGATTGCAGGAAGATATGTTCGTCTTGTGGTCGCACTCGGAGAACGGGATCCGGATTCGCTTGACTTCGCCGTTGTCTCACAGGGGTTGCGTGTAGAGGTTCACGCGGCCTATCCAAACCTGGGCCAGATCGGTAGGGAAGCGAAGGCATTGCGAGCGCAGGTGCACGAGCTTCGCATCGCAGACAGAACGCCTGTAGATAAAGGGTTAGTCGAGAGAGGCGCCTTACTCGAGGCTCAACTCGTCGCGATCGAGAGGCGTGTCGAGATGCTGCAAGGACAACGGTTTCCTTTCGATGACGAAGCGCGTTTTCTTTTTGCCACGACACGGCTGACCGACAGGAGCGTTGCGGAACGGAGCAGAGCAAGGAGCAGCATCGAATCGCTGCTGCCACCGGAGAGGAGAGCGACTCATCAGTCATCATCGGAACGTTATGCGGCCTATGACTCAGGCTTCGCCGTCCCTGCGGAGCGTCTCCAGCCGGTGATGGTCGCTGCACTGGCGGCATGCAGGGAACGCACGGCGGCGCATGTATCTCTTCCTGCGAATGAGTCGATCGAACTGGCATTCGTCCGAAACCGACCTTGGAGCGCCTTCAGCCGCTACCTGGGATCGGCGCACAGTCTTATCCAGGTCAACCTCGACTTTCCCTTAACAGTGGATGAGGCGCTCGAATTGGCGTGTCACGAGGGATACCCCGGACACCATGTCTTCAACACCCTTCACGAAGCGGCTTTCGTGCAGCAGAAGCGCTGGATGGAAGCGAGCGTTCAACCCACGTTCAGTCCAGAATCGTTCCTCTCTGAGGCTGCCGCAGCTTACGCACCCCGCATGGTTCTTTCCGACGCTGAACGTGCCTATGTGGAGCGAGTGATTCTTTTCCCGTTGGCGGGACTGCCTGCGAGCAAAGCGGATCTCTACGTGAAGATCAGTACTCTCGTACGTTCCTTGAAGTCTGCGGAACCTTCGATTGCGCAGCGATATGTTGATGGCGATCTGGAATTTGTGAGAGCCGGAAGCGCCCTCGGGGCAGAGGCTTTCATGGCCCACCCCGATGCGACTCTTCTATACCTGAATGAATACCGCTCGTACATGCTGGCCTATACGGATGGGGAGGAGCGGGTCTCTCGGTGGGTTGACGGGGGCGCGGAATCCGGCGGCGCAGCCAGAACTCGAAGTCTGGAAGACCGCTGGAGTCGCTATCGGGAGTTGGCGATCACACCCGGCGCCCAACATTTCTTGAGCGCCGAATAGACCTTTCTCAGCGGTCTCGCCTATGCTTGACTCATCGGAACATTCATAAAGTTAGTTAAGCAAACGACCCCGGACCGCGGTTGTGTTCGGCAATGCCAGTAGGAGAATCGTGGACTTTAATCAGCTTCGAACGTTTCTGGAGGTCTCTCGGAACAAGAGCTTCTCCAAGGCGGCAGACAAGCTACACCTTACCCAGCCCTCCATCTCGGCGCAGGTGCGGTCTTTGGAGAAGTCCCTTGGCCATCGTCTGTTCGAGCGTGGCGGCGGTAAGGTCACGCTGACGGCGGCCGGCCGCGTCTTTGAGCCGTACGTTGAAGACTGCCTCTCGCGTCACAACCACATCAAGCTTGTTCTGGATGATCTCTCTCGTTCGCCCAGAGGTTCGCTCACAGTAAGCGCGAACGACTCGACAGCGCTCTACGTGCTGCCTCATCTATTCAGCAGATTCAAGAAACAGCACCCGCGGGTCGCTCTGACGGTGAATCGCACGGAACGTGTCCGTACGGTCGAACTCGTCCTGAATCGAGAGGTGGACTTCGGCGTTGTCTCCTTGCCATTGACAGAACCGCGACTCAAGACCGAGATCATCCATGAAGATGAGCTTGTTCTGGTGGCCTCACCTCGTCACCCCCTCGTCACCGGCGCCACCATCACGCTTGAAGCGGTGTCGAAGCATAGCTTGCTGCTGCCCGTGAGAAGTCGTCGCAGAGAGATGCTGGACCGGCTCTTTTCGGAGCGAAATCTCATCCCTCGGATCGGTATGGAGCTCGATTCCAACGAACTTTTGAAACGTCTCATCATGGCCGACGCCGGAGTCGGTTTTCTGCCCCTGGTGAACGTCGCAGCCGAAGTTCGTTCGAGGCAGCTTATGGTGCTTAAGGTCAAAGATGTCCATATTCCACGGAAACTGGCACTCATCTGGCACAAGGATCGCGACCTGCCCGTAGCATGCCAGATGTTCTTCAAAGTAGCGACCGGGTCCTGGCTTTCCGAATCGCTGCTGGCATACGGACTGGCATAGATCGTGAATCTCAGGGGCTCCGTCGCTCCTAAAGGACGCGAAGCTCGTCCTAGGCCTACGATATGTGGCGCCGCGAACTCATCTCAGGGTTTCTGTACGAAACGGAAGCACGGCAGGGAGCCCAACGCCGTCGTGTGTCGACATCTGCAGAGCAAGTTGCTTTGTAGGGACTGGAAGTTTGGAGGCGCGGGTCGGGATCGAACCGACGCATAAAGGTTTTGCAGACCTCTCCCTTACCACTTGGGTACCGCGCCATTGCGCATCCGGGGTGAACGCGCTTCTTCAGAAAGCCGACTGAAGCATCTCAGGAAGGGAAAAAGGCTTTATTGGAGCGGGAGACGGGATTTGAACCCGCGACATCTTCCTTGGCAAGGAAGCACTCTACCACTGAGCTACTCCCGCTCAACAAGATTAAGTATATCGGGCCTTTCCACTTAGGTCAACGCATGGGGTCAACCTTGAAACAACCAGTGTTCATGCAGGTTTTGATCCGGGTAGTCCAAAGACATGTGGAAGACTTTGCGGAAACGACACGGCCTGCGTAAGTGCCATTCGGGTGCGCGTCCAACTTGTTGCTAGTCGTCGTCGGGCCGCTGCGGAAGCGCAATGTATGGGCCTGCGGGATTGCGGTGACCATACCGCACGATGTGCGGTGTCAGCATCAACACGAGGTCTCCTGTGGTTCGCGTGCCATTGCGATTTGTAGTGCTCTGGAAACCTGGCAATTCGCTCAGGCCGGGCGTACCGGTAACGGCAGTGGTCTCTGCGCTGTTGGTATTGCTGATCATCATGGCAGTCTCGCCATCAGCCATCGTCAGATCCGACGTGAACTGGCGACTGGACAGGATCGGAATCCCGTTCAGTGAATTGCCGGAGAGCGCACTGACCTTCACCTCCAGGTGCATGCTGACATCGCCCGTGCGCAGGATGCGAGGCACCGCCGTTATGACCAGTCCCAGGTCCTCATACTGCACCTGCGGAATGACGCCGGTACTGCCCGTCGAGCTGGTTCCGAGGTACTGCGCCAGCAGGCTAGCAAGGCTTACACCGTTCACCGTCGTGTTGGTGGTGCTTGTCGAGGCGATGTCGCTGAAAAGCGACGTCTGAATGGGATAGCGAGTGCCCGCCTTGAAGATGATCGTCTGCCGATCGCTGCCGCGCAGTTGCACATCCTCCAAGGAACGCGCATCACTCTGCGACAGCGCAAGATTGATGGTGGGGCTGTTGCCCGTCGACAACACGGACGTAGTCGCACCACCACCGAAGATGAGGAAGCTGTTCGCCAGCAGGGAACTGGAACCTCCGACACCGGCGACGAAGACCAGGTAAGCCGCAATCTCGTACACGCTGGTGGTGGAAGGTATCACTCCGCTGGCGATGAGTTGTGTCACCAGCGACTGGTTTGCAGCCACGATGCTCTGCGCCTGGGATGCGAGGCTGAAGGCGCTGAGCGATGCCGGCAGAATAATGCCAAGGTTTTGTGTGCGCGACTTATCGACGGCGTAAAGCTTCATATCGATGACGACATCGCTGTTGCCTGTCAGCAGGTCATTGAAGATCTTGTCTGCAGCGTCCACCAGTTCTGCCGGACCTCGCACCACCAGTGACCCCTCAACCGGCTGTACGCTCACCTGCTTCAAAGTCAGCAGGTTCTGCGCGATGCTCACGAAATCCTTCAGTTGATCTGCGGAGAAGCCCGGCAGGTAGTAGACGGCTTCCACCAGGCGCTCGTAGCGCTGTCGATTTGGTGTTGTGTCGGTCGCGAAAATGAGTGTGTGTTCGTCCAGCGGCACCGACATTGTATTCGTGAGAACGGCAAAGACGCTCATCACCTCGTCGTAGCTGGCATCATCCACGTCAATGCGGTACGACTTCGCGGGGATTTCCGGGTCGAGCACAGCCTTCAGTCCGTAATCGGCTGCTATGTGTGACGCGAGCGTGCGGATGTCACTGCGCTCGTGGTAGCTGTGAAGGCCGTTGGTATGCAGCAGAACAACGCCGCCGGCAACATCCATCCGCCGCACCGGCTTCACGACAGGAGGCGTATTGTGCTGCGTGACACGCGGATTGTCCCGGTCCAGAACCCGAGCCTGCTCCACCAAGGCATCTGCTGCAGAGGCGTCCGTGGGACGTTTTGCAGCGGCCTGCTGCAGCAGATTCGTCACACGGTGTTCGCGCGAAAGCACCAGCGCCTGCACGTATTCAGCATGTGTGGGATCGGCGGAGACGGCCCGCGCGAAGTCTCGTTCCGCAGGCAAAAACTCACTCTTGCTGAGGTGCTTCGCCCCGGAAAGATAAGCGTCTTCCGCTGTGGCGCGCTGTTTCGCAGAAGGAGGGAGCGGGCTCTTGGGATCGGGCGCAGTCGATTGAGCGCTTGCAGCGGGCGCAACGAGAAGCGCAGCAATGCATGCCAGGGATAGTCCGCGGCGATGGGTCAGAGAAGCAGTCATGCCTGCAGCATTAGACGTTCGAGAGGCGACAAACTCTAGCGGACACGTGCGAGCGTCTGAAGACGGGGTGTTCCCGCGGCGCGATCGCTGCGTGCCGGCCGCTTCAGGCCATTGCGGATCTGTGCCGTGTCCATTTCCAATTCGGCAAGCGTCCGGCTCAGCGTGTTGCGGTGCATGCCGAGTTCTTCAGCACTTTTGCACTGATTGCCGCGATGGCTCAGAAGAACCTGCAGAAGGTAGCGCCGTTTGAATTCACGCACAGCTTCTTCGTACGAAACGCCGTCCGCATGCATCTGCGCCACCAGGATGTCCATTTCCCGCTTCACTCGTACTCACCTCAGTCTGATGGCGTCGTGCGTATCTTGATCGTCGCAGGCTCACCGGCGGCGCTTCTGGCATGTGACCACCAGAGGCTGGCCGGGAGGCGCTTTCCAAAGTCGCGCGGCACAACGAAGGATATCCCATGCGCGGCCGGAAGCAAATAGGGCAAAAGCACTGAAGTTTTCGCAGCGGCAAAATCGCGCAGAAAAGGGGCCATCGGCAGGATCAGCGCAGCAAGAAGAAGCACGCCGCGAGCGAACCCAAAACAGGCGCCCCCAAGGCGATTCAGGAAGCCAAGCCCAATGGCGCCGGCCGCACTGTGCAGCAACCGTCCCAGCAGCGCCGCAACGACGTAAACCGCGGCCAGGATCAGCACAAACGCCACGATCTCCGCAAAGGCGTAGGGCGTAAGCCACCGCGCCAGGTAGGCTGCCCCTTGGGGTGCGTACCAGCATGCGGCAAAGATGCCGATCAACAGACCGGCAAGCGAGACCAGGGAACGGATCAGGCCGCGCATGAATGCCGTGACGGTCGAGATGGCGAGCACGAGCGCAATCGTCCAGTCGAGCGGATTCATGCCGTTCAGGCCGATTGTGACGCCGTGCAGGGCATTGTTCATGGCGATTATTCCGGCAGCTCCTGCTTGCCAGTGAGCAGCGTGAAGGCCTGCAGGTACTTGGCCCGCGTCTCCTCAACCACTTCGTCGGGCAGCGCGGGTGCAGGCAACTGCTTGTTCCAATGGATGCGCTCCAGATAGTCCCGCACAAACTGCTTGTCGAACGACGGCTGCGCGCCGCCGGGCGCGTAGCCGCTGGCGAGCCAGTAGCGGGATGAGTCCGGAGTCAATACTTCGTCGGCCAGCACCAGCAGATCGCTGCCATCCTTTGCGGGAACAAAGCCGAACTCAAACTTGGTGTCCGCGAGAATGAGGCCCTTGCTCTCGGCATATTTCGAGGCCGTTGAGTAAATGGACAGTGTCAGCATTCGAAGCTCTTCGGCCAGTTCCTCACCGACTGCATCGACGACGTGATCGAAGCCCACGTTCTCGTCATGTCCGGTGTGGTTCTTCGCTGCGGGCGTAAAGATCGGTTGGGGCAGGCGGTCGCTCTCGCGGAGACCGCTTGGCAGCTCGATGCCGCACACCGCGCCAGTCTGCTGGTAATCCTTCCATCCCGATCCAGAGAGGTAGCCGCGCGCGACGCACTCCACCTGCACCATCCGAGCACGCTGCACAATCATGCTGCGGCCGCGCAGATCGTCACTGAATGCCTGCAAATCTGCGGGATAGTCGCGGACGTCCGCCGTGATCAGGTGGTTTGGAACCAGATTCCGCAGGAAATCAAACCAGAAGAGGGATAGTTGCGTCAGCACCTTGCCTTTATCGGGCACCAGGCTACCCAGCACATGGTCGAAGGCAGAGATGCGGTCACTTGCCACAAACAGCAGACGGTCCGTGCCGACCTCGTACAGGTCGCGCACCTTGCCAGTCAGGATCGGTTTCAGGTCGCTAAAGCTCATCCTCTTGATTTCACCACTTTTTCCCGAGTACGTGCGGATTCATGCGGTAAGGCACCGGTTCGGTTACCCGCGTCTGTCAGACGCAGGCAACAAATCGTGCACTTTCTGCGATAGGCTGGCGTTTCTGCAATCGGCGTCGAAAGTGACGAGCCGTTTTCAAGGAGTCCTCATGCACGGCGCCCCGCCCGCAACCACCACGAGACAACAGCTTCACGAAGCACCTGATCCAAACATTCCGTTGTTCAGTGCGAGCCATCGCACCGCCTTCTTCGTAGTGACTGCGCTCTTCTTCCTTTGGGCGCTGCCAAACAACCTGAATGATGTGCTGATCCGGCAATTTATGAAGGCGTTCCAGATATCGCGTCTGCAGGCGGGTCTGGTGCAGTCTGCGTTCTACTTTGGCTACTTCTGTATCTCGATGCCCGCAGCCTACGTGCTGCGGCGCTGGGGATACCGGGTTGGCCTGGTTGCAGGCGTGCTGCTGTATGGCGTGGGCTGCCTCCTGTTCTGGCCGGCCGCCCTGGCGAACCAATATAGCTTTTTCCTGGTGGCGTTGTTTGTTATTGCGGCAGGACTCGCGTTCCTTGAGACGGGCGGCGCATCGTTCATCACGTTGCTCGGCGATCCTTCGACCTCAGAACGACGATTGAACTTTGCACAAGCCTTCAATCCTCCCGGCACGATTGCAGGCGCGCTCATCGGGACGGTCTTCATCTTTTCCGGTATCGAACCCAGTGCTGCCGAGACAGCGCAGATGAAAGCCGCAGGCACATACGCTGCATTTCTGCATCGCGAAACGCTGCGCGTGACCACGCCGTACCTCGTCCTGGCACTCGTTGTGTTTCTGTTTGCCGTCTTGCTGATGCGCGTGAAATTTCCTGCACGCACGTTGAGTCAGGACCAGTTTCCCTTCGAAGAGCGCGGCACGACAGCCAGCCTCATTCACGTGCCACACTTCGTTTGGGCGGTTATCTCGCAGTTCTTCTACGTAGGTGCGCAGGTCGCTTCGTGGAGCTTCCTGATCCAGTACGCGCATGACTATGCGCACCAGCCCGAGAAGATCGCGGGCTATTTTCTAAGCGGCAGTCTGGCGATCTTTTCCGTTGGCCGCTTTGCTGCGACAGCGCTCATGAAGTATGTCCGGCCAAATGTCTTGATGGGCGTCTTCGCACTGGTGAACGTGGCTTTGCTGGTGTTAGTGATCACGCTTCCAGGTTGGGTCGGTCTCTGGGCGCTTATGCTGACTAGCTTCTTCATGTCGCTGATGTATCCCACCAACTTTGCACTTGGCTTGAAGGGGCTTGGGGCAAACACGACGCTGGGCGCAAGTGTGCTGGTTATGGCGATCATCGGCGGCGCTGTTGCAACGCCCGTTGTCGGTTGGGTGGCGGAACGCACCGGCAGCATGGCGATGTCGTTCGTGGTGCCGCTGTGTTGCTATCTGGTAGTTGCCTACTTCGCCTTCATCGGGTCGAAGGTACGCACAAAGACTGATTGATTGCGCGTGAGGTATAGACAGAAGAGGGCATAGCTTCGCGCCTTGCCCTCTTCTGCCTGTCTTAATCCCTTTGACTACGCGACGCGTCTTGGCTCGGCCTTGTTCAGGTTGACGCTGACAATCTTGCTCACGCCGGGCTCCTGCATGGTCACGCCATAGATCACATCTGCCTCCGTCATCGTCCGCTTATGGTGGGTGATGACAACGAACTGCGTGTCCTTGCTCATTTCATGAACCAGACGGGCAAAGCGACCCACGTTGGTCTCGTCAAGCGGTGCATCGACTTCGTCCAAGACGCAGAAGGGGCTGGGCTGGAACTCAAAGATGCCGACGAGCAGTGAGAGGGCAGTGAGCGCCTTCTCACCACCGGAGAGCAGCAGTACATTCTGCATCTTCTTACCGGGCGGCGACGCGACCAGGTCGATGCCGCTCTCTGCAGAGTTCGACTCGTCCGTCAACTTCATGGTCGCCTGCCCACCACCGAAGAGCTTCACGAAGGTATCCGAGAAATTTTTGTTGATGATGGCGAACGCATCGTCGAACTTGATCTTGCTGATCTCGTCGATTTCCTTGATGGCGCCCTGCGTGTTAGCGATGGAATCCAGCAGATCCTTGCGCTGCGTCTCCAGGAAGCTGTGACGCTGCTCGGCCTCTGCGAACTCTTCCAACGCCATCATGTTGACGGGGCCCATTGCCTCCAGCTTGCCCTTCATCGTCCGTGTCTCTTCGTCGGCAGCGTCCAGCGCCTCTGCAGTGATGGGCTCGATGCTGGTATCCGCACGCAGCTCTTCAGCAGGCATGTTCAGGTCGTTCAGTGACTGCGCCTCGAGATGTTCGATCTCGCTGGACAGGCGGGCGATCTTCGTCTGCAGTGTGGCACGTTGCTCGCGAAGGCCTTCGATCTCCGTGCGCATGGTGCGCAGTAAGGAGTTCTTCTCGGCGATCGTCGCCCGAAGGGCGGTCGCTTCGGCGCTCAGGCGGTGTGCTTCGGCGGTCAACTGTTCACGCTGAGCGGTCAATTCCGCCTGCTGTTCCGTCAGCTGGATCGTCTCCTCTTCGCGGCGTGTGCGCTCAGCGGCAGCGCCCGCGATCTGACCTTCCAAGTGAACGATGCGCTGCTGCGTGGTGTTGCGCATGCGCTCGTTCTGCTCGAAGTTGGCAGAGGCATTACGGCGTCGTTCTTCGAGCCCCGCGAGGGCTGCAGCAGCCGCTGCTGCCGCTGCTTGCACCTCCTCGCGCTGTAGGCGGAGATCTTCTATGCGCAGCACCGCTTCGTTTACGCGAGCATCGATAGCTTCCCGCTCGACGCTCAACTGTGCTGCCTCAGTCTGCTTGCGCTCGATCAGGTCTTGCTTCTGCGCACGCGCATCGCGATTCCGTTCGGAGTGCAGAGACCAGTCGGCAAGACGCTTCTCGATGCGCGCGGCCTCCGAGTCCATCTGGCGGAGAGCAGCACCGCTGTTTGCGGCTTCACGCTCGGCATCGCGCCGCTCGTTGCCCTTGGCTTCGATGGCATGCTGCATCTCCTGGATCTGCTTCGTCAGGCCAGCAACACCAAGCTCGCTCTGTGAAAGATCTGCCTGCACGGCCTCCAGTTTTGCTTGGATCTCACGCAGTTCACTCTTGAGAGCGAGCGGACCTCCTGAGCGCGCTTTGCCGCCCGTCACCGTCACATTGTGATAGGTTTCGCCAGAGGGCGACAGGAAGAATGCCTCTGGATTCTCAAGCGCCAGCGTGCGCGCGGTCTCGCTGTCCGGGGCAATGAAGCCCTCACGCAGCTTGGGAAGGACTACCTCAAGAGACCTCCCAAATCCATTGAGTATCCGGATGCAGTCCTTCAGCGGACGCGCGCCCCGCAGTTCGCCCACAGACCGGCTCGCCATGCCGTCTCCATACGCAGGCGCTGATTCACTGTGAACCAGGAACGTGGCGCGGCCGTCAACATTGCCCTTCAGAAGCCCGATGCCAGCGTCCGCGGAGTTCCAATCCTTCACGACGACGTAATTCAGCTCTTCCTTCAGGAACTCATCGACGACTGCTCCGTGCTCATCATCCACTTCCAGAAAGTCCGCTAGTGTTCCAACCGGGGCCACGCTTGTCCCAATGCCATTCGCCTTGAAGAGCTTCCGCACCGTCTCACTGGAGTAGCTATGGTCGCGGATGAGCGCTTCCAACGAGTTCTTGCGGCCCGTCAGCGTCGCTGCCTCCGCCCGCAGATGATCGCCCCGACGCCGCGTCTCCATCTCCTCGCGGCGCTTGGCGTCCAGGTCCAGGCGCAGTTGGGCTATCTCCGCCTCCAGCCGCTTCAGGCGATCGGTCACGGACTCGAAGGTCATCGAGACCTGCCCACGCTGCTTGCCCAGAGCTTCTAATTCGACCTTGGCTTGTTCGGATTCGCCAACCAGCCGCTGCGCGTCGCGCTCAAGACCTGCGAGCGATTCGGCCGCCTGTGCCTCCTCGCGATGCACGTTGCTGATGCGCTGCATCAACTGCATGGACTGATGGCGACCGTTGCCGGCTTCACGGTCGGCGTTGTTTACCTGCGACTGCGCCTCGCTGGCCTCGCGCTGCTTCGTCTGGGCCTCTTGACGCGCGCCTTCAGTGTCCGCGGTTGCCGTCTCCAGGAAGAGCCGCAAACCGTCGCGATCCGCTGAGAGTGCTTCTATCTGATGCTTCAGCTGCGCCAGCTCATCTGTACCGCTGGCGACGCGTGCTGCGAGGTCGTTGACGCGGTCATTGTTGGAGTGAATACGGGCTGTCGCACGCTCCAACTCAACACGCGTCTCGTTGATGCGGCTCTGTGCTGCACGAATCTCTTCATCCAATTCGTACCCGCGCGCGACACCCGCCGTGTGATCTGCATCGAGCGCCTCCAGCGAAGTCGCTTGCTCATCAATGGAAGTGGTGAGTTTGTTCACCGACTCTTCTGACGTAGACCGATCCGCATCGTGCTGCGACAAGCGGCTGCGCAGGACAACACGCAGTTTGGCGCGCAGCTCGTCGCGCATCTGGCCATAGCGCTCAGCCTTTGACGCCTGCCGCTTGAGGCTGCCCATCTGCCGTGTCACTTCGTCGAAGATGTCATCGACACGCGCAAGGTTTTGTTTCGCGGCCTCGAGTCGAAGCTCAGCAAGACGCTTCTTCGTCTTGAAGCGCGTGATCCCGGCCGCCTCTTCGATGATGGATCGGCGATCCAACGGCTTCGAGGACAACAGTTGGCCAATGCGCTCCTGGCCGATGATCGCGTAGTTCTCGCCGGACAGGCCGGTGCCAAAAAAGATGTCCTGAATATCGCGCAGGCGGCAGATCTTGCCATTCAGCAGGTACTCCGACTCGCCCGAGCGGAAGAGCCGGCGCGTGACGGTGATCTCACCAGCGCGGACAGGGGCACGGTTGAACTTGCGGCGACGAATCTTCAGCACGAGGGGCGTGGGAGCAGTCGTCCCGGCTTCGGCAGCAGCCTGCTCAGCATTGGGATCGATCGGAGCATCGACTTCGATCTCTTCCGACTCTTCGTCCGGAGGGATGGGCCCGGGCTGAGCCTCTGCCACGGCGGCCAGTGTGGCCTCGGCGCTCATGTTGCGCTCAGCGGTCTCGTCCCAGTCGTTGATCTCGGCCGGTTTGGATGTCACCGAACCCATGTTGATCGTTTCGCCTGCATCGCTGGCGTCATAGACGTCTGGGTCGACCAGCGTCAGGGAGACCTCGGCCATGCCGGTGGGCTTGCGGTCGCGCGTCCCGGCGAAGATCACGTCTTCCATCTTCACGCCGCGCAGGCTCTTCGCACTCTGCTCACCCAGCACCCATGTAATAGCGTCCGAGATGTTCGACTTGCCACAGCCATTCGGGCCGACAATGGCTGCGATGCCGCTGCCGCTAAGCTGCACATCCGTGCGGTCGCAGAAAGACTTAAAGCCGAGAATCTGAACACGCTTGAGCTTGAGCAAGTGAAAGAGACCTCCACACCGAATGTCGCCCTGCAGAACCGGGCGGCGACAGTGTTCTTGTATGACTTGAGGCTAGTCCGCCACTGGAGCGGAATCAAGCGGGATACGTGGCAGATATTGTGGATAATCCGGTGCGAAACACTAGGTGTGGGGAGTGGTTTACGGATTCTTTCTCAAGTCTCGGCTGTTTGCGAGGACTCAGTAGATTAAAGGGCTGTCCGCCATTGCCTATTCCTCTGTCTCCAGGCACGCACAGGTCGCTGCCTCGGTCTGCCTGTCGATGAAGTCGATCTTGCTGCGATAATCGGCTGGGAAACGTCCAATAAGCGAAGGGAATCAGGTGCTGCTGCATGGTGTGTTTTGCGTTGGAGCTACACCTGATACATTGCTTGCATCTATTGAAATCTGTGACTCGTACAAGCACAGCGTTCTGCTCTGACTAGTGCAGAGATTGAATAAGAACAGGGAGAGTTCGATGAAGAAGGCTTTTCTCGCCTCGATGCTGGCGGCCGCGTGCGTCTCCGCAACGTACGCCGTGGCACAAACACCGGTAACCACGAACAATGGGGCGGCAGCGCAGGGACCACAGCTTTCGGCGGATGAGTACACGGCATACCAAGCCGTGATTACCGCCACCGACCCGGCGGCGAAAGCCACCGCAGCTGAGGCTTTCCTGACGAAGTTTCCGCAGTCGTCCGTGAAGAGCACCGTTCTGGAGCAGCTTGTTGCCGGTTACGCCGGATCCAACAACGTGCCGAAGACGCTTGAGTCCGCGGACAAGTTGTTACAGGTTGACCCCAACAACATCCGTGCTTTGGCGCTGGAGACCAGCCTGCTGAAGGCTCAGGGCGATTCTGCAACCGATCCTGCTGCAAAGCAGTCCGCGTATGACAAGGCGGCCGATGCCGCGAGCCGCGGTTTGAAGGCCACCAAGCCGACCGCAGTTGCCGATGCGGACTGGGCAGCCATTCAGAAGCAGGTCACGCCTTACTTTTATTCAGCGATTGGTATCGATGCGCTCACCAAGAAGGATTCGGCCGGCGCCATCGCGGCTTATACCTCTGAGCTGAAGGCTGTAGACGTGGCAGCGACAACGCAGCCCGGTCCTGTTCTGCAGGACACCTACTTCCTCGGCCAGGCGTATTACACCGCAACGCCTCCTGATTACCTGAACTGCACCTTCTTCGCAACGCGTACAGCGATTTACGCGCCGGATCAGTTCAAGGCTACCTTCCAGCCGCTGGCGACCTACTGCTATAAGAAGTTCCACGGCGCTGAAGATGGTTACGACGCCGTCAAGGCTTCTGCAAAGGACAACCTCTTCCCGCCTGCAGACTTTGCAGGCAGCGTGAAGCCGGCGCCGACCCCCGCAGATCAGGCTACGACTGTGTTCGAAGCTGACAAGAAGGAAGATCCGACGCTGGCGAAAACCAACATCGCGGATCGTGAATTCGTGATTACCAACGGAACGACGGAGCAGGCAGAGGCCGAATTCGCGCCGATCAAGGACAAGGAAGTGAAGCTGACCGGCAAGGTCGTCAGTATCGCGGATACCGCCTTGACTCTGGCAGTTTCGGATGATGCCAAGCAGGCGAGCCCGATGGTTGCAGATGTCAGCGTCACGCTCACGGAAGCACCTAAGACCGCACCGGTCGTTGGCGCGGATGTAACGGTCGTGGGCACCATGGCTTCCTACACCCAGAAGCCACTGATGCTCACCATGACCGGCGGCGCCATCGAAACCAAGGCTGCTGCCAAGCCGGCTGCTGCAACGCATCGTGCGGCACCTGCACGCAAGCGGTAAGCACGGATCATCAATAGCAAGAGGCAGCCTGCGGGCTGCCTCTTACTGTTTTCAGGGGAAGTCATACATGTTTAAGTCCACTCAATTGACGAACGCACTCCTCGCGTTAATCGCGGTCGCACTGATTGCGATCGCGATTCGCCCGTACCTGTCGCCCGTGCCTGTGGTTGCGCAGTCCGGTAACGCCGACCCCATCTATGTTGAGCCGGGTGTCTTCATGCTGCGGCAGCCGGAAGGTGGCCAGGTCCTCGGCAAAGTGACCGTAAACCTGCGTACTGGTAGTGTATGGGGCTTTCCTACTGGTAGTCCCGACCCCTACCCGATGTCGCAGATGGACAGTAAACCACAGGTTTCCCACGCGATTCCGATGGGGCGGTTCGCACTCGGTGAGGTAGGGAAGTAACGGCTATTCACCCAGCATGATGCGCTTGATGCGATAGGCACGGCCGGTAGCTCCATCGCACTCAATGACTGCGGCGCACATCTTGGGATTGCCCTTGGCTGCTTCGAACTTAGTAGGCTGCCCGGTCAGGAAACGCTCCAGGACGGCTTCTTTCTCGACTCCGATGACGGAGTCATAAGGGCCGCTCATACCCACATCGGTCTGGAACGCAGTGCCGCCGGGCAGCACACGCTCATCAGCCGTAGGAATGTGCGTATGCGTTCCCAGAACAGCCGTCACGCGACCGTCCAAATACCAGCCCATCGCCACCTTTTCGCTCGATGCCTCCGCGTGGAAGTCGACAAGTATCACCTTCGCCTTGATGGACGAGAGGATTTCATCCGCCTTCCGGAAGGGGTCGTCGTTTTGCTGCATGAAGACCCGCCCCTGAAGATTCACCACGGCGTAAGTCTGGCCCGTGGGAAGCTCACTCTCGAAGAAGCCGAATCCCGGCGTCTTCGGAGCGAAGTTCGCTGGTCGCAGGATACGCCGCGGCCGCCCGGTCGAGTCGGCAGGAACCTTTAGGTAGTCCAGCAGTTCTTTCTTGTCCCAGAAGTGGTTGCCGGTAGTAATGACGTCCGCGCCGAGGTCGAAGATGTCATCCGCGATGGACGGCGTGATTCCAAAGCCGCCTGCGGCGTTCTCGCCATTGATGACGCAGAGGTCGATGTGGTTGGACTCAAGAACATGGCCGATGTGCTCGGCAACGATGCGACGGCCGGCCGATCCAAAGATGTCGCCGACGAAAAGAATATTCACTGTTCTAGGGTAACAAGCGGGAGGGGCACCGACGCCGTGAGACGGCGACTTAGTGTTGCTCGCTATCCTGCTTCTCCGTGAGAGCGAATGCGACGATGGTGGTTCCGGCTAAGCCTATCTCGTCATCCAGCGCGGATTCGAGCAGAGGATCGGGCAGATGGAGTTCCGCGGCCGCGACAGCTTCCTTGGGTGCGCCGACAAAACAAAGCTCGCAGACACCGTACACCCCGTCTGCCGTCTGTACCGGCGGACCAAAGGTGCGGCAAGTCATCGGCCGATATGCGTACAAATCACACGTGCCGGTTGCTGGATCCAGAACGGGGCACACTTCGTCATTGGCGAAGTCTTCGAAACGTTCAAGGGAGTCTTCATCCTCGAAGATAATGCCTGTCTCCGAGTCTCCCGGAAAATCAGCCGAAAGTCTTGCGACGCTCTCTCGGACACGAGCGCGAAGCACCGCGGCCTTTTCCGGATTGGATCTGGTGAGTGATTTAAGGCCCTCACGCAGTCGCTCGGTGTCGAGTGGAGCAATGCGGAAGACGCCAGAACAGCACTGATCGCAGCCAGGTCGGCATGCGAGCCAGTGCCCGCTTCGTACCGCCGCATCTGCAAGCGCGGCGTCCATGATCTTTACGAGTTCGCGGTCGCCGTCTGGGAGCATCTTGATCGAGGGTAGCAAGGTTGCGCGTCTGCGCAATGCGACGGCGCTTTGCGCTTAGTCCTTTTACCAAGACAGGGCGGCATGGACGGAGGCCCAATTCGTGGTGTCGCTGCACGGGGTGGACCACTCATGCACTCTCTCCGCGCATGAGTGGGACATTCCCGAAGCTCGACCGGACTAGTTTGCGCGCAGTTCGTCGAGCGGTTTTCCAAAGACACGCTCAAAAATCGCGGGCACATTCTCAAGACGGCGGTTTACATCGAAGGCACGCACAATGCGCTCGGGCGGCAGCAGCGCCGTGATGTGCGGGTCGGAGGCGACAAGATCTTTGAAGACCAGGTCTTCCTTCCACGCCTTCATCGCCAGAGTCTGCACGGTCTTGTAGGCATCCTCACGGGACATCCCGGCCTCGGCCAGGTCAAGAAGCAACTGGCCACTGAACACAAGTCCGCCGGTCAGATTCAGGTTCTTGAGCATGCGCTCCGGGTAGACCATCAGCTTGTCGATAAGATTGGTCGTCTTCGAGAGCATGTAGTCCGCAAGCGTAGTCGTGTCGGGCAGGATAACGCGCTCCGCCGAAGAGTGCGAGATGTCACGCTCATGCCACAGGGCTACGTCTTCAAGTGCCACTTGAGAGTTTGCGCGCATCACGCGCGCCAAGCCGCAGATGTTTTCGCATGTGATCGGGTTGCGCTTGTGAGGCATAGCGCTGGAACCCTTCTGCTTCTCGCTGAAGAACTCCTCCGCCTCGCGAACTTCGGTACGCTGCAGATGACGGACCTCCGTGGCAATGCGGTCCAGCGAAGACGCCATGACCGAAAGCGCACCGATATAGGCGGCGTGGCGATCACGCTGCAGAACCTGCGTGCTGACCAGCGCGGTATCGATACCCAGGCGTTTGCAGATCTCCTCTTCCAGCGCGGGCGTCACGGTGCCGTAGCTACCCACAGCGCCGGAGAGCTTGCCCACATTCATGCCTGCAGCGGCGGCATCGAAGCGGACAATGTTCCGTTCACACTCGGTGTGCCATAGCAAGAGCTTCAGGCCGAAGGTCGTCGGTTCTGCGTGCACGCCGTGGGTACGGCCGATGCAGGGCGTGAGCGCGAACTCGATGGCGCGGCGCTTCAGGACCGCCGAGAGCGCGTGCAAACCGTCGCGGATCATGCTGGACGCCTCACGCAGCAGCAGTGCCTGCGCTGTGTCCACTACGTCAGTCGACGTCAGACCGAAGTGCAGCCAGCGGGCTTCCGGGCCGACCTTCTCGGCGACTGCGGTGGTGAAGGCGATGACGTCATGACGCGTCTGCTGCTCAATCTCGAGGATGCGTGCAATGTCGAAATCACCCCGCGCGCGAATGGCTTTTGCGGCGTCCTGCGGCACGATGCCGGCGTCTGCAAGCACCTCACTGGCAGTAGCTTCCACTTCAAGCCAGGCACGGAATTTCGACTCGTCGGACCATAGCTTGCGCATGGCTGGGCGTGTGTAGCGATCGATCAAGGTAACGTCTCCAGGAGTGCGCACGGCGAGGTAGGACTGCAGTGACGCGATAGACTTAAGTCTAATGGAAGCTGGAAGTAGCCAAGCCGCCGCATCGCTGCCGCCGACGCCGGCACAGGCTTCGCGGCGCAGATTGATGATTCGCGACGGCCTGAAGTTCCTCATGCTGACGCTGGTTGCCGTTGCCCTGAGCGGAGTTACGACCTTCCTCTTCCGTTCCTTCGAATCGCGCCGTGAACAACTCGCTACGCGATGGGCGCAGCGGGGGCGCGACGCCATGCAACACGGGCATGCGGAGCAGGCCGTGACCGCACTTCGTGTCTCGCTCTCCTACCGTCCGGATGACTATGAGAATCAGCTTGCGCTGGCCGATGCACTCGCTGCGGGCGGGCATGTGAACGAGGCGGAGACCTACTTCCTGAATCTGTGGCAGTCGCGTCCGGGCGATGGCCCGATCAACCTTCAATTGGCGCGCTTGGAGCGGTCGCGAGGCCGCGCTCTGCAGGCGATCGACTACTACCGTGCGGCGGTCTTCGGGACATGGGCAGGGGATGCGCCGGCAAGGCGGAGGGACACGCGCCTGGAGATGTCGCGCTATCTGGTGGAGCACGGTGAGCCATTGGCAGCACAGGCTGAGTTGCTGATAGCCGCCGGCAATAATCCAGACCCGGCCACCCAGCTTTCGATTGCTGAGGTCCTTGAGTCCGCCGGTGATAACAAGGATGCGCTGACTGCTTATCGCAACGCTGAGGCGGGGGATCTGGGGGCGACGGCCCAGGCGAAGGCCGGTGAGCTCTGCTTCCGGGCCGGAGACTACGCGTGTGCCGAGGAGTCGTTGGAGAAGGCCTTGCGGTCAAAGAACTGGACCTCGGAGCAGCACGATCGGCTAAGTGGTCTGCACGAGGATGCGGCACGACTTGTGGAACTTGCTTTTTCGCCCGATGCCGCGCCAACTCTGCGCGTTTCGCACCTTTTGAGCGATGTCAGGATCGCTATGAATCGATTCAAAATGTGCGCCGATCCGAGTTTGCCCCCTTTGCAGGCGCAATGGAAGTCACTCGACACGGTCCACAACCGGGCTGCACTGCGTCATGACGACGACCTGCAGGCCCAATACGGGAATCTGATCTTTCAGACCGAGACGGCTACCGCAAAAGCCTGTGGCGCGCCCAAGGGTGATGACGCGCTGCTGCTCCACTTGCTGGACCATCCCTTGACCCGCATTGGAGCCCCTCAGGGATGAGTCACACCCCCGCACTAATTTCGAACAACACGGAGACACGGGCCGAATCTTCTCCCATGCGTGAGGAGCGGCTTTTCCTTCTGCTGTCGATCTTTATTGGCATCATCTCCGGCCTGGTCGTCGTTTCGTTTCGCATGGCCATTGAGTGGCTTACGGTACTGCTTCAGGGTTCGGCGCCTGCGGCACATCAATTGCGACTGGTCATCGTTCCGGGCGTGGTCGGGATCGTCCTCGGCGTCATGATTCGCTACGTCTTTCCGGACGTGCGCGGATCGGGTGTGAACCAGACGAAGGCCGCGCTGTACATCCACAACGGCTATATCTCCACCAAGACGATGATCGGTAAATTCCTGCTGGCCGCGCTGTCCATCGGCTCCGGACAGTCACTCGGGCCGGAGGATCCTTCGCTGCACTTTGGTGCTGGCGTTGCTTCGCGGATCGGTCGCTATATGGGCTTGTCGCGCGAACGGATGCGGCTCTTCGCGCCGGTGGGTGCTGCTGCGGGACTTGCTGCTGCGTTTAATGCGCCCATCTCTGCTGTTCTGCTGGTCATTGAGGAGGTTATCGGACAGTGGACGGCGGCGATCCTAGGATCGATCGTGCTCTCGGCGGTGTCCGCGGTTGTTGTGGCGCGGTGGTTCTGGGGACCGCAGCCCATGTTCCGCATTCCGCCCGTGACGCTGCGCGATCCGCGAGAGCTGCTGGCGTACGCAGTGCTTGGCGTTGTCGGTGGGTTCGCATCGCTGGCACTGACCAAGGCACTGGCTTACCTTCGTCCACGGCTTCGGGGCCAGTCCGCGAACCGCCAGATGTTCATGCCCGCGCTGGCCGGATTATTTGTCGGCGGAATCGCGTATTTCGGTGTGCCGCAGGTCCTGGGCGTGGGCTACGGCGCAATGGACGCGGCGATGCATGCGCAGTACACCATCGGCTTCCTGCTCCTGCTGGCCGGATTGAAGCTGGTGGCTTCAACGGTCTCGTTTTCCTCCGGCGCCCCCGGAGGTCTGTTCGCGACTGCGCTGTTCCTTGGTGCCATGCTGGGCTCCGTGGTTGGCACCATTGAGCATGGTCTCTTCCCGTCGCTGACGGGTTCCGTCGGTTCCTATGCTCTCGTGGGCATGGGCGTGTTCTTCGCGGCGTTCATTCGGGTGCCGCTGACGTCGGTCTTCATGATCCTGGAGATGAGCGGGAACTATTCGGTCATTCTGCCGGTGATTCTTGCAAACACCATCGCCTATCTCATTTCACGGTCGCTGCAACCGGTGCCGATCCTCGAACTCTTCACGCACCAGGACGGCCTCTACCTGCCATCGATGGAAGAGGAACGCGAGGACTCGCAGCTGCACTTCGAAGACGCTTTGAGGCCTTCGAATGCGCCCATTCTGCCCGGTGGAGAAAAGCTCTACGAGCTGGCGAAGACGATTCAAAACAATCGCGAGATTGGCGAAGCAGCGGCGGTGCTGATCCAGTGCAGCGATGGCTGGTATGCGGCAACCCAGGCAGAACTCCAGCAGATGCTGACGAACGCGGCAGGGGACCGGGAAGGCGCAGGGGAAAAGACGCTGGAGCAGAGTGTTGGGTCGGCGCGGACACCGCTCCTGTTTCCGGACCAGCCACTCTCCAACGCTTTGCCGTTCTTCAATGCCTGGCCGCTGCTGCCCATCTCAAATCGCGCCATTCGCGGGGTCATCGAGGGCGTTTTGACGTTGGACGATGTTCTCAATCGGTATCAACGGAGTTAGTCGGCGATTTAAAGGGCGGGAAGGTTTTCGACCAGTGCCGGCGCCATACGGCAGCACACGACAAAGTGCACCATTTCCGGTAGTGCGGCGAGCCAAAGGTCCGCGCCTTCCTAGCCCTGGGCGAAGCCTGGGTTTTGAATGTGTGAACCATGGTGGGCTGAAGACCCGCGACAAAGTGCTCTGCACAATGCAGGATCCCGAGGCGTCTGACATTTAGTCGCGGGCCTACAGCCCGCAGCATCGGAATGCCACGTTAACCCAGGGCGTTGCCCTGGGCTAGGAAGTCGCGGGCTTTCAGCCCGCCTCGTTGAACGCGAGTTATGACATCAGACGTTTTAGGAAGTCGCGGGCCTTCAGCCCGCCTTGCCTGGAGCCGGAGCCCAAACCGGGGGATTGTCTACAAAGTGAGGCGGGCCTTCAGCCCGCCTCGTTGAACCCGGGTTACGACCTCAACGTTCTGGGAAGTCGCGGGTCTGGATCAGCGATCAAGACATCGGACAGATTTCTCTCAGACGTGCGAAAGAGGCACCCGCGACGGGGTGCCTCCTGGCTGGTAGAAGCGTCGGATCCCGACAGTCTGGATTCGCCGATTACGTGGTTGCGACGCCAAGCAGGGCGGACATTTCCTCGTAGAGGAAGCCCTGGCCGGGCTTGTAGGGCTGGACCCACTTGCCGTCGATGACGAATTGCGGGATGGCCTTCTTGCCGACGTTCTGCAGCAGGGCATCGACCGCACCGGGTGTCTTCTCGATGTCGACTTCGGTGAACGGAATGCTGTGCTGTTGGAGAAAGCGCTTTGCGACGAAACAGTCGCGGCACCATGAGGCGGTATAGACCTTCAAATCCATGGTTCTATTCTACCTTTCCGGACTATTGCTCGTGATAGTTGCGGATCAGGCCGCCGTCGACGAAGTAGGTCGAGCCGGTCACGTAGGCGGCATCGTCGCTCGCCAGGAAGCAGGCCAATGCCGCAACATCGTCCACTGTGCCCATCCGTCCCAGCGGGATGTTGGCGAGCAGGGGATCAAGCTTCGCCTTGTCATCCAGCAGGGACTTGTTTATGGGCGTGATGATTGCGCCGGGTGCGATGTTGTTGACGGTGATGTTTTTGGGGCCGAGCTCGACAGCCAGGTCGCGCATCAGCATCCGGATCCCGCCCTTGGAGGCACAGTAGCTGGCAAAGTGGGGAAAGACCATGTCTTCGTGCACAGAGGAGATGTTCAGGACGCGACCGGGCAGCTTGGCATCCAGCAGGTGTTTCACGAAGGCCTGCGTGGTGAAGAACGGCCCTTTCAGGTTGATGTCGAGCACCAGGTCGTAGTCGGCTTCGGTGACATCGACGAACTCCGAGCCCTTCTCGACGCCCGCGTTGTTCACCAGGATGTCGACCTTGCCCAATTGGTCCCAGCCGGCCTGCACCACCGCCTGGCAGTCGGCGACCTTTGAAACGTCTGCGTGGACGATGATCGCTTTGCGGCCCAGAGCCTGAATCTGGCTCTGGGTCTCCTGCGCGCCCTCGATGTGGCCGCTGTAGTTGACGACGACGTCCGCGCCGTCCTTCGCCATGCGGATCGCGATGCCCTGGCCGATGCCGGACGAAGAACCTGTAACGAGTGCTACTTTTCCTGCGAGTTTACCGTCGCTCATGCTGAGGTGAGATGCAGGAATGGGAAGGGCGTTGCGAGCCGCAAAAGAGGATGGGCACCCGAAGGTGCCCATCCTGCCCTGATTCGCTAAAGCGGAGACCTAGAACTGGCCCCACAGGAGCTGGTTGTAGATCTCGTGGTGGAACTGAACTTCCGGTCCCTTGACCACAGTTCCCAGCAGGCGCGGGCAGCGGTCGGCCGAAGCCTGCTTCAGTTCTGCGAAGCGCTCCTTGACGTCCGCACCCAGCAGCGTGGTGGTCCACTCTGCGCTGCGGAAATTCTCGATGGCCGTGTAGACGTTGTCCGGCAGGTAACGCGACGCCTGGCGCAGGTTGTCGATCTGACCAACCTGACCGTCGATACCGGTCTTGAAGACCGAGTACAACACGGCGTAGGGGTTCGCATCGGGACCGACGGAACGGACCTCAACACGGGCCGACTTCTCATTGCCGATGGGAATACGAACCATCGAGCCACGATCGGTGGCCGAAGCCTTGATCTGGTTCGGTGCTTCGAAGTGCGGGTCGAGACGGCGGTACGCGTTGACCGACGAGTTCAGCAGCAGGCAGATGTCGTTCCCGTGCGTCAGGATCTTGTCGATGAAGCTCCATGCCAGGGGCGACATGCCTTCCTCGCCGGACTTGTCGTAGAAGAGGTTTTTCTTGTCCTTGGTGATCGACACGTTGGTGTGCATGCCGCTGCCGTTGACGCCCGTAACGGGCTTGGGCAGGAAGCTGGCGGTCATGCCCATCTGCGTGGCCACCTGGCGACAGATCAGCTTGTAGAGCTGGATCTGGTCAGCCGCCGAGACGACGTCGCCGTACGTGTAGTTGATCTCGAACTGCGAGGGAGCAACTTCCGGATGGTCCTTCTCGTTCTCGAAGCCCATGGCGCGCTGCACTTCGGCAGCGGTGTCGATGAACTCGCGGAGTGGATCGCCGGGCAGGGAATTGTAATAGCCACCGCCGTTGACGTACTCGAACGAACCGGTCTTGTGGAACGAGCGCTCAGCGTCAACGCCTTCGAAGAGGAAGCCTTCGACTTCGTTCGCGGCGTTCAGGGTGTAGCCCTTCTCGTCGTACTGCTTGTTGGCGTACTGCTTCAGGATGCCGCGAAGATCGGCGCTGTAGGGGCCGCCGGTTTTGTCGATGACTTCACCGAAGATCATGACCTTGCCGGAGCCGAAGACGTCTGCAGGTGTCCAGTAGAAGGCGTTCCAGTCCAGCCCCAGGCGCAGATCGGATTCCTTCTGTGCTGTAAAGCCGCGGATGGACGAGCCGTCAAAGGTCAGGTTGTCATAGCTGTTGACCAGGAACTTCTTGTCATAGTCCAGCATGTGCATGCGGCCTTCGAGATCGCTGAAGACTACGGTGACGGCCTTGATGCCCTTGGTGTCGGTCAGGTACTTCAACCGCTCTTCCTGGATCTTGCCGATGGCCACGCGCTGCTTGCGCTGGTCCTTTGCGGCGAGGTTCAGATCTTCGAGCTCTTCATACGACAGTTCGAGAAAATCGCGGTAATTGCCTGACATACGACTCCTTAGCGGGTACGACGCGGCGCTGCACGGCAGCCTGCGCGGGTATCAAACCTGGATTTTGAGAAAGCAGTGAGAAGCGGATCGAGGCGGCGGCCCATGGCCATGCCTCCCCTAAAAAATATCAGAAAATTGGCATGGAACCGCCTTCAGCTTTCGGCCGAAGCATTTCGCGCGGATAGCGGACGGGCGTGGCAGCGACTGGCGTCCAGTCAAAGCTAAGATGGAGTGTGGGAGAAGCGTCGCTGCTCCTGAAACATCCAATCAGGAAGCAATGACTCACATCAGCACAGACAATTCGCAACAGTTCGCCAGCGACAACTACTCCGGCATCTGCCCGGAGGCCTGGGCAGCAATGGCGGAAGCCAATCAGGGCCATGCAACCGCCTACGGAGATGATCCGTGGACGCAGCGTGCGTCGGACCTGTTCCGCGACCTCTTTGAAACGGAGTGCGAGGTCTTTTTCGCCTTCAATGGCACCGCAGCGAATTCGCTGTCGCTGGCGGCGCTCTGCCAGAGCTACCACTCGGTTATCTGTGCGCAGTCTGCACACGTTGAGACCGACGAGTGCGGTGCACCCGAGTTCTTCTCCAACGGCAGCAAGCTGCTGACGGCCCCGACAGTCGACGGCAAGATGACGTCAGAGGCGATCCGCACGATGGCGACTTCGCGCAATGACATCCACTTTCCGAAGCCGAAGGCAGTCACCATCACGCAGTCCACGGAGACGGGGCGCGTGTACTCCGTTGAGGAGCTGTCTGCGCTGAGCGCGACGTGCCGTGAATTGAAACTGCACCTGCACATGGATGGCGCACGTTTCGCGAATGCCGTGGCGGCAGTAGGCTGCACGCCGGCCGAGATGACGTGGAAGGCCGGCATCGAGGTGCTGTGCTTTGGTGGGACGAAGAACGGCATGGCGATCGGCGAGGCCATTGTCTTTTTCGACCACACACTGGCGCAGGACTTCGATTACCGCTGCAAGCAGGCAGGGCAGCTTGCCAGCAAGATGCGCTTTCTATCCTCGCCGTGGGTAGGCATGCTGGAGAGTGGCGCCTGGCAGCGGAACGCTCAACACGCAAACGCCTGTGCGAAGCGACTGCGCGACGGCATTGCAGGCATTACAAAGGGCAGCATCATGTACCCGACGGAGGCAAACGCCGTGTTCCTGATGAGTGATGAGGAACGGCTGAACCAGCTTCGGGAACGCGGCTGGCGGTTCTACACCTTCATCGGCGGCAGTGCTCGCTTTATGTTTGCGTGGGATACGGACATTGCCCGCGTCGACCAGCTTGCGGCGGATATCTGCGACATCATGCGATAGACATGGCAGAGTTCCGGCTGGAGCAGCTCGCGGGTATCTGGGTGTTTGCACCCGCTACCTCGCGTCTCAATTCGGAGCCACTCCGGGGTTGGTTGCAGAGGATTGAAGTACATGGCGATTGGATCCATGTCCGTGAAGAGATTCAATGTGAGGACAACAGCATTCTGGTAGAAGTGAACGCGCAGGTTGATGGCACTTTCTACCCCCTTACGGGCACGGTCATCGCAGATGAAAAGGCCTACAGGCGCAGCGGTCAAGTGCTTGAAGGTATCGGCCACTGTGACGGCGCGCCGGCGTTTCGCGAGACGCTCGGAATAAATTCGGAGGGGGAGTTGGTGATGGATCTTCACTTCCAAGTAGGTAACCGGGAGAAACCGGTAGGTACGGCACACTTCAGACGGCAAGCGTAGCCGCAGCAGTTGAAAGGATCAGGAATGAAGAAGACGAAGATTGCGCTCATCCAGATGAGCTGCGTCCCCGACACGGGGAAGAATCTCGAGCACGCCGCGGAACTCGTCACGGAGGCCGCGAAGAATGGCGCAGACTTGGTCTGCCTGCCGGAGTTGTTCCGCGCTCAGTACTTCTGCCAGCGTGAGGATCATGCGCTGTTCGCAACGGCGGAGTCGATCCCCGGGCCGTCGACCGAACGCCTCTGCGCCGTCGCGAAGGAACACAATATTGTCATCATTGCATCGTTGTTTGAGCGGCGGGCACCCGGGCTTTATCACAACACAGCGGTCACTATCGAGCGCGATGGCAGCATTGGTGATGTCTATCGGAAGATGCATATTCCCGACGACCCGCTTTATTACGAGAAGTTCTACTTCACGCCAGGCGATCTTGGCTTCAAGGCGTTTTCGTCTACCGCGGGTAAGATCGGCACACTTGTCTGCTGGGATCAGTGGTATCCGGAAGGTGCCCGCATCACCGCGCTGAAGGGGGCGGAGACGCTATTTTTCCCGACGGCAATTGGCTGGCACCCGAGCGAGAAAGAAGAGTACGGCGAAGCGCAGTACGACGCATGGCAAACCACGCAGCGCGCGCACGCGATCAGCAACGGTGTGTGGGTGTGCGCCGTGAATCGCGTGGGATTTGAGCATGGCGATGTCGTCCACAACGGCGTGGATATGCCAGGGCCCGAGGGCGCAGGGCTTGAGTTCTGGGGAGGCAGTTTCATTGCCGATCCATTCGGACGCATTGTTGCGAAGGCTTTGCACGACAAGGAAGAGATCCTTTACGCGGACATCGATCCGGCGCAGGTCGAGATCACGCGTCAGCACTGGCCCTTCCTGCGTGATCGCCGCATCGATGCTTACGAGGGCGTCACGAAGCGCTTCTTGATCTGAGGGGTTGACGATGACGATGAAGCTACTTGCACTGCTTCCGCTGTTCGCGATGGTTGCGCACGCACAGGATGTCACGGAACCGCCTGCGACAGCCAAGGTCCGCTACACCGTGCTCGGTGTTGGGCTGCAGATCTACGCATGTGGCGAGGACGGCAAGTGGGCGTTGCAGGAGCCACAGGCTGACTTGATCGACACACAGACACACCAGCCGGTTGGTAAGCACACAAAGGGACCGACGTGGACCTGGAACGACGGCAGCGTCGTCACAGGCAAGGTGCTGCAGCAGCGGCCTTCCGCAGACACGATTCCGTGGCTCTTGCTCGAAGCGAGCAGTCCCGGCGTGACCGGTGCGCTGAGCGGTGTGACCTTTGTCCGCCGTTCGGACACGCAGGGCGGCATACCGCAGTCCGCGAACGTTTGTGGAGCTCAGAACATCGGCAGCACCATCAGCGTCCCCTACCAGGCTACCTACACGTTTTACACGGCTCAATAGATGACGAACGCTACGAACTATCGCATGCCCGCAGAGTGGGACACACACACCTCCACATGGATTGCCTGGCCACATAACGCGCAGGATTGGCCTGGCCGTTTCCAGCCCGTCCCGTGGGTGTATTCAGAGATCGTGCGGCAGCTCTCCCAGGTGGAAGAGGTCAACATCCTCATCAATGATGAGCGCGCGCAGAAGGTTGCGACACGCATCCTGACTCGTGCCGGTGCAAACCTGGCTCGGCTTCACTTCCACCTTTGGAGGACCGACCGCATCTGGCTGCGTGACAGTGGGCCAATCTTTGTGAAGAACGGCGACGAACTTGCCGTGACCAATTGGAAGTTCAACGCGTGGGCGAAGTATCCCAACTGGCGCAATGACGATCAGATCCCCGAGCATGTGGCGAAGCTGCAGGGATTGCATCGCTTCGACCCGATGATTACGCTGGCCGACGGCACGGAGCACCGGGTCGTGCTTGAAGGCGGCTCCATCGATGTGAATGGTGCGGGTGCCATGCTGACGACGGAGGAGTGCCTGCTGAGCGAGGTGCAGCAGCGAAACCCTGGCGTATCGCGCGAACAGCTGGAGGATGTATTCCAGCGGTATCTGGGCGTCAACCAGGTGTTGTGGCTGAACCGTGGCTGCGCAGGCGACGATACTCATGGCCACGTGGATGACATCGCTCGCTTCACGGCGATCGACACTATCGTTGCGGCGGCGGAACACAACACGGCAGACGAGAACCACCTGCCGCTGGCGGAGAATCTGGAACGGCTGCGCGACTTCAAACAGCCCAATGGCCAGCCCTACAGGATCGTGGAACTGCCGATGCCGTCTCCCGTTGTCTTCGATGGTGAGCGCCTGCCCGCGAGCTACGCAAATTTCTACATCGCGAACGAACTGGTGCTGGTGCCGACGTTCAACGATGCGAACGATCGCATTGCGCTCAACATTCTTGCCGAGCAGTTTCCAACGCGCAAGGTGATCGGCATTCACTGCGGCGACTTCATATGGGGTCTGGGCGCTCTGCATTGCATGACGCAGCAGGAACCTGCCTAAGAAGGAACTTCGCACGCACGCCCCGCGTATGTAAGCTGGACTCGTCCCCCCGCCGCAGTCCAGATTTGTACCCGAGGTTCCCACCCGTGCTAAAGACCATTGCCGTAGCCGTTACCGTCTCCACGCTTCTAATCGCTGCGGTTGCAGCGCATCCGGTGAAAGCCGCAGACAAACCGGCAGCACCTGCCACCATGGCGGTGCCTGCCGACTATCGTGAGTGGATCTTCCTAACCAGCGGCATGGATATGACGTACGCGCAGGCGGGTGCAGTGGGCCTGACCGCGGACAAGAAGTCGGTCTTCGACAACGTATTCGTCAATCCGGAGGCTTACAAGGTCTACAAGCAGACCGGCACCTGGCCAGACAAGACGACCATGATCCTTGAGAACCGCATCGGCGAGCCGAATGTTTCGATCAACAAGGGTGGCCGTACGCAGGGCCACGACGTCAGCGGCCTTGAGATCCACGCGAAGATCAACAATGAGTGGGTCTTCTACATCCGGGGCAAGGATGGCGAGGAGCGTCTGATCCCGAAGCCGGCAAGCTGCTATACCTGCCACGAAGAACATGCGGCCAGCGACACGACCTTCGTGCAGTTTTACCCAACGCTGCTGCCCATCGCGCAGGCAAAGAAATCCCTAAGCGCTGCTTATCTAAAAGATATGGCTTCGACTGATGGGAGCGGAGCCGGGACCACGCCGGCTGTTCCGGCCGCAAAGTAAACTCAAGGTGTGACGGATCTGGAAGCCATGCACGCTGCGATCGCCGAGGCGCACGCCGCCTCGGCCGAGGACGAAGTGCCTGTTGGCGCGGTAGTTCTGCTGGATGGTGAGATCATTGGCCGTGGGAATAATCGGGTCATTCGCGACAGTGATCCTACGGCGCATGCAGAGATTGTCGCCATGCGCGCGGCGGCGCAGCACCTGCAGAACTATCGTCTGAGCGGCTGCACGCTCGTTGTGACGCTTGAGCCATGTTCCATGTGCGCCGGTGCGATTCTGCATGCCCGAGTCGGCCGGTTAATCTACGCCGCGTCCGATCCGAAGGCAGGCGCGTGCGGCTCGGTGCTGGATGTAATGAATCATCCCAGGCTGAATCATCGTGTGGAAGTCTCACCGGGGCTGCTGGCAGAGGACTGCTCCACGATGCTGCAGCAGTTTTTTCGCGCGCGTCGCTAGCGACCGGTCGGCAGCGTCACATGGAAGACAATCCCTGCACCCATTCGGATGTTGCGCTGGCGGTTGTTCGCGCCGTTCGGCAGATTGGTTTGTATGAAATCCACCTCCGCAACACGCAGGCTGAAGGAACGGCTCAGCGGTAGTTCCAGCGCTCCTCCAAAGGCCATCGCGAAGTTCGTCGAGGTGTCCGCACGATTTGCTCTCAGGACGAAGTCGGCGTCGAAGCCACGAACTGCTCCGAAGAGGGCATGCGCGCTTGCGGTCGCGTGATGTAGCGGCACCGTGTAGCGAGGGCCGGCCAGCAGTGTGATCTCGCTGAGGCCGCGCGTGGTCGCAGGCACGCGGTCGACTGTGGAAGCTGCCAGTTCCACCTCTGCTAAGAGTCTTCGATGTAGCGGCAGCGCAGCGTCGATCGCGCCACCTTTGAGCCAAAAACATCCACAGCTACCCGGAGGGGCATTTGCCTCGGTCGCAACGAAGCGAAGAGCCACTGGGATGTCGGACGCTTGTCCCTGGCGTGTCTGCGCGTGCAACGTGACGGTGAGCAGGGAGAGCGCCAACACGCCTAGGACGCGCGCGCGATTTCCTGATGCTGCTCGACGCATCACTGGGTCACGACGAGATCAATGGTTGCGGTATGCGTCAAGGCATCTCCCATGACGCCGGTCGTAACGGCGGTCACGATGGTGGTGTAGTGAAAAGTCTTTGTCGTGGTGCCTGTGCCTGAGCTGATTGCCGCCACTCGAAAACCGCCACAGCCCGTGATCGCCAATGAGAGTACGGTGCCGACAAGAATCAGCGTAATCAAATGCAGTGCATGGGATCTGCCGCGCAGCCGCCAGAGCGGGCCGAGAAGGAAGATGCCTGCGACGCAGCACGCCAGCATGATGCTGCTGCCAGATGACTCCTTGTGAGCGAGAGAGATGGGTATGGTGATGGCGAGTGATACATTCGCGGGATCACCGCCCAGGGTCAGGATCGATGGCATGAAGGTCGCCGTGGCGCCGGCAGGCAGCCCACTGACACTAAGTGTCAAGGTGTGATTCAGCGTGCCATTCACGGGCAGGATCGACAGAGGAATCGAGAGGCTTCCGCCGGCCTTCGCACTGTAACTACTGGCGCTGGAGATGGTGAAGTCCGGCGCAGGCACAACGGTCTGTGTGATGCTTTGCGATCTGCTTGCTGCGTACGAGGAATCTCCACTGTATGTAACGTGGAGTGTATGCAGGCCGGTCTGCATGGCAGTGGTCGAAAGTGTCGCTGACCCGACGGCCAGGGCGACGGTCGTAAGAGGAACGTCCCCGTCGAAAAAGGTGACGCTGCCTTTCGGGATGGTGCCCAATGTTCCGCTGACATTGGTCGCGAATTCAACGGGAGACCCAGCGTAGCTGATGCTTCCATTGCTGGTGAGCGTGGTGGTGCTGGGGGCTAATGATCCCGGGGCTGTGCCATTGCCTGTGAGTCGAACATTGGCCTGCGGTTCGCCTGTGAGTTGCAGGTGGAGGAATGCTGTCTGCGCGCCCTGGGCGATCGGTGAGAAGGCTATCTCGATGCCACAACTGCCGGCGGGTTGAAGGGAGAAGGGGGCGACGCCGCAGGTGGATTCACTTGTGGCAATCGTGAAGCCTGAGGGTAACTGCACGGCAGCAACGGTCAGTTCGGTCGGGCTCTCGTTCTCCAGGGTAAGCGTTTGTGCTGCCGAAGACAGGCCCGCTGGAACATCGCCGAAGGCCAGTGCTGCCAGAGCCAGTCGTAGCACCTGGTGATTACGCCGGTCGCTAATGACGACGTTTCCATTACTGTCCTCAACGGCTGCGGAGGGCGAGTCCATCGCGGAGGCAGTCGCAGCGCCGGCCGAGGCGAGGCCTTGGATTCCATTCCCCACGAGTGCTGTGGATGCGCTCCCTCCGGATGCATCCAACCCGCTCAGCGAGACTTGTTGTGTGCCGGCATCCGCGATCAAAAGACTGCCAGAGATATCGGCACCAAGGCCTTCGGGTCTGCGTACTTTCGCAGCCGTGGTGTAGGCGACGATGGTGCCGTCTGTCAGCAATCGAATGCGACGCGCTCCCATATCGGCAATGAGCAGACGTCCATCGGGCAACATCTGCAACGATCCAGGCGAGCGGAAGCTAGCGGACAGTGCGGAACCGCCGTCACCTGCGTCTCCCTCTTCGCCGTTACCGGCAACAGTCGAGATTCCGCCATCGGATGTGACCCGGCGGAGGCGATGATTGCCAGTGTCCGCGACATAAAGCATGCCATCTTCACCAAAGGCGAGGCCGCCAGGGGAACGGAGTTGCGCGGCTGTGGCCGTGCCGCTATCACCGCTGAAGCCGGCGGTGCCGTTTCCGGCGATGGTCGTGATGGTGCCATTGACGATGCGGCGGATGCAATGATTGCCACTGTCCGCGAGGAAGAGCGATCCATCGGACGCGAGTGCAAGCGCCGTTGGCTCATTCAACTCAGCAGAGATCGCTGGACCGCCATCACCTCGGTAGCCCTGCATGCCTGTCCCCGCAAATACCGTGAGCGCTCCGGCTGGAGTTATCCGGTCGATCTGGTGGTTGCGCGAGTCCGCAAGGTACAAATTGCCCGCCCCGTCATAGACCAGACCACGCGGCGCGCCAAGCGCCACCTCTGGAGCGGCGCCGGAGATAGTGTGGGAATCCTGGCCATTACCCGCCAGTGTGGAGAGGGTATTTCCGGGTTCGAGGACAAGGCGTGTCTGCGCATGGGGCATCCCTGTCGGCAGCAAGCTGCTACCGAACGCGACGCAGCAAACGAAACGCCTCATGCGCTTTGATGGGCAGCGAACCTCGGCGACATCGACGTACCGTTTCGGTGATGTATCGATGGAGATACCTGCGATGGTTATATTGGTGAGCTCTACGAACTTATAACGTCGCGGGACAAAAACTGTGACATTCTACGGTCATAACGTCGTCGGTCACACGATTGTTCGCATGTCTATGCAACTAAGTGTGTACGGAGGACGCTTCTGTTGTGCGTATCATTGGCGCATAGACGCCGGTGAGCGTCGTTGCTGTATTGCGTTTTGGAGAGCCCCGCAACTCTCATTCGTCTTGGTGACAGATCTCTCCCGGGTCTATGTAGAAATTGCGTCAACGCACGGCCAGTGGCGATCGCATCGCCGCGGCAGGGCGGAGGCGTCTTGAGGAAGGCCGGGTTCAATGCAGGAAGTGGAATATCAGCTCTGGGTTCGGGAGCAGGAGCGCAAGCTCCGGAGTGGTTCTCCAAAACCCATCTTGATCAAGGGTGAGATTCCAAGCTTCTCCATGGCTTTCCAACCCATCGTCAATGTTCTGGACGGAACGACCTTCGCATACGAGGCCTTGGTGCGTTCGGAGGCGGGCGAGAGCGCGCACTCGGTCCTGTCGCGTGTTCAGCCGCGTAATTTCCATCTGTTTGATAAGGCCTGCCGCTCGCGCGCGATGACAGACGCGATCCGGTGGGGTCTGCTGCAGGATCCGCTGCCAAGTCTTTGTGTCAATGTGAATCCGAACGCAGCGATCAGCGCCAACAGTCATCTGCGGCTCACCTGCGATGAGGCAGTCAGTGTCGGTTTCCCATTGAACCGGATGATCATCGAACTGGTTGAGGACGATGAGATTTGTGACTTCGACGGGCTTAAGCGCGTGCTGGACGACTACCGTGCCTGTGGCGTGAAGATCGCGATGGATGACTTCGGTGCAGGCTATTCGGGCCTGAAGCTGATGTCCAAGTTGCAGCCAGACATCATCAAACTGGATATGGCATTGATCAGCCGGCTGCATGTTGACCGGACGTCGCAGGTCATCGTGAAGGCGATTGTGCAGGCCTGCTTCGAACTCGGGATTACCACCATCGCAGAAGGTGTCGAAACCTACGAGACGGCGTTGCGACTGCGCGATATGGGCGTCGTCTACCAGCAGGGTTATTACTTCGCTCGACCCGGCTTCGAGCATCTGCCGCAGGTAACGTGCGCGCTGCCGGAGCCGACCATCGGCTAGGCAGCGCCGCACCCGTTACGAGAAGAAAAACTCCTTCGTACGCATCTCCTTGATCTGGTCGCGGAGCTTCGCAGCTTTCTCAAACTCGAAGTTCTTCGCGGCTTCGCGCATATCCGATTCCATGCCGGCGATGTGTTTGTCCAGCGCCTGCTGATTCGGAAAGTCGGCCACATTGTCGTCGGTTGTCACATCGACGTAGTCAGCTTCTGCGATGCCGACGAGCGCTTCTCCGATCGGACGAACGACAGACATGGGCGTGATGCCGTGCTCCTCGTTATAGGCGACCTGCTTCTCGCGGCGTCGGTCGGTTTCATCAATCGCGCGACGCATGCTGTCCGTCATAACGTCGGCATACAGGATCGCCCGGCCTTCCAGATGTCGCGCTGCACGGCCAATGGTCTGGATCAGAGAACCCTGCGAGCGGAGAAAGCCTTCCTTATCGGCATCCAGAATCGCGACGAGCGAGACCTCTGGAAGGTCGAGACCCTCTCGCAGCAGGTTGATGCCGATCAGCACGTCGTACTCACCCTTGCGCAGGTCGCGCAGCAGTTTGACGCGTTCAAGTGTCTCAATTTCCGAGTGCATGTAGCGGCACTTCACACCGACCTCGGTGTAATAACCGCTTAGATCCTCGGCCATGCGCTTGGTCAGAGTCGTCACTAGGACGCGCTGGTTCTTCTCGACGCGATCACGAATTTCGGCGAGCAGGTCGTCGATCTGGCCCTTGATGGGACGGATTTCGACCGGCGGGTCGACCAGGCCAGTGGGACGGATGATCTGCTCGGTGACGACACCTGCGGACTTTGTGAGTTCATATGCGCCCGGTGTTGCGCTGACATAGATGATCTGGCCGGTTCGAGTCTCGAACTCGTCGAATTTGAGCGGGCGATTGTCCATCGCGGACGGCAGGCGGAAGCCGTAGTCGACGAGATTGCCCTTGCGCGACCGATCGCCATGCCACATCCCGTGAAGCTGCGGAACAGTGACGTGGCTTTCATCGATGAAGACCATGAAGTCGCGGGGGAAGTAGTCGAAGAGTGTCGGTGGTGGCTCGCCCGGCAGTCGCTGGCTGAAGTGCCGCGAGTAGTTCTCGATGCCGTGGCAGTAGCCGACGGACTTGATCATTTCCAGGTCGAAGCGGGTGCGCTGGTGGATACGCTGCGCCTCCACCATGCGGCCTTCCTTCTCAAGCTGCGCCTCCCACTCGACCAGCTCGCTGACGATGCTGTCGATCGCGGAGGACTTGCGTTCGGGCTGCACGACGTAGTGACTCTTGGGATAGATGGGCAGGCGCGCGTACTTCTGCTTGACCGTACCGAAGAGTGGATCGATCTGCGAAAGTGAGTCGATCTCATCCCCGAAGAGCTCGATGCGGTAGGCAAGTTCGTCATAGGTGGGGAAGACCTCGATGACGTCGCCGCGCACGCGGAAGGTGCCGCGTCGGAAATCGCCGTCGTTGCGGTCGTAGAGGATTTCGACCAGGCGACGCGTGATGTCCTCTCGCTTGATCTTCTGACCTTTCTCCAGCAGCATCAGCATGCCGTAGTAGGCTTCCGGAGACCCGAGACCGTAGATGCACGACACGGACGAGACGATGATGCAGTCGCGACGTTCAAAGAGAGAACGCGTTGCGGAGAGCCGCAGCTTGTCCAGCTCTTCGTTGATCGTCGCTTCTTTCTCGATGTACAGATCGCCCGAAGGAATGTAAGCCTCGGGCTGGTAGTAGTCGTAGTAGCTGACGAAGTATTCAACGGCGTTGTTCGGGAAGAACTGTTTGAACTCGTGATAGAGCTGCGCCGCCAGCGTCTTATTATGTGCCAGCACAATGGCGGGGCGGTTTGCCGCTTCGATGACCTTTGCCATGGTGAAGGTCTTGCCAGAGCCTGTGACGCCCAGCAGCACCTGATGTTTTTCGCCGTCTCGCAAACCGGCGGTCAGTTCTGCGATGGCGCGTGGCTGGTCGCCCTGCGGTGTGTAGTCGGTCGCTAGCTGGAAATCCATCCTTACAGTTTACCTTTTGTTCGCCTTTGGGAACCGGAAACGAGATCGCTCCGTATGTTGTTTGAGGACGCGGCGACGAGTGGTAGCCTGCGTCTGTTTCCGTTCCCATCAAAAACATCTTTTGCGGGGTAGCTCATGGGGAGCACATCGGTTTCGTTCGACGAAGCAGCACTGACTGCGGGAACGCCGGAAGAGCTTGCCGGACCACCGGAACCAGTGCAATTTGCCCCGGTCGCTCGCCAGGAGCGCATCAACAGCCTGGATGTTCTGCGCGGTTTTGCGTTGATGGGCATCCTGATCATGAACATCACGGATTTTGCCTACTCCTATACGTCGTACCTCATCCCCTTGGGAACCTGGCTGCCGACCTTTACTGGACCGCACGCCAAAGTGAACACCGCAGTCTGGATGTTGCGCTGGATCCTGGCTGAGGGAAAGATGCGAGCGTTATTCAGCATGCTGTTCGGCGCCGGTGCAGTGCTGCTGACGGACCGAGCAGAGCGTCGCGGCGGCGGGGACCGTGTCGCCGACATCTTCATGCGGCGGAACATGTGGCTGGTGCTGATCGGATTTCTTCACGCCTTCCTTATCTGGAACGGCGACATTCTGTTCTGGTATGGCATCACCGGTCTGCTGTTCCTCTATCCCATGCGCAAGCTGCCGCCAAAGACGCTGCTGAAAGCTGCGGGCTGGCTGCTGCTGGTGTGGATCCTGATTGCAGGCGTGGGCCGCACGATGGGTGCCTATTCCACGGAGAAGGCTGGCCGTGAGGCTGTTGCAGCCGCGCATCAGGGAAAGACACTCACAGAGAAACAACGCGGTGCGATCGTTTCCAAGGTTGAGCAGGATAAACGGTGGCGTCCTCTGCGCATCGACGTGGAGAAGAGCATCGCAGATCATCACGGCTATCTGAAGGCGCAGGGGACCGACGCCAAGTCATCGCTGCAAAGCGAGCAGGCCATCTACTTTGGCTTCCTCGACGTGTTGATCTTCATGATGGTCGGCATGGCGCTGTATAAGAATGGCTTCCTGACGAACCAGCTTCCTGCAAGCGTCTACGTTAAGACGGCGGTCATCGGCTATCTCATCGCGATCCCAATCACGACTGTCGGCGTCATCCAGGCATGGCGTGGCGGTTTTGAAATCGTGTCCTCGACGGCCTGGCTCATGGGTCCTTATGACCTTTGCCGCATCAGCGGAGCGCTGGCAAACGCTTCTGTCGTTCTGCTTATCCTGCGGGCGGGCGCACTCCAGTGGCTCACCAGGCGCATTGCTGCTGTGGGGCAGACGGCGCTGAGCAACTACCTGCTTACCAGCATCACCTGCCAGTTCCTGTTTCTGTGGGGACCGACCCACTGGTACCAATATCTGGAGTACTACAAGCTGTATTACGTGGTCGCGAGCGTCTGGACCCTGAACCTCATCTGGAGTCCCATCTGGCTGCGTTACTTCCAATTCGGACCGGTTGAGTGGCTGTGGCGTTCGCTGACTTATTGGCACCGTCAGCCGATGCGGATCGCGACCGCAGCTTAATCGGCACGTAATGCGTCGGTGGGATTGGCGAGCGCTGCGCGGCGTGCCGGGATCATGCAGGCTCCCAGGGAACAGAGTGCGAGCAACATACTGACCACGGCGAGCGTTGCAACGTCGAAGCGTGCGACGTGGAAGAGGATGCCTCGCAGCAAGGTTGCGGAGAGCAGTGCCAGGGCGATCCCGATGGCAGTGCCTGCGAGGCTTAATTTGCCAGCCTCCGTCAATACCAGAGCATAAATGCGCTTGCGCGGCGCTCCCAACGCCATGCGCACGCCGATCTCGCGAGTGCGGAGTGAGACAGAGTAACTGACGACGCCATAAAGTCCGACCCCACACAAAAGCAACGCGAGCAGCGCGAAGGCGCCGGAGAGCCACGCTGCACCGCGGTGCAGTATGGCGCTCTGAGAGCTCTCGATGTGATCTGTCATAGTCATGATGTCGGAAGCGACGAGATCCGGACTTATCGAATGAACCGTCCGCGCCGCCGATTCCAGCACGGCTCGTTCGTCGCCCGAAACGCGCAGCGCAATGGCCGGGGCATCTATGGACTGATAGGCCGCATAGTAAGCGGCAGGCCACATCTCGTCGTCGAGTGCGGCCTCATGCAGATTGTCTACAACGCCGACGATCGTCTTGATGGACTTGGGACTGAGGCTGGTATCACCAAAGGTCTTTCCAAGAGGGTTCTCGCCGGGGAAATACACCTCTGCGAAACGACGGTTCACGATAGCCACAAGGGGCTTGCCGGCGTTGTCGTCATCGTTGAAGAATCGGCCGTGCAGCAGCGGGACACGGAGCGTCTGGAAGTACTCAGGAGATGCACTGCGAGCGTTGATTTCGATGTGTGTCCTGTCGTAGGGGCGCCCTGGAAAGCGGATCCAGTCGGTATTGCCGTTGAAGCTGACGGGAAGCACACTGCCGAAGCCACCGGCGGTGACGCCGGGCAGCGCCCGAAGCTCGTCCATGACACGTCGCTCGATGGCAAGCTGTGCGACATCCGTCGGATAGATCTTTGCGGGAATCCCGACGCTGAGCGTGACGAGATGCGCTGGATCGAAGGCAAGGTCAGTGTGCAGGAGATTGATGAGGCTTCGCGCGAGCATACCGGCACCGACGAGCAGTACGACAGCAGTGGCAATTTCTACCATGACGAGCATGGACCCAAGACGCCTCCAGCTGAGGCTGCCTGCACCTGCGCTGCCTTCGGCCATGTTCCGTTGCAGGCTTTTCAGAGAAAGTCGCAGCGCGGGGACCAGTGCGAAGAGCAACGCAGCAACCACGGCTTCGGCACACGCGAAAAGGATTGTATGCGCGCTGAGACCGACTGCATCGAAGAACGGCATACGGCTCCGCATCTGGTCCGGGAGCAACAGCATCAGGAGGCGGATGGCGCCGCCCGCCGCTGCGATACCCAGAACAAGGCCCGTGACAACGAGCATGCCACTTTCCACCGTGAACTGACGGAGCATGCGTGCCTGCGTAGCGCCTAGCGCTGCACGAAGTGCGAATTCACGTCGACGACTTTCAGAACGCGCGAGCAGCAGACCGGCTACGTTGATGCAGGCAATCGCGCAGAGCAGCAGAGCGGCGGTAAGCAACGTGTAGAGCACGGGCCGAATCTTGCCGATCACCTCCTCAGACAATGGCTTCGCGACGCCACCCTGCCCCCGATTGGTCTCGGGGTACTGTGCCTGCAGGAGAGTTGCGATGCGCTTCACGTCGGCATCCGCCTGCGCGATCGTGACGCCGGGCAGCATACGCGCGACGCCATTCAGGGAATGGCAGCTGCGTCGGTCTTCGCAGATCCCGTCGAAGGGTTGGATCGGGCTGATGACGCCCAAGCGCCCTCGTGGTGCGAACTGGAAGCCTGCGGGCAAGATGCCGATAACGGTGTAACTCTCGCCCTCCATCTGAATCGATTGATTCAATAGGTTTGGGTCGGCATTGAACTGCTGCCGCCAGACATCGTGGGTAAGCAGGACGACCCTTGGTGCGCCCCGCAGGTTGTCCGCAGCATTGAGATCTCACCCAAGCTCAGGGCGAACACCGAGTGTCGACAGGAAGCCGCTGCTGACACGGATGGCAGGTGTGGGCGTGAGTGTGCTGCCGGACCGTATTTGATAGCCGGCATAACGCCACACATCGAAGGCCTGAAAGGAGTGGGATTGTTGCTTCCAGTCGAGGTAATCCTGCCACGACAGGTTCGCCGGGCCCATTTGACGGATTTCCTCCGTCACCCATGCGAGGCGTTGCGGTTCGAAGTAGGGCAGTGGGCGAAGCACGGCGGCGTCGACAAATGCGAAGATGGCAAGGCTGGCACCGAAGCCGAGTGTGAGCGTCAGAATTGCGGTGAGCGTGAAGCCGGGGCGGCGGAGTAGTTGCCGAAGGGCAAAGCGGATATCCTGCACGGCCTCCTCCAGCGCCGGTAGCGTGCGGCGATTGCGGACGGCTTGCATGGTCTGTTCCAGGCCGCCAAGCTGGATGAGTGCCTGGCGCCGTGCCTCAGTATTCGGCAGACCACGCTGTTCGCCGTCCTGAATCATCAGGGCCAGGTCATGCTGCAGTTCTTCCTGCATCTCCGCCTCGTGGCTTGGCGCAGACCAAAGGCCGCAGACACGCGCGAAAAAGGAACGGACGGCGGCGATCATCGTGCGCTCTCCAGCGCAAGAAAGCGCGCCATGATCTCGCTGGTCTGCTGCCAGCTCTTGGTTTCGCTGGCGATCCGTCGGTGACCTGCGCGGGTGATGCGATAGAACTTGGCTCGCCGGTTGTTGTCCGAGCTGCCCCACTCGGTCTCGACGTAGCCCTCCTGCTCAAGCTTCACGAGGGCGGGGTAGAGCGTTCCGTAATTCAGCGCGAGCAGGTCGCCACTGGTCTGCTCAATCCTGCGCGCAATCCCGTAACCGTGCTGCGCTCCCACGGACTGCAGCGTCTTGAGGACCATGAGACTCAGGGTGCCCTGCCAGATGTCGGTGCGATCGCCCATAACGCGTCTCCTATGGTGAAACAACATGAGATCCTATGGGTATCCAATAGAACACCGCCGGAGCCTGCAGGCAAGAAAAATCGTTGGGTAAACTTGAGTCTTGAAAACTTCAGAGAAGGCGACCGATCCGTCAACCCTCCGCGGCCACGCGCTCGCCGTCGCGCTGCTGGCAGCGGGTGCTCTCTTCATGGAGAACCTTGACGCGACGATCATCGCGACCGGTCTGCCCACCATGGCGCGTGACTTCGGGACGTCCGCCATTGCGGTGAATGTCGGAATTACGGCATACCTGCTGACATTGGCAATCTTCATCCCTGTGAGCGGATGGATTGCGACGCGTTTCGGCGAACGCCGTGTCTTCGCTTCAGCCATCCTGATTTTTACGGTTGCGTCCGCGCTGTGTGGCATGAGCCACACGCTGCCGCTCTTTACGGCTTCACGCGTACTGCAGGGGATCGGTGGTTCGATGATGGTGCCGGTGGGCCGGCTCATGGTGTTGCGTGCCTCCACGCAGGCCCAGTTAATGAAGGCGATCGCCTATACGATCTGGCCTGCACTGGTGGCACCCATCCTGGGACCACCCGTTGGCGGTTGGATCCTCAGCTTTGCGAGCTGGCCGTGGATGTTCCTGCTGAATGTCCCGATCGGTGTGGTGCTCTTTGGCCTGGTGATGAAGATCGTGCCGCCTGACGGAGAGACACGTCGCGAGTCCTTCGACTTGCCAGGCTTTCTGCTTGCGGGCGGTGCTTCGTTCTGTCTGATGTACCTGCTCGAATCCATGCAGGCTACGCCGCTGCCGTTGGTGAAACTGCTGGTCGTCGGCGCACTTGCCGCGGGACTCTCCGTGGGCATGGTGCGTTGGATGCGGACTGCACGCGAGCCACTCTTCCGGATGGAAGTCTGGCGGATCGATACTTTCCGTGTAAACAACGGCCCCGGTTCACTCTTCCGTATGGCCGTCTACTCAGTCCCGTTCTTGTTGCCGTTGCTCTTCCAGGAAGCGTTCGGTTTAAATCCGCTGCAGTCCGGTTCGCTGACCATGGCGGTATTCGCGGGCAATCTGGCGATGAAGCCGCTGACGGCACCGCTGCTGCGACGCTATGGGTTCCGCCAGGTGCTGATCGTGAACGGCTTCTTCACGGTCGTGTTGTTGGCAGCTTGCGGCTGGCTTCGCGCGGACAGTCCGAGATTACTGATGCTGGGCGTCCTGTTTCTTGGCGGACTTGGCCGCTCGATGGAACTGACCTCGCTGACGACTATCGGCTACGCCGATCTGCCCAACAATCTGAAGGCCAGCGGGACTACGCTGACGACCACAATCAATCAACTGACGACGAGCCTGGGTGTCGCAGTCGCAGCTCTTGCCCTGCATATCAGCGCGTCGTTGCGCGGTGGTGTGAGTGCCTTTGATTTCCGAGTGGCGTTCTTTGTGATGGCCGTGTTCGCAGCTGCCAGCATGCCCTCATACTTCCGTCTGCACCCGGGCGCCGGCGCCGAGGTAAGTGGCGCCTCCATCCGGCAGGAGCGGGAAGCGGCGCCTGCCGAAGGCTAAAGCAGAAGCGTCCGTAAGCCGCTGATCCACTCTGTCGGACTATCGACGATATGGTCGGGTCTTGCCTCTCGCAGGCGCTCCGGGGCAAGACCGTAGCTGCAGCCGAGACAGAGTGCGCCGGCGTTGCGAGCGGTCTCCACGTCGACATGCGAATCACCGATCAAGACGGTTCGCTCCGCGATGACCTGCCGACCAAGCATGGCGGTGGCCTCCCGGATAAGAGCGTTCATGCCGAACGGGTCTGGCTTCTTCTGTGGGAAGCTGTCGCCGCCGTAATTCTGAAAGAAGAACGGGGAAAGGCCCAGTCCGTCACAGATGATCCTGGAAGGACGGAAGGGCTTATTCGTCAGGATCGCCATTGGAAGTGTCGGTGCGACCTGTTGGATCCGCTGCAGTTCCGCGATCACCCCGGGATAGGCGAAGGTAAAGTCCAGATTGTGGGAACGATAGTAGTCCAGGAAGAAAGGCAGCGCTTCCGCCATCACGCTGTCACTCGCGTCGCCTGTCGCTTCAAGAGCCCTTCGTACCAGCATCGCTGCGCCATCGCCGATGAATTCAGCGATGCGCTTGTCATGAAGCGCAGGCCGCTGAAGGTAAGCGAGTGTTGCATTGACGGAATTGGACAGGTCCTGCTGTGAATCGATGAGGGTTCCATCGAGATCGAAGACCAGAAGATCGCAATCCAAGCCCTTCGCCGGTGTCGAATCAGGCATACTTTCTC